>CAKTVG010000016.1 GCA_934622035.1 uncultured Oscillospiraceae bacterium
TACTCTGTGCTTGCCAGATACCCACAGTAAAACAGGATCGCTTTCTCAATGAATTCGCTGGGGCTTTTGCAGTTGTCGGCCTCATAGTTTTTCGATATTTTGTCCTCTGTTGATGGGTAGATCCACAGAGGGATACGGATCTTCTTTTCTTTCAGAATGTTCACCTCCAGACGCTTGGATTTGCGGTCGTTTTACGGATGGCGGTGTACCCACAACCGGAGAATATCTCATACAGGTGTACCTAAAGCGGAAAAGCTCAAAATGCGCAAAACTCCTGAACGCAGTCCGCATTGCGGGCTGCTGTGGATCGGCGGGCGGCGTTTACAGCCACCCGCCTTTATCCTGCAACCAAATCGCAGGCGACCGCCAGCCGATTGGGCGCCGTATCCGTCTTGGCACACGCCCCCCCGCAAAGCCGCCCATTTTGCTGCGTTTTCACTTTGGTGGGTATCGTCCCGCCGTTCCGCCGAAAGCTCCACACGAAGCCACACGGGGGCTTACGGGCGGGGCTTTGGCTTGTGTGGGACTTTCCCATCCAACCGGGTAAAGCAGCTTTCGGTATAGGACAGCCCGTGCCGCTTCGCAGCGCCGTCGAGAATGCGCAGCATATCCGATTCTTTCAGGCTGACCGCATCCGAAAGGCTGTCATATAGAATCCACTCGGCCGACGCCGGGTCGTCCTTGACCAGTACGTCGTATCCGAAAAGCATCTCCTTGCAGGCGCGGTAGGCAACCGCATTCAAACGCAGGCAACCGACCGTCAGCGAAGTAATGACCATTTCGGAAAAGTCCTCCGGGGGCTGCCTTTTCAGTTGCCGGACACTTCGCTCATCCATATAGCGCTCATAGATATAGCCGTCGCCGAGCTGCTTTTGCAATTCTCCTTTGCGGCTCATAGGTGCATTCCCTCCGAGAAATAGAACGGATCCATTTCGTCCAGCTCCGCTTCTACTTCCTCCGGTTCGTCCGCAAGATTGGGCAAGGCTTGCCGCCAATGCGAACCGTAAAACTGCACGGTGCTCTCCCGGAGCGCCTGCTCCAAGGCGGCGGGATTCAGTCCGCAATCCTCGTAGCCTTCGAGGACAATGTCATAGTAATACGGCGCTGGCAGACCGAAGTCCATCTTCAGATTCATCACATAAGCCATGGCCGTGACCTCTTTGCCGTCCACCTGCACAGGGACATCCTGCTTGAAGTAGTGCGAGGGATAGCCCTCATACCGGTCAAGCGCCTGCTCATTCTGCTTGGAGATTTCCCACACGGCCACCGGCACCGACGCTCCATCCTTGGGGGCGATCGTGGCGAATGCACTGTGAGATTTCCCCTTGAATTGCAGCTCGAAGTTCTCGATTACACCTGTCCCGTACAGCCTTGCACCGGGGCAGCGGTGTTTCATCTGACGAATGTTCAGGTTGCTGCCATAGGCAGCATACAATCGTTTGCTCATATTCTTTCTCCTTTATCCCATCGACATGGTGAAAGCAGGCGTATCCTGCTCTTGCTCATCGGACGGCATTTCCGGTTCTGCCTCAGGCAAAGCCGCCTGCTGTTCCTCTAACCGCTTAGTGGCAAGCCGGGCTTTTTGCGCTTCGGCCTGCGCCGGATCTCGCCATGCAATGTTGCCCTCCAGGTTTTTCAGCAGGTGCTGCCGTGCGGTTTTGAATTCGTCTCCGATCATCCCAAGGCGAAGAAGCCATGTGCGAAAGGTGTATTTTTCATTTTCCGGATGAGTCTTAGCGCAGGAAGCCCCACGCTGCACCAGCGCCTGATGGCTGATAGCAAGGCAGAGCTGGATATAGCTTTTCACCTCACCGGCATGGAGGGTGGAATTGAACAGCCGGAATTCGATGGTGCCCTTGGAGAACACGCTGTGCAGATTCAGGGCATGGTAGCGGCTGTCGTCGTAATGACTGTACCGGCCGCCCATACCGTTGTACCACAGCTCCTCGACCTCGTTCATGGTCTTGGGCCGCTTGTGATTCAGTTCTTCAAGGAAACGGGTGTCTGCTTTCCGGCAATAGTTCTCCCGATTGACCTTCACCTGCAGTGCCTTGTAGAGCAGATCCTCCTTGGCAGCCATAATATTTACAATGTTGCGCAGGGTCTGTGGCGTATGCGCAGAGGCATCCACATGAACATGGATGCCGCAGGAGTCGTTGACTCTGGCGCCTCCGGTCCGGAGCTTGCGCACCAGTTCCTGTACCACGGGGATGTCCTCATACTTGCAGATGGGCGACACAAATTCCACCGAGTAATCCCGGCTTGCCGCTCGGTTATTCCCGTTGCGGCAGCGGATAGAGGCGTCGCGGACAACCTTCCACTGCCGGTTCTGTTCATCCCGGACCGTGTAAGCATCGTAGACACCGCCCACATGGGTGGCCTGCGTACCAAAGTGACCGGCGATGATCCGCGCTGCTGCGCTGCGGGTCAGGCCGGTCATCTCGATCTCAATGCCGAAGTTCTGGCTTCTCAAGCGGAATCACCGCCCGGTTCAGGCGGCATGGCTTTCGGCTTCTTGGGCTTAGCTGTCTTGTCTTTTGCGTTCAGCTCAATGAATTCCCGCACACCCGCAGGCACATATTTGCCGTACAGCGTTTCTGCTGCTTTCTCCAGCTCCGCCTCCGGTGTGCTGTCCTTCTGTGCGAGATACAGGCGCAGGGCGTTGGCCTTGGCCTCGTCAAGGGTGATTGTAATCGCTGCCTTTTTCATGAGGTTCCTCCGTTTCGAAATAATTGATATACGGGATCTTCAGCCAGTGGGTCCAGCCGCGGTCTGCAAGCTGCGTGCGGACAATGCCATAGCGCGTGCCCATGGCTTCAATGACCTGATCGTTTCCAACGTAGATTCCAATGTGCCCCTCGTGCCAGACCGCAAGGCCGGGGATCTCCGGAATGGTGTCAATTGTGTCTTTCTCGGTAGCGTTGGCGTACATGGCATCCGCGCCAATGTCCGGCATGCCGTTCGTGCCGTACTCGATCTCATGGGTATCAGCGTTTAGCCAACCGTAGCCCTTGATGAAGCCGACGCAGTCGGCGCAGCGCCGTCCCAGCCAATGCGTGCGGATGAATTCCTCCTGACCGCCAACCTCGTCCGGGTACTGCGCGATCTTCCCGGCCAGCGCGGACTCCGTCAGCACCTGCCCGCAGGCGCCCCAGACGTAACCCCATCCGGCCTTTTCTGCGGCAATGGCCCACTGCACAAGGTCAAGGTTGTTCTTGGTGGACGGGTCAACATAGTGCGACGTGTCGATGTTCACCGCCCGCACGGTCTGCATGAGTTTCAAAAAATCTTCGGTAGGTATTTCTGTTTCAAATGCCGCGTTAACGTTGGCAAGAAGCTGCTCGTCGGACTGCTCTGCGAAGAAGCAGCCAACCAACTTGCTCACGAATTCACTGCTGCTGGCACGATCAAAAAGTACCAGCGCATACAATGCCTGTGCTTCTCTCGTCCGAGATGCAAACCCCGCCTCGCTCATGGCGCTTTCAATGGCGCGCATCGTGTCCTCAAATGTTTGCAGCTTTGTGATTTCCTGCTCGGAAAGATTCTCCGCGAGGATGGCTTGGAGCTGCGCGGCGTCCGCTTTGCCGAGGCTGCCCAGTGCGCCGGTCACGCCCACGATGGGAAAAATCACAATGAGAATCACGGCCAGCACGATGCCACCAACGGCCTTTCCGGCTTTCTTGTCTGTCAGGACGGCAGCCGCGACCTTCTTCAAGGCCGCGGCGACGGTCACGCTCATTCCGCCTCACCTCCCGCCCGCGCTGCCGAACAGCGCCGCCTTATAGTCCGGCGCAATGACCTGCAGGAGATACCGCTCATTGCCGCAGCGATAGAGGCAGGTTCCTCGTTCGGGATACTTTATGAGTTCAAACTCTGATGGTTCTACCTGTAAAGCGTCCATATATTCCTTCGGATTGATCTGCCCGGCGTTGAACAGGAACTGATGCGTCGGGATGGAGAACAGCGGTTTTGTGTACTCCCGGATGGCAGGAATCAAAAAATCCTCAATGTTCTGGCTGGCCAGAATCATTGAGGAATCCTTTTTGCGCACACGCTTCATACAGTTGCGGATATATTCGATTGCAGTCATGTTAGACAGAAATAAATACAGCTCGTCTATGCTTGCCACCGTGTTTCCCTGACCTAAAAGCTGATTTGACATGAAAGAAAGAATGTTGAACAGCATGGCGTCTTTCAGGCGCTTGTTGGTATCCAGCAGGCCCTTCACCCCGAACACCAGAAAATCGCTGCCGGAGATGTTCGTGTAGCCATTGAAATACTTGCTCTCCGCGCCGACGCACATGGAATGGATGCCGAGACAGACCTCCTGCAAGGTTTCCTCGGTATAGAGATACTTTCTCTGCCTGTCGTAGCCGTAGAATTCTTCCTCACACAGCTTGTAGAAGTCCTCCATGATGGGGAAATCTCTAGGCTTCTTCTGACTGTAATCCGTGCTGTCGGTAATGCCAAACCGGGCGTACAGCTTGGCAAGTAGAATCTCAATCGTGTCGATCTGTGCATCCGAAAAATCCTTATACGCACGGAAGAAGTCTTTCAGAAAGGCGATGTGCTGGCTCAGTCTTGTGACCTTTCGGAATGCCGCAGGCGCATCCGGGTCGAGGGTGTCCTGCCCATCTGACCACGCTTTCGGTTCCAAAGGATTGATGGTGTACTCTCCCGAAAGGAAATCAATATAGCAGCCGCCGAGGGACGCGCAGAGCTCCTCATATTCCGATTCCGGATCCAGACAAATGACCGCCTTACCGGACTCCCGAATGTTCGTGAGCAGCAGCTTCAAGAGGTAGCTCTTTCCCTGACCGGAATTGCCGAGAATAAGGATGTTGCTGGTCGTCTTGTCCTCGGCGCGGCGGTCAAAGTCCACCAGCACATTGCTCCCAAACTTGTCCCGCCCGATATATAGCCCCTGTGGGTCGGTCTTGCCGGAGAAGTTGAAGGGATACAGATTCGCCGCGCTGGAGGCGGGCAGCACACGCTCATATTGCGCTCCGAACTGATTTGCGCCCACGGGCAGAACGGAGAGAAAGCCCTCCTTCTGCCGCAGGGTCAGTCGGTCTACGGTGAGCTTCGAGCGCGTCAGTTCCATGGCGACGTCACTCTGAAGCTCCTTCAGCGCTTCTGGACTGCGGGCTTTCAGCTCTAGGAACACCGACACATGGAGCAGCGGCTCCCGGTTCTTTCGCAGGTTGGCCAGCAGCTCGATCACATCCTGCAAATTTCCCTCGGCCTCGATGGTTTCATTCACATCGCTGCCGCCGCGCTTGAGCTTGTTGCGGCGGGTGGCGTTCTGGATGATCTTCCGCTGCTCATTCGGCTCGACCAGCCGATGGTATATTCGCAAGGTCACACCGCTGCAATCGGCAAGCTGCGCCAGGATTGCCTGTTCCTCCGTGGACGGCGGGTACTCCCGAACCGCCCACACACAGCGATAGCTGTCACCCAAAACATAATGGTCACTCAAGAACTTGATCGTCCCCGGAAGAATTTGGTCGAAGAAATTCTTCACGCGAACTTCCTCCACCTGCGCGGGCGTGAGGCTTCTATTCCGTTTCATCATCTGTCACCTCGAAATACTGCGCGCCGTCAATGTCCGGCAGGGCCTCTCCGTATTGACTCGCCTCAAAATACAGCGCCAGAAACCGCTTGATCTCCGGCTTTTTCATCCGGTGTACCTCAAAGCCCTGCTCGGAGATGCGCTTTTCCACTGCGTTGGCCTTTTGGAATACCTGCTCCGGCTTGAGGTTCTTGCAGCGCGCGGTGAACAGAAACTGCCGCGCCGTGGACATCTCCGATTGCAGCTCGTCCAGCGCGGCAATGTCCTTTTGAATCAGGCGGCACACCTTGGCATTCGGTTCATCCTCCAACCGCGCGGACAGATATGCCTTGTTCCCGTCGAAGCACTCGGAGGCGTCCGTGCAGGTAATTTCCAAGTCCGACAGCGCAGAGAGCACCATCATGAGGTGGCGAATCTTGATCTCAATGTTCGCCTGCGACAGCACCGAGATATTCGTCGGCGCGACCTGAAAAAACAGCAGCTCGCCCTGCGCCGTGGAAAGACCGTAGCGCGTGAAGCCGCGCAGGCCGAGCAGCTCCTGCACGGAGCGCCGGTTTTTAATCTTCATTTTCATCACTTCCACTCAAAGTATTGTTGTGTGCTGAGGAAAAACCGCACCGCATGAATCAGAAAATCCAGCACCGTGCTGTCCTCCAAGCGGATCGTCAAGAATCCGAAGCACAGCGTCAGCGCCAGCGGCACGGCCATCCGCAGCCGCACGAGAAGGACGATGGACAGCAGCGCTGCCACGCCCAGAATCACAAAATCCCGCAGCCCCCAGAGCCACAGATTCGCCGTGGCCTTGAGGTTCTGCGGGTATAAATATTGCGTCATTTTTCCCTCACTTTCCCGCCGCTTTGGCGACGCTGCGGGTCAGGTTGACCGCCGTGGTGGTCGCATGGACGACGGACATCATATTGACCTTGACCGAGGTGTCAAGCCCGAACTGCTGCGCAATGCGCGGCACCTCACTTGCCGCCAGCATGATGCCGAGGCCCAGGAACATGTTCACCCGGAAGGTCAACAGGCCGACGTACAACAGCGTCGTCTGCAAAAACGCCGTCAGACACAGCGCCACGACCTGCCGCATCCACTGATTGAAGCCGTCCGTGTAGCCGCGCGGCACGCTGAAAAGATACAGACTGCCGACCGCAATCTGCGTCAGTAAGATGCCGCCGCGCTTGATGTTCGCAAAGAATAATTTGACAAAGCAATAGAGGAACGCGGTCAGGCACAGCAGATGCACCAGCCCGATCTGCGAGCTGATATTCCCCGCAAAGAAGCTGCCGACGAGCACGCCCGTGCCGGTCTCGGCCAGCGTTTCCCTCGCGCTGCCGGAAAAGAGCGGCACAATGCCGTTCAGGAACGAGCCTTGCAGCGTGATGCAGAATTTGTACAGCGCAATGGGCAGCTCTCCAATGAGCGAGCAGGCGAAGAAGCCCTTCAGGACATTCAGCGCGGTCGTTTTGAGGTTTGCCCTGCCGGTCTGGTGCTCGATTGCCACGTCAAACACCGCCACGACCACGCCGGTGGCGTACAGCGCCCACGCGAGCAGGCCGAACAGCCGCACAAATGCCTGCACCCAATCCAGGTCGAAAATCTCGGTGCCAAGGCTGCCGATCTGTGCTAAAAACGCAGCCGCCGCGCCGTAGATCGTATCGTAGAACCAGCGGAGCATGGTGTCAAAAATGACGCTGGAAATGCTCTCACCCAGCGTTCCAAGAATGTCACCCAGCCAACTGAACATGCCACGCACCTCACAAGATGGACCAGAGGTACAGCGGCGCGGTCAGGGTGAAAATGAGGCAGGCGAACAGAATGCAGGGCGCAGCCAGCTCCAACTGCCCGTGCTTGCGATATTCAAAATAGCATGTCGCGACCTTGACGAAAAACAGGATCGCCAGAATCATATCAATGACAGGAAAAACAACATGGTTAACGACGTTCTGAATCTGCGTTTTTGCCTCGTTCCAGGTGCTTTCGATGGCGCCGGACACGTCTCCTGCGGCGAGGGCGGGCAGGGCGAAGGCGGCGAGGAGCAGTGTAGCGAGAAAAACGCACAGTGTAATTCGGAAGATTTTTCGATTCATGATACCATCCTTTCATTTTTCATCCTTTTTGCGCTTGAAGTACAGAATTCCGCAGGCGGCGAGGCCGCCGAGGGCAATGCCGCCCAGACCGAGCCAGAGCGTGAGTCTGGCGCTGTCGCCCGTCTGCGGAACCTCCGGTGTGGGGACTCTTTCATTCGTCATCTCGGCCTTGATGATCTGTCCGTCCTCAGAAATGGAAAAGGCATGCGGCGCGGTGTCGAGCAGGTAGCCCTCCGGCGCGGAGAATTCTTCGTAGGTGTATTCGCCATAGCCAAGCGTGAATCGGGCAATGCCGTGCTCGTCCGTGTAGCCCTCGACGACGGTGTTGCCCTCCGCATCCTTGATACGGAAGCCCGCATTCGGCAGAGGCTTTCCAGTGGAAACGTCCAGCTTTGTGAGTTCCAGCTCACCGGTGATGGGCTTGTTTTCCAGATTTCCAAGTTCAATTACGGTGTCGTTTTCAGTGATCTGCACCTCGAAGATCTCATCCGACAGCGCATATGCCACCGGAGATGCAAGCTCGCGCACAAGATAGTTCCCAAACACAACATCCACAAAGTGAAATGCGCCGGATGCGTCCGACACTGCCGTTGAAAGCGCGTTTTCTTTTGTAAACTCCGTCGTCCCCTCCATGAACAGCCCGAACACCGCGCCGGGGAGCGGCTTGTCCGTTTCGTCTACCTTGATTCCTCGAATGCTGCCGCAGACGAGGCGATTTTCTATCGTCAACTTTGTGACCTCGTTCCATGCAATCCTGACATTCTGCGGCGCGACTTCGACGTATCGTTCCGGCACAGCAACCTCTGCCAGCGTGTAATTTGACCCAAGGGGAATATTCTCGAACACTGCGATGCCGGTTTCATCCGTTTCAGCGCACACGTCCACAGGCTGCCCGCAGTCCGCCGTGCCGGACAGCCGGAAGGTCACATCCTGTACAAAACCGTCCTCTGCTGTTTTGGCCACCTCCAGCGCGCCGCGTTTGAGCTGGTTGGAGAAGGCCACCTCGGCGGTCTGGCCCGCCTTTACTGTGACGGTCTGCGGTTGCTGGGGCTCGTAAAACTCCGCCGCATTCTCCGTCACGGTGTACACACCGGGCACGAGGGCATTCAGTTGCAGCTCGCCGTTTGCGCCGGTCGTTGCAGTTTCACAGAAATCATTGCCCGTGACTGTAAAGGAAATTCCGGCGATCTTGCCGTCCTCGGAGGTCTTGACGATTTTGACGGAGCCTTGCCCTGCCTCGACCTTAAGGTAGCCGACCACCGGGTCATTCACCGTTTCCGCATACGTCACGAGATCCTGAAGCCCGTTGCCAATGCCGAATTGGCCGTCCGTCCACGTGATAACGCCGCATCTCGAAGAATTTTTCTTTTCTGCCGTCAGAGTGACCGGCGCGGTTGGCGCATCCTCCGCGGTCAGAAGGAGCTTGTTTCCCTGCACCTCACAGCGGACGCCGTCCGCCGAAAACGTGTAATTTTCGAGCACGCCGTTTTCGTCCGTCAATACTGAGGAGTATGCGTTACCGTCCCATTCCAGCGTGACCGTCCGTGCCTCGCGGAGGTTTTTCGCACAGAAGGACGGCACCTTCGTGTGCTTCTGCACATTGGAAACAATCGCGTCATAATACGCGAAAATCTTCTCCCGCAGCGGATGCGTGTCGCGAATGACCTCGCGCACCGCGTCTGCGTCCGTCGGCGCGACATACCGGAAGTCCGCATCCCGCTCTCCGACGACGGTCTCCCAGATGAGAAGCTGCGTCGCGTAAGCATGCGCGAGCTTGTCCCCGCCCGCATTCTGGCTGCGCCACTGCGTGCTGACGCCGCCGGTGTAGCCGTAGGTCATGATGCGCCCGATATAGCGCTTCATCTGCTGGGGCGTCATAAGGTCGTTGAAGTCCGGCATATTTTCCCAGAAATCCTCGCCCATGCGGGAGAAGGCATCACCGGTGTTCTGAATCACGCCGGGTTCGATGCAGTAGCAGATGTTGGCATCGTATGACCCAATGGCGCGCACGTCGAGATAGTCTGACGCGGAGAGCTTCCAGCCGTGGCGGAAGTACAGCGCATCGTGGCCCCAGCTTCCCGTGTGGTAGTTTTCGTCCCCGTCGCGCGGGTAGGAAATGAGATAGACCTTGCCGCTCACGTCCTCGGCGGCGGATGCCGTTCCGACGCAGGCGAAGCAGAGTACGAGCGCGAGCAGCAGCGCCGCCGCTCTTTTCCAGAGATTTGTTTTCATGTGTACCTCCTGTTCATGAAAAAAGGACACACCTGTCTGGTGTGTCCCTTGGATTGATTTGTTGTTTTGTTACGCATATCCGATATAAATGTCGTAGCGCTCGTCCGGGCGAAGCTCCGACCAGATCCACACCTGCGAGATGTCTGGCGCGTTGGCGTAATCCTCAAGTACGCCCTTGAGGTCACGTTCCAGATACCGGCTCTGGGCGCTGGCAAGAATGGGGTTGTCCCAGCAGGACGTGGCCGCGCTGTCAAGCACAAGACCAAGGCTGACGGCATACTCCCTTGCAAAGCTTACCCATGCGTCAATGTCGAAGGCTGGCTCGGTGGGCGGTTCGGTCGGCGACTCCGTTTCTGTCGGCTCGGTGGATGGTACAGAATCGGTTGGAACCGGTTCGGTTGGCTCCGCCGTAGACGGTAAGGTGGACAATGGTTGGGTTGGCACAGACGGCGAAGTGGACGTCTGCGCTTCGGTAGGCGCTTGGGTCATGATTGCTTGCTGTGACTCTTGCACTTTTGCCGCCTCTGATGGCGCTTTTACCGGCTGTGTTGTTATTCGTTCTGTCTGACTTTCCGTCTGTATTTCCGGTGTTCGTGTTTCGTCCTGCACTGCCGTGCAGCCGCACAGCAGCAGGCAGAGCAGGAAAATGGCAATTTTTCGTTTCATTGGGCAGCCCTCCTTTCCTTCATCATACCGTAGAAACACGAAAAGTCCAGAGATATTTTACATAGCACAGAAGAAAAACCCCGTAGCTGCCTGCACCTCCTGCGGCGAGATGTTCTCGATCTCCGCAAAGCGTTTTTTATAGTGCTCCAGTTCCTCCTCCGTGAGCGAGCGGAAGGTTTCGCCCGCATCGCCCACGACGAAAAACGGCCCGGCTAGCACGTCGCCCGGAATGCGCCGGTTGCCCTCCATACCGATGAGCTTCGCCTCCTCATTTCAGATGTTATGTGGTGCACCACATAACGTCTGTAATGTGTAGTTATCGGTTATGCGTAGCATATACTCTATCTCCTTTCTAATCTCCTGATTCTACTTGATTATTGGCAGTTCACAAATTTGTGCTACTCTACATAACGTAGAGGCTGATTCTCTGCCAATAATCACAGGAGGCTTTAAAATGTCAGAAATTATTTCAATTCCCATCATCGAACTGATGGAAAAAACCGAACGGTGGTTGTTAGACCACGATTACAAAAAAAGCACAATTGGTGTCTACAAAGCGACATGGAACAAGTTCCGAGTCTTTTCCGCATCGCCTTTTTATGATCGCGATACTGCGAAAAAGTTTTTGTTTCGCTATTTTGGCATCGACGAAAATGCTGTTGTTCAAAAATGTGACAAGCGAATGCAACAAGCAAGACGTCATATGGATGTGCTTGATGAATTTTTAAGAACTGGTCAAATCTGTCGTAGAAAAATCCGCAGCATGACAGCAATAGATGACGATGACTTTGATTTGTTCTTTGCAGATTTTTTGGTTTTTTGCAAAAAGCAGAACTACTCAAAATCTTGGGTAGACAATACTGTATCAGGGCTAAAAATCTTTTTATTAGCAGCTCGAGCAACCAATACTGCTACGCCAGAAAGCATTGACAAGGAAACCATTAACTGCTTTTCAGAAACCATGAGGAACGCTGAGAGCTTTTGCATGAATGTTCGTCGAATGCGATGCCGACAGGTTGGTGCATATCTTCACTGGCTTTCTCTACATGGAATCACAGCACAAGATTTTTCAGTTCTGCTCCCTGACTTCAAAAGAACTCCAGCCAAACTTCCACAAACATGGACAGAGGAAGAAATAGATCGGATTTTGAAAGTTATTGATACGGAAAGCCCCACAGGAAAGCGTAACTACTGGGTATTTAAAAGAATACACAGAAAAGCTTCCCTCGGATAGAGAATGGTTCTTTCCATCCGCCAATGGTCACTATGCTCACGGTACAATTTACCAGAATTTCCGCGAACTTCTCTTTTTGAGCCATATTCACCACACCGGGAATGGGCCTCGTGTTCACGATTTTCGACACACATTTGCGGTTCACACATTAGAGAAACAACTTGCCGAAGGATATGATCCAATGATTATTGTTCCAAGGCTTGCTGCATATTTGGGGCACAAAAGCTACAGAGAGACATGTTGGTATATTCATCTGACAATTGCTTCATTTCCGGAATTGGCAGAAAAGCTCGACTCGGCATTTGCGGGAATTATCCCAGTCGTTGGAGGTGAGATAATTGAAGAAGACTGATTTCACAAAAGCACTGACTGCTTATTTTTCAACCTATCTACCCTTGACTTGTGGCGTCAGCCCCAACACGTGCAATTCCTACCGGGACGCATTTAAACTTCTTCTTTTATATTTTCAAGAAGAAAAAGGAGTACCCGCGAACAGCATTGAACTGCGGATGTTGAACCGAAATCTCGTTTCCGATTTCCTGGATTGGTTGGAAGCACAAAGGAAAGTGTCTGTTACAACCCGAAACCAAAGACTGGCAGCAATGAAGGCGTTTGCTCATTACGTTCAGTACAGAAATCCGGAATATCTTGAAAACTGTACAGACATTATTACTATGCGTCCCAAAAAACACGAAAAACCAGTCATACCATTTCTGACAGAAGACGAACTTAAAGCCTTGCTTGCGCAACCAGATCCATCCACACGGCACGGTCTGAGGGATCTAACACTTCTTTCATTGCTATATGATTCCGGTGCGCGAGTCCAAGAGATTACGGATCTTCAGCTCAAGGATATCCGATTGACCAATCCTGCTATGGTTACATTGACCGGGAAAGGCAGAAAGGCTCGTCAAGTGCCGTTAATGAAAGAAACATGCACACTCTTAGATACGTATATTCGGAACTTTGATTTGAATTCCGAGCCGTTGACAGCGCCCCTGTTCTTTAACAAAAAGGGAGAGGCGCTTTCACGGTATGGGATTACGTATATTCTTAAAAAATACGTTTCTAAAGCTGAATTGGATGGCAGTGCGCGGAAAATCTCTCCTCATGGTTTACGCCACACTAAGGCAATGCATCTGCTAAGAGCTGGTGTGAACATGATTTATATCCGTGACTTCTTAGGTCACGTCGATATTTCTACTACTGAGGTTTACGCCCGAATTGATGCCGAAATGAAACGAAAAGTTTTTGAGGAAAAAGTGCCTAATTTTACACCAAACACTACTATGCCTTGGGAGGAGGACAAAGATTTATTACAATGGCTAACACAATTTGGAAAGAAGTCTTTCTGATTATGTGTAGTAGTTCAAAGGAAAACGCCCGGAATACCGAGCGTTTTTCTCTTACTCTACGCATAACCGATAACTACACATTACAGACGAGGAGCGTGCCGTCGCCGTTCCTGACTACCTCGATCAAGCCGCCGACCGCCTGCTGAATTGCGGACAGCTCGTGCGGAACGCTCGCCTCATACGGCGCTTTGCGCGGCTCGACCATTAAAATGCGTAAATTCTCTTTCATTCGTCGTCCTCCTCTCGTTGAATTGCAGAGCTTTTCTCGCCGGACAAGTAGCGTGCGGTCGTCCACGATCTGAAACGACAGCACATCGTTTGGCCGGAAGCCCAACCTCTGCCGGATTTCATAGGGAATCGTGATCCTGCCGCGTTTGCCGAGGATGCGAAGCGTCCGCATCATGCGAACACCTCGCAGTCCTCGCGGTAGGGGCAGGCCACGCAGCGGCGCGTGCCAAGCTGCTCAATGGTGATTTTCCCGTCCTCTGCCGTGAATTGCAGGATGGCTTCAAGGTCGATGCCCGACTCCTCCAATACTTCAGGCGGGACGGTCAGTGTGGTTTGTGTCATGTCAAAATTCGCTCCTTCCATGATTTTTCTTCGAACAGCGTCAGTTGGTCGGGCTTTGCCTTTTCGCGCTCGTAAAGGTCGTAGTTTGCAACGAGCAGCTCCGGAAACTCCCGTCCAACTTCATACCGCTGCACCATGCTGTGGACCCGCGTGAAATCGAAAAATTCGCAGCCCGCATACAGGCCGCGAATCTCCGGGCAGTCGTTGTAGGACAGCAGAAATTTGCCCTTTGCGCCGGTCAGCGCGCGATGCAGCCGCAGATGGTCGTCCCAGCCGAAGCCGCAGTCGTAGACGTATTCGCTCGTGAAATATGGCGGGTCGCAGTAGAAAAAGCTGCTCTCACGGTCGTAATGGCGAATCAAGACTTCAAAATCCTGATTTTCAATCACCACATTCTCACAGCGCTTGGAAAACGCCTGCACCAGCCCGAACAGGCTGCGGATGCTGAACGGCTGGCTGGCAAACGATTTTCCGCCGCTGGAGTAGCTGTAACGCAGCAGCTTTAAGAACATGACCGCGCGGCGCAGGTCGTAGTCCTCTTGCGCCGCGGCGTACAGCTCCCGAATCTCGCGTGCTTCAATGGGTGGGAGCAAAACCTCCGTCAGCTCCAACTGCGTCTGAAAGTAGGCGTCGTCAAATTCTTCTTTCCGGAAGAATTTTTTCAGTACATTGAAATCGTCGCGGGCGTTGAGATTCAGAAAGCCCAATGCGCGGATGAACTCGACCGGCCGGTCGCGCATACAGCGATACAAATTGACGAGGTTGCGGTTATAATCGTTGAGCACCTCGAATTTGTCCGGTATGGGCTTGCCCAGCAGCACCGCGCCCGACCCGCCGAACGGCTCAATATACCGCTCGTAATTCAACGGAAACAGCGAATACAAGATGGAAAGGATGGATGTTTTGTTGCCCATCCACGTCACGGGTGTCTTGATGGAATCACCTCCTAAAGCCTCGGCGCATCCAATGCTGTGCTTTGCTCCGCAGCCAGCTCTGCCGTGGTGAGCTTGCGGAAATCATCCTCACCGGGAATCAGGGCAAGACCGCGGCCATTGTCCCAGCGCATCTGGAGCTGTCCGAGATCGTCCACGCATTGGACCGTACCGCGCGTGCCGGACGGCACCGGACAATATGGATCGTTCATGCGCAAAAGCTGCAAGCGCGTACCGGGCGGGTACTGGCTGCGAAGTCGTGCAAGTGCTTGTGGTGTCATTTGAAATCCCTCCTTCTTTTACATGGACTGCTCACAAAGTGCATTTTTTCTGTCAGGCCCTCCCTCTGCCGGAGCTGCGTCAGGCTCTCTTTTGCCCAATCGGGCAGGAATTCGTCGTCCAACACGCCGATAAACTCATGACGATTCCAGCGGGTCGTTTCGCCGTCGGCAAGGCAGGTGCAGCGCACCGAGCGGCCAATTGCATTCGGACGGCAGCCGAAGCCGTCGTGTGCCAGCCAGAGCTGGTTTTTCTGGCTCCAGCAGGATTCCTTCAAAACATCCGGGCTGAGCACCAGCACCTTGCCGGTATAATCCTGCTCCGCGCGATTGCCGGTGCAATGCTCCGGGCCGAACAACTCCAGTGCCTGATATGCTTCGCGGTAGAGATCTACGAAGCCATCCAGCACTGCCGGGTGGCTTCGTACCGTGAATTCCGCGTTGTGCTGCTCATCCGGAGGAATCCAGAGCTGCGCCGCCCATTGCTTATTTGTTCGGCTGAACCGTCCGTCCCACGAAAGGCGCTGCAGGGTCGCCGCCAGCACCCATTCCGTGCGCTTGAAGCCGTATTCCTCCAGCACAGGTTTTAGGCAGTCCGGCTTCAGGTGCATCCCGTCAAAGTTCTGCCGGATGGCCGCCTCGATGGCATCCCGGCAGGCGATATTGGCCCGATGGCTGGCGCGCCAAAGATCGAGCTGATGTTTCTCTCCGGCCTCGCGCGCGGAGCCGTGATAGAGAAATTCATAATCTTTCATCTGTGTTCTTCTCCTTGTTCCTTTCAAAAGCTCCTAACGCCGCAGCCCCGAAGTGGGAGATAGCGGCAGCCTGCGTGATGAGGTAAAATGCCCGGTCGGAAATGGCCTCTCTGTCGGCCAGCTCACAGAGTGAGATCTGCCGCTGGCCGGTCTGCAACTCCTTGACGGCTTTCCACAAGGCGTAGCCGTCCGCAGAAAGCGCGACGAGGCGAATTGCCACAAAATTGAGCTTTCCGCGCTCGTCCAGATGACTTTTGCAGCAATTCCAAAGTGCGCTGTCCGCCGTCAGAAGATACAGAGCTGCGAGCGCGCGATTGTCCGGTTTACGCAGAGACCTCTGCTGCATTTCGAAAATGTTTCTGTGGCGGTTGTTTTGAAACATTGCGGTTTTCTTCTCCTTGCCGTAGATTTGGGAAAGACGCAGACGGAGGTCTGCGCTAGCTGCGTCACCGAGCGCCGCACGGACGGCCTCATAAAAAGAAGCTGCACCGCATTCCAGACGAATCTCCAAAAACGGACATTCCGAAACGGTGCAGCTTTTCCGGTGATAATGCAGGCAGCAACGGCAGTCGCAGTCCTGCTTTGTGAAGCGGTACGGCCTGCGCCGACCGCCGCCGCGCTGGACGAACCCCGGCGGCTTTTTCATGAGAGCCTCCATGCGGTTGCCCTCCGGTGTTGTGGTGAAGTACATCTGATTTTTCCTTTCGTTTCATATTTTGGCGAGAAAACAAAATCTGAGTCCTGTTTTAAGGCTCCGAATTCATGTCTTTGCGTTTTAAAATTTCATTTCCATCTGCGGTGCAAGCCGCTCCGGCTCGCTCTGACTACCCAAAGCACCGGAATCAAGAGTGTGGTCAAACGGCTCATCATTTCCGTCCATAGTCGCGTTCTCCTGCACGGTTTGCTCTCTGTCGTAGAACTCTAATTCGTAGATCACGCCGCGGTCTTTATTCCTCGCATCCTTTACCTTGACCGTCGTACCGTCAAAAATATAGGCATCTGCCTTGGCGAAATCCGTCCGGAAGCCTTTGCCGCCATTATCCGTCGAAAAGCGGCTGTCCGGCTGATCTTTGATTTTGGAATAGAAGCATACTGTCTGCACCGCAGTTACGACGCGGGTCAGCCCCACCAGATCGGGGTGATACTTTTGGCTGAGCGTCTTAAACTCAACGCCGGGTCGAATGAAGCGCTTCAACTCGGCAAGGTGCTTGAGCGCGACAGGCTTCCTCTGTTTTTCTGATTTCTCCATATTCACATTTCTCCCTGTGTCACATCTGCATTTCTCTCATCGTCATAGGCTCGTCCTGATATAAAATGTCGAGCAAGCTCGTGTCGGTGTCGTTATAGATGAAATTACCGCCGACAAATTTGCCGTAGTATTCCTCGGCAATGTGCTCTCCGAATGCCTTGAAATCGAAGTAATCTTCCAATTCGGGTGGAACGGCATAGCAATCGTTATGGTTGACAACATACCTGCCGACATCGCTGTAATTGGCTGCGTTCTCAATAACCGTAAAGCAGCCAATGTTTTTCGCGAGCCGTGCGAGCTGCCTGGCATCCTCAGCCTCGGCATATTCCGCAATCACCCACAGCTTTTCCAACTCCATATCTGCACTGTTGACGGCGGCCGCAAGGCGGTTCAGTTCGTAAACACCTTCCTCAGCGGCAATTTCCTTGAACCGCTCGACCCATTTTTCGCTTTCGATACAATGATCCTCCCATGAGAGTTCCACAACATCCGGCGTGGGCGCGCCGAGCCGCGCAAACGCTTTGTCGATGGCTTCGTCCTCGCAGGGGAGATACAGATATTCAGTTTTTCCATCGTATTCCGCTCGCAAAGAACAGAGCGTTGGCTCATATGCATACGGCGGAAAGTTCTGCCCATCATAAACCCTTTCGAATGGAGTATCCTCGTCGACGAAAAGCAGGCCGTGTTCGGTAAAAACGCCGTTGCCGGATTGAATCAGCTTCCGTCCGAATTCTGCATATTTCGGATCGTCCGCGTCATCCGCAGGCAGGCAGCCATTGACCGCGAGCAGATATTCTCGGCCGATCTTTCCCATATCACTGATATCCTGAATCAGAGGATACCGGTTGAGGTTGAAACTCAGATTGATGAGGTCGGGCAGAGTATCGAAGCCCTCTGATTTCAGCGCCTCATAAAACCGGTATTCCTCATCTCCGAAGAAGCTGTCCATCCGCTTGGCAAGGAAGTTGACTTCGTCCAGATCAACGAATCGGTCTTGGAGGAAGCTGAGTTCTTCGGGAAATACCACCTCTGCCACATACAGTTCCAGCGGCGTGATATTCTCGGCGTGAATTCTTGTAAGCGCCGCAGACATTTCTTTCTCGGTACAGGGAAAGCGCAGGTCAGCCTGACTGTTGCCATATTTGATTTTCAGTTTGATCATGGCGATTCTCCTCTTTGATTTTCAGGTTTTTAGCAGAGCTTCATTTCCTCGGCCTCCTGCGGAGAGGTGTCGGAAAGAAAATCGGAGAAATTCTCCTTTTCACCGAAAAAATTCGGGCTTGTTTCTTCGTCAAGCAAGATATATCCGCTTTCTCCGAAGTCCAGCGGCTCTTTCAGAATCACAGAGCCGCCGTGGTTAACGCCGACCCGTGGTTCTACGGAGCAGAATTTGCCGCCGTCATCGCTGTGGCGCAGGTGGTAGCAATACAACCCCTCCGGGATGTCTGCATCCGTCAGTCGGGCATTCGAGAACAGCGCTGTTTTACCGAGCAACTCGATTTTCTCGTATTCATCATCCTCCAGATTGACATAGCCTGTACCGGCTGCATTCAGGGCAAACCCATAGTCCAGCGGTTCCAGTCCCATCAGCTCACAGCCGAGATCAATGGCCTCCCGCTCTGTTTCGGGAAACCATTCTTCGATCCGTACTCCGTTCTGATAGCGGTATCTGCCGCAGTTATAGCCGATGTCCTCATCAGCCCACTCGTGCTCGATCTCCACATCGGGGAACATCTCCGCCAGCTTTTCCATCACCGGATGCGGAGCAGACCATGCCGTCAGGAAGCTCAGGGCGTCCCCATCCTGATAGTCTACTTTCGTCTCACCGTAGCCGTAGGAATTCCATTTGGTGCCCCAATGCTGGTTGCACCACTCATACCATGTAGGTACCCCGTATAAGCGAATGTTGTTCCAAGCGGCTTTCCCAAGTCTCCATTCCTTTTGACGAATATCCGAGTGCTGCCGAAGGAAAGCGTCCTCACTTTTACGCGGAATGTTCTCCAGATCGTCCTGATGGGTCGTTCCGCCGAGGGTGTAGACCTCAATGAAATCCTGATAGGCTTTCAGCCCGGTACTCGTCTGACTGCCCGCCTCGATATTCAGGCTCTCCGGCATGGGTATGATCTTGTTGAAATCTACCGATCCGATTCCAAGATCATCATACTGGATGGCCTCCAGCATGGCTCGGATCTGCTCAGGCCCTCCGTGCAGCGTCAGCACATTTGTTACATGGTTTGGCACACATTCTTCCTCCTGTTCCATTTTCATCTCAAAGCCCTGCGCTTCCTGCATTGTCTGTTGTTCCGCCAGCTCCGCCGCCATGTGTTTACAATTGATCGTTCATTGACTGCGGCTCTTTTCATCCCAATTTCATTGTTTGAAAGTTAGGATTGGCTGACATCCGTTGGCGAAAGACAGTTTCATTTTCCATGAAGTAGTCGCTGCCGCTGTTCCAGAAGGAAACATAAATCTCACCGTCGGCAGTACGGATAGGGCGTTGTTCCACCCCCTCGCCGAAGCCGTCTGCTGCCTGCCCGATCAGTTCGTCGATCCATTCCTGTTCTTCTGCCGGGGAAAGGACTTCCCGTAATCCGGTGCGGATCACACCGAACAGTTCCCCTTTTACCTCCTGCACATCCCAGACGGCGGAAACGATCTTTGCTTTGGCGGACTCGCTTCCGTCAAAGTAGTCGGCCATATCGTTCAGATCCTCGTTTTGCTTCTTTTGAAGCAGCTCCCGGATCGCTTGCTCATTGTCGAGCGCATAGCCGTTGTCTACCTCATACCAATCGCCGTATTCCTCGTCCGTCATACGGACCTGAAGCGGACAGTAGTAGTTGACGGTTGCGGCGATCAGGTCCGCTGTCATTGCCTGAATGTCCGCCAGAACCGCCTGCGGCGAGTGATACTGTCCATAGACGATGCTCTGCTCGATCTCATGCTGCACCTCCGGTCTGGCGTGTACCACAGCGTGAGCACACACATTGGCGTCCTCCAGCGAATGGGATGGTCGGAACAGCACCGCGAGATTCTGCCCGATGTCCGACTCAGAATAGAGCTTGACGGAGATCGGCTGATTTTCTTCATCCATGATTGGAATGTCCTTGCCCAGCCTGCGGACACCGATCTGCGACAGTTCATATTGCAGACTCAGGCGATCCATGGGCAGCTCCAAAATTGCAGTCTGTTCGTTATATGAGATTATGGCTCTAAGCATGGCGCACCTCCGCTTTCAGCACCGCCGCACCGAAGCGGGCAATTGTGACTGCCTGCACGATCAGGCGAAAGGCCCAATCTGAGATCACGCTGCTATCAGCCAGCTCACACAGCGAGATCTGCCGCTCACCGGTCTGCAATTCCTTGACCGCTTTCCAAAGAGCATAGCAGTCTGTAGACACATCGCCGAGGCGCACCGCCTGCAGATCGACTTTGCCACGGTCGGAAAAGTATCGCCTTGTCTTGAACCACAAGGTCTGATCCGCAGTCAGAAGATACAGCACAGCAAGGCTGCGGTGATCCGGTTTTCGCAGGTGCAATTTCTGCGCCTCAAAACGCTGTTTGTGCAGATCGGTTTGAAAAATCATAGGGGCATCATCCTTTCTGTCGTAGAGATGTGAAAGCCGTCTTTGAAACGGCGTATGTCGTGCGTCGGCGAATGCCGCATGAATGGCTTCATAAAAAGAGGCTGCGCCGCAGGTGAGCCCGAATCCAGTACCGGACAGACCTCCATGGAGCAGCCTTTCTTTTTTCTGTGGTAGAGGCAGAGCCTGCAATCGCAGTCCGCTTTGCTGAATGGATATACCCCACGGATCCTACCGCCGCCCCGTTGATTTCCACCGGGCGGTCGCTGCATGATGGCCTCCATGCTGTTGAGGGATGGCGTGCTGGTGAAGTACATTTTGATCGCTCCTTTTTCGTGAAATAGAAAAAGCCCGAAGTCTTTTGCAAAACTTCGGGCTTGAAAAATGCGAAACGGCGGACAAGTTTAGGCTTGTCCGCCATCTGCGAATATTTGGTTGTACGGGAGTTCGATACTGCACCCAAAGGGAAGACAACGGTTTTACATCTTCACATATGCATCTCGAAATCCCGGCATTTGGGCAGCAAAAAACCCCGATAAAATCGGGGTTTTCGCGGAACATATCCTTTTTATATTCCTTTTATGTGAAGACAGGACAATAGAGATGTTTTTGTGTTTTCGCTGTCATGACTTGAACCCGTGTAATATATAGTTACAATCCTAATTCCCGTTCTGCGGATGCTATCATCTGACGATATTCCTGTTGCAACTCATATGGTATGTTGCTGTATCCATCAATCTTGTTATCCGCTTGTATCAAAAATCTTCTTGCGGTTTCTTTATTGGAAGCAGACTTTGCAGCTTCAATTAATGCACTAAGTTCACTTTCAAATTCCCATTTAGGTATTTTCATAATCATTTCCTTTCTTTGAACATAAAAGTTCATTTGTTGTTCCGCTTTTTTAAGATGATTTCACATTCATCATATAATAAGCATAAAATTTACATCTCTAATCAAGTCCAAGCCAACGCTTTTAGTCACAGTCTCCAGCGCAATTTATGCAGAATCCATTCCCCCCATCATTTTCGATATTAAGTGGCTCACCACATCTTGGACAGTATCCCAGTTCTCCAGGAGGATCAGATCGTTCGGAAGAATAGGTTTGTTTTAGTTTCCCCCCACTGATAATAGCTGTCTCATAACTATTGTCATCTTCAAAATCATAAAACGCCTCAGCTTCCCGTTCTACTTGAACAACAATCTGTCCTTCAAATACATGATCCTTCCCATTGGAGCGAATAATCTCTTTGGTATCATCATCTTTTCCCCAATATTCGTAAGATGTTCCTTCTATGGTTACATTATAAATAAACTCATAGGTAACTGTATTGTCGTTGCGAGCAATTCTTTCCGCTCTAACAAATTCATTATCTGTAATTTCAAATTCATCAATTCCCTCTGACCCAATATCAGCCGAATCATCATCGATATAGTCAATTGCACTATACATTAATTCTTCTTCAACTGATTCAAAAACACTATCTGCAATTTTTCTGCAGTAATCACTGTCTGTCATACGAAGAGCAATTTCAACAGCATCGTTCTTTTCTATGCTATAATCTTCAGAAATCTCTGCAAAAAAGTCTTGTGAGGTCATTGGAATAATCTGCTGACCGGTCTTCACAAATTCCTTAATCAGTTTTGTATGGAAGCGCCTGCAATCATTTATATATTCCCACCAGTCCGCTTTAACATCATCTGTAACAAACACCAAATTTGTTGATTTGTTTTTTGCGTATCGCAAAGTTTCATTCCAAAGAATTAAATCACTATACTTCCGAACGCCATCCTTATTCTTTGCATCTTCATATCCCGGAGGAGTCTTAGAATCATATCTTTTTTGGCCATCATCACACCAACGATAAATATCTTCCTGTGATGGCGAAGACATAACTTGCCCGTTAGAATCTATTTCCGATACAAAATTGCTGAGATAATCAACTCCAGACCACGAGTGCTGAATAAGATCAAGGGCTGCGTGTGCTTCAAAATAATTATCAAGTACATCTCTAACGGCATCTAATTTTTCTGATAAATTAGCCTTTAAATCATCAATGTCTTGAAATTGAAGCCTTTCAAGTCCATGACATGAAACAAGTATTTTTTCTTTAGCTGATGATATTTGGCGTTCCGTTTCTTTGCTGGCTTCTTTTGTGCGCTCTTCCATTTTGGAGAATTCTACACTTTTGTGCTTATCATATTCCAATTTTACTGTTGCAGGAAGAACAATATATTCTTTTACGGCGTTTAAACACTCAAGTGCAAACTCAGAGAATTCCGGTGAATATCTGTATATATTTAAAAGGACATTGGTGTCTAATATCACACGATATCCGTTTTCAATGTGGTTTCTTATATTCATTTTCAACTTCCTTTGCTCAATATCATGCTTTGTAGTTCCTATATTATAGCATATTTGAGGCTGTTTTTCAAATAACTTGCATATAAACAAAAACGCTGATTGTAGAACTATAATACATCTTGGACAAAGGGGAAAAAGGGTATGCGGAATAGGGCCTCATGTGTTAAAGTTGAGTTACCACACAACAACTTGACAAAAGGAGACCATATTCCTCATGAATCAGAGTATAACACAAGACATGAAGTATCGTCAATCCCTAATGAAGTACGCAGAAAAATATGGCGTCGCGCGCGCCAGCCGGAAGTACAACAAAAGCCGGTCGTACATCTACTTCTGGAAACAGCGTTGGGATGGAAGTGTGGCGTCCCTTGCCTGTCAATCCAGACGCCCGCACAGCCATCCAAACCAGCACACGGAGGCCGAGCTGAAGCTCATCCGTGACATGCGCCGCCGGAATCCGACGCTTGGTATGATCGAGCTCTGGCACCGTCTGCGGCAGCGCGGCTATACCCGCTGTCCGGAAAGTCTGTTCCGCGTGATGCGCAAAATAGGGCTGTTTCCCGCCGAAAAGTCGAAAAAAACATACAAACCAAAGCCTTATGAGCAAATGTCCCATCCGGGGGAACGCGTTCAGGTGGACGTGAAGGTCGTACCTCGTAAATGTATTACAGACCCGGAGCTTCGCCTGTTCCAATACACCGCAATCGACGAGTTCACGCGTCTGCGCTTTCTTGCCGCCTATCCGGAGCAGTCCACCTATTCCTCTGCCGATTTCCTGCGGAAGCTGCGGGCGTGGTACGCCCGCAGAGGCATACAAGTGGAATGTGTCCAGACGGACAACGGCTTTGAGTTTACCAACCGTTTTTCCAACAGCAAGCGCGACCTGCCGACGCTGTTTGAACGGACTGCCGCCGAGCTTGGCATCCGGCACAAGCTGATCCGCCCCTATACCCCGCGGCACAACGGCAAGGTCGAGCGCAGCCACCGCGAGGATCAGAAGCGTTTTTATTCCTGCCATGCGTTTTACTCTCTGGATGACTTCGCAAAGCAACTCGCCGTCCACAATCGCCGTTCCAACAAACTTACCCATGAGGCCCCTCCGCTGGCGCTCTCCTTCAGAGTTTGCTGTCCAATATGTTTGACAAACCTACATATGCGTAATTATATCATTACCTGAACTGGATTTTTCGCAAATATCCGGTTCGAGTCCCATCTTCTAAACACATTTAGTAGTTGCTTACAGAGCAAAGAAATTCTATTCGTACAACATCAATTTCGGTATTCTTTTGCTACTGAACGCAAAAAACAGGCTTCAAAGTAGCCAATCGACCGCTCCAAAGCCCGATTTTCTATGATTTGCTCCGTATTTTGCCCTGAAAGCAAGAACAAACCTCTCTTGCCTTGGTAGACAAAAGAGGTTTGTTTTATGGTGGACCTGAAGAGACTCGAACTCTCGACCTCTCGGATGCGAACCGAACGCTCTCCCAACTGAGCTACAGGCCCGAATGCGCTATTTAACGAAACTTTTGATACTTTACACGTTTTAACAAGGGAAGCAGTGAAGAATGCGGCAAAACACAGCGGGAAATGGGGGGGGATGCGCTCAAAAAGGGCCCGCTTTAAGGACCATTTGCTCTCCCAGCTGAGCTACAGGCCCAAATGTGCTATTTAATAAAACTTTTGATGCTTTACACGTTTTAACAAGGGAAGCAGTGAAGAATGCAGCAAAACAAAGCGGGAAATGGGGGGGGATGCGCTCAAAAAGGGGCCGCTTTAAGAACCATTTGCTCTCCCAGCTGAGCTACAGGCCCGAATACGCTATTTAACAAAATTTTTGATACTTTACACGCTTTAACAGAGGAAGCAGCGAAGATTGCGATGAAACAAAGCGGAAAATGGGGGGATGCGCTCAAAAAGGGCCCGCTTTAAGAACCATTTGCTCTCCCAGCTGAGCTACAGGCCCAAATAAATATCGTCCTTCACAGACTGGAATATATTATAGCACACGTGCGGCGAAAAAGCAATCCTTTTTTTCAAAAAGTCCGCAAATTCAGGGGAGAATTGCTGCAGAAAAGGATTTCCCGCCGGGAGCAGTCCTCCCGGCGGGGGAAAAGTCAATGATCCATTGCAGCGGTGCGGATATCGCCCACCATGTAGAGGCTGCCGAAGGCGACGACGGCATCGCTTTCGCCGGAGGCGAGACGGATGGCGGCTGCTACGCCCTCCTTTACGCTGGCGCAGGCGGTCACGGGCTTGCCAAAGTGCGCGAGCATCTCGGCCAGCTTTTCTGCGGGCAGTGCGCGGGGATTTTCCGGCGTGACGGTGACGAAGGCGGAAAAATACGGAGCCATCGTCTCATACATATCAGAGTAATCCTTGTCGGCCATAACGCCGGTCAGGGCGATCAGGCGGCGGCCGGAAAGGTACTGCTCCAGATTCTTCGCCAGTGCGGCCATGCACTGCGGGTTGTGCCCGCCGTCAACGAAGAAGACGGGATCCTTGCGCAGCAGCTCAAAGCGGCCGGGCCAGGAGACGGTTTTCAGTCCCTTGCGAAGCTGCTCCTCGGAGACGTGCCAGCCCTTTGCTGTCAGTGCATCTACTGTTGCGACAACGACGGCGGCATTTTTGAGCTGGTGCTCGCCCAGCAGGGGAATTTCCAGATTCTTCCGTTCGCCCAGATCAAAAACCTGACCGGTGAAGTCGGCATGCTTGAGGCGGATGCCGTCGAAATCGGCTTTGTGCAGGAGTGCACCGGTTCTGGCGCAGGCGTCCTCGAAGACCTGCTCGACGCTTTCCTTGCCGCGATAGATGACGGCGTTGCCGCCCTTGATGATACCGGCCTTGGTGGCAGCGATTTTTTCCAGCGTGTCGCCCAGAATTTCCGTGTGGTCGAGGCCGATGTTGCAGATAACGGAGGCTTCCGGCGTGGCGATGACGTTGGTGGAATCCAGCTCGCCGCCCAGACCGACCTCCAGCGACACGATCTCGCACTTGTGGCGCATGAAATATTCCATTGCGATGGCCGTGACCAGCTCGAACTCCGTCGGATGGTCCTGCATCGCCTCGGCGTGCGGCCGGACAAATTCGGTAATCTCGGCCAGCTCCTCGTCGGAGATCATCTCACCGTTGACCTGCATACGCTCGTTGAAGCAGAGAATGAAGGGCGAGGTGTAAAGGCCGGTGCAATAGCCCGCGGCGCGGAAGATGGAGGCCAGCATGGCTGCCGTGGAGCCCTTGCCGTTGGTGCCGGCGATGTGGATGAATTTCAGCTTGTTCTGCGGGTTGCCGATGCGGTCGAGCAGCTCGCTCGTGCGGGAAAGTCCCGGAACGGAGCCCTTCCAGCTGATGGAATGGATGTAGGAAAGCGCTTCCTGGTAGGTCATGATCTTACCTTCTTTGGAACAAGAATTGTGTGCTGCACCCCCGCGAGCACCGGCAGCGTGACGAGCGCCATCAGCAGAGAGCTTGCGGCGCCCAGCAGGATGCGCAGCCAGAACACGCCGAAGATCAGCTCATAGGTGTAATAGTGGAACATTTTTGCGTCCACGTAGTATGCCAGCGTGTTGAGCGTGGAAACCAGCAGACCTGCGAAGATGCTGACGGCGAAGAACACATACGGACGGTGATTCTTCAGCAGATTTTCCGTGGCCATGGACTTCTTGAAGATCAGCTTGGCGCAGCCGACGACCAGACCGCGCATGGCCGGTCCCAGCAGCCACAGAAGCGTGGTCGCGGTGAAGCCATACTTGAGCATCTGCTCGCAGAAGGCGCCGAAGAAGCCGACGAGGAAGCCGTCGACCGGGCCGTAGACCATGGCGGCGATGATGGACGCCAGACCCACGAAGGTCAGCTTGATGCCGGCGACCTCAACGGAAGCCCAGGACAGGCCAAAGTAGAGTGCAATGAGGACGGCATCGATTGCGATGCGTGCGACGGGGAAACGGGTGCTTTTGGACATAAAAAAATCCTCCTAAAAGAAATGGAGGAGGTTGAAAATATGCACGATGCTATGCCCCGAATGACAGGGACATCTTGCTCAGGCGGTTGCGGTAACAGTATCGCGGAGACGCAAATCTCCTTCGCCCGGCGGCAACCTCCCATCCGACCGGTACTTAACGCACTGTTCCTACTCCCTGCAGCATCGTAGTGTCGATATTATTGTAGCGATTTTTTTCCAAAATGCAAGAGTTTTTTAAAAAAATTTGTGCGGCAGGGGAGAAGGCAACGCGGGAGGATTGTCGCGCCGCCCATACGCGGTAATTTGATGGCGCGCTGAAATTTTGGCAGGTTCCTGCGCCGGGCGCGGCAGAGCATGCATGCGCATAATTCCGCGTTTTATTGCATTTGCTCACAAATCGAGTATTTCCTATTTAGATAGCGCAAAAGAATCTGTAATTGATGTAAATTCAGGAATATTTACGGAGAATTGTTTGGATTTTCTGTATTATGAGGGCAGGAGACGGTTGGCGGATTATCATATTGAATAAAAGTATTAGAAATCAATGGATTCATTTGTAAATTATATCGATAAACGATTGACAAACGAATGAAATCATGCTATCCTGAGAGTGTAAATAATACAAAGAAGGTGACAGTGCAAAATAACACGTTTTCCCCCGGCAATTGATATAGATGACCCTGGCAATGTTCGTTCACCACCAACGTCCCCGATCTGTAGAAAATTGTAAAAAAGAAATGGAGGAAAAATTATGAAATTCAAACGCATCCTGTCCGCCCTGCTCACCCTCACCCTGCTCCTGTCATGCATCTGCATTTTCGCTTCTGCGGAAAGCGAAAGCTATGAAGGACTGTACAATGGCTACAGATACCGTTGCTACGGTCAAGTAACCAAAAGCAAATGCTATGTAGAGATGGAATACAAAAATTCAACTCCGACAATTATGATGAGTGGCACTTTTGGCTATACGAAAACAGACAACAAGTCTTATTCTGACACTTATTTTATTCGAGGAAAGTCGAATACCTTTGTATCCAATATGCCGACGACGGGATTTAAGGCTTTTACGTACTTAAATGCAGAGTATTATATTGGAACGGCAAAGGTAGTTACTATTCCTTTGACTGCAACTTGATCCTTTCCTGACCCCATTTGCCTTAAGCAAATGGGGCCATCATACTATAGGTGAAAACAACAATATGAAAAAGTTTTTGACAATCCTTCTTAGTATTCTAACACTGTTGGCAGCATCTTCATGCACCACGCCGTCTACTTCCAGAGAAAACAACAATTCTAACCTGCCCGACCCGGCCTCATTCCGCCAACAAGACCGGTATGAATTTTTCATTGAAACGGCAGATTGCTATTACTATCTTTATGACAAAATGATCTATGTTTCCGTAAAGGATCATCCCGCGTTTTACTTTTTGTGCAGCAAGCCAGACTGCCCGCATGGTGGGAGGGACTGCAACGCCTACGGCGGCTGCGCCATCGGCTACTGGAACGGGCACCTTTACAGCGCGGTACTCGAAGCAGACATGCAATCGTTTGTCCAGATGGATTTGGACGGCAGCAACCACAAAGAAGTTACAGAAATCGTTTTGCCTCTGGACGCGAACGGCAGCGAGGGCGGCTCGTATCGGTTCAATTTTCACAATGGCTACATATTTTATCAGGTGAAGAATACCTCAGATTTCTATTTCGGCCTATCTCTGGAAACTGGAAAGACCGAACGCTTATTCGAGTCGCTTTCGGGCAAAGACAGGATAGATTTCAGCAGATTTACAGCGCAAAATGAAAATGTTTATTTTTTGGCAATCGACGAAAATGCGTCGAAGGAACAAATTTTGCAAAGCTATGACACAAAAGCGAATACAATGCGCAAATTTATGGATTGGTCGGAAGACAATTTCGGCCTGAGAATCGACGGGAACACGGTTTACTACTTCGACAGCCGCGCAAAGGAATTCTGCGAACATGACTGTTCCACCGGCACAATGCAGCAACGCTTGCATTTTGACTGTTATGGTGGTGTTCCATATTATGGGGAGGACTATATTTATTTTGTCACATGGGACAATGACGCTGACGAGACAGGAATCGCAGAGAACCGTTTTACGATTCTTTCGCGAGATTATCAACTATGTACAAAGGTTTCCCTGCCGCCAAACGG
This sequence comes from uncultured Oscillospiraceae bacterium, assembly GCA_934622035.1. GTDB lineage: Bacteria > Bacillota > Clostridia > Oscillospirales > Oscillospiraceae > JAZOXB01. The sequence continues at coordinate 29,008 of CAKTVG010000016.1, forward strand.
CGACTTTTTATACGCCGCAGAGGACGTTCTGTTTTTCAGCAATCTTCCAAGTCGGAAAATCACGCACTACCTCCCCAAATCGGCCATCGGCACGGGCGAGGCCGAGCTTCTGCCCATCGAGGATCCGTATTCCTACCGATAATTCGATCTTGAAGCCGCGTGACAACAAAACGTCCCCGCAGGATTCCCTGCGGGGACGTTGGTTTTCTGTGTTATTTGGTGCATTATTGCTTCTGTGTGTGCTCTTTATGCTTCTTCCGGTGATATTCCATGCGGTTGGAGAAGACGTAATAGCGCTGGCCGAAGTAATTCAGCAGCGCATAGGCAATGGCGCCGATGGACATCTCACAGTTGCCCTCGATGTTTTCCACGCCGCCGAAGGAGAACAGCTGCGTCATGCGTTTCGACTTCAGCACCAGGTGCCCGCAAAGCGGTGCGACGACGTAGTAAGACAGCAGGTAGCACACGACGATGTCGATCAAAAAGCGCAGCAGCTGCCGCGGCGTGGTCTTGCTGCCGGGGAAGAGAATGAAGCGGCAGGCGAGATACCAGATCAGACTGCCAAGACCGTAGTTGACAATGGGCGCGGTGTGCTCGCTGAAGCCGGCGACGTTGTAGAGCAGGAACATCAGGCCGGTGCAGATGATAAAATTGGAAACACCGATGATCAGATAGAGAATCAGTGTGCGGTCAAACATTTTTCTGATTTTTTTCACGAAGGGAAATCACCTCGGTATGCGCAAATTAATATTTATTATAGCGTATTTTTCCGCAAAAAGCAAGCCTGCGTTTCGGGGATTTGACAAGCGAAAAAAAACGGGGTATAATAGAAAAAAACGCAAAGGAGCGTGTATTTTTATGATCGATCAGAAGCGCTATCACCACGAGGACGGCGAGCACGCGCATCCGCACGAGCACGGCCACGAGCACCATCATCACGACGACTGTGAGCACGACTGCCATACCTGCGGCGGCTGCGACCCCATGCAGGAGACGCTCGCGCTGATGCAGTACATGGTGAACCACAATGCGGCGCACGCCCGCGAGCTCGAAGGTCTGGCGAAAAAGCTGGGCGAGCTGGGCAATGCCGCCGCCTCCGAGCAGGTGCTTGCCGCAGTGTCCGAGTTTGAAAAGGGCAATCTGCGCCTGTCCGCTGTTCTGGCATCTTTGAAGTAAAGGAGGCGCGCAGCTATGTGCCTTTCCACGGTTTATAAAAATAAAATCTCTCCGGAGACCGTCGCCATGCCGAACGTCATGCAGATCGACATCGATGGCGATATGGTCATCCTGACAGACCTTTTGGAGCGCCAGATGGCCATCCACGGTACCCTCGTGACCGCAAATCTGGTCGAGGGCACCGCCGTCGTCCGCGAAACGGAGGAATGAGCGTGGAATACCGGGTTCTGCCGCACGGCGGCGAACGCATCAGCGTCCTCGGCATGGGCTCCTCCGTCATCGGCGCACGGCCGGAGGAGGAGATCATTGCGACGGTCCGCGCGGCGGTGGACGCAGGCGTCAACTATTTCGATATGGCCGGCGGTCATGCCGCGATCTTCCGCGCCTATGGCAAGGCGCTCGAGGGCATCCGCGACAAGGTCTATCTTCAGGTGCACTTCGGCGCGGACTATACCTCCGGCGAGTACGGCTGGACGACGAAGCTCAGCGAGATCAAGCGCTCGGTCGCCTGGCAGCTGGAAAACCTGCGCACGGATTACATCGACTTTGGCTTCATTCACTGCCTGGATGAAGCGCATGATCTGGAGGTTTACCGGAAAAACGGCGTGCTGGACTATATTCGCGAGCTGAAGGCGCAGGGTGTTGTGCACCACATCGGCCTGTCCTCCCATACGCCCGCGCTGGTGCACAAGGTGCTGGATATGGGCATCGTGGACATGGTGATGTTCAGCATCAACCCCGTCTATGATTACGGCAGGGGCGATTTCGGCATCGGCGAGAGTGAGGAGCGCAATGCGCTCTACCGCCGCTGTCAGAAGGAGGGCGTCGGCATCTCTGTCATGAAGCCCTTCTGCGGCGGCCAGCTGTTCGACGCGGCGCAGTCCCCCTTCGGCACGGCGCTGAGCAAGTTCCAGTGCATCCAGTACGCGCTGGACAAGCCGGGCGTGCTGACCGTTCTGCCCGGCTACGGCAGCGAGAAGGAGCTGCGCGAGGTGCTCGGCTTCTTCGGCGCATCCGCGGAGGAACGGGATTATTCCTGCATCAGCGGCTTTGCGCCCGCCGAAAGCATGGGCAAGTGCGTCTATTGCAAGCACTGCCACCCCTGCCCCGCCGGGCTGGACATCGCGCTCATCAACAAGTATTATGACCTTGCCCTGCTGGGCGACGGCCTTGCGAAGGAGCACTATCTGACGCTGGAAAAGCGGGCAGGCGACTGCATCGGCTGCGGCCATTGCGACCGCCGCTGCCCCTTCCATGTCGCGCAGAGCGAACGAATGCAGACCATCCGGGAATACTTCGGAGAATAGGGAATCAGAACCTGGTGCAGAGCCGTACTCCTGATTCAGCGGTGCAATCAGAATTTGCGGGTGCGCTCTGCGGACACGGCACGCCGTGTCCCTACGGGTGCAGTATAAATTTGAATCATTACTTGCAACCGGCCCTTGAAAAAAAGCAAGCTCCACGCGGCAGAAGCCGTGCGGAGCTTGCTTTTTCAATTATTCTTCTGGCCGGTCGCTGCTCTTTTTGCGGCGGTGGTAGCGGCGCTTTTTGTTGTTATTGCCCTTGGGCTTCTGCTCCGGACGCTTTGCATTCGGGGAATTGATCGGGAAGGTACGCGCGATAAACTCCGACTGGAGCTTCGGCTCCGTGCGCTTGAGCGCCGTGGATGCGGGCTTGGACGCTGCGGGCGCGGGCTCTGTGCGCTTCGGCGCCGCGGACGCAGACTGCGGCGTGCGCGGCTCTGCCTGCGGCTTCTGCTGCTTGCTGTGACCGCGGCCGCCGCGGCGCTTGCGCTTTGCCTTTTCCTCGTTCAGCTCGCTGGCATTGGTGCGCGCCTCTTCGAGGACCTCGGCGTTCTGCTTCATCACGACCGGCGCAAGGTAGGTCGTCAGCTGCGGTGCTTCCTTCTTGGTGCGCCGCTTGGGGTCGCCGGAGATGGGGGCGTAATCCTCGGGGATGGGGGGATCGGTCTTCTTCGCCTTGCCGTTGCGCAGGACGCAGATGTCGCAGTTTTTGTGGCAGACGACAGTCTCCGGCTGCTGCTCCAGACGGATCTTCACACTCTGACGCAGCAGATTCACGTCCGTGACGGTGCCGCGGCCGTCGGGCGTATCCACAAAGGACTCCGGCTTGGGCGAGGTCTTGAGCAGATCCTCATAGGCTGCCTGCTCATAGTTCAGGCAGCACATCAGGCGGCCGCAGGTGCCGGAAATTTTGGTCGGATTCAGACTGAGATTCTGCGTTTTTGCCATCTTGATGGACACCGGCTGGAAATCGTCGAGAAATTCGCGGCAGCAGAAGGGACGGCCGCAAATGCCCAGACCGCCGACCAGCTTTGCCTTGTCGCGCACGCCGATCTGACGCAGCTCGATGCGCGAGCGCAGGACGGAGGCCAGCTGCTTGACCAGCTCGCGGAAGTCCACGCGCCCGTCGGCGGTGAAAAAGAAGAGAACCTTGCCGCCGTCAAAGGAATACTCCGCCGAGACGAGCTGCATTTCCAGCCCGAGAGCGGCAATTTTCTGCTGGCAGACCTCCATTGCGCGCTTTTCGCGCAGACGGTTGTCGGCGTCCACGCGGCGGTCCTGCGCGGTGGCGATGCGGATGACCGGACGCAGCGGCGCGACGACGTCGCTTGGCCGGACCTCGTGGTTGCCGCGGACGCAGCGGCCGAACTCCGCCCCGCGGGCGGTGTCGATCACGACGTCATCCCCGGTGCGCACCTTGAGTGCGCCGGGGTCAAAGAAATAGGTTTTTGCGCTCGTGCGGAACTGAATGTCGCAGACCGTGACCGGCTCCTGCGGCTGCTCCGCCTGTTCGGGCTGTAGGGTTTCGTTGGGTTCCATAGTTGCTCCTTACTGTAAAAGAATCGAGAGAGTGCCGCAGATATGCGCGGGACCGACGTTGGCGTCGAGCTGGCGCAGCGCCGCCTTCAATGCGTCGATTCCGGCGAGAATGGTTCCGGCGGAACGGGCGGCGGCGATTTTTGCGCACTCCGGGCGCAGCAGCGGCAGGCCGGCGCGGGCGGTCAGAGCCGAGGCGAGCAGATCATGCCACTGCATCAAAATCGGGCGAAGCGCTTCGCGCTTCAGTTTTTCCATGGGGGCGAGAACGGCCAGCAGCGCCGCAGCATCGCGGGCGCAGTAGGCGTTCAGAAAGCTTACGGTCTGCGGCAGCAGCGCCGCGCTGTTTTCGCGCAGCAGCGTCTCTGCCTGACCGAGATAGCTGCCGGAGCGCAGCGCCGCAGAGCGCAGCGTCTCCTGCTCCGTGTTGGGAAAGCGCTCACGCAGCGCGGGCAGCAGGATCTCATTCGCCAACGGCTGCAAGCGAAGTTCCACGCAGCGGCTGCGCACGGTGGGCAGCAGGCGCTCGGCGTTGTCCGTCAGCAGCAGAAAGACGCCGTAGGCAGGCGGCTCCTCCATGCATTTGAGCAGGGCGTTCTGCCCCTGCGGGTTCAGATCCTGCGCGCGGGGAATGAGATAGATTTTCTTCGCGCCCTCGTTGGGGCGGACATAGAGGTCTGCGCAGGCGTCACGGATGAGTTTGACCGGGAGAACCTTCTTATCGGGGTCGTCCACGGTGACGATATCCGGATGCGTTCCGTGCAGCACCTTGTGGCACTGCGGGCAGCGCAGACAGGGCTTTTGCGGCGCGGTGCACTGCATGGCCGCGCAGAGAAGACGCGCCAGCGTGTGCTTGCCGGACCCGGCTGGGCCGCAGAGCAGATAGCTGTGGTGCAGCTTGCCGTTGGCGAGAACGGATGCAAGGCGTTCTTTGAGCGCGTCGTTGCCGAGAAATGTGCCGAATTCCATGCGCCAAGCCTCCTGTTATCGCTGTGTCTATTTCCCTAACTACCTATTATACAATCCCTTTGGGCATTTTTCCAGCCTAACTTTCCGGAAAATGCGGTATTTTTTGAGAAAAAACGGCGGACATCCGGAGATGTCCGCCGTTGAAAGGCGTTATTGTGGATTAATACATGCCGCCCATGCCTGCGCCGCCGGCTGCTGCCGCTGCTGCGGCGTCTGCTGCGGGATCGGGCTTATCGGCGACGATGGACTCGGTGGTCAGGACGCAGGCGCCGATGGACGCTGCGTTCTCCAGAGCGGTTCTGGTGACCTTGGTCGGATCGACGATGCCGGAGGGGATCATGTCGCAGTAGGTTGCGGTGTAGGCGTCGTAGCCATAACCGACCTTGCGGCTGCTCTTGATCTTCTCGTAGACGACGGAGCCGTCCACACCGGCGTTCTCTGCGATCTGACGGATCGGAGCCTGAAGCGCCTTGGCGATGATCTGTGCGCCGGTCTTCTCGTCGCCGGTCAGCTTGGCAATCAGCTTCTCGACGGCCGGAATCGCATTGACAAAGGCCGTGCCGCCGCCGGCGACGATGCCTTCCTCAACGGCCGCGCGGGTCGCGTTCAGCGCGTCCTCGACGCGGAGCTTCTGCTCCTTCATGGCAACCTCGGTCTGTGCACCGACGCGGATGACCGCAACGCCGCCGGACAGCTTTGCCAGACGCTCCTGGAGCTTCTCGCGGTCGTAATCGGAGGTCGTGACCTTGATGGCAGCCTTGATTTCGTGGATACGGGACTGGATCTCTGCGGGATCGCCGCAGCCGTCGACGATGACGGTGTTGTCCTTGTTGACCTTGATTTGACGTGCGCGGCCGAGATCGGACAGCTGCACCTCGGGCAGGTTCATGTTCAGCTCGGAGGCAACATAGGTGCCGCCGGTGAGAATCGCGATATCGCGGAGCATTTCCTTGCGGCGGTCGCCAAAGCCGGGGGCCTTGACGCAGACGCAGTTGAAGCTGCCGCGCAGACGGTTGACAAGCAGGGTGCTCAGCGCGTCGCCCTCGACATCCTCGGCGATGATGACAAGCTTCTGGCCGCCCTTGACGATCTGCTCAAGGATGGGCAGGATGTCCTGGATGGAGGAGATCTTCTTATCCGTGATGAGGATATAGGGATCGTCCACAACGGCTTCCATCTTGTCGGTATCGGTGACCATGTAGGGGGAGATATAGCCACGGTCGAACTGCATGCCCTCGACGACGTCCAGGCCGGTCTCGGCGGTCTTGGACTCCTCGATGGTGATGACGCCGGAGGCGGTGACCTTTTCCATGGCCTCGGCGATCAGCTTGCCGATTTCCTCGTCGCCGGAGGAGACGGTGCCGACTCTTGCGATGTCGGCGCTGCCGTTGACGGCCTGAGAGTTGGCCTTGATGGACTCAATGGCTGCGTCAACTGCCTTCTGCATGCCCTTGCGCATGACCATGGGGTTTGCGCCGGCGGAGACGTTCTTCAGACCCTCGCGGACGATGGCCTGTGCCAGCAGGGTGGCGGTGGTGGTGCCGTCGCCGGCGACGTCGTTGGTCTTCGTGGCGACTTCGCGGACGAGCTGTGCGCCCATGTTTTCAAACGGATCCTCAAGCTCGACTTCCTTGGCGATGGTCACGCCGTCGTTCGTGATGAGGGGAGCGCCGTACTTCTTGCCGAGGACGACGTTGCGGCCCTTCGGGCCGAGGGTAACCTTAACGGTATTTGCCAGCTGGTCAATGCCGGACTGGAGCTTCTTGCGGGCGTCTTCGCCGAATTCAATCATCTTTGCCATAGTTCAAATGCCTCCTGATTATTCTACGATTGCGAGGATCTCGGCCTGACGGACAATGGAATAATCCTTGTCGTCGAGCTTGACCTCAGTGCCTGCGTACTTGCCTACGACGACCTTGTCGCCGGGCTTCACGACCATTTTTACCTCGTTGCCGTCCACAAGGCCGCCGGGGCCGACTGCGACGACTTCGGAAATCACAGGCTTTTCTTTATTCGAAGTAGAGAGAATGATGCCGGATGCGGTGGTTTCCATCGCCTCAACGGGCTTGAGCAGAACGCGGTCTGCAAGGGGAACTAACTTCATAGTTGCTTACCTCCAATATTTTGGGGATCGCAGATTATTGCGCTTCCCTTTGATTTACAGGATTGAGGTTAGCACTCGAAAGCTCTGAGTGCTAACACCTATATAATACCCATCTTTTCCAAAATGTCAAGAAAAATTTTTGGAAAAAATGCGACATTTTTTGCATCCTGCCGCAACGGTTGAAAAAGTGCCGCAAATGTGCTATAAATATAAAGATAGCAAAGCCCCGGCGATTCTGCCGGAGCTTCCCAAGCGAAAGACAAGGAGGGTCCGACATGAAGCAGCAGGTCACGAAGCGCTATATTCAGGAGGCGTTTCGGATGCTCCTTCTGGAAAAGCCCATGGACAAGATCACGGTGCGCGACATCGTGGAGGAATGTGGGCTGACACGCAATACCTTCTATTACCATTATGATGATATCTATGACCTGTTTGAGGATTTTCTGAAGGAGCAGCTTGCGCAGGCACTGCATACCTCGCCGCAGGAAATGGCGCCGGACGAGGTGCTGCTCAGCGCGCTCGGCTTCCTTCTGGAAAAGCCGAAGGTCGCGCGGCACATTTTCTCTTCCCGGAACCACGACGTCATGCTGCAATATATGATGCGCGTGACGGAGCTGCTGCTCGAGCGGCATATCGCACTCGACGGCCTGAGCTGCGGCCCGGAAGACCAGGAGCTGATTCTCAGCGTCTGTGCGCACGCGCTCTACGGCATGCTGGAGCAGTGGCTGACGCAGCGCAGGGAAGCGAGGCTGGAGGCAGACCTCCTGCGCATCACGCAGCTGTTTGAAAGCGTGATCCACAATGCGCTGCTTGCCTCAAAAAAACCGCCGCGCCCGGCGCGCAGTCAGGAGAAAACGGTATGAAGGCGCTTCTGATCAATGCAAGTCCCCGCGGCGCGCGGAGCAATACGATCCTGCTTGCGCAGGCCTTCCTGCGCGGAATGGACTGTGAGCAGGAGACAATCTCGCTTGCCGATTGCCGCATTACGCCCTGCACGGGCTGCATGACCTGCTGGATGCGCGGCGACGGAAGGTGCGTCCTCTCTGACGATATGGATGCGCTGCTGGAGAAGCTTCTGGCGGCGGATGTGGTGATTGAAAGCTTTCCGCTCTACTATTTCGGCATGCCAACAATTCTAAAGGCGTTTACCGACCGCACCTTCTGCCTGATGCAGCCCTACCGCGGGCAGACGACCGGCTGCTCCTTCCAGCTGCCGCGCGACGAGCGCCTGCTGGGGAAAAAGCTGGTGCTGATCTCCACCTGCGGCTACGCGGAGGCGGGAGAGATTTATGACGCACTGCTGCATCAGTACGATCTTTTGTGCCACGGGCGGAACTACACGCCCATCTTTTGCCCGGAAGGGGAGCTGATGCAGCTCGAGCAGCTGGCGCTGCCGCGCAAACGGCTGCTTTCCCGCTTGGAGGAGGCAGGGGCACGCTTCCGCTCCGAGGGGAGTCTGCCGGAGGCTGTTTTGCAGGAGCTGCAAAAGCCGCTGGTCGATCCCCGTGTCTATCAGATCATTGCCGCCGCCCACTGGTCGGGCGCGAAAGGAGAACATCCCCTTGAAAAAGAACACGAACATTGTTAAAAGCGCGAAGATCATCAATGTGATTTCAGCCTGTATCATGGCGCTTTCCGGAATCACACTGGTGCTGCTTCCGGAAATGGATCAGCTCATGACGGCGCAGCGTATCCTGCTCAGCGCGCTGTTCGGCGTGATTGGCGGAGCAAAGCTGCTGGGCTACTTTTCCAACGACCTGTACCGTCTGGCCTTCCAGTTTGACTTTGCCATCGGCATTTTCTGCTGGATCCTCACGCTGCTGATCATTCTTGCCCCGGCGCGTTCCGTGCCGATGATCCCGACGCTGCTGGCCGTGTATGTCGTTCTGGACGCGCTGCTGAAAATTCAGATATCCACGGATGCCCGCGGCTTCGGCATGTCCTGCTGGGTGGGGATGATCGTTTCGAGCGTATTTTTGTTTGTGGTCAGCATCCTGACCGTCGGCTCGATCTACTGGCAGTGGCTGCCGGAGACCTGCGCCGTCGGCCTTGCGCTGACGGTGGACGGACTGGAAAATGCCTGGATTACGGCCTATACCGTCCGCGTCCGTGCGCGGAAAAAGCACCTTTCGGAACATTTTGGCTTGGAAGAGGAGAACGATGAAACTACTGATTGACGTATTCGGAAGCGACCACCCCATGGAGCTGATTGCGGGCTGCGCGCGCTGCTCCCTGGAGGTGCCGGAGGCGACGCTCGTCCTGCCGGGACAGGAGGAGATTCTGCGTCCGGCACTGGAGGCGCTGCCCCACGATCCGTCGCGCATTGAGCTGATGCCAACGGCGACTGTGATTACCAACCACGACAACCCCATCGAGGCGGTCATGGCAAAGCGGGATTCCTCGCTCGTTGCGGGCATCAAGCGCCTGCGTACCGACCCCGAGATCGGCGCCATGCTCACTGCGGGCAGCACCGGCGCGGCCTTTGTTGCGGGCATTACCTTCGTAGGCCGCCTGCCGGGCGTGCATACGCCGGCGCTCTCGTCCTTCCTGCCCTCGGAAAAGAATTATGATATCTGCCTTGCCGACTGCGGCGCAAACGTGGACTGCAAGCCGGACCGGCTGGGCGAATTCGCCCTGCTCGGCACCGCGCTGATGCGGAGCTATGGCATAGAAAATCCCCGCGTCGGCCTGCTTTCCGTCGGCATAGAGGAGGGAAAGGGCAGCCATTTTGTGCAGGAGGCCTACGCCTGCCTGGAAAAGCTGCCGATCAACTTTGCGGGCAATATGGAGGCGCGGGACGCGCTCTCGGGCGAATATGACGTGATCGTCTGCGACGGCTTCTCCGGCAACGTCCTTTTGAAAACCGTCGAGGGAACCGGACTCTTTGCCGGCAGCCGCCTGAGAAAAAGCGAGGACCCTGCCGTCTGGACGGCGGCACAGGAGCTGACGCAGGAGCTGGATTTCTCCCTGCGCGGCGCGTCCGTCATTCTTGGCCTGCGCAAGCCCATCTTTAAGGCGCACGGCAGCGCCACCGAGCGCACGATTCCCAACGCCGTACGGCGGATGCTCCGCTTCCTCGAAGCGGACTACCCCGCGCATTGGGCGGAAGTGATGCAGCGCGGGTCTTGACATTTTTCGCGCCCTACGCTATAATACTGCCGAACGCACGACAAATCATTCTTCGGGGTGCCGGATGCTTCCGGCTGAGATTGGACGAACAGGCGTCCTGACCCGCGAACCTGATACGGTTAATACCGTCGTAGGGAAAGATGCAGATGTACCCTCCTTCCGCGCTGCTTTCCGAGAACGGTTTGCAGTGCGGAATTTTATTTTCGGAGGCATAGATTTATGCGCAACCATCTTAAACTGCGCGCTCTCTGCGAGTGCGCCATCTTTACCGCTCTGGCGCTTGCCCTGAGCTACGCAAAAGTGGACGTCGCCGCGCTCGGCGGCTCCATCAGCCTGGTCATGATCCCGCTGGTGCTGTGCGCCATCCGCTGGGGCCTCGGCTGGGGCCTGGGCGCCGGCCTGGTCTTCGGCACGCTGAAGTTCTTCATCGGCGGCGGCCATGCCGTCAACTGGGAGTCCATGCTGCTTGACTACACGCTTGCCTATACGTTCGTCGGCTTCGCCGGCCTGCTGAAGGGCAAGTCCAAGACCGCCTGGCTGGCGGCGCTCATCGGCGGCCTTGGCCGCTTCCTTATCCACTACATCAGCGGCATCACGATTTACGCCATTGTGGAGGACACAACCATTTTCGGTGTGACCACCTCCAACCCCTGGCTGTATTCCCTGCTGTACAACGGTGCTTATATGGTGCCGAACATCATTCTCACCGTCGCCGCGGTCGCGCTGCTGGCAATTCCGCTCGGGAAATATATGCGCCGGGAGGACCTGCGCACGGCCTGAGATCTTTCTGCCGTCCGAACCTGCCAAAAATGCAGGAAACCTGCGAAAAATTTGCAGTATTTGATATAAAGTAATGTAAAAACCCCGCTTTGTGGATTCTGGTGAATCGACAAAGCGGGGAACTTTCATTTTTTGTTCAAAATTTCGTAACATTTTTTGGAAGCGGCGATTGCGTTTCATGGATGACAGCTGTATAATAATTTATATTTTTCAGGGGAACGATGAAAGAATATTCATCCTATTCCGGAAAAAGAGAATGTACACAGGAGGGATACCATGAAAACACACACTCCGATCCGCAAGCTTGCATGCCGGGCCGTTTCACTCTGCCTGGTTCTGGCGCTGCTGGCGGCGCTGAGCCTTTCGGCCTTCGCAGCGCCCACGACACAGTCTGTAAAATCGGATTATTTGCAGCGTGCCATGGAGCAGCTGCGGGAAAACGCGCAGGTAAAGCTTGACGCGGACAAAGACCCCAACGAGGTCGTCCGTGCGCTGGTTGTTACCGACATTCCCGCGGCGGTGGAAAAGACCGGCACGGTGACCTATACATATGCCGCGCAGACGGCAGAGGCGCAGACGCTGCGCAGTCAGGAGAGCCTGATCCGCAGAGTCGAACGCATCACCGGCAACAAGGTCATCAACCAGGCGGGCTATCTGGTCAGCGCCTTCTCCATTGAGATGACCCGCGCGCAGATGGATCAGGTTGCCAAGCTGGACGGCGTCGTTTCCGTCAGCGAGGTGACGACCTTCACCTCCCGCATGACCACTGCGAAGGATATGACCTCAGCGATGGAGCTGTGGGAGGAAGAAAATGGCGGCTACACCGGCGAGGGGATCGTGGTTGCCGTCATCGACAGCGGCATCAACTATACCCACCCGGATATGCAGATGCGTGAGGGTGCAAAGCTGAAGTTCACGCAGGCCGACATGGAGCAGAAGATTGCTGAGCTGGGCTATGGCGAGTACTACACCGATAAGGTTCCCTTCGGTCACAGCTATTGCTCCGATGCCAGCATCGAAAACTCCAGCCTGACCCACGGCCTGCACGTCTCCGGCATCGTTGCCGCCAACGGCGACGAGCAGAACGGCGGCATCAAGGGCATCGCCCCGGATGCGCAGATTTTTGCCATGAAGGTGTTCAACACCAGCGGCCAGGGCTTCAACGACGATATCATCTGCGCCGTGGAGGACTCCGTCAAGCTGGGCGCAGACATCCTGAACCTCAGCCTCGGCAGCACGGCGGGCTTCTATGACGACGTGGAGTATTTGCAGAAGGCACTCGGCACCGCGCAGGAAAACGGCGTGTTGGCCTGCGTTGCAGCGGGTAACGACGGCACCTCCGCTTCCGACATGGGCGAGAACACCAACGACTGGGGCGTCATCGATACCGGCGCCGTTTCCAGTCCGAGCGTCTACCCCGGCGCGCTGAGCGTCGCCTCCGTGGACAATGCGTTCCTGAGCACGCCTGCCATCAATATCTTCAGCGGCGAGGAGCTGATTTACTCCGGCGCAGTTACCGATTTCTCTGAGGGAAAGAAAACCGACTGGACGAGCCTTGGCGAGGTGCAGATCATCGACCTCGGCTACGGCGACATGTTCAACGATATCTTCCCGAAATTTGCTACTCTGCCGTCCGAGCCCTATGTTGCTCTGATTCAGCGCGGCAACGGAATTTCCTTTGAGTCCAAGATCTCCAACGCCACCGGCCTCGGCCATGCGGCAGCAGTTATTATTTACAACAATGAGGCCACCGACGAGGTGCCCCGCTCCCTCTCCGCGGAAAACGCAAAGAATAACACTGCGGTGATGGTCGGCGGCAACACCGGCGCAAAGCTCAAGCAGATTGCCGACGAGGGCGGGAAGATCTCCTTCAACGGCCTGTACGATACCATTATTGCAAACGAGGCAACGGGAGGCCGTATGTCCACCTTCAGCTCCTGGGGCCCCACTCCCACGCTGGACATCAAGCCCGAAATCTCCGCCCCCGGCGGCAACATCAAGTCCCTTTCCACCGGCACGGACTATGAGGTCATGAGCGGCACGTCCATGGCGACGCCCTATGTTGCCGGTTCCTCCGCGCTCGTGCTTGAGGCGCTTCAGGCGGCGATTGCCGAGGGCAGCCTCAATCTGAACGGCGAGAAGATCAACGATTTCCTGAAAAACGACCTGATGAACACCGCCGATCCCATCTATGATGACGAATGCTTCTTCTCCGTCCGTCAGCAGGGCAGCGGCATGGTCGATCCGCTGGACGCGGCGAACAACCGCGTGATTGCGACCTACAACGGCCTTGCCTCCATCGCTCTGAAGGAGGTTGGCGAAACGACGGAGTTCACCGTCACCCTGACGAACTACGGTACCGAGGCGCAGACCTATATGCTGCCCGCCTACGAGCCGGTCTACACCGACTACACCGACCCCGATACAGGAGACTATTCCGTCGTTGTGCTGAAAGAGGCAAACGTGACCTATAATGTCTCCAGCGTCACGGTTCCCGCGGGCGGCTCCGCCACAATAACCGGCTCACTGAGCATCCCCCGCTCCGCAGAGAAAAACCACTATGTGGAAGCCTTCGTCCGTCTCGACGGCGCGATCGACCTGAGCCTGCCGCTGCTGGGCTTCTACGGCGACTGGTATGGCTGCGAGCGCATCGTTGACCTGCCCGCGTGGGATGAGAACAACATCCTGACCAACTTCTATGAGAAGCTCCCGGCAACGACCGTTGCCGTTAGCGGCTCCTATGGCGGCCTGGACACCAACGATTTCAGCACCGATCCCGACCACATCGCCTTCTCTCCGAACGGCGACAAGGAATTCGAAACCACTCAGCCACTTCTCGGCCTGCTGCGCAGCTCTGAGGAGATTTATGTGGATGTTCTGGACGAAAACGGCGACCTTGTGCGTTGCATCAACCACGTCGATCAGGCGGCAAAGTTCCTTGCGGTCGACGCCTATGAGTCCCGCTCTGCGATGAACATCCTGAGCGGCGGCACCATCGGCGACGGCACCTGGGACGGCACCCGCTATGACACCGCTACCGGCAAGGACGTCCTCTGCGAGGAAGGCCAGTACTATCTGAATGTCCGCGCCAGAATGCCGGGTAGCGACACCTTTGAAGAGACAAAGCTTCCCGTAAAGCTCGACCTCACCGCACCGGAGGTGCACATCATCAGCGCAACGCCGGTGGACGGCACCATCGTCCTGACCTACAAGGCGACGGACTTCTCCGGTATCATGAACTATGGCATCGTCTATGTCAACGGCGACGAGGGCTACGAATTCACGCCCAGCGAGGAAGCGGAATACGACGAGGCAACCGGCATTTACACTCTCGTGGTTCCGGCGAGCAGCTATGTTGCCGACGAGATGAACGAGATTGTCCTGGCCGTGACCGACTATGCAATGAACGTGAACGTCGATATCATCTATACCGATGTCCCCGCAGACGTTCCCGTCTACTTCTCCAACATCAATAACGACGATACGCTGACCGTTCTGCAGGATGTCAGCTTTGAAGCTGATTCCGGCTTTGATAACTTTGGCCCGCGTTACTACAACTTCCGCAACTGCGCCGCCGAGATTCGCGGCATTGTCAGCAGCGAGGTTGCCAAGCTCACAATCAACGGCAATGAGGCGGTCTTCGACAGCCGCAATGGCTTCGCAGTCACTGTGTCCGTCGAAAAACCCGGCCCCGTGACCCTGACGGTCAGCGCGCTGAACGCCGGGGGTGAGGAAATCTTCCATGCGGAGAAATCTGCGATTTTTGACGTACAGGATCCTGAGCTTATGGCTTACCTCGCCGACGAGAACGGCGAGTGGGATAAGAGCATGCTCTATACCACGACCTACACCTACGACGGCTATATTTTCGGCACGAGATACACCAAGGATCAGATGATTCCCGTCGGCATTGACGTTCAGGATGAAACACTGACGGAAGTCACGGTCGAATGGATCGTCGGAACGATGAGCTCTTCGGATTTTATGAGCTGGATCTTTGGCGAGCCGATTTCCGCCGAGGTTCACAAGTCTACCTATACCGCAGCGGATCTGGACGAAAACGGCCGCCTCTACCTGGATGTTCCCTTTGCCTATAAGGAATCCATCTATGTTGACGACGACGGCACGGTCTATGACATGAGCGCAAGCACGCAGATCGTCAAGGTCACAGCCTATGACGCGGCCGGCAACGAGACGATCTTCGATGCCATCTTCTATGATGACGCCTATAGCAAGGAAAACTACGGTGATCAGGAGTACGAGGATGTCCGTGAAAACGATGGCCTGACCAAGGGCGGCTACACCGCACTGGAACCGTTCTGGAAGGAAGAGGACCCCGGCTATGATACCTATATCCTGGATCCTGCATGGGTCAAGGACGGTATGATGCACGTGGTTGCGACGCTGGCGCGCGACAGCAACTATGCCGAGGTTAACGGCGTGGAATACTGGCCGGAAGAGGGCAGCCGCACGCTGGAATTTGACATTCCCATCAAGGAAGGTCTGAACATCGCCTATTTCAAGACCTATGCCGACTTCGGCATGCCGAACGGTCTGCAGTCGATTTATAAGATCTATCTGTATTACCTCCCGGACACGGTGCCGACGGTTCTGACCTTCGATGATGAGAGAATCGAAGACGGTGCGGTGATTACC
Organism: uncultured Oscillospiraceae bacterium; assembly: GCA_934622035.1. GTDB lineage: Bacteria > Bacillota > Clostridia > Oscillospirales > Oscillospiraceae > JAZOXB01. The sequence goes on from CAKTVG010000016.1 coordinate 44,662, forward strand.
ACGAATCAGGAGACCTTCCCGATCACCGGCTCCATGATTACCAGATACGGCAACGTCAGCATGAAGATCAACGGCGACCAGATCTTCTATCCGGAGGGTGCGATCAATGTCGAAGGCGACTACATGACGCGCAGCTTCTCCTACGGCGCACGCCTGACCGAGGGCGAGAACATCGTCACCGTCACGCTCAGCGACGCAACGAATTACTCGATGGAGATGCACTTCACCGTCATTCTCGACACCACCGCACCGGATGCACCCGCAATTTCTCAGGATGAAACCGGCGCAGTGACGATCGAGGCTCCCGAAGAGGGCGCAGCGCTCTACTACAGCTACGACGGCGAGGAATGGATCCTCTACACCGGCCCCTTCGCACCCGGCGGCAAGACCGTCTATGCCAAGGCGGTTGACGAAGCGGGCAACGAGAGTGAAGCGAGCAAGCTTGAGCTTGCCGTGAAAGCGCCTGAGGCTCCGGTCATCAGCGTGAATAAGGACAAGGTCACCATCACCGCAGGCGAGGGCCTGACGATCTACTACAGCTTCGACGGCGAAACCTGGACGGCTTACACCGGCCCCGTTACCATGAAGCAGAGCGGCAAGATCTACGCCAAGGCGGTGGATGCCAACGGCATCGAGAGCGCAGTCGTGTATCAGTTCGTCGCCATTGGCGGCGTCAAGACGGGCGATTCCGTCCTGCCGGCAGCAATGCTCCTGCTGACCGTTTCCGCCATGGGCCTTGCGGCAGTGCTCCTGCTCCGCCGCAAGCTCGTGAAGTAATTTCCCCATAGCACAAACACAAACAGCAAAAGGGCATCCCGAAAATCGGGATGCCCTTTTGCTGTTCACGGCAGAAGCACGCTGACCTCCTCCCGGCCGGCGCCGATGATGACCTCTGCGCATTGCCGCCCGTTTTCCGAAAGTACATATTTTCCATAAGGAATGCCGTAGAACGTGCAGCTGACCACATTCCGGCCATGCTCCGGGCAGCGCACGACGGCGCGGTCATAGTACCCGGCGTTGCTGAGCGTGTAGTCCAGCCAGCCGCCCGCGAAGGCGGCCTCACCCTCCTCCACCGTGCGCCGGACGGTCAGCGTGCCGACGCTTCCGGCGGTGAGATGCAGCTGCTCACCGTCCGTCCAGCCGCAGCCGGACACCTCGGCGACGGAGGCGTTTTCTAGCAGCGTGAAGACGGCGCTGCCCTGTGTTGTCTGTGCGATGTACTTCCCCGGCTCCAGCGGCTGCGTGACGGCCATGCCCTGCGCGTCCGGGGTGAGCACCTGCAAAACGTCGCCGTCCGGTGTAGTGAGCGTCACCTCACGCACCTGCTTGTCCGCCAGAATGAGAAGCTTGACCAGCACCAGCGGCTCCTTCACCTCCGGTGAATTCAGCGGTACGGCGCTTTCCTCGGCCGGACCCGCAAAGACCGAACCGATCAGGCCCGCGCCGGAGGCCAATGCGATAGTCAGCAGCAAAAATGCGCAGGTGATGCGCATTGCCGTTTTTTGCATAAAAATCCTCTCCCTTCCGGGTTTCAGTATAAACACCGGACAGGGTCGAAATGCGTCGAGAAATTTTCGTATAAAGAAAAATTTTCCCGTCGATACTTATGCTCGGAGGTGCTATTATGCAAAACGAGAACAAATCCAACGGTTTTTTCGGCTTTCTGCGGGATAAGGGGTACTATATTGTCCTTCTGCTCTGCGCAGTCGCCGTCGGCGTTTCCGGCTATCTGCTTCTGAGCGGGCGCAGCAAGGCTCCTGCGGAGGACCCGGTGAGCTATTCCGAAAGCGGCGGAGCGCAGCTTCAGGAGAGCCGGCCGAACGCCGCGCAGGCAGCGGCCACGCAGGGCGAAGAGCCGAGCGAGACGAAGACGCTGAGCAAGCTGAAGGTCCTTGCCCCCGTGGCGGGCGAGCCGGTCAATGCCTATGCGGCGGATTTTCTGGCCTACAATACCACAACGCGCGACTGGCGGACGCATGAGGGCGTCGATCTCGGCGCCGCACTGGGCGGCGAGGTAAAGGCGGCCGCCGACGGCAGCGTCTATACGATCTATGAGGACGAGGCCCTCGGCACGACGGTCGTCCTGCGCCACGACGGCGGCTACACCACGCACTATTCCAATCTGGCGGAGGAGGTGTCGGTCAAGGTGGGTGACAGCGTCAAAGCGGGCGATGTGCTTGGCAAGGTCGGACAGACCGCGAACATCGAAACGGCGGCCGAGCCGCATCTGCACTTTGCGGTGTACCACAACAATGTCTCCGTCGACCCGACAGATTTTTTAAAGCTGGACAAATAAAACAAAAAGGGGAGAGGCTTCGCAAGGAAGTCCTCTCCCCTCGGCTTTTGTTACCAGCCGGAATGATTGAATTGTAAGCAATCCGGAGTCCAACTCCCATGTCACCCCGTTCAAGAACCAGCTTCGTCCCGAAGATCAGCGGAAGACAGAAGAGCAAGTCTCTGATCCGCTCGCAGATGAATTTCGGAGTGCAGTTTTCCGTGCCAAACCCCGGCAAATCGATGATGAGATTCGCCGGGGTTAAAACAGTCGTGCATTTCTCGCTTTTTGCGGCATTTCTCGCCGAAATCGTCAGATTTCGGCGGATCTTCTATGCATCGCGCTTTCTGCAAAGCGCCGCAACCTCGGAAAAGCGGCGGCAGATTACGTCGTAGCTCTCCGGCAGATGGGGAAAGCAGCAGGCAGAGCAGTCCTTAATGCCGCTTTCCGTATAGGTGAAGGCGCCGCGGCACCTCTCGCCCAGCGCGTACAGCGGGCAATAGCAGAACAGGCAGTTAAACCGCTCCGGGTCTGCGCCCGCGTGGCAGGGGAAATATTCGCATTCGCGATTCTGAAAGAACTTATAATGCTCGCTCACAGCGCCTGCCCTATCCTTTCTCCCGTGCGCACCTTGCTCTCGATGCCCTGTGCGCTGTAGTTTAAAATATCCTCGTCGAGCTGCACGCGCCCCGGCTCCAGCAGGAGGATGACGGTTGAGCCGCCGTAGGCAAAATAGCCCTTTTCCTGCAATTTCTCAAAGGCTGCGCCCGCCTGCTCCTCGTGGTTGAGAATCCTTCCCACCAGCAGCGCGCCCACCTCCATCTGCACGACGTCTCCGAAACGGTGCGTGTGCAGCAGCGTGTAGCAGCGGCTGTTGCGGCGGTAGACGCCCAGCGTCCCCGTGATGGGGTTGACGCTGTGCAGCACGCCGGGGATGTGGACAGTCTGCTCCTGCGTTCCCTCGTCCGGGTAGGCGTAGCGGTGATAATCGTCCGGCGAAAGGCGGAAGATCAGGCACCAGCCGCCGGCAAACCGCGCGGCAAGCGCCTCATTTTCCAGAAGCTCCTGAAGCGTATAGGGAACGCCCTTGACGGTGAACACCGTGTCTTTCCCAATGGGCAGCGCCGTGAGCTTGCAGTCGGCGACGGCGGCCAGCTCGCCTGGCGCGGTCGTGTCCGGCTGCGGTCTGCGGCGGCGGGTGAAGAAATCATTGAAGCTGTCAAATGCCTGCTTTTCGCAGTCCTCCGCCGTGATGCCGTACTGCCGCATGAAGCGCTGCACCTTGCCGCGCGTCAGGCGGCTGCGCTGAATCGCGCCGTAGAGGTCAGAGACCGGCTTGCGGCACAGTATGGCCTTCGTCAGCATCCGGCCGAAGCGCGTTTCATAGGCAAAGCGCATCGCGCCGATGCCGACCTCCGGCTCCTCGGTCAGCTTCTGCATCGCGCGGTTCCAAACCTGCATGGCGTGCTCCTTTCAGGAAATAAAATCAAAGAAATAGCGGTAGCGGATTTTCTGATAATCCGTATAGACCTGCGCGGCATCCTCCGGCAGGAGGGTGTACCAGCAGAGCTGGCCGTTCAGGCGCACATAGCCGCGGTTGAAGGCGGGCAGGACGGTGCGGGCATAGTCCACATAACGGAAATAGTCCGAAAGCTTCAGATCCATCCGGTTTGCGACGTAAGCGCCGAGGTAGCAGGCGTTGATCTGCTCCAGATCCTCCGTCTTCAGCGGGAAGTTTGCCAGAATGACCGCCTTGGTCGTGTAGCTGCGGAAGCCGTTGACCGCCTCGTCCGCAGTGTTGAACCAGGAGGAGCTTTGGTAGGGCTCATAGCCCTTGGAATCGGAGATGAAGGGCATATGATCGCCGAAGAAAACGAGAATCGTCGGCGTGTCCAGCGTCTGGATCATCTCATACAGCTCGCCGAGCGCCTTGTCGGCATTGTAAATACCCTGTGCATAGGCGCGGATCATGCCGAGATCCTCCTCGTTCAAGGTGTCGGAGCTGACGTTAATGTCATAGTGATCGAATTTATCCGCGGGGTAGGGATAGTGATTTTCCGCTGAGGCGCTCATGATCATCTTATAATGGCCCTCGGAGGTTCCCTTCAACTCATTGAAAATATCCTTTGCAAAGTCGCTGTCGGAATAGTAAATACCGTTGACATGGCCGTTCAGATCCTTGTCGTACTTCGTCTGCGTCGCGCCGAAGAGACTGTAGACATAGCCGCTGCGATAGGTGGACGCGCCCCAGGGCGTCAGATACATCGTCTCATAGCCGTTGTTGTTGAATTCACGGATGAGATTCGGCGCATGCTGGCCGTTGACGTCGTTGTAATAGGAATCATAGGGCATGTAGCCGGAACGCCAGAAGGCGATCGGGCTGCCGGTCATGACCTCAAACTCCGTGTTGACCGTCGCGCCGCCGTAGGTCGGCACGAGAAGGTCAAAGACCATCTTGTCCTCGTCCTGCGCATAGGAATCGATGTTCGGCGTCAGGCTCTGGCTAAACGTCACCTCCGGGAGGTTGTTCTGCAAATCCGTAAACGTCTCGGAGAGCATGAAAACAACGTTTGCCTTACCCCAGATGCCGGTGTTTTCCACCTTGCCTGCGCCCTCGCTGACTGCCAGATCCGCCGCCTCTGCGGAGTAATTCTCCGGCTCGACGTTGCGCGGCGCCATGGCGTCGAGGTAGATGCCCTGATACAGGCCGTACTGATAGTACATCTCCGTGTTTTCCGGCAGGTTCTGCGCCTCTTGCGGCGTCATGCCATAAAGGAGGGAAAGCACCTGCGCGTTGCCGCGCAGCAGCATGGGCACCGTCAGAAGTCCCAGCGCCAGCGCAAGCGTAACCAGCCGCAGCCAGAGCTTCTTCGGGCGGAAACGAGTATGTCTGTCCAGCAGCAGGAAGCCTGCGCCGAGCAGCGCCACCGCCAGGGATTTGGCAATGACCTTCCAGATCCAGGGGCCGATGGTGGTCGCCGCCGCGCCCATCATGGAGATATCGTCAAAATTGAGATAATGCACGTCGCTGAGCTGGATGGGGTTGCCCATGATCTGGAACTTGATATCGTTGACGGTCAGAAGCGCCGTCATCACAATCACGCTGCACAGCTTCGCGCCCCAGCTGCTGCCGAAAATGCAGCACAGGGCGTAAAACGCCAGCGCAATATAGGCCCAGAGGAAGAAAAACGCGGCAAAATGCCCGCTGACGGTAGCGGCAAGGCCGCTCATCGCCCCAGAGACGCCATAAGCCAGCTTGTAATAGAAATCAGAGGCCAGCAGGATGTACAGGGGAAAAATCACGAAATTGACTGTTTTATCGTTCAGAAGCTTCCGGCTGAGCTTCGCCGCATCCGGTCTGCGCACGTGCAGCGGAAGCAGGTAGAAAACCGCCAGCACCAGAAGCACTGCCGGTGAAATATAACGCTGCCAGTCGTTTTTCAGCAGCCGCACTGCCAGCACCGCCAGCGGATACAAAATTGCCGACCATTCCGCCGGCAGGCCGGCAGAGCTGCGCCAGTCGCGCTCGCCGTGCAGCAGGCGCGCCGCCTCCCCGGCCAGACGAACCAGTACCGCCAAAAGGTACACAAGCCCCGCAACGGCGGAGAAGAGATTGCGTGCCATCTGAAGCGTGATCACCGCAGGCAGCACGCCGAAGCTCACCGCCTTTGCCAGTGCGTCCAGAACGGCGCCAAAGGTCTGCATTTTTTCGCTGCGTTCTCTGCGCCGCGCCAGCACGCCGTCAAAGGCATCGCACAGGCCGCAGATCAGCAGACACAGCAGCGCCAGCATAAAATGCTGCGTCATCGCCATGCCCATGCCCGCAAAGGCAAAGCAAACCCCCGCAAGGGTCAAAAAATCACAAAGCCGGTCATCTGATTTTTTCATGGGAATCGTACTACCTCCTCACGCCGCCATTGCGGCATGTCTTATGATATCACACATTCCTGCAAATTACCAGAGGAAAGGCCGTTCTATTCGCTGATTTCACGATACATTGCAGCGGCGTCATCTTTTCTTACGGCGTCTGCCACTGCCAACACCTCCACCGTCAGGCTCCGCTGTCCAAAGACGATGCAGAGCACATCGCCCACCTTGACGTCATAGGACGCTTTCGCGGGGCGGCCGTTGACCGTGACGCGGGCATTGTCGCAGGCGTCGTTGGCGACGGTGCGGCGTTTGATCAGCCGCGAGACCTTTAAAAACTTATCTAAGCGCATAATACCTCCAAAAACAGTTTCAGCCAGAACCGGAGGCTCTGGCCGAAAAGTATCATTTTGCTGCGACGGCGTCCTTCAGTGCGCGGCCTGCCTTGAAGACGGGTACGCGGGTTGCCGGGATCTCAATGGTTTCCTTGGTTCTGGGGTTGCGGCCCGTGCGCGCCTCGCGCTCCTTGGTTTCAAAGGAACCAAAACCGACAAGCTGAATCTTATCGCCGCCGGAAATCGCATCGGTGATGACTTCCAGAGTGGCGGCCAGCGCCTTCTCGGCGTCCTTCTTCGACAGACCGGACTTTTCCGCGATCTGCGCAATCAGTTCTACTTTGTTCATTGTATAAACCTCTTTCCAAACATGTTTCTTTCGTTGATGATTGTATCATCCGGCGCGGTGCGCCGCAGGGCAAATTCCGCCCGGAATGCTCTGCCTATAAAATTTACCACATGACACAGAAATACGCAAGTAAAAATCTGGAAAAAATCACCGGATATGCAGAATTTTTGCGATTTTTTCGCCCTTTGGCAGGAACATGCAGTCCTCGTAGGTAATTGCACGGAACACGACGACCAGAACGCAGTACACCACGACTGCCACGATGATCGCCATGCCGCAGCAGACCACCACACTGGAGATCAGCTTGGACAGCAGCTGATAGACGACAAAGGCTGCCGCGCCCATGACCACGGCGGACAGTCCGCTGCGCCAGATATTGGGCAGGACCTTCGGCGCTCTGCGCAGCACGCGGCGCATGGCAAAGAGGTTCAGCGCCATGACCACCAGGAAGCACAGGAAGGTGCTCACCGGCGCGCCAAGGATGGCGATGTTGGGGTTGCCGACGAGGATGTAGTTCATAATGACCTTGAGGATACCGCCGATGATCGTGTTGACCACGGGCAGGAAGACAAAGCCGTGCGCCTGCATGATGGCGCTTGCCATATTGGAAATGCTGGTCACAAGGATCGTGAAGCTGAGCAGAGCGAGGATCGTTCCTGCGATATTCAGAAGCTCCCCGTGGTAGCCGCCGAGCAGCTGGATGATGGGCTTGGCCAGAACGAAGAGGCCCACCGTGCAGGGCATGGCGATCAGGCCCATCAGCCGCAGGGAGGAATCCTGCACCATGCGCACGCCGCGCATATTTTTGCGCGTCAGGTGCTCCGTGATTGCGGGAATGATGGCCGCGGTGATGTTGGGAATGAAGGCCAGCGGCAGATTAAAAACCGTCTGGCAGAAATTGTACACGCCCTTGGCCGTGTCGGCGGCGTACTGGTTGATGTCCTCGGGGCTTTTTTCTGCGGCAAGGGCCAGCAGCCGCGCCATGACGCTGTCCGTCCCCGGCTGCACCTGCTGCGCGGCGCTGAGCATGCGGGACATGACGGTGGAGGAATCGATCAGGTTGATGATCTGCAAGCCCGCCGCGCCGATGGTGATCGGCACCGCAATGGCAAGCAGCGCCTTCATCGTCTCGCCCACAGGACGCGCCTTGCCGCCCATGGAGTCCAGACTCCGCGCGGCGCGGCGGCGGGAGATCACAAGGTAGATTGCCGAGAGCGCCGAGCCGACGGTGATGCCGAGGATGGTCGCGCCGGAGGCCTTCGGACCGTCGCCGGTCTTCTGGAGCACGAGCCAGGCCAGCGCCAGCCCCAGAATCAGCTTGCACAGCGCCTCGATGACCTGGCTGACCGCCGTGGGCACCATATTGCCCTGGCCCTGGAAGAAGCCGCGGCACGCCGAGGCGATGCAAATGCACAAAACGGCCGGGCCGAGCGCAAGGATGGAGTAATAGGAGCCGGGATTGTGCATCACGCTCGTGGCGAGCCAGCGTGGGAAGAGCATCATAATGCCGCTGCCGAGCAGGCCCAGCACGAGATAGGCAATCAGCGCCGTTTCATAGATGCGCTTGACCTGCCGGCCGTTGCCCAGCGCCTTGGCCTCGGAGACAAGGCGGCTCATGGCCACCGGCAGGCCGGTGATGGACACGACCAGCATCACGGTGTAAATTTCATACGCCGTGTTGAAATAGCCGAAGTTCGCATCGCCGATCAGCCGCTTGAGCGGGATTTTGTAGAGCATGCCGATGATCTTGACCAGAATGGTCGAGATCGACAAAATCGCCGCACCGGCCAGATAGTTTTGTTTTTGATTCTTGTTTTCCAAAAACCTCACTCCTTTTCCGGAGAGAACAGATGGGGCATGACATAAGCCGCAAGCTCATGCACAACGCTCTCCAGATCGATGGTCGGATACTTGCCCGCGGCATAGAGGATCTTGCCGCGCACCATGGTCAGCACGACATCGTGCCCGCTGACGGCATAGGCCAGATGAGAAAGCACATTGTGGCAGGGCATCAGATGCGGCGCGGTGAAATCCAGCAGGATGACGTCCGCATCCATGCCGACCTTGAGCATGCCGCACTCGGCCTCGCGGCCCTGCGCCCTTGCGCCGCAGACGGTCGCCATCATCACTGCCGCCTGCGCGGGCAGCGCCTTCGGGTCGCCCGTGACGCCCTTGGCCATGAGCGTCGCTGCCTTGATCTCCTCAAACAGGTCGAGGTTGTTGTTCGACGCGCTGGAATCCGTGCCGAGGGCGACGTTCATTCCCGCCTTGATCATCTCCTGCACATTCGCGCAGCCGGAGGCCAGCTTCAGGTTGGACACCGGGCAGTGCACGGCGGAAACCTTGCACTTTGCAAGCAGGCGCATGTCCTCCGGCTCCAGCCAGACGCAGTGCGCTGCGCCGGTGCGGACGTCGAAGACATGGTGGCAGTCGAGCAGCTGCGCGGGCGTCAGGCCGTACTTTTCTTTGCAGGCCTCGTGCTCTGCCTTCGTCTCGGAGAGGTGGAGGTGCATGCCGAGGTGCTCGTTGATGGCATACTCGCTCACGGCGTCCCAAAGCCGGTGGTCGGAGGTATACTCGCCGTGGATGGACGCGTCCACGCGGATGCGGCCGTTGTCATAGCCGTCCCACTTTTCCTTCAGCTCCATCATTTCGCGGCAGCCGGGGTGCTTTTCCACGTCGAACTCCTCGCCGAAGAGCGTCGTGCCGCGGGCGAGGTTGGCCTTGATGCCGGACTCCGCCACCGCCTGGGCAATGGCGTCGCAGTGATCGTACATATCCGAAACGGACGTCGTGCCGAAGCGCAGGCACTCCGCGATGGAAAGAAGCGTCGCCGCCTTGACGCAGCGGTCGTCCATGCGCTCCTCCTTCGGGAAGATGTGATCGTTCAGCCAGGCCGCCAGCTCACAGTCGTCGGCATAGCCGCGCAGGGGCGACATGGCCAGATGCGTGTGGCAGTTGATGAGGCCGGGCATGAGCACCATGCCCTCGCCGTTGATGATTTTCTGCGGCTTTTCCTCCGGCGCCTTGCGCGACAGATAGCTGATCTTTCCGTCCGTCACACCAACAAAGGCGGAAAACAGAACGTGCAGATCCTCGTCCATCGTGACGGCGGTAACATTGGCAAATAGAATATCCATAGTGCGTCCTTTCATTTCAGCAGGGTAATGGCCGCGTCCTTCTGCGAAAGGACGCTATCCATGCGCTGGATGTACTGCTGGGGGAATTTGGGATTGTGGAAGCGCTCGAGCGTCCCGTCCGGCAGGTTGATCTTGGTCATGCCACCGCCGCCGAGCGAGATCACGCTGTGCAGCTCCTCCATCATATAGATGTTGTACAGGCATTCCGTTCCCGGCCTGCTCCAGCCGACATTTTCAAAGCTGCCGGACATGTATTTCTGGCGGTAGAGATAATAGGGCCGGTAGCCGTGGGCACGCAGCTCCGCCTCCGCGCCGTCGAGCATGGCGCGCACGGCCTGTGCCGTGGGCAGCTCCTCGCGGGAGAAGTAGAGATCCGCGCCCTTTTTCAGTGCCAGCGTGTGCACGGTGATGTTCTCCGGCTCCAGCGCAAGCACCTGCGCCAGGGAATCGGCGAAGCTCTCCGGGCCGTCCTGCGGCAGACCGGCAATCAGATCCATATTGATTTCCCGGAAGCCCGCTGCACGCGCCTGATGAAACGCCTGCACGGTCTGCGCCGCCGTATGGCAGCGGCCGATGCGGCGCAGAACGGCGTCGTTCATCGTCTGCGGATTGATGCTCATGCGTCCGCAGCCGAGGCTGTGGATTGCGGAGAGCTTCTCCGGGTCGAGCGTGTCCGGGCGGCCGCCCTCCACGGTGTATTCTATGAGGGACGAGAGGTCAAAATGTGCGGCAATCGCCTGCATCAGGCGGGTCATCTGCGCCGTGGAGAGCGTTGTGGGCGTGCCGCCGCCGATGTAGATCGTTCGGACGCTTCTCCCAGCCGCGCGAAGAAGCCGCGCGGTGTGCTCAATCTCCTGCTCCAGCGCGTCGAGATAAGGCGCAAGCAGCGCACCCTGCCGCCCCGTCGTCTGGCTGACGAAGCTGCAATACACACAGCGCGTCGGGCAGAAGGGAATGCCGATATACACGGAGACGTCCTGCGGACGCAGACGCTGCGCCGCGCGGACCGTAGCGGCGGAGCACTCTACGCTCAGCCGGCTGCGCGCAGGCGTGACGTGATAGCTCTCCTCCAGGAGGCGGCGGGCATCGGCCTCCGTGCCGCCCGCAAGCAGGCAGCGCGTCGTGAGCTTCGTCGGGCGGACGCCGGAAAGGCTTCCCCATTCCGGCGGCTCGCGCAGGAGCATCGCCGCGGCGTAATAGGTGTTTTGCAGCAGACGGCGGCGAGAGGAAACGTCCTCCTGCGCCGTTCTCATGCGGCGGGCAGCGCGGACGGTCTTTCCGTGCAGAGTGATCTGCGCCGTAGCCGTCAGCCACGTTGCGCCGCGGTGCAGCGCGGAGACCGCACCGTCGCCCTGAAAGGCGGCGTTGACCGGCTCCATCGTCTCCTCCGGGAAGAGCGCCAGCTGCAATTGCTCGACGGCGTAGCGCTCGTCATGTCCTTTTAACAGAAGCTTCATCGAACGGCCTCTTTCAGATAGGGATTGCGGGCGCGCTCGGCGTCCAGGGTGGTCGCCTCGCCGTGTCCGGGATAAATGTTCAGATTTTCGGGGATGCCTGCCAGCCGGGCAAGGCTGCGCCGCATCTCCTGCGCAGAGCCGCCCAGATCGGTGCGGCCGCAGGAGCCTGCAAACAGCGTGTCCCCGGAGAAGAGCGACTCCCCACAGCGCAGGCAGACGGAGCCCAATGTATGCCCCGGCGTTTCCAGAACAGAAAAGCGCAGCGTACCGACGGCGACCTCGTCGCCCTCCCGGTAGCAGTCCGTGTAATACAGCGGCCCGGCGGTCAGATACTCCGGCAGGCGCAGCTCCTTTTCATTCAGCCAGACCGGGCAGGCCGTCGCCTGCGCAAGGCCGCGCACGGCCCCGACATGGTCAAAGTGGGCATGCGTGAGCAAAACGGCGCAGATGCGCAGGCGGTTCTGCTGCGCGGCGGCAAGGATTCTCTCCGGCGCATAGCCAGGGTCGATGACCGCAGTCTGTCCCGTCTCGTCCGAGACGAGGTAGCAGTTCGTCTGATAATCGCCCAAAGGGAGCGTGAAAATGTGCATCGGTTTTCTCCTTTCGCAGGGACGTCAATCCGCAAAGGCATAGGGAATGCCCAGTCCTCCCTCGCAGAAATAGACGCTTGCCTCGTCGCCCACGTGTGTGGCGGTATAGTATTCCTCTCCGACGGTGAGCTTTATGGTCTTCCCGTCCTCGGTCCGGAAGGTAATGTAATATGTATCGCCGCCCTTGCTGCTCGTGCTGATGTTCATTTCCTGCACGACGGCGGGCACCTCCAGAGGCTGCCTGATGTCGGTCAGGTAATTCACCTCCGCCACCGCACTGTAGCTGTAGAAGGCAAGGAAAATCACAACCGTCAGGGCGCTGAGACGCGTGCGCCACTCCTTCGTAAAGATCAGCAGCGCCGCGATCATTACGGCCAGGAGCACGGCGCTATAGATCAGTGTGGTCTTCCAGTCGAGAATGTTGAAATCCTTTAGCGCCCGTATGCCGGGAACGATGGCGGAAAGGCCCAGCAATATCACGCAGCTTGCCTTTTCCGTTTCGCTTTTCTTGGTATCCACGATGGTCACGTCGTTCGGGAAAACGCACATCAGCACCAGGCAGGCCAGCGTCGGCAGCAGCGCCAGCACCGCAAAGGGCGTATAGGGTACCGGCAGGAACAGCCACGGCAGATCGATCACGCCGGTCACAATACTCAAAATCAGGAATACGCGGCGCAGCAGGCGCACGCGCTTTTTGTCCGGGGCCGTCTGCGGCACAGCCGCGCGGCGCTCAGATCTTCTGTCCTCGCGAATATAGGGACGGAAGAATTCTTTCAGGTCCTCCTCCGAGGTATTGCCGTCGGCGAACATGCGGAAGCGGCGGCGGCCGGAACGCAGGATGAATTTCTCCGCGCCGTAGATGTTATCGGCGCTCATTTCCGCCACGCGGACGGACATCGTCTCGTCTGCGGGCAGCTCCAGATCGCCCTTGCCCAGCGGGCGCAGCGTCCCAGCGGTCTGAATTTTTTCCGGGTCGATGCCGGTCAGCTCACCGCCGCAGCGATAGAGAAGCAGCCGGCCGCCGGTGCGGAAAATCTGATAACGGTGGCCGCTGAGCGGCAGGAACACAAACACGCCCTGCGACGATTTCGGGATCCGGTACTCCCGTTTCTCCGGAAGTGCTTCGTCCCCGTCGTCTTTCTTTTTTCCGGCGCGATTGTTTTTCCATTGGAGCAGCGGCGGAACGCCGAGCACGGCGGCAAGCAGGAGAATTGCAGAAACGCCGCGATAAGGCTTCGGCAGAACCCGCGGCAGGGTGATCACGAGCATGAGGCCATAGGCGCCCAGCAGGCCGGGCCAGCCGAGAAACAGCAGCGCCACGCCGCCGAGCGCCGTTCCGACGCCGGCAATCAACAGAATCGCAAGCCTCCACAGCTCGTCTCCCTGCCCGAGAACGGTGCGGTACATGACAATGCTGCCCACAATGCCCAGCACAAGCAGAAGCAGCGAGGGCAGCAGGCGTTTTTTCAGGGCGCTTTTGTAATCCTTCATGGCGGGTCCTCCTGTGTGGTTATATCAGTTCATCGGTGTCCAGAATCAGGGTCACGGGTCCGTTATTCTCCGAGGTCACGAGCATATCCGCGCCGAATTCGCCGTGCTGCGGGTCAAAGCCGCGGTCGCGGCACTCCTGCAAAAACTGCTCGTAAAGCGGAATGGCAAGCTCCGGCGCGGCGGCGCCCGTAAAGCTCGGGCGGCGGCCATGGCGGCAGTCGCCGTAGAGCGTGAACTGGCTGACGACCAGCACACTCCCGCCGACGTCCGCAAGGGAGCGGTTCATTTTATCGTTTTCATCGCGGAACACGCGCAGGCCGAGGATTTTCTCCGCGAGCTTTTTGCAGTGCGCAGGGGTATCGCCGGGCGCGATGCCCAGCAGAATGAGAAAGCCCTCGCCGATCGCGCCGTTGACGTTACCCTCTATGGCAACGCTGGCGCTTTTGACTCTTGTTACGACAGCACGCATCAGTTCTGCCCCCTTCTGACGTCCAGAACGCCGGAGATTACGCGGATCTTGGCGCGGATCGTCTCCAGCTCCTGCACGTTTTTGACCTCAAAGGTTGCAATGGTGCGGGCCTTGCCCGCGGGCATATCGCGGCCGGAAAGCTCCGTGACCTTGATTTTAGAGGAGGACAGGGCCGTGGCGATGTCCAGCCAGATGCCGTCGCGGTCGGTGGAATCGACCTCCAGCGTGGTGGAGAAGGGCTTCTCCGCCTCCGTGCTCCAGGCAACCTTCACCCAGCGCCCAGCCTGCTTGGGGTCGTTCGCTCCGGCGGCGTTGGGGCAGTCGCGGCGATGCACGGAAACGCCGTAGCCCTTGGTGATAAAGCCGATGATGTCGTCTCCCGGCACCGGCGTGCAGCAGCGGGAGAACTTGATCATGCACGAATCGATGTCCTCGACGATCACGCCAGAGTCCTTGTGGCGGCTCTGGCGGACGGAGGGCTGCTCGGGGCTCTTGACCGGCTCCTTCTGCTGCACCTGCCGCCCGGCGCGGGTCAGGTCGTCGCGAATGCGGCCGAAGGCCTTTGCAGCGGTCAGGCCGCCGTAGCCGATGGCGGCGTACATATCGTCCAGACAGTCAAAGGACAGCTTCTTCAGCAGCACCGGCAGCAGATCCTGATCCTGCAATACCGCCGGGTTAATCCCGGCGCGGCGCAGCTCGCCTTCGAAGCTGGCGCGGCCATGGACAATGTTCTCCTCGCGCTTTTCCTTCTTGAACCACTGCTTGATCTTCGTGCGGGCCTGATTGCTCTTGCAGATGTTCAGCCAGTCGCGGCTGGGGCCCTTGGCGGTCTTGGAGGTAAGAACCTCGACGATGTCGCCGTTGGCCAGCTGCTGGTCATAGGAGGCAATGCGGTTATTGACCTTCGCGCCGACCATGGCATTGCCGACGCCGGAGTGAATGGCATAGGCAAAGTCGATGGGCGTGGAGCCGGAGGGCAGGGAGATGACCTTGCCCTTGGGCGTGAAGACGAAGACCTCGTCGTCGAACATCTCGACCTTGAGCGAGTGGATATAGTCCTCGGCGTCCGTCTCCTGCTGGGTTTCGAGCAGGCGGCGCACCCATTCAAACTGCTTTTCATCGCCGCCCTCGACGCCCTGCTTGTATTTCCAGTGCGCGGCAATGCCGTATTCCGCCGTTTCGTGCATCTCCCAGGTGCGGATCTGCACCTCGAAGGGAATGCCCTGGCGGCCGATAACGGTAGTATGCAGACTCTGATACATATTGGGCTTGGGGGTGGAAATATAATCCTTAAAGCGGCCGGGTACCAGATTGAACAGGTCGTGGATATGACCCAGCACATTATAGCAGTCCGGGATGGAATCCACGATCACCCGGAACGCGTACAAATCGTACAGCTCGTCGATCCGCTTGCCCTGCGCCTTCATTTTGCGGTAGATGGAGTAAACGTGCTTGATGCGGCCATAGATGGAGCCGTGAATGCCCACGGCGGACAGGCGCGTGGTGATCTTGCTCTGAATGGCCTTCATGAATTCGTCGGCCTCGGCCTGGTGCGCATCGAGATACTGCATGATCTCGTTGTAGCCCTCGGGGTCGAGGTACTTCAGGCTGGTATCCTCCAGCTCCCATTTGATCTTCTGCATGCCGAGGCGATGCGCCAGCGGGGCGTAGATATCCATCGTCTCGCGGGATTTGGAAATCTGCTTCTCCGGCGACTGATACTGCATCGTGCGGGTGTTGTGCAGGCGGTCGGCGATTTTGATGAGAATGACGCGGATATCGCGGCTCATGGCCATGAACATCTTGCGCAGATTCTCCATCTGCTGTTCTTCAAGTGTGGAATACTCCACACGGGTCAGCTTTGTGACGCCCTCGACCAGCGCCGCCACCGTCGAGCCGAACTGGCGGGAGATTTCGTCGTAGGTCGAGTCGGTATCCTCGATGCAGTCGTGCAGCAGCGCGCCGAGAATGGCGTCGGTATCCAGGCCGATTTCCGCGACAATCTCCGCCACGGCCAGCGGATGGATAATATAGGGCGAGCCGTCCTTGCGCTTCTGCGCGCTGTGCTTCTTTTCGGCATAGCGGATGGCGCGCTGGATGGCTTCCATATCCACGTTCATATTCCGCCTGGCGATGGTTCGCATCAGGCTGTCATAATGCTCCTGAAAGGTTTCCATAAAAGGGGTCCTCCGATTGTTCGGTCATTTCCCGCCTGCGCTGCGCAGGTCGCGGTAGACGGCGCTGTTTTCCAGCGGATTCTTGCCGCTCACCGGCAGCAGGCGAATCTCCAGCACGGAGCCGTGCCGCGCCACCTCAAGAAAATGCAGCTCCGAAAGAATGGCAAGGCAGGCCAGCGTCCGGCGGATGCTGTGCCGCTCGTGGGAATAGACGGCAACGGCGGCGCAGAAGGCGGTCAGCTCGCTCTTGACGGGCGTCCCCTCCGCGCAGGCGCTGCGCAGATAATTCCAGACGTCGGCGACGTCCGTGCGCTCCGGCGCAAGGGCGGCCGCCTCGCAGGGCAGCAGCGCCTCGTGGCGGCGGAAGCGGTCATAATAGTCACTGGGTGAAACGCGGCGCAGGTCTGCAAGATTGAGCTGGACCGTCCGCAGGCCGCGGAATTCATTGATCTGCGGCGTGAAGGCGACATCCAGCCGGTCGCCCGGCGTGAGCTTGTTTAAAAGATTTCCGCCGGAAAAATAGATGGCCTGCAAAGACGTGCCGTCCTTGGCCCGCAGCTTCAGGCGCAGGTGCTTTCCCGCGCCGACGGCGCTGGCCTGCTCGACGATCGCCTCGTTCAGACACAGAACCGGCTTCGGGCAGCCCGTGCCGCAGGGCTCAAGCTGTGCAAGGCCCTGCACATTTTTCTCCGTCAGAAGGCGGCCCGGCACCGCGCAGTCGATCTCCAGAGCGGTGCTCGCCTGCCCGGAGGCGGCGTACCGACTCGCCAGCTCGCAGATGCGGCGGTGAAATTCTTCGATATTCTCGCGGCGGATGGTAAAGCCTGCGGCAAGCTCATGCCCGCCGAAGCCCGCCAGAAGCGGCGAAAGCTCCCGCAGGGAGGCAAAGAGATTAAAGCCGCCGTAGGAACGGGAGGATGCCTTGCCGTGGTCGCCGTCGAGGCAGATCAGAAAGGCCGGGCGGCAGAATTCCTCGGACAGGCGCGAGGCCACAATGCCGACGACGCCCTGATGCCAGTTTTCCCCCGCCAGGACGATGGCGCTGTCCTGCGGCTGCTGCTTCAGGCGTTCTACGGCCTCGCGGTAGATCACGGATTCCGTGCTCTGACGCTCACGGTTCAGGCGGCAGAGCGTCTGCGCAAGCGAGGCTGCCTGCGCCGGGTCGTCCGAGAGGAAGAGCTGCACGGCAAGCTCCGCGTGCTCCATCCGCCCGGCGGCGTTGATTCGTGGTGCAAGCACATAGCCGATCGTTCCGGCCGTCACGGGCTGACTGCCGCAGTCGCAGGCCTCGATCAGCGCGCGAATGCCCAGACGCTTCGGCCTTTGCAGTGCGGCAAGCCCCTGCACCACCAGCCGCCGGTTTTCCCCGCGCAGGGGCATGACGTCGGCGATGGTGCCGAGACAGTAAAGGTCACACCAGCGGCGCGCGGCCTCCTCCTGGCTGCCCAGAAGCACGGAGGCCAGCTTGAACGCCACACCCACGCCGGAGAGGTCCGTGTGCGGATAAGTACGATCCGGACGGTGCGGATCCACAACCGCCGCGCAAACGGGAAGCGTTTCCTTGCACTCGTGGTGATCCGTAATGATGAGCTGCACACCGAGCTGCGCGCAGTACTGCGCCTCTTCCAGGGCGGTAATGCCGCAGTCCACCGTGACGATCAGCCCGACGCCCGCGGCGGCCAGCTGGTCGATGGCGGCCTTGTTCAGGCCGTAGCCCTCCTCCAGCCGCCCGGGGATATGATACATGCAGTCTGCGCCGCGCAGATGCAGGCATTCAATCAGCAGGCAGGTTGCGGTGATGCCGTCGACGTCATAGTCGCCGAATATGGCAATTTTCGTCTTTTCCGCAATAGCCTTCTCTATGAGCTTCGCCGCCGTCCCCAGCTCCTTCATGGCAAGCGGGTCGCACAGCGGCGCGTCCGTGTCAAGCAAATTCTGCGCCTGTGCCGGGGTGACACAGCCCCTGCCGCACAGCACGCGCGCCGTCAAAGGCGAATAGCCCGCGCGCTCCAGCGCGAGGATATCCGCCTGCTTCGGCTGCGCAATCTTCCAGCTTCCGTACTTCACACCAAATACACATCCTGAGTTTTTCTTTATATTATAACAAAATTTTACGCACAGCACAATATCTCTTCGATAATTCCCGGCGAAAAGGGGAAATACAATCGTATCAAACCGTCTTAGGGGAGGCAGAGAAATGAAAAAACGTTGGCTTTGGGTGCTGTTGCTCGCGGCGCTGCTGGCGGGCTTTACCTGGCAGCAGAATTTCACGCTTCAGGTTGAGCCGGTCGAGCTATCCTTTTCTGCGCTGCCGGAGGAATTCGACGGCCTGCGCGTGGCCCAGCTTTCCGACCTGCACGGCCGGAGCTTCGGCAGAGGGAATTGCCGTTTGCTGCAATGCCTTGCGAGAGCGCAGCCGGATCTGATCTGCATCAGCGGCGACCTGTTCGATGAGAAGACTGACCTTGCCATGCTGGAGCCGCTGCTGACGGGGCTGGTCAAAATCGCGCCCGTATACTACGTCACAGGGAATCACGAATGGCAGGTGCCCGGCCTTTCCTCCGTTCTGCGGCGCATGCGCGATTGGGGCGTGACCGTGCTGCAAAATGACTATGTGCTCCTGCGCCGCGGCGCGGCGGAGCTAGCCGTCGCCGGGGTGGACGATCCCTGCGGCCCTGCGGATGCCAAGCCGCCGGCGCAGCTGGTTACCGAGCTGCATGCCGCGCACCCGGAAGACTTCATCCTCATGCTCTCGCACCGCAACGATGAGCTGCCGCTCTGGAGCGGGCTGAACGTGCCGCTGGTGCTGAGCGGCCACTGCCATGGCGGCGTTGTCCGCCTGCCCTTCCTCGGCGGCATCTTCGGCACACACCGGGAGCTGCTGCCGGAGTACGACGCGGGCGCCTTCCGCGAAGGGAACACGGTGGTCTACGTCAGCCGCGGACTTGGCTATACCAATGTGCATTTTCGCCTTTTTAACCGTCCTCATGTGCCGATTCTTATCCTGAGAAGTGAGAAGAACGTTAACAAATCGTGAATTCTTCCTTCGGAGGCTTGTAAATTTTCCGGCAGCGACTATAATGATTCTCGGGTGATAAAGAAATGTTTCGTAGGATCGGAGCGGCAGTGCGGCGCTTTATGACAGGCCGCTATGGCTCGGACCAACTGAATATGGCAATCCTTGTGACGGCGGTTCTTGTGAGCCTCGTCAACAGCATTCTGACGGTCGCGCTGCGTACCTCCACGGTTTACGGCAGCATCATCGCACCGCTGCTGTCTCTGCTTGTCTATGCGCTGCTGGGCTATAGCTTTTTCCGCATGTTTTCCCGCAATATTTATGTGCGCCAGCGTGAGAACCGTCGCTTTACACAGCTTTGGATGCGGCTGAAGGATCGCGACAACCGGTATTACCGCTGCCCGAACTGCAAGCAGACCGTCCGCGTTCCGCGCGGCCGCGGCAAGATCTGCATCCGCTGCCCGAAGTGCGGCGAGAAATTTACCAAAAAAACCTGACAGATCGTGCGTTGACAATGCGCTGTGAAGCGGGTATACTATAAATAATCAACCAGAGAGAGGAGGCGCGCACATGTCATTGAAAGAAGAATGGAAGAAAACCGGCAAGGATCTGGGTCATGCGTTCCAGGGACTGGGCAAGTCCATCATCCGCACCGTGAAAACCGGCGCCGATAAGGCTGACGAATGGGCAAACTCCGAGGAAACGGAAGCGTCCAAGACCGCTGAAACCAAGGAAGCCGAGCCCGTTGACCACGAATAAAGCAATAAGCAAAAGCCTGTGCGTTGCTGCACAGGCTTTTGCTTATTTTAAAGGAACTCCTGAAAGGCTTCCGCAAAGCGCTCTCTGGCAAAGCCGCGCACGGCGGCGCAGTAGTCCTCATAAGCGGCAAGCAGATTTTCTGCCTGTGTTGAAAGGCTTGCACCTCCTCCGTGCCTGCCGCCCGTTGTGGATACCAACAGCTTGAAGCCGAGTGCCTTCTCGGAGGTTTTGACAATGGTCCATGCCTTGGAGTAGGCCATGCCCATGGACGCCGCCGCGGCCCGCAGGGACTTCAGCTCCCGAACGCGGCGCAGCAGCTCGGCAATGCCGGGGCCGAAGCACTTTTCGTCCGTAAAAAGGCGAATCGTCAAAACCGGTCGTAATTTTTGTTCTTCCATGGGGCTAGTATAGCATGTCCGCGGCGATTCGTCAACTTTTCGCTATTGACGAATCGCAATTCGCATGTTATTCTAATATCAGAATAACGAATCATGATCGGAGGCGCCGCCATGGCTTCCTTTGCCGAACAGCTGCATATCGTCCGCGGCGTGACCGCTATCATCGGCGGCGGTGGAAAAACGGCGCTGCTGTACCGCCTGGCGCAGGAGCTTGCCCCGCGCGGCAGCGTGATTGTCACGACCTCGACGCATATCTGGCCGCCGCAGCATCTGCCCGTGCTGGTGGAAGCAGGCCCGGTCAACGGCGTCGTCTGCCTCGGCACCCCCTGTGAAAGCGGCAAGCTTGCCGCGCCGCGCCAAAGCTTTTCGGAGCTGGCACAGCTGGCGGATTATGTCCTCGTCGAGGCTGACGGCTCTGCCGGGCGGCCCCTGAAGGCACACCTGCCGCACGAGCCGGTCATTCCGGAGAACGCCAAACAGGTTATTGCCGTTGTCGGGCTCTCCGGCTTCGGCAGGCAGATCTGCGATGCCGCGCACCGGCCGGAGCGCTATGCGCAGCTGGCGGGCGCGGCGGTGTCCGACATTGCCGCCCCGATACACGCCGCACGCGTCCTGAACGCCGAGGCGCTGCACACACGCATTCTTCTGAACCAGGCAGATTCGCCGGAGCGTATCGCCGCAGGACAGGCGCTTGCCGCCCTGCTGCCCGGCCCCGTGCTTCTGGCTTCGCTGCAAAAAGGAGAGATACTATGCTCGTATTGATTCGCGGCGCGGGAGATCTCGCCTCCGGCATTGCCCTGCGCCTGCACCACGCGCACATGCAGGTCGTCATGACCGACCTGCCGCACCCGACGGCCATCCGCCGCACCGTCTGCTTTTCGCAGGCGCTGCTGTTCGGTACCATGCAGGTCGAGGACATGATCGCCGAGCGCGCCGTTTCCTTAGAGGACATTCCGGCCATTCTGGCACGCGGAAACATCGCCGTTCTGGCTGACCCTGAGGCCAAATGTATCGCGAGGCTGCACCCGGACGCCGTTGTGGATGCCATTCTGGCAAAGCGCAACCTTGGCACGCGCATTACTGACGCGCCCTGCGTTATCGGCGTAGGCCCCGGCTTCACGGCGGGCGTGGACTGCCACGCCGCGGTGGAGACCATGCGCGGGCATTACCTCGGCCGCGTCATCACCGACGGCTCTCCCATCCCTAACACGAACATCCCCGGCCTTATCGGCGGCTTTGCGGGCGAACGCGTCCTGCGTGCCCCGGCGGACGGCATTTTTCACCAGCTACAGGACATCGGCGCCGTGGTCAAGGCCGGAGACGCCGTCGGAGAGGTGGCGGGCGTGCCCATGCTTTGCCACATTGACGGCGTTCTGCGCGGCATTCTCGCCGACGGCACGCCCGTGCACAAGGGCATGAAGTCCGGCGACGTCGACCCGCGCGGCGAGACGGAATATTGCAGCACCGTGTCCGATAAGGCAATGGCCATCGGCGGCGGCGTTTTGCAGGCGATATTGCAATTTACAAGAATTCTGGAGGGCTTTGAACTATGGAAGATATCAAGCTGACCAAGCTGGCAAAGTGCGCCGGATGCGGCGCGAAGGTCGGCGCGGGCGTGCTGGCAAAGCTGCTCGACGGCATCAAGGTCCATTCCGACCCAAATCTGCTCGTCGGCTTTGACAAGTCGGACGACGCCTCGGTCTACAAGGTCACGGACGACCTTGCGCTCGTGCAGACGGTGGATTTCTTTCCGCCCATCGACGACGATCCCTACACCTTCGGCCAGATCGCCGCGACGAACGCGCTGTCCGATGTCTACGCCATGGGCGGCGAACCGAAGCTGGCGCTGAACATCATGGCGGTGCCGGAGAATCTGCCCAAGGAGGCCGTCCACGCCCTGCTGCGCGGCGGCTACGACAAGGTCTATGAGGCCGGAGCGATCATCACGGGCGGCCACAGCATCCTCGACGACGAGCCGAAATACGGCCTTGCCGTCACGGGCTTTGTCCATCCGGACCGGCTTCTGACGAATTCCGGCGCACAGCCGGGCGACGTTCTCTTTCTGACCAAGCCGCTGGGCATCGGCATTCTGACGACGGCGGCAAAGGCTGAGCTGCTCGAACCGGGGGAGCGCGAACGCATCACGAGGCTCATGACCACGCTCAATAAGGGCGCGCGCGACGTGATGGTCAAATACCGCGTCCACGCCTGCACGGATGTGACGGGCTTTGCCCTGATGGGTCACGGGCTGGAATTCGCACAGGGCAGCGGCACCGAGCTGCACATCGACACCTCGAAAATCTCCTTCCTGCCGCGTGCGCTGGATTTTGCCGAGATGGGCATCCTGCCCGCGGGCATGTACCGCAACCGCAGCTTTGCCGAAGAATTCGTCGAGCCGGGGGAGGTACGCCTTGCCGTGCAGGATGCGCTGTACGACCCGCAAACCTCCGGCGGTCTGCTCATCGCCGTGCATCCGGACGACGCTGCGGCGATGTACGCTGAGCTGAAGGACGCCGTTCCGGCGGCGCAGCAGATCGGCACCGTTGAGTCCTACTGCGGCGGAAAGCGCATTTTCCTGCGGTAATTTCGAAATTCAAACAGAAAGGCGGAATCTCCATGGCAACGCGCGGACGCCGCGTCCACTCCATTGAAAAATCCATTCAGCTGCTCGACTGCTTTTGGCAGGTGCGGCGGCCGCTCTCGCTGAGCGAGCTGGAGCGCATGACCGGCTGGGCAAAGAGCACGATACACGGGCTGCTTGCCTCCATGCTGGACTCTGCGGTGGTCGAGCAGAACGCCACGGACGGCAAGTACCGCTTGGGCTATCATCTGTTCGAGCTGGGCAGTGCGGTCAGCCAGGGCTGGAGCGTCCCGGAGATCTGCAAGCCGCATTTGCAGGCCATCGTCGATCAGCTGCGCGAATCTGCCTATCTTGCGCGCTATTCCGGCGACGAGCTGATCCTCGTGGATTGTGAGGAGCCGCACGCGGGCTTCCGCGTGGCCTCTGAGGCCGGAACGCGCCTGCCGCTGCACTGCACCTCGCAGGGCAAGATCATCCTGGCCAACCGTCCTCTGAACGAGGTGCAGGCGCTGCTGCGCCGTAAGGAGCTGCGCCCCTATACGAACGCCACCGTCACCGACGTGCAGGCGCTGCTGGACAGTCTCCCGGCGCTGCGCCGCGCGGGCTACGCCGAGGAGCTTCAGGAATATAAGCTGGGGCTTCAGTCTGTCGCCGCACCGATTTTTGACAGCCGCGGCGATTGCAGCTACGCCATCGGCGTGATCTGCATGGCGACCGTTCCGGAGGAGAGCTTTCTTAAGATGCGCACGGCGGTCGCCGCCGCTGCGCACGCCGTCTCGGCAGAGCTGGGCTATCAGAGCCGCTGAACAAAGCCGCATGGGAGGTTTTTCCCATGCGGCTTTGTGTTACGCAATTTTCAAAAGAAAACGGGTCATGCCTCCATGAACCGTCTCAGCTTCAGGCCGTCCTTAAAGCAGAAGGCTCTCTCCAGCCATTTGCCGAGCAGGCCGACGAGCGTACCGTTGACCAGCGCGCAGACGACCGTGCCAAGCTTGACGCCCTCAAAATGTCCGAAGCCGAAGAAAGCAAAGGACAGGACAATGCCGGCAAGGCAGCTGCAGCAGTCATAGACCGTTTTCACCCGGCCGATGTCCTTATGATACTTTCCTGCCAGCTCCTTGACGAAAAGCTCATAGGCCTCCGGCGCGATGTAGGTATGAAACAGCATTGCTACGCCCGCCGCGCAGAAGAACATGCCCAAAAGGTAGCAGGCAATGCGGAAAAGCAGCCCGCTGCCCGGCACCAGCGCGATCAGCGCGAGCACAAGATCCAGCACCGTACCGTAAATCACTGCCGTGACGAAGGAGAAGAGGTATCCCCGCTTGAATCTGCCCATGACCAGACAGGTCGCCGCCAGAACGACGGCCTGCAGGACATATTCCGACACGCCGAAGGAGTACCAAGGAAAAATCTGCGACAGCTTCAGATGCAGAATGTAGGCCGGAGCGACCACCATGGACATACCGAAGTCCGCCCGCTCCATCAGCGCCGTCCCCAGCGTCAGTGTAAGAATTCCCAAAAGATAGGCAAGCTCGGTGTAAAACACCCTTTTCGTTTTCATATCAGTTCCTCCGTGGATGTAAAATCACCGTTTGATACAGAAACGGAAAAAGCTCGGCATATTATAGCAAAAATCCTCCGGGTCTGCAATCCCGGTTTTCGCCGGTCATTTCAGCGAAAATCGCTCCGCGCCGAATTGCCTGACGCGGAATTCCACGCGCCATTCGACATCGTCCTCCGCCGGTTTCAAACGCAGCGCGGAGCAGGCGGCGCGAAGACTCCCCTGCGCGCCATTTCCGACCACGATCGCGATCGGGCCATCTGCCCCGCCGATCACACCGATGCAGGCGTAATCGTTCTTCGCTTCCGGTGCAAAAAAGTCCGGCTTTTTCTGGATTTCGGATGGTTTGTCCCCTTCCGCGCAGTCGTAAATGGAAATATCGTCCGTTTCCGGCGAAAGCACATAGCTCATGGCGGTAAAATACATCGGGCAGCGCCAGTGATTTGTGCTCTGCTGCTCCAGTTCCTGCAGCGTCAGCGTATATTTTCTTTCATCGGCCGGATGGGAAAACACAAACGAATCGCCGGGCGCGTGCACCTGAAAGTGCGGGCCGGGCACGCGGCGCGGCTCCTGCTCCATCGTAAGGGCAAGCGATTTCACCTCCGGTCGGCGCTTCCCCGGCCACAAAAAGGCATATCGCCAGATCATCCATCCATAGGAGGCGTCCAGTCCGTAATGCCAGACCACCCATTGGGCCTCGCTTTCCCCCGGCAGGCAGGGATTGAAGCTCACCGCGCAGCCATGCGAGGCTTGCAGGATTTTGCCGTTCAGCTCCGGCTGCGGGAGGATATCAAGGCAAAGCGGGTTGTCCAGATCGATTTGCAGCTGCTGCTCCCGCGAAAAGTTCTCGCAGGAGTCATTTCCCGGGTGCAAATCCCACTTTTCCATAAAGCGGCGAATGTCCTCCGCCTCGGCGCGCATACACAGATCCAGAACCAGTCCCCTGCCGCAGGCATACGCCGCCGGAACGACCCAGTGGCGCCCGGCCCAATCGAACTGCCGGTTAAATCTGATTTCCTTCCCGGCGCGGTCCCTGCCGCGATGTCCCCAGAAGCCGCCGTGAAAGAAAACCTTCCATTCCGGAGGCGCCGAATCCAACTCGACGTCACAATCTTCCCCGGTACCTCTGAAAAAATCCTCAACTGTCTTATCCATAAGGCGCTCCCTCGAAATACGCGTTTTTGCAATTATATCATGGATTCCCGACGATTTCTACCAAAAAGCGGCCGCATCACGCTCGGTGATGCGGCCGTTTGGGATTGATTTACACCTTGCGCGATTCTTTCAGTGCTTATCGCGGATTGCGGCCTGCGCGGCAGCGAGGCGAGCCAGAGGCACGCGGTAGGGGCTGCAGGAGACGTAGTTCAGGCCGACCTTGTGGCAGAACTCAACGGAAGCGGGGTCGCCGCCATGCTCGCCGCAGATGCCCAGCTTGATTTCCGGGCGGGTCTGACGGCCCAGATCGGCAGCCATCTTCACAAGCTTGCC
>CAKTVG010000017.1 GCA_934622035.1 uncultured Oscillospiraceae bacterium
TTCTGGTACTCGTGGCCCTGATGGATGTACATGTCGTCGCGGATGCCGATGACGTCAGCCATGAAGGAGACCATGTTCGCGGTCTCGCGGACGGTCTCGCCGTGGGCAATCTGGGACTTCTTCTCGTCGAGAACCTGCTCTTCCAGACCCAGCAGGTTGCAGGCGGAGGCGAAGGAGAAGCGGGTACGGGTGGAATTGTCGCGGAAGAGGGAGATGCCAAGACCGGAATTGAAGATCTTAGTGGACTTGTTGCGCTCACGCAGGTCGCGCAGGGCGTCGGCGACGGTGAAGATGGCGTCGATTTCGTCGTCGGTCTTATCCCAAGTCCAGTAGAAATCGGTCTTGTACATATTGTTGATGTGCAGCGTCTCAAGATGACGTGCAAGCTCTACGGTTTTGCTCATTTGATTCTCTCCTTATATTTATTCATGGAGGGCCGGCACGGAGACCGGCCCGGTTTTCAGAACGGAATTACTTAATGTCGTTGCCGGTCAGTTCCTGACGGAATTCCGCCTCGGTGATCTTGTTTTCGGGCTTGTACAGGCCGGGAACGGCGGCATACAGCGCGGCGCAGACGACGAGATCCTGCTTCCAGGTGATCTCGTTGGGGGCATGGGCCTGGGACTCGGCGCCGGGGCCGAAGCCGACGCAGGGGATACCGTAGCGGCCCTGGATGGAAACGCCGTTCGTGGAGAAGGTCCACTTGTCGGTCAGCGGACGGCCCTCGCGCTTTTCCTTTGCGGTGTCGTCGGCATACAGGCGCTTATCGCCCCAGAGCGCGTGGTGCGCGTCGACCAGAGCCTGCACATGGGCAGCGGATTCCTTGTTGATCCAGGTCGGGAAGAAGCACTCGGTTTCGTAGACATGGCCGGTCCATGCGGGACGGTCATACATATACATGGAAACCTTGACGTCCTTGGCATACTTCTTGCAGGCGGGCAGATCCTCGATCTCCTTCAGGCAGGACTTGTAGGTCTCGCCGGCCGTCATGCGGCGGTCGATGGAGATGGAGCAGGAGTCGGCAACGGCGCAGCGGGAGGGAGAGGTGTAGAAAATCTGGGAGGTGGTGCAGGTGCCGCGGCCGAGGAAGCGGGCGTCTTCCCAATGCTCGGGGTTGAACTTCGGGTCGAGCATCTTGACAAGGCCGTTGATCTCGGTGGAGCCGTCGGCGGGGTTTTCGTTCAGGTCGCGGACGTTCAGCAGAACCTCGGCCATCTTGTGAATGGCGTTGTCGCCGCGCTCGGGAGCGGAGCCGTGGCAGGAAACGCCGTGCATGTCGACACGGATTTCCATACGGCCGCGGTGGCCGCGGTAGATGCCGCCGTCGGTCGGCTCGGTGGAGATGACGAACTCGATCTGGCTGCGTGCGTCCTCGGGACCGTTGAAGTACTCGTTGACGATGGACTGCCAGCACATGCCGTCGCAGTCTTCCTCCTGCACGGAGCCGACGACCATGATTTTATAATCCTCAGGAATGAGGTTCAGGTCTTTCATGATTTTTGCGCCATAGGTCGCAGAGGCCATGCCGCCCTCCTGGTCGGAGCCGCCGCGGCCGTAAATGATCTCGTCGGTCTCATAGCCCTTGTAGGGGTCGGCAGTCCAGTTTTCGATGTTGCCGATACCGACGGTGTCGATGTGAGAATCGATTGCGATGATCTTCTTGCCGTGACCCATCCAGCCGATGACATTGCCCAGCTGGTCGATCTCGACCTTGTCGTAGCCGAGCTTTTCCATTTCGGCCTTGATGCGCATGACGACGCCCTTCTCCTCGCAGCTCTCGCTGGGGATGGCGATCATGTCGCGAAGGAAGCGGCTCATGTCTGCACGGTAGCCCTCGGCAGCCTTTTTGATTGCTTCAAAATCCATGATGTACCCTCCATAAATTTTACATTTTCGGACCGCTCTCACGGTTACACCACTATATTAGCATATCTATTCCAGAAGTCAAACAAATTTTTTTAAAACCAAAAAAATTTTTGAAAAAGAATTGATTTCTATAAAAAATGTGTTATCATAAGAGGTGTAAAAAAGGGGTGCGGAGGCTTTGCTTTCCACCGAGAAAAGAAAGGAGCGGATATATGCTCAAAAACAGCGATCTGGATGCTCTGCGTCGCATCGCAAAGGGCATCGCTGCGCAGTTTGGCAGCAATTGTGAAGTCGTCGTACATGAGATCTCAGAGCACAGTACACAGCGTTCCATCTGCGCCATTGAAAACGGCCACGTATCCGGCAGAAAGCTCGGCGATGGCCCTTCTCAGGTGGTGCTCGAGCAACTTGGCAAAGGCGACGGGTGTCCGGAGGATCACCTGTGCTACCTGACGCGGACGCCGGACGGCAAGCTGCTGAAATCCTCTTCGGTGTATATCCGCGACGACGAGGGCAAGGTTGCGGCAATTTTTTGCATCAACTTTGACATTTCCACCCTGGTCATGGCCGAACAGGCGCTGCGCCAGCTGACCTCCACCAATCCGGAAAACGACCCGCCTGCGCGGATTATGCACAATGTCAACGACCTTTTGGACGATCTGCTGGAGCAGTCCGTCCACATGATCGGCAAGCCCGTGACCATGATGTCCAAGGAGGACAAGGTTCGCGCCATTCGCTTCCTGAATGACCACGGCGCGCTGCTGATCACAAAATCCGGCGATAAGATCGCCAACTATTTCGGCATTTCCAAATTCACTCTATATTCTTATCTCGATGTAAAAACAGGAGGAAAAAACAATGATTGATCTTCGCATCAACAAGACCGGTCTGGAGCACAACATCCAGAAGGCCAAGGAAAACAACATCATTATCCCGACCATCGCGCAGATGCAGAACCCCGACCTGATCCCTGATAAGATCAAGGAAAAGCTCACCCACACCGGACTCTGGGATGTCGATCCCGTCAACCTGTTCCGTATCTCCTGGCACAACGAGGCGAAGGAATACGGCGGCCTCTATCAGAAGACCCCGAACTATGTTGAGATCCCCAGCGAGCTGTCCGGCGTTCCCTGCCGCATCATCGCCATGTCCGGCAAGTGGTTCCCCACCGGCTGCCATAAGGTCGGCGCTTCCTTCGGCTGCCTGGCTCCCCGCCTTGTGACCGGCCAGTTTGACGCAACCTATCATCATGCCGTTTGGCCCTCCACCGGTAACTACTGCCGCGGCGGCGCGTTCAACTCCAAGCTGCTGGCCTGCGAATCCGTGGCCATCCTGCCGCAGGATATGTCCAAGGAGCGCTTCGACTGGCTGAAGAGCATTGCCGGTCAGATCATCGCGACCCCCGGCTGCGAGTCCAACGTCAAGGAAATCTTTGACAAGACCTGGGAACTGAAGAAGGATCCCACCATGATGATCTTCAACCAGTTTGCCGAGATGGGCAACCCCCTGTGGCACTACAATGTCACCGGCTACGCCCTGGCAGAGCTGTTTGAGTCCGTCAAGAAGCCCGGCCAGAACTTTGCCGGCGCCTGCTTCACCTCCGGCTCCGCCGGCACCATGAGCGCGGGCGACCTGCTCAAGGAGCGCTATCCGCACCTGAAGCTCGCCGTCGGTGAGGCGCTGCAGTGCCCGACCATCCTGGACAACGGCTTCGGCGGCCACCGCATCGAGGGCATCGGCGACAAGCACATCCCCTGGATCCACAATGTGAAGAACACCGACATGGCCATTGCCATTGACGACGAAGACAGCCAGCGCCTGCTGCGCCTGTTCAACACCGCCGAGGGCAAGAAGTACATGAAGGAGCAGCTCCACATGAGCGACGAGCAGATCGAGAAGATGACCTGGCTGGGCATTTCCGGTATCGCCAACGTCCTTTGCTGCATCAAGATGGCGAAGTACTACGAGTTGACCGAGAACGACGTCGTCGCCACCGTCCTGACCGACTCTGCCGTCATGTATGGCAGCCGTATCGAAGAGCTGAACCAGCAGCACGGCGCTTACTCCGAGCACGAGGCTGCAATGGATCACGCCCGCCATATGCTCGACCTCAAGACCGACAGCATGCTCGAGCTGACCTACACCGAGCGCAAGCGCGTGCACAACCTGAAGTACTACACTTGGGTTGAGCAGCAGGGCATGACCGTCGAGGATCTGAACGCCCAGTGGTACGACACCAAGAACACCTGGGATGCCGTCCATGCACAGGCGAAGGATCTTGACGAGCTGATCAACGAGTTCAACGAGGCTACCGGCCTGCTGAAGAACCTGTAATTTCATATCTCGCAACGCCGCAGGGGCGGGACCTCCGTCCCGCCCCTGTTATTATATTGATGAAACCCCCGCCAGGTGGGCGGAGGACGAATACAACATAAGGAGAACGAACATGAGAAACGTAAAATGCGGCAGATGCGTTCGCTGCGGCAAGGAATACAAGGCGGTTCCCAACCTGACGAACTGCGAATGCGGTGGCATTCTGGACATCATTTATGATTATGACTATATCAAGGAAAACCTGACGAAGGAAAAGCTCGCCGCGCGGGACGACCGCTCCATGTGGCGCTACCGCGAGCTGCTGCCGGTCGAGGAAACCACGCCCAACACGCCGCTGCGCGTCGGCTGGTCGCCGCTGTATCAGGCCGACCGTCTGGCCAAGGAGCTGGGCATTGCCAAGCTCTGGGTGAAGGATGATGGGCAGAACCCGACGGCATCCTTGAAGGACCGCGCCTCTGCCATGGCGGTTGCCAAGGCGCAGGAGGCGGGCGCAAAGGTCATTGCCTGTTCCTCCACCGGCAACGCCGCTTCCTCTCTGGCGGGCAACGCCGCGGCGGCGGGCCTGAAAACCTATATTTTCGTTCCGTCCCGCGCCCCCAAGGGCAAGGTTGCGCAGCTGATGACCTTCGGCGCAACGGTCGTCTCCGTGCAGGGCAGCTATGAGGATACCTTCGAGCTGTCCAAGCAGGCAATCGACAAGTGGGGCTGGTACAACCGCAACGCGGCAATCAACCCCTACCTCTCCGAGGGCAAGAAGACCGTCGGGCTGGAGATCATGGAGCAGCTGAACTGGCAGGTGCCGGATTATATCGCCATTTCCGTCGGCGACGGCTGCACCATCGCAGGCCTCTGGAAAGGACTGAAGGATCTGTATGCCATTGGCTTCATCGACCGCCTGCCGCGCCTG
This sequence comes from uncultured Oscillospiraceae bacterium, assembly GCA_934622035.1. Classification (GTDB taxonomy): domain Bacteria; phylum Bacillota; class Clostridia; order Oscillospirales; family Oscillospiraceae; genus JAZOXB01. The sequence continues at coordinate 5,108 of CAKTVG010000017.1, forward strand.
ATTTCCGCGCAGGCGGAGGGCTGCTGCCCGCTCAACCGCGCAATCACGGAGAACAAGCCCTGGCATCCCATGGAGGAGAACACGCTGGCCGACTCCATCGCCGTCGGCGTGCCGCGCAATGCGGACAAGGCGCTCATGGCCATCCGTGAGTCCAACGGTCTGGTCGTCAATGTCTCCGACGAGGAGATTATGGCGGCGCAGAAGCTGCTCGGCCGCACCTGCGGCGTGTTTGGCGAGCCTGCGGGCGTGACCGGAACGGCGGGCGTGAAGAAGCTGCGCGAGCAGGGCATCCTGCCGGCAGATGCGACGGTCGTTTCCGTCGTGACCGGCAACGGCCTGAAGGATGTCGCCAACGCGATCAAGGCCTGTGGCGAACCGATCTCCATCCCGTCTGACATGGACCTCCTGCTGAAGGCTTTCGCCGAGAACGGCATCCACGTCGAAGAAGACTGATCTTCCAATATAGATTTCGAGCCTCTCGCCCGTTTGGACGAGAGGCTCTTTTGTCATTCCGTTCGGTGCAGGGAGCGCTCTGTGGAAAAACCGTCTGGATAGCGCGCAGAGAGCTTTTCCAGATTCATGCGGAAAATATCCTCGAGCGGATAGCCGAGAATGTGTGCCGTCTCCGCCAGATACCACGCTACGTCGCCCAGCTCTTTGGCAATGGCTTCACGGTTCAGGGGATGCCCCTGAGAGAGGTGCTTTTTTACGAGGTCGATGACCTCCCCGCTCTCGCCGCAGAGGCCCATGACGCCGTTGATGAGCGTGTCCTGTTCGGAAAGCGCCGGGTTCAGCCAGCGCATGGCCTGCACCTGATATTCGTTCGGCGTCATTTTGCGGCGTCGATCAGGATGTTCTTCAGAACGCGGACCGCCGCCTCCATGTCCTCGACGGGGACATATTCAAAGCGGCCGTGATAGTTTTCTCCGCCGGTGAAGAGGTTGGGGCAGGGAAGACCCTCGTAGGACAGGCGTGCGCCGTCCGTGCCGCCGCGGATGGGGACGATACTGGGCGTGACGCCCGCCTCGCGCATGGCTTTCTCGGCAGCCTCGACAATGAAGAGCTTCGGCTCGATCTGCTCGCGCATGTTGTAATAGCTGTCGCGCAGTGCAAGCTCCACCGTGCCGTTGCCGTATTTCTGATTCAGGAAGGCGGCGATTTCGGCGAACTGCTCCTTGCGGCGCTCGAATTTAGCGCGGTCGTGGTCACGGATGATGTATTCCAGGCGGGAAAGCTCTACATCGCCCTGCATTTCGCAGAGGTGGCTGAAGCCCTCGTAGCCCTCGGTGCTCTCCGGTCGGTCGTGCAGGGGCAGCAGGCCGTGGAACTCCATGGCGATGTGCTGGGAGTTGACCATGCAGTTTTTCGCGCTGCCGGGGTGGACGTTGCGACCGTGCACGGTGACGACGGCGGAGGCGGCGTTGAAGTTTTCATATTCCAGCTCACCCAGCGTGCCGCCGTCGACGGTGTAGCCGTAGTCGGCGCCGAAGTGCTCGAGATCGAAGCGATCCGTGCCGCGGCCAATCTCCTCGTCGGGCGTGAAGGCGATGCGCAGCGGCGCGTGCGCCGTGCCGGAGGCCATCAGCTCCTCCACGGCGGTCAGAATTTCCGCGATACCGGCCTTGTCGTCCGCGCCAAGGAGCGTTGTGCCGTCGGTGACGATCAGGTGTTTGCCGGCGTTGCGGTTCAGACTGGGAAAGTCCGCCGGGCGCAGGAAGATCTGCTCCGGCTCATTCAGGCAGAGGTCGCCGCCCTCATACTTGACAATGCGGGCGCGGATGTTTTTACCGGAGCAGTCCGGGGAGGTGTCCATGTGGGAGATCAGCGCGATGACGGGCGCACCCTCCTTGCCGGGCACGGCGCCATAGACATAGCCGTTGTCGTCCATGCGCACGTCGCAGATGCCCATGGCGCGCATTTCCTCCGCCAGCGCCTGGCCCAAAAGCTTCTGCTTTTCGGTGGAGGGGCAGGTTTCGGAGTGCTCGTCGGACTGCGTGTCGAAGGAGACATAGTGCAGGAAACGTTCAGTCACTGTCATTGTTCATTCGTCCTTTCATTGGTCTGCATTCAGCGGCGTTTCCCAGTTGGCCGTCTGCGGCCAGCCGGTGGTGTCAAAGGAATCGCGAATGCAGTCGGAATAGTATTGCAGCTTGTGAATCAGACCGGGTGCGTCTTCGAAGATGAGAGACTCGGGGTCGGATGCGTATTCGAAAACGCGAGCGCGGTCTTCCGTGGGGAAGGTCATGGAGTAATCGTCGATGAAATAGGAATACCAGTTCCACGGCGCATCGCTGGGAAGATGGTCATAGGTATAGGTGTAGGAAAATCCTTCTGGCTGAAGGGAGAGCCATTCCTCTTCAGAGAAGAGAGCGCCGCTGCGGTGGTCGGCGTCGAAGGCCAGACGACCGTCAATGAGGTGGGAAAGCTCGTGGTGGAAGGTATCCGTGCCGCTGGAGAACAGGTCGGCAACGATCACATTGTCCTGCGCAAAGGCCAGGTAGCTCTGGTCACCGCCAAAGCCGTTGATCGTGGTGAGATTGCCAACCAGCTGAATCTGTACTCTGCCGTAGTGCCCATAGGCAAGCTGATCGAAAAAGCCGGCGGGATAGCAGGCAAGCGCCCACTCCAGCAGATGCAGGATATTCTCGATCGCATCGCGGTCCGTGACCTGCTCGGTGGAGAAGGAGTCGAAGGTCGTATCGCACTGATCCGCGATCAGAACCTCTACGCCGTAGCGGCTGGACAGCTCCTGCGCCCGCGCATAAAGATCGGCGTCGGCCGCCGTGCCCGCCGGGATGGCAGTGTATTCCGCATAGCTCTGCGAGGGCAGCGGTTCGCCCGTCATGCCGGGGGAGGTGTCCCAGAAGAGAAGACTGGCGTGGTTGTTATTGTCCGTGGTGAGCAGCAAGTAGCCACCCAGCGCTTCCTGCCAGAGAATGCCGGAGACATAGAGTCCGGAGAGCTTACAGCGGGAAATAAAGCTGAGATCGGTATCGTAGAGCGTCAGCGTGCTGTCGTAGCCGGTGTGCAGAAGCTGCTGCGTGTCCTGCATGAGCGTGAGAGTGCCATCGTCTATGGTAAGTACCGCGGGCGCGTCCGTGCTGCCGTAATAGTACACGCTGTTATCCGCATAGGCGCTGGCAAGCCAGAATGCGCCGCTGCGGGCGGCATAGCTGAAATTCCCGGAAAACGGCGGGGAGATTACCGCGCCCGTGTCCAGCTCCAACGCGCCGTAGACGTATTTGAGCGTATCCAAATCCAGATAGCTCAGAGATATGTCAGAGCCGGACAAGAAAAAGCTGCTCTCTGCGGCGGACAGGGTCCGGAGAATCTCGCCCGTTTCGGCGGAGCAGACGCGCAGACCGTCAAAGTAACCGCACTGATAGACCGTTTTCAGGTCGCTGCCGAGATACCAGGCGTCCATGTCCGTTTCCAGGAGGTATTCCTTTTCCGTATTCAGAGCGGCGTTCAGAACGGTGATTTTGCCGGTGAAGTTATTGCAGACGGCGGCGTGCGTGCCGAGAACCTGAACGGAGGCTCCGTTGCCGATCGGCAGCGAGAGCGTCTTGAGGCTTTCTCCGCTTGTTCCGTCCAGGAGCACCAGCTCGACACTGGAATCTCCGTCGTTGGTGGTGGTTACCGCAGACAGCAGCAGGTTTTCACCGAAATGATACAGGCTGGGGTAGGTCTGCGCCTCCGCCGCCTCGTTGGGGATCTGCCAGAGAACGCCGCTGTCGCCGTAGGCAGTTTTGTTCTTAAGAAAGAGCGGCTCTTCCGGCGCGGCCGGCGCCGGTTCGGAGGACGAGGAGGGAAGCGATGCGGCGCTGCTCTCTTCGGGCGCGGACGGAAGGGCGCAGGCGCTCAGCAGCAGCGCAAGCGTCAACAGAAGAAATAGAAATCGTTTCAGAGGAATCACTCCTTTTTAGAGATTTGACGTTTTGCTGAATGAGTGGTTCCGATAAAAAGCTGCGGCCTGCCGAAACCGGCAGGCCGCTTGAAAATCAATGCTTGCAGAGCGCTGCGGTGTCCTGCGCGATCATGAGCTCCTCATTGGTGGGGATGACCCAAACCTTGACGCGGGAGTCGTCGGCAGAAATCAGAGCCTCTTCGCCGCGAACCTTGTTGCGTTCCGGGTCGAGCTTGACGCCGAGGAATTCCAGACCCTCGCAGATGGCGGCGCGGTTCGTGCAGCCGTTCTCGCCAACACCGGCCGTGAAGACCAGGCAGTCCAGACCGCCGAGCGCAGCGGCGTAGGCGCCGATATACTTGCGAACCTCGTAGCAGAACTTATCCAGCGCCAGCTGGCAGGCTTCATTGCCGTCCTTTGCACCGGCTTCCAGATCACGGAAGTCAGAGGACAGGCCGTTGGACAGCGCCAGAACGCCGGACTTCTTGTTGAGCATGGTCAGGCATTCGTCGGCGGTCATGTTGTACTTGTTCATGATGAACTGTGCAACGCAGGTGTCGATATCGCCCGCGCGGGTGCCCATGGGAACACCGGCCAGAGGGCTCAGACCCATGGAGGTATCCTGGCACTTGCCGTCTGCCACGGCGGAGAGGGAGGAGCCGTTGCCGAGGTGGCAGACGATGATCTTCAGCTCACTGGCGGGCTTGCCCATCAGCTCGATGGCGCGCTTGGAAACGAAGCGATGAGAGGTGCCGTGGAAGCCGTAGCGGCGCAGATGGTCGTTCTCATAGTATTCGGTGGGAATGGCATAGCGGTATGCCTTCGGCGGCATGGTCATGTGGAAAGCGGTGTCGAACACGGCGACCTGCGGGGTGCCGGGCATGACCTTCTCGCAGGCCTCGATGCCCATGAGGTTGGCGGGGTTGTGCAGAGGGCCGAGGGGGATGCAGTCGCGGATGGCCTGCTTGCAGGCCTCGTCAATGATGCAGGACTCGATGAATTTGTCGCCGCCGTGCAGGACGCGATGGCCGACTGCGTCGATCTCATCGACGGATTTGATGACGCCGTATTCCGGATCGACCAGAATGGACAGCACAGCCTCGATTGCCTCGGAATGGGAGGGCATGGGGATTTCGCGCACGACCTTGATGTCCTTTGCCGAAACCTTGTGCGTCAGGCGGCCGTCAATGTAGATGCGCTCGCACAGACCCTTGGCGAAGACCTCGCCGGTTTCCGGGTTCATGAGCTGGTACTTCAGAGAAGAGCTGCCTGCGTTGATGACAAGAATGTTCATGATGACTTCAACTCCTGTAAAAACTTGTTTCTATTTTTTTCATTTTGTGGTAGTATTAGCACATACAGACCTATTCTATAATAGATTTGTCCGGGTGACAAGTGCTTTTTTGGAAATGGAGAGAATTTTGTGAAAAACGTCGGCATTCTCTGCGAATACAATCCCTTCCACAACGGCCATGCGCGGCAGCTTTCCCTAGTGCGCGAGACGGGCGGCGTCTGCGTCTGCCTGATGAGCGGAAACTATGTCCAGCGTGGGGAACCGGCAATTCTGGATAAGTGGACACGGGCGGAGGCCGCGCTGCGCTGCGGTGCGGACGTGGTGCTGGAGCTGCCCGTGGCCTATGCGCTGCGCTCCGCCGAGGGCTTTGCCGGCGGCGCGGTGGAGCTTTTTGACCGCATGGGCTGCATGGATGCCCTTTGCTTCGGCAGCGAGGAAGCAAGTCTGGACAAAATTATGTCAACTGCAAAGACGATGGAAACGCCTGCCTTTTCCGAAGCGCTGCGCGTGGAGCTGAGAAAGGGATTGTCCTTCCCGGCTGCGCGGCAGCGGGCGCTGGAGGCAATGGGGATGGAGGCGGCTGCCCTGGAAAGCCCCAATGCCATTCTGGCGGTGGAGTACTGTAAGGCGCTGCTGCGCCGCGAAAGCAGGATGGAGCCGATGCTGATCCACAGAAACGGGGATTATCACGGCGGCAGTACGCCGGATGCGCCCTCGGCATCCTTTCTGCGGGAGCAGAGCGACTGGCGGGGCTTTGTGCCGGAGGCGGCCTTTGACGTCTATGCCGATGCGCCGCGCTACACGGCGGCAGCAGGGGAACGGGCATGGCTGGCAAGGCTGCGCGCGATGGAGGAGGCGGAATTTGCCGGTCTGCCCTTCGGCACCGAGGGCCTTTGGCGCAAGGTGATGGCGGCCTGCCGCAGCGAGTGCTCCATAGCGGCAATCGCTGCGGCGGCGAAGTCCAAGCGTTATACGCATACGCGCCTGATGCGGATGCTTCTGTGCGCCTATCTCGGCATTTCCGGGGAAATGCTGATGCAGCCCGCGCCCTATGTCCGCGTCCTGGCAGTCAGCCAGCGGGGGCAGAGTGTCCTGCGCCGCGCGAAAAAGGAGGGGACGCTCCCGCTGTACCACACCGGCGAACGCGTCCCGCAGAGCGCTTACGCTGCGCTGGAGCGCCGGGCTGCGGATCTTTATGAGCTGTTCTGCATAAGCGGAGAAAATGCCGCCGGACGGGAAAATACCGCACGATTGCTGCGGGAACCGCATTGACAAATATTTCCCGATATGGTATTACTATTATATAAAAAGAAAGAGGGGGACAAAACAATGGCAATTAAGGTTCGGGGCAAGTGCTCCAAATGCGGACAGGTGACGGACGCGAATGGGAATTACAGCTGCCCGAAGTGCGGCCAGCCGGTGAGCTTTGACGGCCTCGGTATGCTTCAGATTTACCGTAAGGGCTCTCCGATCGGCATCGCCATGGGCTTCGGCATCTACATCAACGGCCAGCCCTGGGGTCATCTTGCAAACAAGGAGAGCATCCGCATCCCGCTGCCCTTCGGCACCTACACGCTGCACCTGACCTGCGGAACGAACCGGCGCTGCAATGACCTGACCTTTACGCTCACACCGCAGGCGCCCTGCGCCTACGCCAAGGGGAGCATCAAGCCCGGCTTCTGGACGAATTCGATGCTCATCGAGCCTGCGCAGCCCTCAGATATGCCGATGGAGTGAGCTTTCGACAGAAAGCCAAAGTTTCTTTCCCGGAATCGAAAAAAAAGCTTGCAATCTGCGAAGCTTTGTGGTAAGATAATCGGGCGATTGAAAATAAGAGGGGTATAACGCCCTTTTACGACTGAGAAGAAAGAGGTGAATGCAATGAAGGAAGGAATCCATCCGAAGTACGAACAGACGACGATCAGATGCGCGTGCGGCGAGGTTATCGAGACCGGGTCCACCAAGAAGGACATCAAGGTTGAAATTTGCTCCAAGTGCCACCCTTTCTATACCGGCAAGCAGAAGCTGGTTGACACTGGTGGACGTGTTGACCGTTTCAACAAGAAATTCGGCCTGAAGTAATGAGTAAAGTTCGCATCGTACCGGTGCGAACTTTTTTCATATTTTTGTCAAATGTTAGGAGATTGTGATGAATCCAAACGATCGTGTGGTTTCGGAAAAGGCGATTCTGGTCGGGCTGAACGCCGACTGCTTCAAGCCGGAGGAGACTGCCACCGACGCTTCGCTGGAGGAGCTGGAGGCACTCCTGGAAACGGCGGGCGGCATCTGTGTGGCCAAGGTTCTGCAAAACCGCCATACGCCCGACCCGCACAGCTTCATCGGAGAGGGCAAGGCGGAGGAAATCCGTCAGTTGGTCGAAACGAGCGGCGCGACGCTGCTGGTCTTCGATAACGATCTTTCCCCTGCACAGATCCGGTCGTTGGAGGAGCTCACCCAGGCGACTGTGCTCGACCGCAGCGCCCTGATTCTCGATATTTTTGCCCAGCGGGCCAAGACGGCTGAGGGCCGCTTGCAGGTGGAGCTGGCGCAGTATCAGTATTTGCTGCCGAAGCTTTCCGGCATGGGCAAATCCATGTCCCGCCTTGGCGGCGGCATTGGCACGCGCGGCCCCGGCGAGTCCAAGCTGGAAACCGACCGCCGCCATATCCGCGAGCGGATCGACCGCCTGCGCGCGGAGCTTGCCGAGGTGCGCAAGGTGCGCGCCGTGCAGCGGGAACGCCGCATCAAAAACGCCATTCCCGTGGTTGCGTTGGTCGGCTATACCAACGCGGGAAAATCCACCCTCCTCAATCAGCTGACCGATGCCGGAATCCCGGCAAACAACCGCCTGTTTGACACGCTGGATACGACGACGCGCCGTTTGCGTGTCTCCGACCATCTGGAGATTCTGCTTTCGGATACCGTTGGTTTCATTGCCAAGCTGCCGCACGACCTGATTGAGGCGTTTAAGGCGACGATGGAGGAGCTGCAATACGCAGATTTGCTCCTGCACGTCATCGATGCCTCCGATCCGGAGCGCGAGGCGCACATCCAGGTTGTGGACCGGCTGATTGAAAAGCTGGCCAAGCCCGGTGTGCCGGTGCTGCGCTGCTATAACAAGGCCGATCTGCTGGAGGACATTTCCGTCCTGCCCATCGGGGAGAAAAACGTGCCCATGTGCGCGCGCAGCGGCATCGGCATGGACGAGCTGCTCACCCGCATCGAAGAAACGCTTCTGGGACAGCTGCATCATACGACGCTGCTGCTGCCCTATGCGCAGGCAGGAATTCTGGAAATTCTGCACGATCAGGCGCAGGTGCTGCGCACGGAGTACGGCGCGGAGGGAATCGAGGTCGAGACGATCTGTAATTCTGAGCTTTTCGGCCGCTACCGCGGCTTTGTAAAGGAGCCAGAGGCATGACGGAGTATCTGATTCCCGCAAAGGACGCGGATGCTGAGTTTATTGAGCGCCGTTCCCGCTTTATCGGACATATATTCTGCACAGACACGGAGGAACAGGCGCTTGCACGCCTGAAGCAGATGCGCGAGACCTATTGGGACGCTACGCACAATGTCTATGCCTACATCATCAAGGACGGCCCTACACGCTTCTCCGATGACGGAGAACCGGGCGGCACGGCGGGTATGCCGGTGCTTCAGGTTTTGCAGAGAGAAGAAATCTATAACGTGACCTGCGTGGTCACACGCTATTTTGGCGGCATCCTGCTGGGTGCGGGCGGGCTGGTTCGTGCCTATGCCCACAGCGCCAAGCTGACGCTGGACACCGCCGGACGCGCCATGAAGCGCGTCTGGACGCGGGTGTATCTGCCCTGCCCCTACAGCTGGTACGAGCGGCTGCGGCTGGAGGTTGCGGCCTTCGGCGGCATTGTGCAGAACGTGGAATTCGGCGCGGACGTCAGCTTCGACCTGCTGCTGCCGCAGATTCAGGTGACCGCTTTTCTGGATCATGTCTATGACCTTTCCGCCGGTACCATCGAGGGAATCACCGGCGAAAACGAATACCGCGCATTTCCACTGACAGGAGCCAATCAATGAGTGCCGCGGTGCCGCAGCGCATCCCGCATCGGCTGAAGCATTATGATTATGCAGAGAGCGGCGCGTATTTTATCACATTTTGCTGCTATGGCAGACAGGCTATTTTGGGCGAAATCCGAGATCAATCAGTGGTACTGAATTATCTTGGGAGAATCGACCATAAGCAGATTGATAGAACCAACTATCTCCGCAGAAATGCCGGAGTTGAGATCACAAAGTATGTGGTTATGCCGAACCATGTACATCTTTTGATTGATCTTGTAGGGTCACGGCGTGCCGTGACCGCAGGATGAGAGGCATTTGGAAGCCCTACAAAGAATACAATACCGACGATAATCCGGGCCTTGAAAAGCTCTGTAACGAGAGAGGCCCGAACGGTACAGGTTGGCGGCCACGGCACGCCGTGGCCCTACGACCTGTGGCAGAGCGGGTACTATGACCATGTTATCAGGTGCCGACAGGAATATTTGCGCGTTTGGCAGTACATAGAGGAGAATCCTGCCAAGTGGTGCGAAGATCGCTATTATATGGAAGGAGCGTGCCGTCATGACCATTCGTGAGCAATTGGAGCAGGAGGAGCATCTGCGCCTGAGCAAGCTGGCGCAGTTTTCGGACGCCTCGCAGGGGCGCCTTCGCGAGGAACCGGAGACGGAAAACGACGTGCGCACCTGTTACCAGCGCGATTCCGACCGCATTCTGCACAGCAAATCCTTCCGCCGTCTGATGCACAAGACGCAGGTCTTCCTGCAGCCGGAGGGCGACCATTACCGCACGCGTATGACGCACACGCTGGAGGTTGCCCGCATTGCCAGAACGATCACCCGCGCTCTGCGGCTGAACGAGGATCTCTCCGAGGCGATTGCCTTTGGCCATGATCTGGGGCACACGCCCTTCGGCCACGCCGGTGAGGTCGCCCTGACGGAGGTCATGGGCACGCCCTTCCGCCACAACGAGCAGTCCCTGCGCGTGGTGGATATCCTGGAAAAGGACGGCGCGGGACTGAACCTGACCTACGAGGTGCGCATGGGCATCCTTGGCCACAGCCGCTCCAGCCGGTTGCCGGAGACACTGGAGGGCCAGATCGTGCGCATTTCCGACCAGATTGCCTATATCAACCATGATATCGACGACGCAATGCGCGCCGGAATTCTGACGGATAGGGACATCCCTCGTGAAATATCCGATGTACTGGGCGAGAGTCATCGCGACCGCATCAACACGCTGGTCACCAATATGATCTTCCACACCCTTTCCTTCGGTGAGCTGGGGATGGACGAGGAGGTGCGGCAGGCGATGGAGTCACTGCGCTCATTCATGTTTGAGCGGGTGTATAAAAACCCCGTCGCCAAGGGCGAGGAATCCAAGGCGCGGCGGATTTTACAGGAGCTGTTTGAGTATTATCTCAAGCACCCGGAGGCCATGCCGGAGGATTTCCAGCCACAGATCACCTTCGACGGCATGAGCCGCACCGTCTGCGACTATATCGCAGGCATGACCGATAAATATGCAATGTACAAATATTCCGAGCTGTTTATTCCGACGGCTTGGCAGGTAAGAGACTGACAGGAGGAAGATTATGGCCTTTTCACCGGCATTTTTGGACGAGCTCAATGCCCGCAACCCCATTGAGGACGTTGTGGGGCAATATGTCGCTCTGACGCGCCGGGGCAGCAATCTGTTCGGCCTGTGTCCCTTTCACAGTGAAAAAACGCCCTCCTTCTCCGTTGCGCCGGACAAGGGAATCTATTACTGCTTCGGCTGCCATAAGGGCGGCGGCGCCATCAACTTTATCAGGGAGATCGAGAACCTCAGCTATCCGGACGCGGTGCGCTTTCTGGCAAAGCGCGCCGGGCTTGAGGTTCCGGAGGACGACGAGTATCAGTCGCAGTACCGCAAGAAGGAGCGCCTCTGGGCGCTTTGCCGGGATGCCGCGCGCTTTTTCCACGCGCAGCTGAAAACGCCGCAGGCGGTCGAGGCGAGGAAATACATCGCAAAGCGCGGCCTGTCCGACGGCGCGATCATGCGCTTCGGCATCGGCTATGCGCCGGATGCCTGGACGGCGCTGACGGATGCCATGACGGCCAAGGGCTACAGCAAGGCGGAGCTTCTTGAGGCCGGTTTGGTTCGGAAAAGCGAGAAAAACGGGTCAATTTATGATTGGTTCCGCAATAAACTGATCTTCCCGATCATCGATGTGCGCGGCAATGTCATCGGCTTCGGCGGCCGCGTGCTGGACAATTCCAAGCCGAAGTACATCAATTCCCCCGAATCCGCCCTGTTCAGCAAGCGGCGGAACCTCTTTGCGATGAATTTCGTCAAAAAGAGCAAGCAGGGCTATATCATTCTGACGGAAGGCTATATGGATACCGTCACGCTGCACCAGTACGGCTTTGACTGTGCGGTGGCGTCACTCGGCACCTCTCTGACGCAGGAGCACGCGGACCTGTTGTCCAAGTATACCAACGAAGTCGTGCTCATCTACGACGGTGACGCCGCCGGACAAAATGCCATCCGCCGGGCCATCCCCATTTTGGAAAAAACAGGCCTGCGCGTGAAAATCCTGCGTATGCAGGGCGCAAAGGATCCGGACGAGTATCTGCATGAATACGGTGCGGACCGTTTCCGCCTCCTTTTGCAAGGCTCGGAGAACCAGGCGGAGTATCGCCTGCAATCCCTGCAAATGCAGTTCGACCTGACGCGCGACGAGCAGAAGGTCGAGTTTGCCAAGCAGGCGGCGGAGCTGATCTCCGGCTATGCCACGGCCGTGGAGCGCGAAATCTATGGCGCACGTGCCGCCGAGGCGGCAGGGCTGACGCCTGAGGTCATGAAGCTGGAAATTTCCAGGGCGTTCAAGCGCCGCACGGCCCGTGAGCGCAAAGAGCAGGAAAAGAAAGCGCTCAATGTTACGGCGGCGGTGCAGCCGCGCAGCCGCGAGCTGCGCTATACCAATGTCCGCTCCGCAATGGCGGAGGAGGGCCTGCTTCGGCTGCTTGTCAAGGAGCCGGAGCTGTTTGCAAAGACGGACGACCTGACGCCGCAGACCTTCTCCGTGCCCTTCTTCGGCAGGGCCTTTGAAATTCTGAAGGAGCGCTGGCGCGACGGCCTGCCCGCGACGCCTGCCGCGCTGGAGGGCACGCTCTCGCCGGAGGAAATGGCGCACCTGACGGCCGTCTTGCAGAAGCAGGACGACCCTGTGAGCGACGAGGCGTTTGACGATTGCCGGCGCATTCTTCTCGAGGAATCCTCCCGCGGCAGTATTTCCGGCGCGGAGGGCCTGCTTGCCATGCAGCGGAGCATGAAAAAGAAAAAAGGATATGGAGGTACTTAACAATGGTGGAAGAAAAAGTACAGAATGTTGAAATGAACGAAAAGCTTCAGCAGCTCCTGGAAAAAGCGAAAAAGGAGAAAAAGGTTTCCTCCAAAAATCTGATCAATACACTCGACGAAATCGACGCCGACGAGCAGCAGACGGACATGATCTACGACGCGCTGGAGGAGGCCGGAATCGAGGTTGACGTCTCCGATGTGATGCAGATGCTGGCCAAGCCGGACGATATGCTTCCCAGCCGGGAGGATCTTGAGCTGGTCGAAGAGGAAAAGCTTGCCGATACGGACGATCTGACCGAGCACATGAATCTCGACGACCCCGTGCGCATGTATCTTAAGGAGATCGGCAAAATCCCCCTCCTGACGCAGGAGGAGGAAACGGAGCTTGCCAAACGTATGGCGAACGGAGATCAGGAAGCGCACAATAAGATGATCGAGGCCAATCTGCGCCTGGTCGTCTCCATTGCAAAGCGCTTTGTCGGCCGCGGCATGCCGCTGCTGGATCTGATTCAGGAGGGCAATCTCGGCCTGATCAAGGCGGTTGGCAAGTTTGATTATACCAAGGGCTATAAATTCTCTACTTATGCGACCTGGTGGATCCGCCAGTCCATTACCCGCGCGATTGCGGATCATGCGAGAACCATCCGCATTCCGGTTCACATGGTGGAAACAATCAACCGCGTCTCCCGCGCCACGCATGAGCTGACGCAGGAGCTGGGCCACGAGCCGAGCTCCACGGAGATCGCACAGCGGCTGAATATTCCGGTCGAGCGCGTGGAAGAGGTCATGCGCACGGGGCAGGAACCGATTTCTCTGGAAACGCCGGTGGGAGAGGAGGACGACAGCCACCTCGGCGATTTCATTCAGGACGAGGACGCCTCGGAGCCTGCCGATGCGGCGAGTTATGCCCTGCTGCGTGAGCAGCTGGCCGACGTGCTCAAGACGCTCACGCCGCGCGAGGAAAAGGTGCTTTGCCTGCGCTATGGATTGACCGACGGAAAAATGCACACACTGGAGGACGTGGGCGCACAGTTTGACGTCACGCGTGAGCGCATCCGCCAGATCGAGGCCAAGGCCCTGCGCAAGCTGCGCCATCCGTCGCGCTCGAAGATGCTCAAGGACTTCATCAACTGAATCACGCCAGCGCCGCACCTTGCTTTTGCCGGTTTTTCCGCCGGTTGCGTGCAAAGAAAGATGCGGCGCTGCTCAAATGAAAAATTCTTCTTGACATTGTCGGAAAAAATCGTATCATATTAGTGTAACTCAAGCAGAGTAGATGCGTTTGGAGGCGAAGAACGACAATGCTGGAACGGATTATCTCCTATTTATCTCAGCAATTGGACATCCCCGCAGAGGAAATGGACCGCAATACGACCTTTGAGAGTCTGCATCTGGACTCCCTGGACATGGTCGAGATGGTCATGGATATGGAAGAAGAGCTCGGCGTGGATTTTGAAATGGAAGGCAAGCTCAATGTGGAAACCATCGGTGAGCTGGCGGACTACATTGACGAAAAGCTGGCGGAGATTGGCTGAATAAGCAATGCTCCGGTCTATAATAAGGTCGCACTAGTCGGGGAGTTAGCGGTGCCCTGTTGCCTGCAATCCGCTATAGCAGGGATGAAGCCCCATATGAGGCGCTGCGCTGTGCCGTCTGTCCGAGTAAGTGGTGTTGAGGGATCGGTCTTGCGCAACGAGCTCCCGTGAACCATGTCAGGCGGGGAACCGAGCAGCATTAAGCGGATCTGTTCGTGTGCCGCGAGGATGCCGTTTCTGAGCTAACTGCTCGGGAAACGGGCGCGGTTGCAGCTTCAAGTATGGGTGTGCGATCTTATTATGGACCGGAGCTTTTTCTGCCCGGCGGAGGTGAAAGAATGTATCAGGCGCTGTATCGGAAGTACCGCCCGCAGAGCTTCGACGATGTTGTCGGTCAGCAGGGCGTGACGCAAACGCTGAAAAATCAGATATTGACGGGGCACCTGAGTCATGCGTACCTCTTTACCGGAACGCGCGGCACGGGCAAGACGAGCTGCGCCAAAATCCTGGCCAAGGCGGTCAACTGTGAGCACCCCGTGGACGGCAATCCCTGCAACCGCTGCGCGGCCTGCCGGAGCATCGATTCCGGCGCGTGCATGGATGTGCTGGAGATCGACGCCGCGTCCAATAACGGCGTGGACAGCATCCGCGCTCTGCGCGACGATGCGCAGTTTACCCCCTCAGAGGTGAAGACACGCGTCTATATCATCGACGAGGTGCATATGCTCTCTACCAGTGCGTTTAACGCGCTGTTGAAAATCGTCGAGGAGCCGCCGGAGCACCTGCTTTTTATTCTGGCGACGACGGAGCTGCATAAGGTCCCGGCGACCATCCTTTCGCGCTGCCAGCGCTTCTCCTTCCGGAGAATCACTCCGGTGGACATCGCCGCACGGCTGAATTATATCGCCTACCAGGAGAATATCACGCTGGAGCCGGAGGCGGCGGCCTTTCTGGCCCGTCTGGCCGACGGCGGCATGCGCGATGCGGTCAGCCTGTTTGACCAGTGCGCGTCCGCGACGGCTGAGGCCGTCACGGTTGAGCAGGTCTGCCGGACGCTTGGCATCGCGGGTTCCAAGGCGACGGCGGCCATGCTGCGTGCAGTGGCGCAGCATAATACGGCCGAGGCGCTCTCCGTCTTCAACGAGCAGTATGTCGAGGGCAAGGACCTTGCCGCTATGCTCGACGAGCTGTGCGCCTCTGCGCGGGATCTTCTGATCTGTAAGACCGCACCGAAGGATGCGGCAGGGCAGGTGACGAGTGTCTGCACGTTTTCGGAATTGAAGGAGCTGCTGCCGCTGTGGAGCGTGGGCGAGCTTCTGCGTGCGACCAGTGTTCTGCGCGATGCGGCAGCTGGCTTCAGCGTCAGCACAAATCGGCGCATCGACGCCGAGCTGTGCATCATCCGGCTGTGCGAGCCGGAGGCGGCGGTGGATGCGCAGTCGCTCAACGCGCGGCTGAGCCGTCTGGAGGAAAAAATCGCCAGCGGCGTGATCGCCGCGCCGCAAGCGCCGCAGCAGGCGCCGGAGGAGGATGAGGCGCCGCCCCCACCGGGTGACGAGGACGTCCCGCCGGAGCCGCAGCAGACGGCGCCTGCACCGCGTCCGGCTTCTGCCGCGCCTGCGGGCTTCTGGCCGGAACTGGTGGAACGCCTGCGCGCGGGCCTGAAGCCTCCGGCAATGAGCATGTTCAGCATAGGCGATAACGCGCCGGTGCGCGGGCGGCTGGAGGGCGACCGGCTGATTTTGCTGGCGGACAACGATTTTGCATACGGAATTATCAATAAACCGGAGATTTTGCAGGCCGCGGCGGAGAAGGCCTCGGTGCTGCTGGGCCGGCGGGTGAGCGCAAAGGCGCAGCTTACCGGTGCGGCGGTGCAGAACAATCCCGGCTTTGACCGGCTGCTCAGCTTCGGAGCAGAGCATCCGGAAATTGTAGACATTAAATGAAAAGGAGAATTCACCATGGCGAAGGGCGGTTTCCGCGGAGGAATGGGCGGCGGCATGAACATGAATATGATCAAGCAGGCCCAGAAAATGCAGCAGGACATGCTGAAAATGCAGGAGGAGATGGAAAGCAGAGAGTATGATGCAACGGCGGGCGGCGGCATGGTCAAGGCGGTCGTCAATGGCAAGCATGAGCTGCTCTCCCTGACCATCAACCCCGAGGCGGTCGATCCGGAGGACGTCGAAATGCTCCAGGATATGGTGCTTGCGGCGGTCAACGAGGCGATGCGCAAGGCGGAGGCCGAGGCGGCGCAGAATATGTCCAAGCTGACCGGCGGCCTGAATCTGGGCGGCCTGTTCTGAGATGCGCTATTTTCCCGCCGCGCTGGAGCGGCTGACGGAACAGTTTGCAAAGCTGCCAGGCATCGGAGGCAAGACCGCGCAGCGTCTGGCGTTTTACCTGCTTTCCCTCCCGGCAGAGGAGGCGCAGGAGTTTGCCGACGCCATTGTTGCGGCAAAAAAGACGGTGCACCTCTGCCCGGTCTGTCAGAATCTGACGGACAAGGATCTCTGCCCCATTTGCAGCGACGAGACACGCGACCACGGCGTGATCTGCGTCGTGGCAGAGCCGAAGGACGTGATTGCAATGGAACGCGCGCGAGAGTTCGGCGGCGTGTATCACGTGCTGCACGGTGTCATATCACCCTTGAATCACATCGGACCGGACGATATCCGCGTGCGTGAGCTGCTGACGCGCGTGGCGCAGGGCGATGTCCGCGAAGTCATTATGGCGACGAATCCGGACACCGAGGGCGAGGCGACGGCAATGTACATTTCGCGTCTGCTGCGGCCGATGGAGGTACGCGTGACGCGCCTTGCCTACGGCATTCCCGTGGGCAGTCAGCTGGAATATGCCGATGAGGTCACGCTGCTGCGCGCCCTTGAGGGCAGAAGAGAAATCACTTGAAAATCAGTTGAACGCCCGCCGATATTTCGGTGGGCGTTCAACTGTTGTTCGGGCAAATGCAACCGCGCGGTCATTGCGGCGGGCCGCGCAGCATGCTATACTGTAGGCACAGCGATCGCAGAAACAGCAAAGGAGAATGTATCATGCCATACGAAATCGGCAGTAAAATCAAAACGCTGCGCCTTGCCGCCGCGATGACGCAGGAGCAGCTTGCACAGAAGCTGTCCGTCACGCCGCAGGCCGTGTCCAAATGGGAAAGCGGGGCAAGCATGCCGGATATTCAGCTCCTGCCGGAGCTTTCCGTGACGCTGGGCACATCCATCGACGCGCTGTTTTCCATGACAGACGACAGCCGCATGGCGCGCATCGAAAACATGCTCTGGGATCGCCGCTTCCTGACACAGCAGGAGTTCGAGACGGAGGAGCGCTTTCTCAAGGACAAGTGCCTGGAAAAGCAGCCGCGTGCGGCGCTGCTGCTGGCGCAGCTTTATAACAAGCGCGCCGTGGAATACCGCGAGCACGCCGCGCCGCTGGCACGCCGGGCGCTTTTACTTCAGCCCGACTGCAAGGACGCGCACCACGCCGTCTTCGACGCCGAGGGCGGCCCGTATACCGACTGGAATTTTGCCAACCATACAGGCTTGATCGACTTTTACCGTGATTTTGTCCGGGAGCACCCGGAGGATTTCTGCGGCTATTTGTGGCTGCTCGATCTGCTGATTGCCGACGGGCGCTGCGCCGAGGCGCGGCAGTATCTCGAAGCGCTCGACCGCGTGGAGCACACCTATCACATTGACCTTTACCGCGGCATGATCTGCAAGGCCGAGGGGAATCTCCCGGAGGCGCTGGCCTGCTGGTCGCGCATGACGGAGGAGTTTCCGGAAAACTGGCAGGCCAGCTTCGCGCGGGCGAGCCAGCTTGCCTGGCTCTGCCGCTATGATGAGGCGGCGCAGCTTTTTGAAGCCTCGCTTGACCGCATGCCGCACCCGAAATACACTGATGCCGCTGAGGCGCTGGCGCAGCTTTGTGAGCTGCGCGGCGACCGGGCGGGCGCGATCGGTTGGTATGAGCGGATGATCGAAATCGCCTGCACCGACTGGAACGAGCAGGAGGGTGAGATGATCGACGCGCCGCAGCGCTGCATCGACCGCCTGCGTCGCGAGTAACGAGTAATATGCAAAAAGGCCTCTCCGTGAAGGGGAGGCCTTTTGCTTTAGGTATTGATCGATTTGTTGGAAAGAATCTGATAGCCGTCGCCGACGGGCTTGAGAATGGCGAGGCCATTGCCTATGATACTGGAGCTTTCCGTGTAGTACATGGCGATGCTTCCGTCCTCCAGCAGATAGGCAGCGGTAATCATGGGACTGATCGCATTTGTGCTGCTGTGTCGAGTATAATAGCAGTCCGTATCTTCGAGATAGGTCAACCGGTCAAGCCCATTGCCGACGGCTTGGTCAAGCGTGATTCCAAAGTATTGCTCAAGAATATCGTTCATTTGCGCAGTGGAGATTCGCTGTACCGGCAGTTCGCAGGTATCCTCGCTGCTCCACATGACGGAAAGCGTTGCAAGCTTATTGACTTCATCTGCCGCCGGCTCAACCTCTGAACGGAGCGGAACGCCGCGATAGAAGAGCATGCCGAGATCAACTTCCTCAGGACGGGAGTATTCACTCGTCAACGCCTGAGAATACCAGCTCATGTAGTCGCCAAAGAGTTCTTGCAGGGAGGCCAGCGTATCGGCATCCACCGGGGTGCCGCTTCTTTGCAGCTCTGTCTGCGTGCCCTCGGAGAAGACCACCTGTCCGTTGACGTCAGCGTAATACAGGTCATATTTGAAATCGTCGCGCGTGTAGCCTGCGATCAGGCGGCCGGGGACGAGATCTTTCAGCGGCCAGAGGTCTGTGTTGCGGAGCGCTTTGGGGGAGTATTTCCCGCTTTCGGTCGTATAGCTGCCGTTCAGATATCCCCAGCTGCTGGAGGTGTCCGCGCGGCAGACAGTGATCTGTACGGTTTTTCCGTTGGGGCTGGGCGGTGAATTCGGCGCCTCGCCGTCGTACTGGACAAGGCACTTGACGGCAAAGGTGATCTGAGAGGCATAAGCATGATCTTCATTTTCCAGGCTGCCTGCATCATCGAGCTGCTGGCGGATGTTTGCGTCCGTCAGCGCGGGGTCAAAGGCCATTTTATTGATCAACATCGTCCCCTTGCCGGGATATTGCGCAAAAATCGCCATTTCTGCGGCCTTCCTTGCATCCGCGATCTCCTCCTCGGTGAAGGGGTAGACGCGAATTTCGCTCAGCGTGCGGTTGATTTCGAAATCGTCCGGGATGCGCCACTGCGGCAGCGGTGCGTCCGTCATAACGTCGCTGTGGACATCGGAAGAGGTTTTGCCGTTGGGAATATAGACTGCAACAAACGTAAGAACGCCGGATTTTACAAGATCGACATCCGTGCCGGTTTTGATGCTGAGCCAGAGCTGCTGATCATCCAGCCAGGACAGGTGTGTTGCGGGCAGCGTCCTGGTGCCGTCCGGTGTGGTGACTGTGGTCTCGCTGTCCCAATAGGCAAGATGTCCGCTGTAGTCCGCCGGCTCCTCTGTTGGCGCGCCGAGAGAGCTTTCCACCTTCTCGCGAATCGCCGCCATATCGACGGTTTCGTCATAGTGGGCTTTAATTTGCGTGAGGCGGAGAATGGTGTCGCTGCCCTTGCTGAACGAGAAGGAGACACCGGCCTCGTCGCCGAACAGCTTAAGCCCCTTGGCAAGGATTTCATACTGACCGCCGGCGGTCGCGGTGTCGTCCCTGATGGTAACGTCATTTTGCGAGAGCTTCAGCGCGTCGAGCAGCTCCTGCGGCGAGCAGAACCACTGCACGCCGGGGTAAACGATGTTGCCGCCGTCACGCAGCGAGGGCGGATTCTGATCCGCGCAGCCCGCGAAAAGCGACAGACAGAGCAGCAGGCATAGCAGGGGGATGATGCAATATTTACGTTTCATGACTTCCTCCTTTTTGTGTAGAAAAACGGGTGGCTTCGAACGGATTGCCCTAAAATACAGGGAAGAAAATAATTACATTTTGGAAACAGAAAACGGCGGCTTTTTTCACTGATTCCAGTATATGGAGATTTTTTTGGGCTGTCAATGCGTTTCGGAAGAAATAGAAGAAGTTTTACGTTATGGCCAAAATCGACTTGGTATTTTGCGGTAACCTCAAAGGATAATTGTGCACTTTTCCGAATGATAATCAAAAGACATCAATAGAATAGTTACATATATATTACAAGAATTACAAAACGCGGGGCGCCCAAACCGGGCGTCCCGCGTTGAAAATGTATCGCTATTCTGCTGTTGCAGGTGAGATGAGAACGCCGTCCGGCGTGGAGAAGAAATGCGCTTCTATGCCGTAGAGCGTCTGCACGAGCGCCGGACTGAGCGCTTCCTGCGGCGGCCCGTCAGCGGCAACCGCTCCGTCGTGCAGGGCGATCACGCGCCGTGCGTAAAGCATCGCATGCTGCGGATTGTGGCAGGAGAGAAGAACGGTGTAGCCCTGCGTGCTCAGTGCCGCGACCTTTTGCAGCACGCGCACCTGGTTGCCGAAGTCCAGCGCGGATGTCGGCTCGTCCATCAGGAGAATCCTTGCCTCCTGCGCCAGTGCCCGCGCTACGAGCACGAGCTGCTGCTCGCCGCCGGAGAGCTCCCGGAAGCCGCGTTCGGCGAAGGACTCGATGCCAAGCTGTGCCATTGCCTGTATTGCAATTTCGCGCTCGCGTCTCCCTGGCGAGGCCAAGGCGGACAGACGGTGACTCGTGCCCATGAGCACCATGTCCAGCGCAGTATAGGAAAAAACGGGATTGTGAAACTGCGGAATGTAGGCTATGCGCCGCGCCAGCTCTCGCGCAGGCAGGGCAGAAATGCGCTGCCCGTCGAGAAGAATGCTGCCGCGGTAGCCGTGCAGCAGGCCGAGCATGCAGCGAAAGAGCGTCGTTTTGCCTGCACCGTTCGCGCCAAGAACGAAAATCAGCTCATTTTCTCCGGCGGAGAAGCTGACATCCTTCAGTACCTCCCGGCTGCCGTAGGCAAATTGCAGATTCTGCACGGCAAAGGTCATTGCGCTCCCTCCTTTCGCAGCATCAGATAGAGGAAGAAGGGCGCGCCGATGAAGGCCGTCAGAATGCCGATGGGAATTTCCGTAGCGAGCAGATTGCGCGACAGATCGTCCACCAGCAGCAAAAAGGCCGCGCCGCCCAGCATGGCCGCGGGCAGGAGCTTTTTGAAGTTGCTGCCGGTCAGCTTGCGGCACAGGTGGGGAATGACCAGGCCAACCCAGCCGATCATGCCGGAGACGGAAATTGCCGCAGCGGTTACTAATGTGGCACAGATGACCAGAACAAAGCGCAGCCGCGCCGGATGTACGCCCATGGCTTGCGCCTCTTCGTCGCCCAGCGTCAAAAGATTGATGCGCCAGCGCAGCAGAAACAGCGGAACCAGCCCCAGCAGCATGACGGGGAAAATCGCAAGGACGCTTTTTATCCGCGTGCCGTTCAGGCTGCCCATCAGCCAATAGGTGATGGCAGGCAGCTGATTGCCGGGGTCGGCGACGAGCTTGAGATAGGACGTGCCCGCCTTGAACAGAGAGCTGACGACCATTCCGGCAAGCACCAGATTCAGTACGCGCTGGCCCTGCGCCCGCTGGCCGATCAGATAGACAAGAACGACCGTCAAAAGCGACCAGCAGAAGGCGGAAATTGTGATGCCCGCCGTACCCGCGCCCATCAGGATCGCCAGCGCCGCGCCGAAGGCCGCGCCCGAGGAGGCGCCGAGAATGTCCGGCGATGCCATGGGATTCTGAAACACGCCCTGATAGGTCGCACCGGCAGCCGAAAGGCAGCAGCCAACCAGGCAGGCCATTAAAATGCGCGGCAGACGGACGTTGAGCACTGCCGTCTCCAGGTTCGGGTCCCAGGTCTTTTCCATGGGAAGCACGCGCGACAGAAGAATTTTGCAGGTGGTGGGAATGTCGACGCCGTAGCGGCCAAAATAGAAGGAGCCAAGAAACAGCGCAAGCAGCAGCGCGGCAAGGCACAGCAGAACGCGGTTTGCGCGGGCAGACTCTTTTTTCATGCTCCTCCTTTCCCGGTTTGACCGAAGTTACAGTGTTGCGGCGAGAACGGCCTTGATGGTGTGCATGCGGTTTTCCGCCTCGTCAAAGACGATGGACTGCGGGCCTTCGAAGACCTCGTCCGTCACTTCCAGCGCGTCAAGATGGAATTCCTGACCGATCTGGCGGCCGATGCCGGTATTTAGATCGTGGAAGGCGGGCAGACAGTGCATGAAAACGGCCTGCTTGCCGGCGTTTTCCATCAAAGCGGCGTTGACCTGATAAGGCAGCATGATCTCCAGCCGCTCCTTCCAGGCTTCCATCGGCTCGCCCATGGAGACCCAGACGTCGGTGTAGATGACGTCGGCTCCGGCGGTGGCCTTTTTGGCATCCGTCTCAAAGGAGAGCGTTGCGCCGGTTTCGGCGGCGATCGCCTCACAGTGTGCAATCAGCGCAGGATCGGGGAAGTAGCCTTCCGGGCCGCAGGCGGTGAAGTGCAGGCCGAGCTTGGCGCAGCCGACCATGAGGGAATTTGCCATGTTATAACGGCAGTCGCCCATGAAAACGAGCTTTTTGCCCTTGAGCGTGCCGAGATGCTCGCGGATGGTCAGCATATCGGCAAGGATCTGAGTGGGGTGGAATTCGTTGGTCAGGCCGTTCCAAACGGGAACACCCGCATGCTTTGCCAGCTCTTCGACGATGCTCTGGCCGAAGCCGCGGTATTCGATGCCGTCATAGAGCCTGCCGAGGACGCGCGCGGTGTCCGCAATGGACTCTTTCTTGCCGATCTGCGAGCCGGTGGGGTCGAGATAGGTGACGTGCATGCCGAGGTCATACGCGGCGACCTCAAAGGAGCAGCGCGTGCGGGTGGAGGTTTTCTCAAAGATCAGCGCGATGGATTTGCCCTTCAGGCTGTCGTGGGCAATGCTCTGCTTTTTCTGCGCCTTCAGCTCGGCGGCAAGGTCAAGCAGGCCGGTGATTTCCTCCGGGGTGAAGTCCAGCAGGGTCAAGAAATTTCTGCCTTTCAGATTCATGGTGTCCTCCTTATTCAGCGGCGCAGCGTTTGATGATCTGCGCGGCGGTTTTTAACTGTTCCATGGGAATGTTCAATGCGGGCAGCAGGCGGATCTTCTCCTTTGCCGTGGTGACGAGTACGCCGTTTTTCAGCAGCCGTTCCGCAAATTCGCGCGCGGCGACCGGCGGCTCAAAGCCGATCATCAGGCCCATGCCGGAGACATTCCGGATGCCGGGCGCGCCATCCAGCTCGCCCATCAGATAGGCCGAGCGCTCCTTCACGCCCGCCAGAAGCGCGTCGTCTATGCGGCTGAGGATATTCAGCGCACCGGCGCAGCAGGTGGTGTTGCCGCCAAATGTCGAGCCGTGGTCGCCGGGAGCAAAGACGTCCGCAACACGTTCGGAGAAAAGCGTCGCGCCGATGGGAAGCCCGCCGCCGAGACCCTTTGCCGTGGTGACAAGGTCGGGACGCAGGCCGTATTCCATGTAGCCGTATAGACTGCCGGTGCGCCCGTTGCCGGTCTGCACCTCGTCTGCAATCAGAAGAAGGTCGTATTTTCTCGCAAGCACGGCGATCTGCGCGGCGAATTCCTGCCCGATGGGCCGCACGCCGCCCTCGCCCTGCACGACCTCAAACATGACGGCGGCACAGTGGTTTTCCCGCATCAGCCGCTCCAGTCCATCCACATCGCCAACCTCGGCATAGAGGAAGCCGCCGGGGAGTGGCTGGAAATCCTTATGGAAGCGATCCTGCCCGGTCGCGGCAAGCGTGGCGATGGTGCGGCCGTGGAAGCTCTTTTTTAATGTAATGATGTTGAAGAAATCGCTGCCCTTGTGTGTGCAGCCCCATTTCCGCGCTGCCTTGATGGCGCATTCGTTTGCCTCTGCGCCGGAGTTGGAGAAAAACACCTTGGACATGCCGGTGCGTTGGCAGAGAAGCGCCGCCAGCTCCGCGACGGGCGCGGAGTAAAAGAGATTTGAAGTATGCTGAACCCTGGACAGCTGCTGCGTGACGGCGTTCTGCCAGGCCTCATCACCAAGACCGAACACATTCACGGCGATGCCGCTGCCAAGATCGATATATTCCCGCCCGTCCGCGCCGTAAACGGTCGAGCCCTTTCCGCCGGCAATTTCCAGCGGGAAACGGTTGTAGGTATGCGCGACGTATTGGCGGTCAAGCTGCTGGGTATTCATGAATAAGCCTCCGTTATGTATTCCCCGCCGGGCGGGGAAGGCTGCTCCTATTATAGCCGATTGCCGGAGGGGGGTCAAGACCCAATGCTCCGGACGAAGAAATTGTAATAGAAGGGAACATCCATCTGTGTGATATGGCGCAGGCGCAGCGCCAGCTCCGCGCAGACACTGCGGAAATCATCCGCGGAGGCAGTGCGCGTATAGGATTCCAGAGAGGTAAAGAGCGCCTCGATTTCATCCAGCTCCTCGTGCCCCAAAAGGGCGCTGAGCAGGCGCGAATGCCGCTGCCAGTCCTGCTTTGCCGCCTTGGCGTAGGGCGCGGCCTGCGCAAGGCCGCTGCGGTCAAAGGCCTCCAGCGCGAGATCAAGCGAGTCGAGCGCACCTTCCGTGGCGGCGGAGACGAGAACGCCGCTGAGAATGCAGGCGGCGAGCAGCACGGCGAGAATGGCTGCACCGAGATAGAGGTATTTCATTTCACATCCTCCCTGCGAACGAGATAGATTTTCCCCGCGCTGTCCACCGTCATCAAAAGCACCTGCTTCTGCGGGCAATTCCGCTTTTTTAGCTCCGTTTCCAGCCAGATACGGTCCTTTTTTGCAACGGAGAGGTTGTCGCCCAGCAGCTTCCCGGCGGAGATGAGGGTGACGGGCAGCTCGGTTTCTGATGCCTGAATACCGGCGTCTCTGGCATTTGCCGGGCGGTCTTTCGCATAAAGCAGGGTGGAGAGCTGGCCGTTCGTTTCCAGTATGGCGTATTTGACCTCCGTCAGGTCAAAGATGTCCTTCTCCCGCAGATGCATGGTCAGCTCGTCGAGGTTAACGCGGGTGCGCTTGAGATTCTTTTCCAGAATTTTCCCATGCTCCATCAGGATGACGGGCTTGCCGCAGAAAAACGTCCGCACGCGGATACAGTGCAGCGACAGCACGGCGAGGATCAGCTCCACGCCGAGAATGACGAGAATCGGCACCAGGCCCGACAGCAGCGGGATGGCAGTGTCCTGCATGGGAATGGCGGCAAGATTTGCGATGAGCATCGTCACGACAAATTCCGATGGCTCCATTTCGCCGATCTGGCGCTTGCCCATCAGGCGAACGGTCAGGACGAGAACGAGATATAATAAAAGCGTGCGCAGGAAAGAAATGAGCATGACGAAAGCCTCCTTTGCGATAGCATGTGCAGAATTCTGCGGTTCAAACAGTTCAAAATGATAAATCCATTGTAAATTTGTATAAACATGGGCGGATGGATTCCCGAGGCTTTGGCAACGCCACCGAAAATATTTTTCGTGCTTGCTTTTTCACTTTTTTTCCTGTAGTATGAGAAAATCGAAAAGAAATGAGGGACTGCCCGGAAGGGCGAAAGGAGAGATAACATGAAGGTTTTTGATGAATTCGGCGCGAATGTGTTCAGCAATGCCGTGATGCGCGAGCGTCTGCCCTCGGAGGCATACAAGGAGGTCCAGCGAGTCGCGGAGCATGGCGGTCAGATCTCCATGCAGACGGCTGATGTCGTTGCAAAGGCAATGATGGAGTGGGCGATCGAAAAGGGCGCGACGCACTATACGCATTGGTTCCAGCCGCTGACCGGCGTTACCGCGGAGAAGCACGATTCCTTCCTGACCGCGCCGGACAAGATGGGTAAGGCGATTCTGAACCTGACCGGCAAGCAGCTCATCATGGGTGAACCGGACGCGTCCTCCTTCCCCTCCGGCGGCCTGCGTGCAACGCATTACGCCAGAGGCTATACCGCCTGGGACATGACCTCTCCGGCCTTTGTCAAGGAAATGGCCTGCGGTACGATTCTCTGCATCCCGACGGTCTTTGTCTCCTACAACGGCGAGGCGCTGGACAACAAAACACCGCTGCTGCGCTCCATGGAGGCGCTGTCGAAGCAGGCAGTGCGCATCCTGCGCCTGTTCGGCGATCAAAAGTCCGAGCAGGTGCTCATCTCCGTCGGCGCAGAGCAGGAATATTTCATCGTGGACCGCGAGCGCTATCTCAAGCGCCGCGACCTCATCTACACCGGCCGCACGCTCTTCGGCGCACCCGCGCCCAAGGGACAGGAGCTGGAGGATCAGTATTTCGGCGTGATTCGTGAGCGCGTCGGCGAATTTATGGCCGACCTGAACCGTGAGCTGTGGAAAATGGGCATCACCGCCACGACGCAGCACAACGAGGTCGCGCCCGCACAGCACGAGAGCGCGCCGATCTACAGCACGTGCAACGTCGCCGTCGATCAGAATCAGCTTACCATGGAGACGATGAAGCGCGTGGCGACGCGCCATGGTCTGGTCTGTCTGCTGCATGAGAAGCCCTTTGCGGGCGTCAACGGCTCCGGCAAGCACAACAACTGGTCGCTCAGCAGCGACACGGGCGAGAATCTTCTCGACCCCGGCACGACGCCCAACGATAATCTGCAATTCCTTCTGGTGCTCTCCTGCATCATCAAGGCGGTGGATCGCCATGCGGATCTTCTGCGCATGTCCACGGCCTGCCCCGGCAACGACCAGCGCCTCGGCGCGGACGAAGCGCCTCCCGCCATCATTTCCATCTTCCTCGGCGCTCAGCTCAGCGATGTCGTCGATCAGATCGTGGAAAAGGGCACGGCGGAGGGCTGCATCGCAGGCGGCCGCCTGGACACCGGCGTTTCCACCCTGCCCGTCATCGACAAGGACGCGACCGACCGCAACCGCACCTCTCCCTTTGCCTTCACGGGCAACAAGTTTGAGTTCCGCATGGTCGGTTCCTCCGAGAGCATTGCAAACTCCAATACCGTTATCAGCACCATCGTTGCCGAGGCCTTCTGCGAGGCGGCGGACGCGCTGGAAAAGAGCGAGAATTTTGAGCGCGACGTCAACCTGCTGATTGCGGAGAACATGCGCAACCATCGCCGGGTGCTCTTTAACGGCAACGGCTACAGCGAGGAATGGAAGCAGGAGGCGGCGCGCCGCGGACTGCCGAACCTTCCGAATATGGTTGCCGCCATCCCGGCGCTGACGACGGAGAAGACCGTGAAAATGTACGAAAAGTTCGGCGTCTTCACGGAAGCGGAGCTGGAATCCCGCAGTGAGGTGCTCTACGAGACCTATGCCAAAACGACGGCGATCGAGGCCCGCACCATGCTGCACATGGCCGGAAAGCACTATATCCCCGCCATCATCCGCTATACGACCCGTCTGGCGGATTCTATCTGCAAGGTTCGCACGGCCTGTCCGGCGGCTGTGACCACCGTCCAGGAGGGCCTGCTCACGGAAACGAGCACTCTTCTGGCGCAGGCGAATGCGGCGCTGAAGCTTCTGGAAGAGAGCGTGCGCGAGATGAACGAGATCGAATCTGCCTGCGAAATGGCAACGTTCTGCCGCGACCGGATTGTTCCGGCGATGCGCGGTCTGCGCGCGCCCATTGACAAGCTTGAGCTGATCGTCGATAAGGACATCTGGCCGGTGCCTACCTACGGCGACCTGATGTTTGAGGTCTGATTCTGATATTACGAAAGCCCGCCCACCGGTAAAACCGGCAGGCGGGCTTTCGGTATCCTGATTACTTTTTCTCGCCGCGAAGCTCGATGATGCGGTCACGCAGCACGGCGGCGTATTCGTACTCCATCATGCGGGCGGCGGCACGCATCTCCTTTTCCAGCTTGGCGATCTCGCGTTCGCGCTCGGCCTTGGTCATCTTCACACCGTTCTTTTTGCTTGCTTCGCCCTCGGCCTGTGTGATCTCGATCAGCTCGCGGACATCCTTGACAATGGTCTTGGGCACGATGCCGTGCGCCTTGTTGTAGGCGTCCTGAATGCCGCGACGGCGCTCCGTTTCGTCAATGGCGGCGCGCATGGCGGGGGTGATCTTGTCGGCGTACATGATAACGCGGCCCTCGGCGTTTCTTGCGGCGCGGCCGATGGTCTGAATGAGGCTGGTCTCGCTGCGCAGGAAGCCCTCCTTGTCCGCGTCGAGAATGGCGACGAGGGAGACTTCAGGCAGATCCAGACCCTCTCGCAGGAGGTTGATGCCGACGAGAACGTCAAACTTTGCCATGCGCAGATCGCGCAGGATCTCCATGCGCTCCAGCGCGGCGACATCGGAGTGCATATAACGCACGCGGATGCCCGCCTGTTGCAAATAGCTCGTCAGATCCTCCGCCATTTTTTTCGTCAGCGTCGTGACGAGCACGCGCTCCTTGTGCGCAATGACGCGGTTGCACTCGCCGATGAGGTCGTCGATCTGATCCTCTACGGGGCGAACCTCGACGAGCGGGTCCAGAAGCCCCGTCGGGCGGATGACCTGCTGGACGATCTGCCCGGCGCGGCTGCGCTCGAAATCGGCGGGCGTCGCGGAGACGTAAACGGCCTGATGGATTTTCGTCTGGAATTCGTCAAAGGTCAGCGGGCGGTTGTCAAAGGCGCTGGGCAGACGGAAGCCATAGTCCACAAGGCTTTCCTTCCGGCTGCGGTCGCCGGCGTACATGGCGCGCACCTGCGGCAGCGTGACGTGGCTTTCGTCCACGAACAGCAGAAAATCCTTCGGAAAGTAGTCCAGCAGCGTCATGGGCGGCGTGCCCGGCGCACGGCCGGAAATCACACGGGAATAGTTCTCAATTCCACTGCAAAAGCCAATTTCCTGCAACATTTCGATGTCGTACATCGTCCGCTGGCGGATGCGCTGCGCCTCGAGAAGCTTATCGTGCGCCTTGAACCATGCTTCCCGCTCCTCCATTTCGCGCTCAATTTCCATAATGGCGCGGTTGAGCTTTTCGCGCGTGGCAACATAATGCGAGGCGGGGTAGATGGCGACGTGGCTGACGACACGCTCGGGAAGCCCCGTGACGGCGTTGATCTCGGAAATGCGGTCAATTTCGTCTCCGAAGAACTCTACACGGATGGCGCGGCCTGCCCAGTAGGCGGGATAAATTTCCACCGTGTCGCCGCGCACACGGAAGTGGTTTCGGGAGAAATCAATGTCGTTGCGCTCATAGCGGATGTCTACAAGCTTGGACATCAGCTCCTCGCGCGATTTTTCCATGCCGGTGCGCAGAGAGATGACCATATTCTGATAGTCGATCGGGTCGCCCAGACCATAGATGCAGGACACAGAGGAGACGACGATCACGTCGCGCCGCTCAAACAGCGAGGATGTTGCGCTGTGGCGCAGACGCTCAATCTCGTCGTTGATGGCGGAATCCTTTTCAATATAGGTGTCCGTGTGGGCAATATAAGCCTCCGGCTGATAGTAATCATAATAGGAAATGAAGTATTCCACCGCGTTTTCGGGGAAAAACTCCCGGAATTCCGAGCAAAGCTGGGCAGCCAGCGTCTTGTTGTGCGCCAGAACCAGCGTCGGACGGTTCAGCTTTTCAATGACGGAGGCCATGGTGAAGGTCTTGCCGGAGCCGGTGACGCCCAGCAGAACCTGCTCGGGCATGCCCTCCTGAATCCCCCTTGTCAGGGCACGGATGGCCTCCGGCTGGTCGCCGGTGGCCTGATAGGGTGCGTGCAGTTTGAAATCCATGAAATCACCTCAATAGCTGCGGCGAAGATAGCCGCTGTCGCTCATGGAGACATAGTCGTCGTCCGCAATGACCAGATGGTCCAACAGAAGAATGTCCATTACGTCCAGTGCGTCGCGCAGACGCAGCGTCAGGTCGATGTCCTCACGGGAGGGCAGCGCAATGCCGGACGGGTGGTTGTGCGCCAGCACGACGGCGGTTGCGTTTGCACTCAGCGCCTCCTGCACCAGACGGCGCATGGGCACGTTTGCGGAATTGACGCTGCCGTGGCCGATCAGGCGGCAGGAGAGCACCTTGCCCGTGGCGTCCAGTGTGAGAAGATAGACCATCTCATCCTTTGCGCCGTAGAAATAGGGCAGTAGATAGGTGCCGAAGGAAACGCTGTCGACCAGGCGCGTTTCCGGTGCAGCACGGGAGATGAGATAGCGCCTTTGCAGCTCCGGAACCAGACGCAGCAGCACGATGCACTCGGGCGTCATGCCCTCAATGGCGGCGAGCTCCTGCGCCTCCGATTCCAGCAGCGCAGCCAGATTCGGATAGTGCTCCAGAAGACGCTTAGCCAGCGCGGCGGCATCCTGCGGCACGACATAGCGCAGCAGAAGCTCCAGAAGCTCCGCGTCCTTCAGAGTGTCGGGGTTGTGCTGCAAAAGATGACGGGCGAGGCGATCCATGGCTGACCCTCCTTAGAGCATTCGTTTCAGATACTGACCGGTATAGGACTGCGGACAGACGGCAACCTCCTCGGGCGTGCCGCAGACGACGATTTTGCCGCCGCCGTCGCCGCCCTCCGGACCAAGGTCGATCAGATGGTCCGCCGTTTTGATAACGTCCAGATTGTGTTCGATGACGAGAACGGTGTTCCCGGCGTCTACCAGCTTTTGCAGGACGTCGAGTAGCTTGTGCACGTCGTACATGTGCAGGCCTGTGGTCGGCTCGTCGAGAATATACATTGTTCTGCCGGTTGCGCGGCGGGAAAGCTCCGTTGCGAGCTTGACACGCTGCGCCTCGCCGCCGGAGAGGGTCGTGGAGCTTTGACCAAGCTTGATATAGCCGAGGCCGACCTCCACGAGCGTGGCGACCTTGTCACGGATGCGCGGTAGATTTTCAAAGAAATCCAGCGCCTCGTCGGCGGTCATTTCCAGCACGTCGGAGATGGATTTGCCGCGGTAGAGTACCTCCAGCGTTTCACGGTTGTAGCGCTTGCCGTGGCAGACGTCGCAGGGGACGTAGACGTCCGGCAGAAAGTGCATTTCGATCTTGACCAGGCCGTCGCCGCAGCAGGCCTCGCAGCGGCCACCCTTGACGTTGAAGGAGAAGCGGCCGGAGCTGTAGCCCCGCGCCTTTGCGTCGGCGGTGGAGGCGAACAGGTCGCGGATGTCGGCAAACAGGCCGGTGTAGGTGGCGGGATTGGAGCGCGGTGTGCGCCCAATGGGGCTTTGGTCGATGACGATAACCTTGTCCAGTGCATCGATTCCCTCAAAATGCCCGTGCTTGCCCGGACGGATTCGTGCATGATTCAGCGCGGCGGAGAGCTTTTTGCTGATGATCTCATTGACAAGGGAGGATTTGCCGGAGCCGGAGACACCGGTCACGCAGGTGAAGGTGCCCAGCGGAATGGAGACGTCCACATGATCCAGGTTGTTCTCACAGCAGTCAAAGACGCGCAGGAATTGCCCATTGCCGCGGCGGCGCTGCGTTGGAACGGGAATTTTGCGCCTGCCGGAGAGATACTGGCCCGTCAGGCTGTCCGGCGCATCGATGATGTCCTGCAAAGTGCCGCTGGCGACGATCTTGCCGCCGTGGATGCCCGCGCCGGGGCCGACATCAACGATATAATCCGCCGTGCGAATGGTGTCCTCGTCATGCTCGACGACAATGAGCGTGTTGCCAAGGTCGCGCAGGCGGCGCAGTGTTTCGAGCAGCTTGTCGTTGTCGCGCTGGTGCAGGCCGATGCTCGGCTCGTCGAGAATATACAGAACGCCCATCAGGGAAGAGCCGATCTGCGTCGCCAGACGGATGCGCTGCGCCTCGCCGCCGGAGAGCGTACCGGCGGAGCGGGAAAGGGTCAGGTATTGCAGACCGACGCTTTGCAGGAAGCCGAGGCGGGAGCGGATCTCCTTGAGAATCTGATCGGCGATGACCGCCTGGGAGCCTTCCAGATGCAGTTTGTCGAGAAAGTCCAGCTCCTTTGTGACGGAGAGGTCGCAGAACTGCGTGATGGACAGACCGCCGACCGTGACCGCCCGGGAGATATCCGACAGACGGTCGCCGTGGCAGTGCGGGCAGGGGGAGGTGGTCATGTATTCCTCCAGCTCCTTGCGCATGGCGTCCGACTGCGTTTCGCGCACGCGGCGCTCAATGTTCGGGATGATGCCCTCGAAGGCCTGCTCCAGCGTGCCGTGGCCGTTGCCGCGCTCATAGTGGAGCTGGAGCTTTTCCCCTTTCGTGCCGTTGAGAATGACGTCCATTACGGTGGGCGGCAGGAATTTGATGGGTGCGTGCAGGTCGAAGTGATATTTGGCCGCGAGCGCTTCAAAATACATGCGCGAAATGGAATCGTTTTTGATGTTGCCCCAGCCGCTGGCCTGAATGCCGCCGTCGAAGATGGAAAGCTCCGGGTCCGGAATGACGAGGGAGGGATCGACCTTCAGACGGTAGCCGAGACCGGTGCACTCCGGGCAGGCGCCCATGGGGTTGTTGAAGGAGAACATGCGCGGGGAAAGCTCCGGCATGGAGATGCCGCAGTCCTCACAGGCGTAGTTGCGGGAGAAGAGCGTCTCTTCGCCGGTTTCCGGGCACTGAATCACGACAAGACCGCCGGCGTGTGCCAGCGCCGTTTCCACGGAGTCCGTCAGGCGGCGGGTGATATCACCGCGCAGGATGAGACGGTCAACGACGATCTCAATGGTGTGCTTTTTGTTCTTTTCCAGCGAGATTTCCTCGCTGAGGTCGTAGAGAATGCCGTCGGCGCGCACACGGGCGAAGCCGCTGCGCCGCGCATCCTCGAGAAGCTTAACATGCTCGCCCTTCTTGCCGCGCACAATGGGCGCCAGCACCTGAAAACGCGTGCCCTCGGGCATACTCATGACCTTGTCGACGATCTGGTCAATTGTCTGGCGGCGAATCTCGCGGCCGCATTTCGGGCAGTGCGGCGTGCCGACGCGCGCCCAAAGCAGACGCAGGTAATCATAAATCTCCGTCACCGTCCCGACGGTGGAGCGGGGATTCTTAGAGGTGGTTTTCTGGTCGATGGAGATGGCGGGGGAAAGACCCTCGATCAGATCGACATCCGGCTTGTCCATCTGTCCCAGAAACTGACGGACGTAGGCCGAGAGGGATTCCACATAGCGGCGGCGGCCCTCCGCGTAGATGGTGTCAAACGCAAGAGAGGACTTGCCGGAGCCGGAAAGACCCGTGAAGACGCAGAGCGCGTCGCGCGGGATTTCAATATCCACATTTTTCAGATTGTTTTCTCGTGCACCCTTCACGAGGATGGTATCACGCATAGCTTGCCTCCGGTAGAGAATTCGTACCTGATATTATAGCACAAATGTTTGCCTTTATCAACAGGAATTTACAAAAAAACGTGAGCGCCGTGGAGAAAAACCTCGAAGCCTGCGGCGGTTTCCCTTGCCTTTTGCCGGAAAATAGGGTATGATGGAGAAAAGACGACGAGGATACGGCGCACAGCCGTGCCCGCGCTTCCGGTTGGAATTTCCTTGAAAGAAAGTGCGCACCGGCGAAGATACTATGCAGGAGGTGGAAGAACATGGACAGAGAATTGCAGCAGGCGTTGGAGCTGGTGGTTCAGCCGGCGTTTTTTGCGGAGAACGGAAAAATCGTCTGGCGAAACGCGGCGGCGGCAGCCCTGCTGACCGTCGGAATGGAGATTTCCGCATTGCTGGACAGAGAGCTGCTGACGCTCTGGAATCGCGAGGATGTGCTGCGGTTTCCGGCGGCGCTGGGCGGCACGGAGTATCTTGTCAGCGTGCGGACAATGCCGCAGGGCGAACTGTTCGTGGCGGAGCGCAGAGCAGTCGGCGAGCTGGCCGACCGCCTGACGGCGGCCTCTGCGAAGCTCCGGCGGCCGCTGCACAATATGGTTTCCTCGGCACAGACCATGTTTGAGACGCTTTCAGAGGATGCCGGGACAAGGGACGCGCGCGCGGAGCTGAACCGGGCGCTGTATCAGCTTCTGCGCCTGTGCGGCCAGCTTTCCGACGGCGGCCGCGCCTTGCAGCATGAGCTGACCGCCTGCCGCCGCAGCGTGGATGCCGGGGCGTTTTTTGACGCGCTGGCGGAGGAGCTGGAGACGCTCCTGCGCGCTGCGGGGCGCCGCTTCCGATACGACGGCTTGCAGGGTCCCTGCCGCATCTGGATGGATTCGCCGCTGGTGGAGCGGGCCGTATATAATCTGGCCGCAAATTCACTGGAGCATACGCGGCCCGGCGGAACGATCTGCCTTTCGGTGCAGCGCATGCAGCGTGCGCTTGCCGTCCGCGTTACGGATGATGGAGACGGGCTGAAAGAGCTTTATGATTCCCCGGAGGGCTTGCAGGGCGGCGGTGGGCTCGGCCTGGTGCTGGTGCGGGAAATTGCGCGCCTGCACGGCGGCGCGATGATGCTCAGCGGAAACGGCGCACAGCCGGGTGCAACGGCCGTTTTTTCTCTCAGCCTACGCCCGGCATCGGCGGGACTGCACAGCCCCATGCCGCAGTATGATTATACCAGCGGCTATCACCACGGCCTCGTGGAGCTGTCCTGCCTCCTGCCGCCGGAGAGCTATAATCCCGAAGAGGTTTTGTAATTTTCGGAATAAATTTCCCCCATCCCTCGTATATATAAAGCAAAGCGGAGGGCAAGCCTCCGGAACGGGGGGAATCAAAATGGCAAACGACTCGATCCGCGCTGAGGGCCCGCACGATCTCCGGCTGGAAAACCGTGCAAAGCTGAGTGTGACCGGTGTGCGCGAGGTGGAGAGCTTTGACGAGGAGTCCGTCGTGCTGCACACGGCGAAGGGCGTGCTGGTTATTCGGGGGCAGTCGCTGCATTTGCAGACGCTTTCCATCGACGGCGGTCAGGTCGCCGTGGACGGGAAGGTGGACGCGCTTGTATATGAGGAGCCGCAGAAAACCGGCGGCTTTTTCTCGCGGCTGTTTCGCTGAATGGAGCAGCCGCTTTGGACGCAGGGCAGCCGCTTTCTGCTCGCAATTGCGCTGGGCCTTGCGGGCGGCCTGCATTACGATCTCCTGCGGGGCCTGCGCCGCAGCCTGCGCGGGCTGACGCCGCTGCTTGATCTCTGGTTCTGCCTGTGCTGGCTTGCAGGAAACCTCCTGTTTGCGCTGTGGGTCGGCGACGGCCGCTTCCGCGTGGATATGCTTGCGGCGAGCCTGTTGGGCACGGCGGCCTATTTTTTCAGCCTGAGCCGCCTGCTTTTGCCGCTTTTCGAGGGATTCTGGAGGCTTGTGACATTTCCGATCCGCATGTTGGGTCGGCTGGGAAAGAAATTTTTGATTTTTTTGAAAAAAATTACGAAAAACATCTTTTCATCCGCAAAAAAATCGGTTACAATAAAAAGACAAAAAATCAGGCGGGTATCCGCCTTGGAGGGAACAAACGATGCGCCTGCGCAAATCGTCACTCATTACAAAGCTTCTGATCCTGGCGCTGATGATCTACGCCGCGGCAACGATCATGACGCTTCAGCCGCAGATCAGCGAGCTGAACGCAAAAAAAGACGCGCTTTCGGCCCAGGTCGCTGATGCGCAGCAGGCCAACCTGGAGCTTCAGGAGGACATTGCCGCCATGGACACCGACGAGGCGGTCATTGAAATTGCCCGCGAGCGCCTGAACCTCGTGGAAGACGGCGAAATGGTGTTCATTGACAGCGGAAATTAAGAAATTTCGGCGGATTTTTGCCGGGAATTCTTGAGATAACGAAATACACACAAAGGCAACGGAGGTTCTATGGAGTTTACTGTCGGCGCAGTTCTGGAAGGAAAGGTCAAATCTATCACAAAATTCGGCGCGTTTGTCTCGCTGCCGGAGAATCGCACGGGAATGGTGCACATTTCAGAGGTCGCGAATACATATGTCAATGACATTCGCGAGCACCTGACGGAGGGCCAGACGGTCCGCGTGAAGATTCTCAGCATGGATGAGTCAGGCAAGATCAGCCTGTCGATCAAGCGTGCGCAGGAGCAGCAGCGGCCGGCAAGGCAGCAGTCTGCCCGCCCGCAGCAGCCGCGTTCCCAGCAGCCCCGCGCGCCGCTGACCTTCGAGGAAAAGCTGAAGCAGTTTATGTCCGATTCCGACAGCAAAATCTCCGGCTGCAAGCAATATGAACACAGAACCAAATCCAGACGGCGCTGAATCAGAGAATCTTGAACGCTCCTTCGGGCTCCGAAGGAGCGTTTTTATGGAGAAAGCAATGAAACATGTGTTGATTACCGGCGGCAGCCGCGGCATCGGCGCGGCCACCGTCCGCGCCTTTTCGGCGGCGGGCTACGCCGTCAGCTTCTTTTATGAAAAATGCACCGCGCAGGCGGCGCTTGTTGCGGAGCAGACGGGTGCGGCGGCAGTCCGCTGCGACGTTGCGGACGCGCAGGCCGTGCAGGAGGCCGTTTCGGCGCTTGCGCCGGTGGACGTTCTGGTCAATAATGCCGGAATCGCGCACTACGGCCTGATCTCTCAGATCAGCGAAGCGCAGTGGGACAGGCTCTTCGCCGTGAACGTCAAGGGCGTCTATCACTGTGTCAACGCGGTGCTGCCGGCCATGCTGCACAGGCAGGCGGGGAGCATTGTCAATGTGGCCTCCATGTGGGGGCAGGTTGGCGCATCCTGCGAGGCCTGCTATTCGGCGACGAAGGGTGCGATTCTGGCGCTGACTAAAGCGCTGGCGCAGGAGCTGGGGCCATCCGGTATCCGCGTCAATGCGGTATCGCCCGGCGTTATCCTGACGGATATGGTGAAAAACGTCAGCCGCGAGGTGCTCGACGGACTGGCACAGGAGACGCCGCTTGAGAAAAACGGCCGCCCGGAGGATGTGGCGCAGGCCATTTTGTACCTGGCGGAGGCGGAATTCGTCACAGGGCAGAATCTCCCCGTCAACGGCGGCTTCGTGCTCTGAGGAAGCATTTTCCGGCGCTTGCCCCGGCTGTGCATCTATGCTATAATAGAAAGAGAGAGGATGACGGAAGAATGCAGA
This sequence comes from uncultured Oscillospiraceae bacterium, assembly GCA_934622035.1. Lineage (GTDB taxonomy): Bacteria > Bacillota > Clostridia > Oscillospirales > Oscillospiraceae > JAZOXB01. The sequence continues at coordinate 42,150 of CAKTVG010000017.1, forward strand.
GCGTCTCACTGACAAATGAAGAATTACGCAAGCTGCTGGGCAGCGGCTGTTCCGACGCGGCGCTGCTGTATCTCTACCGCAAGGCGGGCCTGCCCCGCGAAACGGCGCTCGATGCGCTGCATTTTACGGTGCCGCGCATGGTTGCGGCGACGGAATGCCTGAAGCAGCTCGGCCTGTGGCAGGAGGCGCAGCAGCGCGCGGTGGCCCCGGCGCCGCCGGCGTATACGGAGGACGACGTCCGCCGCAGGCTGCATGACGATGAATTCTCCAAGCTCATCGGCGAGACGCAGCGCCGCCTTGGCCGCACGCTTTCCACAGAGGAGCTGAAAATACTGCTCTCTCTGACGGATTACCTGCGCATGCCGGTGGAGGTCGTCGGGATTCTCCTGAGCTATTGCATGGAGCGCAATCGCCGCCGCGGCGGACGTGCGCCGTCGATGCGGATAATAGAAAAGGAAGCCTACCGCTGGGCGGACGAGGGCATTGACACGCTGGAGACGGCGTCCTATTATGTGCAGACGCAGCTTCAGGTACATACGCGGATCCAGCAGCTGCGGCTGATGCTGCAAATCGACCAGCGCCGCCTGACGCAGGCGGAGGAGCAGTATCTGGCCGCGTGGATCGGCATGGGCTTTTCCAACGAGGTCATCATGCTGGCCTTTGAGCGCACCTGCCTGAAAACAGGCGGCCTGAAATGGAATTATATGAATTCCATTCTGAAATCCTGGCATGAAAAAAATCTTCACACGCCGCAGGAAATTGCGCAGGGTGATACCGCACCCGCCTATCCGCAGCGGCGGGAGAACGCCGCCTATCAACATCACACCGATGCACTGTCGGCACTGGAACGTCAGGCGGTGCAAAGAGCGCTGGCAGAGGGACAGGAGGACTGAGCATGGCATATAGCGAGCAGGTCCTGCGCCGTGCGCGCGAGCGCCTGGAGCAGGCAAACCGGGAACGTGCAAAGGAAAACGAGGCGCACCGCCGCGAGGCATACGCGCGTTATCCGCGGCTGGAGCAGATCGACCGCGAGCTGCAGAAGACCATGGCGCAGCTCGTCGCTGTGACGCTCCGTCACGGGGAAGATCCGGCGGAGGCAGTGGCGCAGCTGCGAGACAGAAATCTTGCCCTGCAGCGGGAGCGTGAGTGGATTCTGGAAGCCGGAGATTTTGAAGAGGGCTTTCTCGACGATGCACCCGTCTGCGCCAAGTGCGGCGGTACGGGCTACGAGGGCAACCAGATGTGCTCCTGCCTGCGCGAGCTTTGCCGCCAGGAGCAAAAAAAGGAGCTGACGAGCTTGCTCGGCAGCGGCCGCGAAAGCTTTGAAACCTTCCGGCTGGATCTCTATTCCGATCTGTATGACGAGAAGCTCGGTACCAGCCCGCGAAAGCTGATGCAGTCGAATTTCAATATCTGCCGCCGCTACGCGCAGAATTTCACGCCGCAGTCCGGGAGTCTGCTGTTCACCGGCGCGACGGGATTGGGAAAGACCTTCCTTTCGGCGTGCGTTGCGCGGCAGGTGGCCGACCGCGGCTACAGCGTGGTTTACGACACGGCTATTCGGCTTTTCGCCGATTTTGAGGCGGAAAAGTTCGGAAACGGCGAAAATCTGAGCCACAAATATCTTGCCTGCGACCTGCTGATCATAGACGACCTCGGCACGGAGATGACGACGCAGTTCACCGTTTCTGCGCTTTACAGCGTCATCAATACCCGCATGATGGAAAATCGCGCGACCATTGTTTCAACGAACCTCGCGCCGGAGGCCATCGAGGGCCGCTATTCCCCGCAGATTGCTTCGCGCCTTTTGGGCACGTTCCGGCTCATTAAGTTCGCCGGAAGCGACATCCGGAGAATGTAACAATAATTGAAGCGCCGCGTTCAATCACGCGGCGCTTATTCTATCAAAGGCTCGTCCTTCAGTCGGTAATAGGCCCAGCAGTCCAGACGGTGCAGGAGGTTCCTCTGCGCCGGGGTCAGCGCTGCCGCCGTGCCGTTGGCCAGAATGGTTTGCCCGTGCGCCGTGACGGAGAAAATCTGCTGCACCGCTTCCAACTCGTCAAAATAGGGATCCAGTCCGCTCAGGCCAGCCAGCGCATAGACGGCAGCGCCAAGGTAGCTTGCATTCATCCGCTCCGGCAGCGCCGGGAGATCGCCGGCATAGGCTTTGTTTGCCCAAATCAGATAGGGCGTTTCATAGGCGCTCAGCGCGTCCTTGTCTGCACCCAGCGCATGGTAGACGCTTTCCGGCAGGGCGGGGCGGTGATCGCCGAAGAAGACCAGCAGAAAGGGTTCGCTCTGCGCGTCCAGATACTCCGTCAGGTGGAGAAGCATTTCCGAGGCATCCCGCACGCCCTCCAGATAAACGGACAGCGCTTCCGCTTCCTCCTCGGAGAGATTCACCTTGCAGGGCAGGGGCGCCGGCTGCGTCCCGTATTTTTGATAGGTATACGCCTGGTGATTCTGAATGGTCACGCCGAAAGCAAAGAGCGGCGCATCGCCGAGCCGCGCCTCCAGCGCCGCAGTCAGGTGGGAGAGAAAGGCGGCGTCGGAGACGGTTGGGCCTTTGTATTCCTCTGCGGCAAATTCGTCCTGAAAAATGCAGTCGGTGATGCCAAGATAGTCATAGACGCTCTCCCGGTTATAGAACCAGGAATAGCCCGGATGCAGAAAGAAGCTTTCATAGCCTGCGCGCTGAAATGCGCGGGGGAGGGAATTGGTTTGCCGCCGCACCGTGCGGAAGGCGGAATTCGCGCCGAGCCGCTCCGTCTGCATCCCGGTCAGAACGTCAAATTCCGTGTTTGCGGTTCCTGCACCGGAATTGGGGACGATCAAATGGCCGCTCACGGCGCGGCCGGACGCGGCGACCTGATGATATCCATAAAGCGGGCTTTCCTCCGGCACGTAGGAAAACGCATCCGCGTCCGCGAGATCGGTGAAGGATTCACACATGACAAAAATGATGTTCGGCTGTACGTTCGGCACGGTATAAGCGGCGGTATCCGCCTGCGCCCAGCGCTCGACCTCCTCACGGAAGTAGTCCTCCGGCGGTTGGACCGTGTAGCGGTCATAGTTGGCAAGAAAGCAATAGGGGAAGCCCAATGACCGATAGGTAAGCGGTACATCGGCTTTGTCGACTGCGGGAACGAGCTGCGCATAGAGCGCCGTATTTCCATACACGGCTCCCATGCTCAGGAAAAAGAGCGCGGCGGCAGCGACCGACGCTGCAAGGCGGCAGTACCATTTCGGCCTTGTACAGCGAAAAAAGAGGCCAAGTGCCGCGGCGGCGGCGCAGCAGAACAGAATCGCGGCAAGCAGTCCCCAATGCAGATCGAGCGAGTATTCGCTTGTCGCCGTTAGCGCCTCGCGCAGGTCGGCAAGGTCAGCGGGCATGAGAGGGTCGTTGCGGCAGCCGGTCTTGATCCGGTTCGCGTAGGCAAGCAAATTGACCAGCAGCCCGGCGGCTGCGGCGGCGGGAAAGGGGTTTCGAAAAATCCCCCAGAGAAAAGCGCTCAGAAGGAAACACGGCAGCCAGTTGAGCGGCAGGAGAAGCGGCTCCTCTGCAAATTGCAGGCCGGAAAAGCCGCCGGGAGAGATCAGAAGCGCAAGCAGTGTGAAAAGAAGCGATCCGAGCAGCAGAACGGGAGCGGCGCTCCACGCGGGTATGGTCTTGTATCGTTTCATGGGCGTCCCTCCTTTTTCGATATGATAGCATTCCGGCGCAGGTTTTTCAATTGATTTTTCGCCGCCGATGCGTTATGATAAAAGAAAAACGGAGGGAAATCCAATGAAGGTTTTGCTGTTCAACGGCAGTCCCCATCCGGCGGGCTGCACCTATACCGCGCTGCACGAGGTGGAAAAGCAGCTGCAAAAGCACGGCATTGAAACGGAAATTGTTCAGGTCGGCACGAAGCCGGTCGCCGGGTGCATTGCCTGCGGCAAGTGCGCAGGCGGCAAGGGCTGCATTTTTGATGACGGCGTGAATGCGCTGGCCGCGCGGCTGGATGAATTTGACGCGTTCGTCGTCGGCTCTCCGGTGTATTATTCCGGCCCGAGCGGGCAGTGCACCTCCTTCCTCGACCGGCTGTTTTACAGTGCGTCCGGCAAGCTGAAGGGCAAGCCAGCCGCAGCGGTGGTTTCCTGCCGCCGGGGCGGTGCAAGCGCCAGCTATGACCGCCTTCTGAAGTATTTCAGCATCAATTCCATGCCGATCGTCACGTCACAATACTGGAATCAGGTGCACGGCAACAGGCCGGAGGAGGTTTTGCAGGACGAAGAGGGACTGCAAACCATGCGCACACTGGCGGAGAACCTTGCATGGCTGCTGAAGTGCATCGAAGCGGGCCGCGCCGCAGGCGTCACCCCGCCGGTTTACGAGAAGAAGATCAACACCAATTTCATTCGATAAGAAGCTGTTTCCATGGATCGTCCGCTGCATTTGCAGGGGACGATCCTGTGCTTTTGAGAGATATGGATTGCATTTTGCCCGTACCGGAAAATTTTTTTCGGGAAGGTGTTGCAAAATCGCCCGTTTTATTGTTTTAATAAACGGAGGGAAAATGCTTGCGCCCCTCCGCTTTCGGGCGTTCCTTCCCTGCGGAGCGCCCACGCCTGAACCGGCCATCGATTTTGTGGTTCGGGCGAAGGAAGGCCGCCTCCGGTTTTCCGGAGACGGCCTGATTTCGTTTATCCGAGGGGGGACAGATTGTGGCCTACCTGCAAATTCTGCACGCATATCGCAATAACGTTTGCATTGCGCATGTGCGTGGCAGAGCGCGCATGCGCATAATTCCGCGTTTTATTGCATTTGCTCACAATTCGAGTATTTCCTATTTAGATATCGCAAATGAACCTGTAATTGATGTAAATTCAGGATAATCCACGCGAAAATACTTGAATTTCCCGTATTATGCGGGTAGGGAGCGGCGAACAGATCATCATATTGAATAAAAATATTAGAGAATTATAGATAAATTTGTAAATCTGTGTTAACAAACGCTTGACAAACGAATGAAATCATGCTATCCTGAGATCGTAAATAACATGAAGTAGGTGACAGCGCCAAATAACACGTTTTCTCCAGGCAATTGATATAGATACCACTCGCATCGCATCCCCCGTAAACAAGTCCGAAAATACGTAATTACTGAAAGGAGAAACATCTATGAAGATCAAGCGTTCAATTTCCGCCGTCCTCATTCTTGCCCTGCTCCTGTCATGCATCTGTATTTTCGCTTCTGCGGATAGCGAAAGCTACACGGGAGTATTCAACGGCAAAAGCTACTACACCTCAGCCTCTGTGACAAAAACCAAGATGCAAGCCTATTTGAGTTATGCGGATTCTTCAGCCACTCTCAGAATTCGCGGTGCATATGTCTATGAGAATACAAGTGGAGACAACTGTAACGACATATTTATCGCGACTGCGAAAACGAGTGCCCTTGGGACAAAGGTTCCGGATGACTTCCGAGCATATGTCTCGTTGACTGCTACCTATTACATCAATGGTACGAACGTTCAGAGCATTCATGTAGGCGTATAAATCTTACAGCAGCCCCATTTGAGAATACAAATGGGGCTGCTGTTATATTATTAGGAGGATAAATGAAAAAACACATTACTCGTTTAATGCTTCTGTTACTCGTCATTCTATCGATAGGCTGCTCAACTCAAAATACAACTACTTCCGACTCGAATCTTCCCAATCCTGCGTCATACAGACAGCAAGATCGATTAGAACGTTTTATAGAACTGGCAGACAGATACTATTACGTTTATAATTATAAAGTTTATTTTTCAGAGAAAGATAATCCTGCATTTTTTATATTGTGTAACAAGCCGGAGTGTAAGCACAATGACAGTAATTGCAACGCTTATGCAGAATCTGCACTCGGATATTGGGATGAGCATTTATATGGCGCGGTTCTGCTTGAAGGAGAACCACGCATTTTTCGCATGAATCTTGACGGGACAGAACACACGACAATTGCAGACCTTGAACAGCCTGTGAATCCTGCCGGCACCGCAGGCGGCTTCTATCATTTCTATGTTCACAACGGATATATGTACTATGAAGTATCCAATGAAGGAATGAATACCCTGTTCCGTACTGAGATGGCAACCGGGAAGACAGAACGGCTTTTTGAGGATTTATTGCATGGCGAGACACAATTTTCCGGCTCTTTACAGTTTGATGGCCAGAAGCTCTATTTTGTTCTGCGTGATAGGGATGTCAGATCATTATACTGTGCAGATGTAACAACACTGGAGTTGCAAAAAATTCGCGACTGGACGCTGGATAACCGAGGCTGGGCAGTGTACGGTAACATGCTTTACTATTATGCCAGCGACCGCAAAGTATTCTGCGAGTATGATTTGACAACTGGGGAAGAAAAGACCATCCCGCAATCGGATTACTACGATGGTGCACCAACATATGATTCGGACTACGTCTATTTTAAGACGTGGGATGACGAAGATTTGGGGAATATGGGCTTAGTCATTCTCGACCGGAATTATCAATTTATCCAGCGTATTGAAATGCCGCGAGATATGAATTTTATGTATGATGCGCAAGACAAGTTAATTTTCACCACGCTCCCCAGCCAGAAGGCGACGAAGTACCTCCCCAAATCGGCCATCGGGACGGGCGAGGCCGAGCTTCTGCCGATTGAAGATCCGTATTCTTATCGATAACCCGAAAGGAGGCAAGCCTATGGAGCTTTGCATTCAGAATCTGACCAAGGCCTATGGAACCAAGGTTGCGCTGGAGAATTTCAGCTATACCTTCACGCCCGGCGTGACGGCTGTTCTCGGGCCGAACGGTGCGGGAAAAACAACGCTGATGAGCCTGATCACGGACACCGTCAAGCGCCAGACGGGAGAAATTCTCTATGACGGCGCCGATATCCTGAAGCTGGGCGGGGCGTTTCGCGCCGTGCTGGGCTTCATGCCGCAGAGTCAGGGAATGTACGACCGGATGACGGCCTATGATTTCCTGTGCTACATGGCGGAGGTCAAGGGCATCAAGGGCCGCGCCGCGCGGCAGCAGATTGCGCAGCTTCTGCGCGTGGTGAATCTGGAGGACGCGGCGCACCGCAGGGTTGGCGGCTTCTCCGGCGGCATGCGGCAGCGCGTGCTGCTCGCGCAGGCGATGCTGGGCGAGCCGGAGGTGCTGCTGCTCGACGAGCCGACAGCCGGACTGGATCCGGAGGAGCGCGTGCGCCTGCGCAGCTACATAGAGGCGCTGGGCAAAAACCGCATCGTGATTATCACGACGCATATCACAAGCGATGTGGAGACCATCGCCGACCGCATTTTGCTCATCCGCGAGGGCAGGCTCTCCGCCGCCATGGATACGCCGGACTTCCTGGACGGTGCGGCTTCTCTGGAGGACGCCTATCTCCGGCGGCTGCATGCGCTATGAGAGAGCTGAAACGAACGCTGTGCGCCCCTCGGCTCTGGGGGTTGCTCGCGCTGCTGCTTGCGCTGAATATTATGCTGCTGGTCGTGGAGGACACGCGCAACGACGGCTTCTATGCACGTTATAACGAGATTCTCGCCGGGGAACCGGATGCCGCTGCGCTGCGTGCCGAGATCAACGGCATTCAGGCCGAGGCCAATCTGCTGACCTGGTCGCAGCAGCCGGAGGGCTTTTTCCGGGAAATGCTGGCGGAGACCTGCACGGAGAACTACGGCGCGGACTTTGCCGAACGCTGGGTGGCGGGGACGCTGCGCGTCGATGAGGCGTCGGTGACCGAGGGGCTATACCGGCAGGAGGCCATTCAGGCGGTGCTGGATCAGCTGGAATACCTCAATGGGTATCAGGACTATCTTGACACCGTGCACGCCAATGCGAAGCAGATGGCCGCGCTTGCGATATTTAATAAGGAAAACAGCTTCTCCGACCGAAATATCAAGAAAACCAACCGGGATTTCCCCAGAGAGCTGACACTGACGCTGGGCAACGACTACGCCGTGACCATGCTCTGCACGGATCAGCTCGGCGGCTACAGCCTGCTGGTGTTCGTGCTGGCATTGGTGGTGAGCTTTCTTGAGGAGCGGAAAAAAGGACTTTGGAGCCTGATGCACAGTGCGCCGCGCGGACGTGGACGGCTGGCGCTGCGCCGGTCTGCGCTGTTGCTGTTGGGCAGTGTACTCGGTGTGGCGGTGCTGCTCGGAGGCAAGCTGCTGGCGGCGGTGCTGCTCTACGGCGGCATCGGTCCGCTGGACCGGCCGGTGCAGTCGCTGGAGGCGTTCTCCGCCGTTCCATGGGCACTGACCGTGCGGCAGTATCTGCTGCTCTATTTCCCGTTACGTGCGGCGGGAATCTGGCTGGTTTCTCTGGTGATTTATGCCATTTTGCAGGCGGTGAATTATCTTCCGCTTGCATTCGGCGCACTGGGTGCTGCGCTGGCGGCGGAGTATTCGCTGTTCCGCTGGATCCCGGACAGCTATTCCATCGTGATTTTGCGCTATGTCAATGTGTTTGCGCTTGTGGATGTGCCGTCGGTTTCTCTGAAATACCTGAATCTGAACCTGTTTGGCCAGCCGGTGCAGGGCGTGATTCTGACGATCGTTCTGCTGCCTCTCCTTCTGGCGGCCGGGATCCTGGGCAACTGCCTGCTTGCGGAGCGCAAGAAGCCCGTGGCGCGGCAGAATTCTCTGCTGGTCTTTGCGGATCAGATCCGGCGCCCCTTCTCGCGGGCGGTGGGGCGGCTGCCCCTGTTCGGGCAGGAGCTTTATAAGCTTCTATGGCTGCAAAGGGGTGTGGCTGTTCTCCTGCTGTTTGCGCTGTTCCTTTTCGGAAGCATGGAAACGCCGCGGCCGGACACGGAGCTGTATGACACGCAGGGCGCGGGAATCGCGGCCTCGCTGCAGGGGCCGATCACCGAGCGGACGCTTGACGCCATTGATGCGCAGCTGGCCGAGTACGCCGGTTGGGAGCAGAGCGACGCGCTGCTGGAGCAGGTGGCTTCCTATGAGGCGCTGCGTGCGCGGGTGGAGGAAAGCCTGCGCCTACAGGATGGAAAGTGGCTGATTTCCGCCGCTCCGCTGGCTGCGCTCTTTAATAAGAACGGTGCAAACTACCAGCGGGAAAATGCGGTCGTCCTGCTTCTGGCATTGGTGCTGCTGCTCTCTGCGCTGTTTGCGCAGGACAGCCAGACAAAGGAGCTGCTGCGCGCCGCGCCGCGCGGCGGACGCACGCTGCTTTGGAAAAAGCTGGGAGCCGCCTGCCTCTTGACGGTGCTTCTGTGGGCTGTGTTTGAGGCGCGGGAGCTGTCGCTGATCCTCAGAGACTATGGGACGCCTGCATGGGCGGCGCCGGTGCAGAGCTTTGACTACTTTGCCGGCAGCGGCGCAGGCTGGACGCTGGGGATGCAGACGGCGATCTTCCTTATGCAGCGGCTGCTGGGACTGCTGACGGCGGCGGGCATCGTCTGCCTGATTTCCGCTCTGTGCCGTCAGAGCAATACGGCGATTCTGTGCGGCGCGGCGGTCCTGGTGCTTCCGGCCTGCCTGAGCTGCATGGGCCTGAAGACCTTCGATGTGAGCTGTGTGCTGCTCTCTCCGCTGGAATGCCCGGCAGGCGGTTATATCGCCGCGGCGGCGCTGCTGCTCCTTCTGCCGTTTGTGATTTCACGCGTCTGGATGCGCAGACGTGCATAAAACTTCATGCATGCGTGCACGAAAAAGCGCAAGGGCCGGTGCATGAAGCTTTTGCGCATCATTTCCGCTTGCCCCGCAGGGCGAGAAAATGGCATATTTCTTATTTTGCTATGCTTTTGCATAGCAAAAGGCTTAGAAAATCCCTCTCTCCGCTTTTGGAGAGAGGGATTTCAGTCTGCCCGGAATTTCAGGTAAGCACACCAAGCGAGCAAAACAGAAACAGCAATATGCTCATCACGACCAGAAACAGCAGCGTGGAGGAAATGGTGCAGTGTACGGCAAGCTCCGGGTCGCCGTCGTATTCCTTGCTCCAGACCACACCGGTCAGCGGCGCGGGGCTGCCGAAGAGAATTGCCAGCAGCAGTGCGGATTGCGTATTCAAAAAACAGCGCAGAATCCAGAACAGCAGAAAGGGCAGCGCCAGAACCTTCAAAAAGGAATAACCGATGGCAAGCCGGTCCCTGCGCCAGCTCAGCACGCCGTAGCGGTACAGCAGCACGCCGAGCAGCAGAAGCGCAAGCGGCGAGGTCATGGCGCTGAGGGTATCGACGGTGTATTGCAGGAAAGAGGGCAGGTGAATCTGGAACACGGCCAGCAGCACGCCTGCCACTGCGGCGAGAAGGGAGGGACTGGTGAGCGTTTTTTTCACAACCTCCCGGCCGCTGCCGGCTGCGCTGCCGAGGAACAGCGGATGATACAGACTCCAAATCAGAAAATCCTGCACTGCGCCGTGGATTACGCACAGAACCATTGCCTCCTGCGAGAGAAAGACGCTCAGCAGGGGAATGGCGGCATAGGAGACGTTGCCGATGCCGGTGACGAAGCGCCAGTAGGCGCGGTGCCGCTGCGGTGCTTTGCGAAAGATAAGCAGACTTCCGAAGAACAGCGCGAAGGTTACGGCCAATGTGGCAATCGCCGTGGGCAGGCCGGTTTCCAGCAGCACGCGCGGATCGGTCGTCGTGAAGGTGTGCAGCACCATGCCGGGGTAGCAGACATTCAGCAAAACGCCGGGCAGCGTGTCCGCCGCCTGCTCCGAGATGAGCTTCGTCCGCGCGACACCGTAGCCGATGGCCAGCATCAGAAAGAAGAAAATCAGGCTATCAAGTGACATCAGTAGGTTCCGTTGGTCGTTTCAAAGTGCGTTGGCGCGGAGATGACTTCGCCGCCCTGCTGAACCCATTGTGCGACCATGTCAATCAGTTCCAGAATGCCTACAGAGGGAGCGCCCATCATGCGAACCATTTTTTGGCAATTGCTGAACAGTGCCGACTGCACCTCTTCATCGGTGAAGGTCGGTTCTTTTCCAAGACGCTTACCGAGCTCTTTTGCGGCCCAGCGAATGGAAATGGCCTCGGGGCTGGACACATTCAGCTTCTCCGGCGGGACGGCGGTGCGAAGAAGGGAACGAATGGCAAACTCGCAGACATCGCCCTGCCAGATGCAGTTGAAAACGCCCTGGCTGACATCGATGGGACGGCCCTCAACAATGGCATTTGCAATGTCGTACAGAACGCCATAGCGCAGATCAATGGCATAGTTCAGACGGAAAATCAGCATGGGTGTCTGGTTCTGCACACTGCAGTGCTCCAAAATCCGCTCACGGCCAAGGCAGGTTTCGGCGTATTCCCCAATGGGGTGCGGAACGTCATCTTCGCAGAAGCCGCCGCTGACGACGGGCGCCATGCCGTAGACGTTTCCTGTAGAGAAGGCGACAATGCGGGAACGGGGAAAGCGTTCAGCGGCAAGGTAAGGAAGAATAACATTAATGTGCCAGGTCAGAGACTCGTTGCCCTCCGTGCCGAACTTCTTGCCGACCATGAAAATGATATTCTCCGCTTCCGGCAGCGCTGCAAGCTGCTTCGGATCGGAAAGATCGGCTTCGATGACCTCTACGCCGGCGCTGCGCATGGTATCCGGAGCGTCCGGGCGATCAAACAGTGAAGCGGCATAGACTTTTGCACCGGTTCCTGCGGCTTCAATACCGCGCTTGGCAAGAACTGCCATGGCAGGACCGACCTTGCCGCCCGCACCGAGGATCATAATATCGCCTTTCAGGCGCTTCAGATCCTCAACAAGGCGTGCACTGGGACGCGTCATGAATTCCGTCAATTCACTAGTGGTTTTTAACATAAAATTTTCCTCCCAATATTTTTTATTGCATTTTTCATTTCTTTTAGGTAAAATAAGGGAAAGGGGGGGTGCTGCAATGGCAAAGCAGACGACGATCCGAGAGGTTGCAAAGCTGGCGGGGGTTTCCGTTTCAACGGCCTCGCGCGCGCTGAACAATCCGGATTATCCCGTAGATGCAAGACTGCGGCAGAAGGTGCGCGATGCGGCGGATAAGCTGGAATATGTTCCCAATGTGATGGCGCAGGCGCTGCGGCGCGATGCCTGCCGGGATATCGGTCTGGTCATTCCGAACGTCTCCAACCCGTTCTATCTGCAAACGATGCTCGGCATCAACGATGTCCTGGCGCAGCAGTCCTATCAGATGATCCTCTGCAACACCATGCGCAATGCGGAGCAGGAGCGCAGCTACCTGCGCCAGCTGTTTGAGCGGCAGACGAAGGGCATCATTATTTCTACGGTGGACGAGAGCAGCGAAGTGGTGAAGGAATACGCGCGGCGCGGGATGAAATTCGTTCTGCTCGACCAGCTTCCGGACGGTGTGGACAGCCCCGGCATTCACTTCGATTCCCGCGCGGGGGCGCGGATGGCGGTAGAGTATCTGATCTCCCAGGGGCACCGGCGCATTGCCTTTGCCACCATGCCTATGACGCGCTGGACACGCGTGGAAATGCACAAGGGCTACCGCGATGCGCACGTGATGGCCAGTCTGCCTTATGAGGCCTCGCTGGTATATGAGTTCGGCTCGGATCTGACGAATCTGTCCGACGATCCGGAGTTGCAGGCCGGGCACGACATTGCCTCGCGCTTTCTGCGCGACGGCTGTCCGGCGACGGCGATTATGTGCAACAATGATATGGTCGCCATCGGCGTGATCCAGACGCTTTTGAAAAACGGCACGCGCGTGCCGGAGGATGTATCCGTCATGGGCTTTGACGATATCCCCTTTGCCACGGCCTTCGTGCCGGCGCTGACGACCATTCACTGCCCGGCGGCAGAAACGGGCCGCCTGGCAGCTCTGATGATGCTGGACATGCTCAGCAACAATTCCATGGCGGTTTCCATGAACCTGACGCCCAGCCTGGTCATCCGCGATTCGGTCCGAGCCATTCAGGCGTGAAGCGCGGCAAGAATTGCATCCATAAGACGAACAGAATCTGTTAGACGCTCGGTACAGCCGGGCGTCTCTCTTTTTGTTACAGAGAGGAAATGCGCCATTCCCGCGGCGTAACAATTCTGATCGTCGAGAATATACGGACGATCCGCCAGCAAAACAGGTGGCTGTGCCTGCGGAGAGCTGCGGAGCGTGACGGTGAAATCGGAATAATATACATGTGCAGAGACGGAGGCATTGGTGCATTTTGCATGTACCCTATGAAAATCACCGCCGAAAAGCATCGTGCACAGATCCGTCAAATGGCTGCCATAGAAATACCAGCCGCCAAAGGGAGAGAAAGGATCTGCCTGATAGCTGAGTGTGTATTCGCGGCAGCGGGGCAGGGCAGCGGCAAGCTCCTGAACAAGAGGCGTAAAGCAAATGGTGGATCCTCCGGTGCAGGGGACGCCGCTTTCCGCACTGACAGCGCACAGGCGCCTTGCCTGCAAGAAATCACAGGTGAAGGGCTTGTCTACAAAGACGGGCTTTCCAAAGCGCATGGCCTGCTCCGCCAGAAAAGCATGCTGGTATCCCTCGCGAAGAAGCAGAAAGACAGCGTCCGAATGCTCTATAACCTCCTGCGGCGTTTTGCAGAAGACAAAATCCGATTGTGCATACGCCAGCTCCGGCGCATCCATTGCACAGACGTGCGTGATGCGGCAGGAAGAATCCGGTATCGCCTGAGAGAAAAAGCGCAGATGCTTACTGCGCGCACCGATTGCTCCGAGAAGCATGGAATGGCACCTCCTCCATGGTCGGCTTGTGCCATTATTATATCGGCGTGCAGAAGAATAGTCAATATTTCAGAAAACGTTTTCTACAATTTTTTCAAAAATTTTCTGCAAAAGGTCTTGAAATATTTCTATTTCTGTGGTATCCTCGAAGTACAAAAACACAGAAAACATGCGAAAAGTTGGAATATTTTTCCTGCTTTCGTCAAATCGCACAAAACGTGGATGCAGTTCTTGTACACATGTAATAAGAAAACGTTTTCTGAAAAAGGGCCGTGTTTCGGCCCACAAAAACCGGTATCGCTTCTGCGCCCCTCGCGCAGTGTGATAAAAAATTTATGGAGGAACAAATGATGAAGAAAGTTATCGCATTGCTTCTCGCTCTCACCATGATCGCCGCCCTGTTTGTCGGCTGCGCGAAGGATGAGAAGCCCTCGGAGAATCCCAACAATTCCGAGTCCACACCTGCAAGTTCTGCAGACAACACCGAACCCGCCAACACTGACCCGATCAAGATCGGCAGCATTCAAGACCTCTCCGGCAGCGCGTCCATCGCCGGCCAGCCGCAGGCATGGGGCGCTGAGTATGCTGTTCGCCTGATCAACGATAACGGTGGCATCAACGGCCGTCAGATCGAGCTGTACACCCGCGACTGCCAGAACGATGCAGAAGTCGGCGTGACCTGCTATCGCGAGCTTGTCGATGAGATCGGCGTCTGCGCCATCATCGGACCGGCACTGTCTAACCCCGCTTCCGCTTGGGTTGAGCTGGCAACCGAGGACAAGATCCCCATCGTCGGCCACTTCATGGATGACCTTTGCACGACCGACCCCGATACCGGCGATGCATATCCCTATATGTTCCTGGCAGAGCCCTCCTGCGCGGTGCAGAGCTACATCGTTGCGGAGTACGCAATGACAAAGCTGAATGTCAAGACGGTTGCTACACTCTACAACACTTCCAATGCATTTGCCGTTGCGCATGAAGCTCCGTTTGTTGACTACATGAAGAACAACAACGGCGAAGTCCTCACCGAGGAAACCTTCGGCTGGACCGACACCGATTATTCTGCACAGGCACAGAAGATTGCCGGCCTGAATCCCGATGCCGTTTTCCTCTGCGACTACGCCGCTCAGGTTTCCGTTGCGTATGACAATCTGCGTGACGCCGGCTATACCGGAATCATCCTTGGCGCCAACACCCTCTGCACTCCGTTTGATACCCTCGTTAAGAATGAGATCAAGGACGTCTACTTCGTGCAGAACTATGATCTGCCCAACGGCAAGATCGGCGAACTGACCGATATCCACATGCAGGAAACCGGCACTGCTTTCCGCAGCACCAACGTCGGCTTCGGCTGGGACGCAATGCAGGTTCTTGCAAACGCGATGCGCCAGGCAACCGATCCCACAAACGGTGAGGAAGTCCGCAACCTCCTTGAGAACAACACCTCCAATGTCGAGTCCTGCGGCGGCGAAATGATCACTATTGATCCGTCCATCCATCGCCCGACCCGTGACATGAAGATGTACATTGCAAGCTATGATGAGAACGGCGCTGTCGTTTACCTCGACCTGCTGTCCTCCAACTACAAGGCATAACGAAATAAGTTAAGCATTTTCGGCGGCATGCTTGCCTGCCGGAGATTCGGTACCGGCCTTTCGGTCCCGATTGCGGCTTATTCCCGCCGCACGCAGGGTTGCGGCGGGAATACAGCCGAAGGATGTGCTGCAAAACGGGGATATCATCCTGAGTCAGGCAGAGAATCAGAGCAACCGAACAAACATGGATTCTTGAAAGACAGGATAACACCGCTTTGCAGCATTTCTTTTTATAAAGGAGCGGAATTATGACACTTCAACTACTCATCAGCGGCATTTCTCTCGGCGCGGTTTATGCCCTAATCGCCGTTGGATTCGCCATGGTTTTCAGTATTTTAAAATTCAGTAACTTTGCCCACGGCGGCATGATCAGCGCCTGCGCCTTTATTGGCTACTTCTTCCAGGCATCTTTTGACAATCCGCCTCCGTTTTATGTCACTGTCATCTTTACTACCGTATGCGGAATTGCGATGGCTCTCCTGATCGATACCGTTGCCTACCGCCGCATCCGGAAAAAGCAGGCACCGACGCTGTATTATTTTCTTGCATCCATTACCGTTGCAATCCTTATTGAACAGATTCTTAACGTGTTTTTCGGAAAGAACATTTACGCCTTCCCGGCGGTGTTCTCCAGCACGACCTTCCATATTGGCAGCCTGCGTTTTTCCAGCATCGACACGCTAATCCTCGTCGTTTCTCTGGTGATCCTTGCGGTTCTGCTCTATGTTATTAACAAAACGCGTATTGGCCTTGCCATCCGTGCGGTCGCCATCAACCCCGGTGCGAGCCGCCTGATGGGCATTAACTCCAGTGTGGTTATTATGACCGTCTTTGCGATTGCCGGTGCGCTTGCCGGTATCTCCGGCGTACTTCTTGGTGCGAAGTATTCCGTCTATCCCTCGCTTGGCGCATCCATGATGCTCAAGGGCTTTATTGCTTCCGTCATTGGCGGCCTGGGCAGCCTGAGCGGCGCGATCCCGGCGGCCATTCTGCTTGGTGTCGTGGAGATGATTTTGACCTACTGGCTTGGCTCTTTGTCCACGCCCATCATCCTCTTTGGCATTATGCTGGTTTTCCTCGCGGTTCGTCCGGAGGGCATTGCCGGTAAATTTGCCAAGGACAAGGTCTGAGGAGGTGCCGTCTGTGAGTAATTATCAGCTTTCCCTGATCATGATGGCCTGCATTTCCGTTATCACGGTCTGCGGCGTGTTCTCCATGACCAGCCTTGCGGGCATGTTCTCCCTCGGCCAGGCGGCCTATATGTCCATCTGCGCCTATCTGACCTTCTGCCTTGCCAAGTATCTGACCCTGCCGATCTGGTTCACCGCCGTGATTGGTATCGTTGCCAGCGGCGCAATCGCCCTGATCATCAGCCTGCCGACGCTGAAGCTTCGCCGCGACTATTTCGCGCTGCTCTCCGTCGCCTTTGGGCAGATGGTTTCCTCAATCGTAATCCTGCTGGGCGACTACACCAATGCCTCCATCGGCTTTTCCAAAATCCCGAAGGTCAAGGGCCTGGTGTGGATCATCCTAGGCATTACCGTTGTGATCGTCTTCATGGTGCGCAATCTGAAATATTCCCGCTTCGGGCGGATGTGCATCGCGCTGAAGACGGATGAAATCGCCGCTCGCAGCTTCGGTATCGACGTTTACAAGCTCAAGGTCAAGATTTACGTTCTGGCCTCCATGATCGCGGCGGTCGGCGGCATCTGCTACGGCCTGCGCAACCGCGTCATTTCTCCGGATGCCTTCGACTGGTCGCTGTCGGCCGAGATGCAGATTCTGCTGTTCTTCGGCGGCACGAACTCTCTGACCGGCTCCGTCATTTCCGCCGCAGCGCTGAAGGTGCTGCCGGAATTCCTCAAGGGCATCAAGCTCTTCGGCATTGACCTGCAAAGCTTCAAGACGGTCATCTACTGTCTGCTCATCATCGTCGTCATCAATTTCCGCACAAAGGGCATCATGGGCGAGAGCGAGCTGAGCTTCGCCTGGCTCAAGCGTACCGCAAAGCGCCGCAGCCTTGCGCAGAGTAAGGGAGGGGAGAAGAAATGAGCAGCTGTGTTTTAAAGGTTGAGCATCTGTATAAAAGCTTCGGCGGCGTCGAGGCCGTCAAGGATTTCTCCTTCTCCATCGACGAGGGCGAGATCGTCGCCATCATCGGCCCGAACGGCGCCGGTAAGACGACCATTTTTAACCTGATTTCCAAAATTTACCAGCCGGACCGCGGCACTTTGAATTTTGCGGGGGAGGATATCACCAAGAAATCTCAGATCGATACCGCGCGCCGCGGCGTTTCGAGAACCTTCCAGAATACGCGCCTGTTTGCCGGCCTGAGCGTGCTGGACAATGTTAAGGTCGCGCTGGACTTTGACGGCAAGTATAGCCTCCTGGAGGCGATGTTCCTTCTGCCGCGCCGCTGGAAGCGCGAAAAGGAGACGACCCGCCGCGCTATGGAGTGTTTGAAGCTGCTGAATCTCGATCAGTACGCCTCCATGCGCCCGTCCAACCTGCCTTACGGCATTCAGCGCCGCGTGGAGATTGCCCGTGCGCTGGTTGCAAATCCGAAAATTCTGATGCTGGACGAGCCTGCCGCCGGTTTGAACCCCGAGGAAGTGTTCCAGCTTGTGGATTTCATCAAGGAAATCCATGAAAAGTACCCCAAGCTTGCCATTCTGGTCATTGAGCACCGCATGGATCTGGTCATGAACCTCAGCGACTACATCTATGTGCAGGACTTCGGCCAGACCATCGCTAAGGGCCTGCCGGAGGAGATTCAGAACAATCCGCTGGTTCTGAAGGCATATCTCGGAGAGGAGGAGTAAGCATGGCGAATATTCTGGAAATCCGCGGGCTGAAGGTGTTCTACGGTGTGCACGAGGCCGTCTGCGGTGTGGATATGGACATTGCCGAAGGCTCCATCACCGCCATCATCGGCTCCAACGGCGCGGGTAAAAGCACGATCATCAACGCCATTTCCGGCGCGGTGAAGTATGAAGGCCAGATCCTCTGCCGCGGCGTTCCGCTGCCGACAAAGGAAAACCGCGTCGTCCGTCAGGGCGTCGTGCAGGTACCGGAGGGAAGAAAAATCTTCGCCGGCCTGGCCGTGGAGGAAAATCTCCGCGCGGGCGCGTATACCGTTCGCGGCCATAAGGAGATCGAGCGCCTGATGCAGGAGCAGTACGAAATGTTCCCCCGCCTCGGTGAGCGCCGTCAGCAGGATGCGGGCACGCTTTCCGGCGGCGAACAGCAGATGCTGGCCATCTGCCGCGGCCTGATGGCAAAGCCGAAGATTCTGATGCTTGACGAGCCGTCTCTCGGCCTTGCGCCCGTCATTGTCAACGATGTGTTCCATAACATTCAGCGCATCCGCGACGAGGGGATTACGGTCATCCTCGTCGAACAGAACGCGAAAAAATCCCTGAGCATTTGCGACTATGCCTACGTCATTGAAACGGGGCATGTGGTGATGTCCGGCACCGGCAAGGAAATGCTGGCAAACCCGGAGGTGGCTGCGGCCTACCTCGGCTCGACGAGAAATCAATAAGGAGAGGTTACGCATGATTACAAAAAAGGTAGAAAACCTGCCGGTTTATATTTACGACACCCGTGAAGAGATGGGCGCGGCAGCGGCCAAGGACGCAGCGCA
>CAKTVG010000018.1 GCA_934622035.1 uncultured Oscillospiraceae bacterium
GATCCGCACGCTGGACAAATCGCGCCTCGGCGTTCGCCTCGCCCGGCTGGACAAGGAAACCATGGGCAGGATTGACCGTGCACTGATCGCCAGCTTTGGGATCAAATACATGGAGGGACTGCTTTGAAGCCGGAAGAATCGGCCGAGCTTGCGGCCTTCGCTTACAGTGTCGGACTGCTTCAGCTTCTGCAAAAGCTGGACTTGCTCAGCGAAGCCGAGGCCGCCGAAATTACAGCGCTCAGCGCTGCACGGTATCATACAACGCAGCTTTATATTAAGCCAAAAAAATAAAAAAATAACACTGGATAGTTCCGAACCTTTGTGGTATTGTCTGTGTTACAAAAAAGGAGGGAGCATCCCATGAAAACAGTCACCGAGATCACGGCAGAGAAGAAAGAAGCGTCAGAGATCCGACTGGCGGCGTACTGCCGGGTGTCCAGCGGTTCTGCGGATCAGCGCCGCTCCTTTGCCGCGCAGATCCAATACTACTCCGACTACTGCAAACAGAACCCACAGTACAGGCTCGTGGATGTCTACGCCGATGAGGCCGTCACCGGCACCTGCGCCGAGAAGCGCAACGACTTCCTGCGGCTTATGCGGGATTGCAGGAAAGGCAAGATTGACCGCATCATCGTCAAATCCGTCTCACGCTTTGCACGCAACACGCAGGAGCTGCTTGCAGCGCTGCGGATGCTCTCGGAGCATGGCGTCAGCGTGTTCTTTGAGGAACAGGGCATTGACACTGCCCGAATGGACAATGAAATGATTATCACATTCCCCGGTATGGCCGCGCAGCAGGAAAGCCTGGCCATATCGGGGAATGTGCGTTGGAGCTACCGGAAACGGATGGCATCCGGGGAGTTTAACTGCACCTATCCAGCTTATGGGTTCCGACTGATCGACGGAAAATTGCAGATCAATGAAACGGAGGCTGCCGTTGTCCGGCGTATTTTTGCACTGTATCTGCAAGGACTGGGCAGACAGGCGATTGCCGACGTGCTCAATCAGGAGGGCATCCGCACGCGCCGCGAAGGAAAGCAATGGCGTGCTACCGGCATCAGCTATCTGCTCGGCAACGAACGCTATGTCGGTGACGCGCTGCTGCAAAAGAAGTATACAACGCAGACCCTTCCCTTTCGTGAAAAATACAACCATGGGGAGCTGCCGCAGTACTATGTGGAAAACAGCAATCCGGCGATCATCAGCCGCGAGGACTTCGCGGCGGTACAGGCGCTGCGAAAGCAGCGGCAGCAGGTGTGGCGTACCGACAGGGGGAAGCACCGCCTTTCCGGTCTGCTGCGTTGTCCGGATTGCGGAAGGAGCCTGCGCCGGCTCTGCTGCAACGGCACTGCCTACTGGAGCTGCGCTTTTCAAAACTCCGGTGCTTCGAATTGCCGGAAGGTGCGAGTCCGTGAGGAGGAGGTCATAAATGCGTTCTCCCTGCTTTTGCGAAAGCTGCGGGCCAATCGGGAACATATTCTTTCGCCACTGATTCAGCATCTTACGCTGTTGAATGAGTATTCCTGCGGGAATCAAGTGCGGCTGCACGAAATTGACAAGGTGCTGGCGGACCGCAGTGCGCAAAAGCTGGTTGTCACGCGGCTGCATACCAAGGGAATTTTGACTGCATCGGACTACGCGGCACAGGCGGACGTGTTGGACGGCGCAATCAATCACCTTCGGCTTGAACGGAGAAGGCTTCTGGCAGAAGCGGAAAACGATGGGCAACTCGATGACCTGAAAATACTGAATCAACTTTTGGAAACCGGTGAGGATGACGAAGGTATTCTGGAGCAGATCGTTGCGGAGATTGCCGCAGTTCGCAATGAGGAGTTGCGCTTCAGGCTGCTCGGCGGCCTGGAGCTTACAGAAATAATTCCGGAGAAAGGACGCTGCACAAACGCATGAAAAACAGGATGCTTCCCTTTGGCTATGCCTATAATCACGGCGCGGTGGTCGTCAATGCCGGCGAAGCGGCAGTGCTTGCGGAAATCTTCGAACGGTATCTTTCCGGAGCTTCTCTGCTGCAAATCGCGCGGGAATTGAACGCACGGCGGGTTCCTTATGCGCCGGGAATTGAAAACTGGAATAAAGCGCGCCTCATGCGCCTGCTGGAAGATGAGCGTTACACAGGGCATAACGACTATCCTCCGATTCTTGACAGAGAAACGGCAGAGCGCCTGAGAGAAACAAAACAGAGCCGTAATAACCAAGGTAAGACCGGCCGAAGCAATCCCGTTTATCGGCTTGGAATTCCGGTTGTTTGCCCGAACTGCGGAGAAGCGATGTCCCGTCATATCAGTCAGAAGTGCAGAATCTCCCAGCGCTGGGTGTGCAAAAATCCGCAGTGCCGCACATGGATTGGCATTACGGATGAAGCGCTGCTTGGAGGAATCACAGACCTTCTGAACGACGTAATCGCCCATCCGGAGCGGCTTCAAGCCACGGCAGACGCTTATGCTCCGAGCGGCACCGTGCAAAGGCTGGAAGCCGAAATCCGGCAGACGTTGGAGTGCGGAACGTTCGATAAAGTCATCCTCCGCCAGAAGATTCTGGATTGCGCCGCACGCAAGTACCATGAGATTGAGGATGCTGCCTATCTGACGGAAGCATTGAAAGCGGACCTGGAGCAATCCGGCCCGCTTTCGGCATACTCGGAGGCTTTGACCCGCCGCTGCATCAGGGCGATCCTCCTGCAAGCGGATGCGACCGTTCGCCTCACGCTGGCCAACGGCCAGACCATCGGGAAGGAGGAAAGCAGATGACACGGACCGGCAAGGTGGTGCGGGTCATTCCTGCGGATGTGACAAAGCAGGCTGCCCGCACGCCCTATGAGCAGATTCTGGTTGCGGCTTACTGCCGGGTATCGACCAAACAGGAGGAGCAGCTCAACAGCTACGAGGTGCAGAAGCAGCATTATGAGGAGCTGATTCTCTCGGAGGCCAAATGGCGTCTGGCGGGCATTTTTGCCGACCGCGGCATCTCCGGCACCAGCCTGAAAAAGCGCGACGAGTTCAACCGGATGCTCCGTCTCTGCCAAAAGGGCAGAATCAAAATGATCATCACAAAATCCATCAGCCGCTTTGCGCGCAATACGCTCGACTGCATTGCCGTCACGCGCAAGCTCCGCGAGATCGGCGTGGATGTCTACTTTGAGGAGCAGAATCTGCACAGCATCGACGCGTCCTCGGAATTTTATATCTCCATCTACGGCAGCGTCGCGCAGAGCGAGTCGGAAAACATCAGCGCCAATGTCAAATGGGGCAAGGCGCAAAGTGCCAAGAACGGTAATGTGTCCTTCAACTACAAGCATTTCCTCGGCTACCGCCGCGGCGGGGACGGCACGCCGGAGATCGTTCCGGAGGAGGCGGAAACAGTTCGCACCATCTATGGCCGCTTCCTCGCAGGGGACAGTCTGCACGATATCGCCGTCCATCTGGAGGCGCAGCGCGTTCCCTCGCCCGGCGGGAAGCAGGCATGGCGGGAAACGACGATCCGCTCGATCCTCTCGAACGAAAAATACAAGGGCGACGCGGTGCTGGGCAAGACCTATGTGGAAAACTGCCTGACCAAGCGTATCAAGGCCAACCGCGGCGAGCGGCAGAAATTTTATGTGGAAAACAATCATCCTGCGATCATTGACGCCGGAACCTTCGCGCGCGTGCAGGAGGAGCTGGCGCGGCGGGGCAGCAAGCAGAAGGTCAAGCAGGTCGGAACCAAAACCGAGCAAGGCAAGTATTCCGGAAAGTACGCGCTGACGGAGCTGCTGGTCTGCGGCGAATGCGGGACGCCCTACCGCCGCTGCACATGGACGGCCAGAGGGGAGCGAAAGGTCGTCTGGCGGTGTATCAGCCGGTTGGACTACGGCAAAAAGTACTGCCATCATTCGCCGAGCCTTGAGGAAAGCGCGGTGCAGCGCGCGATCATGGAGGCAATTTCCTCCGCGGCAAGGCAGAACACAGATGTTTTGCAAACGCTCAAGCTGCATATTGGGATGGGATTGCACGGCGAAGCCAGCGAGGATCGGACGATGGATGTTCAGATTCGCATTGCGCAGATCGACGCCGAGTTCAGCGCCATGCTCGATGCGGTTTCAGCCGAAAACACCGGAGAAATTGACGAAGCGCGCGTCACTGTGCTGATGGCGGAAAAGCAGCGCCTGACCGGGCAGCTTGCACAGCAGGCCGACGCGCAGCAGGCGCAGGCGGGACTGCGCTCGCGCCTCGATGAAGTGTATGCCGCCCTCGACGCACTGCAAAACCACCCACTTGTCTATGATGACTATCTCGTCCGCCAGACCCTTTCGCGCGTGATCGCCGTGTCGAAGCACCTGATCCGGGTCGTCTTTCCGGGCGGCCTGGAGATCGAGCAGGAGGTGGAAAAC
Organism: uncultured Oscillospiraceae bacterium; assembly: GCA_934622035.1. GTDB lineage: Bacteria > Bacillota > Clostridia > Oscillospirales > Oscillospiraceae > JAZOXB01. Next base: position 4,385 of record CAKTVG010000018.1, read on the forward strand.
GGCAGATGATTTTCAGAGAATAAGGTATAAATCACTCTGAAAAGAATATTTTTCAACGGTTTTCTGTTGACATTTTCTTTTGCGCGGAATATAATAATAGCGGAAGGTGAGCGTCATCTCACCAGTGCGGCTGGCACTTAAAATCCGAAATGGATGCAGGACCTGTGTGCCTGAGCGTTGGCGGACAACGGAAAAACCCGATAAAGAATCGGAGTACAAAGCTCCGGCTGTTGGCGGACAACAGAAAAACCAGTCATTTTAGGAGAGGCTAGTAATACTGCGGTATTACGGTCTCTCCTTTTTTTGCAAGAAAGAGAGTGTCCCAATGGCATGAAACATTATACGAAAGCGCAAGCGATTGCAGTCGTTGTTGCCTGTGCGGAAAAGTATCGCAGCGAACTTGCAAATCGGAATATTCTATTTATATGCCAAGATAAACATAGAAGAATATCTGCAATAGAGTTTTCGTTTGACGCAAGCAATTTTATGCATTTGACGGGCTTGAAAACTAAAAAAATACGGCAGAACAAAGACGGTTCAAATGATACTATCAGCGCAAAAGAATTCTATGATAAATGTCTTTCACATCGCTTGAGCATCAATGATTTTGAGTTTGCTGCCGATGGAACGACAGCTCTTAAACTGGATGTCTTGCCCAAGTTGCTTTCGGGGCATCTCTCGGCAACGATGATCGGTGATTACAATTCCCGTAATCCGCGGTTGATAACGGATAAGCTTGCAGGCGGGACGACTGCGTGTATGGGCTTTGTTACCACAGGCTCCAAGCGGCGTTATGTTCCAAATACGATTTTGAAGCTCGATATGCGCGACTACGTCTGCAATCAGGTTCGCGTGATTGCGGCTTACCGTAAGCCGATGAATAGCGAACGCTACGAGGAGGCTACATATTTTGCGAAGAAAATCGATTGGGACTTGATTGTTTTCCCGGATGAATACTCGTACTTGCCCAAGCCAGCTCCAGTTGCCCCAGCAAAATAGAATCCTGTTTTTTTGCGGCATATAATCAGAAATCTGATGGTTGAAAATCGTATTTTGTGGGTCAATGGGAGAGGTTGGGATTATTACTTGTGGACACCTTGTAAGTTATAAAACTATAATGCTGTAGGAGAAACGCACATGGATACTTTGTCAACTAGAGATATTCTTTATATAATAGCAGATTTTTGGTTTATCCGCCCAGCGCTTCAGGCAGTTGTCTTTAATAAGCTATTTTATGATGGATACGTCTGTTGCAATGAAGGATTATACCCCAGTAATAAGGAAACTCTGCAAAAACGGCTTAAAGGGACGGAATTCTATCCTTTGCAAGAATGAGCTGACCAGCGCCATCAACCGCGTGGTGGAGGACATCAACCACCGCTTCACGCTGGAGGTACTGACGCAGGACTGGAAATCTCATGACCTTGGCATTTCCGCCAGCAATCTGCGCCGGGATCGGGAGAACCCAACGGACGTCCTTGACCGCATTGACCTTGCGGCTGTTGCCGACAGCCTGCGGATGCTGCTGGAGATCCGCAACAAGGCAGAACAGACCGTAAAACTGGACGATGTTCACGCGGCGGAGATCAAGGAATATCTGGATTTGCTGGACCTGACGCGGGAGATCGACGTACTGCACCTGCCGGATGTCAGCATGAAGTCCAGCCGCACGGTGATCGCGCAGCCAGGTCTGCGCTATGCACAGGCGGACGCGCTGATCCGCAGTCTGCTGTTGGATAAGACATTCAGCGCCCTGCCTCTGGCAGAACGTACCGCAGTGCAGCAGCGCATCCTGACCGAGATCAAAGGCCGGATGCTGGAGGACATTGTCCTGCTGGAAACCAAGCTGGCGAACCCCAAGAAGCAGGTGTTCGTCCTGCAATTTCCCCTGGGCGAGTTTGATATGGTGGTGTTTGATCCGGTGGCGGGTTCCTGCCAAATTTTCGAGATCAAGCATAGCGAGGAAGCCGTCCCGCAGCAGTATCGCCATCTGATCGACGGGCAAAAATGTGCTCAGACCGAGCACCGCTACGGCCCAATCACCGGAAAGTTTGTCCTCTATCGAGGGGAAAGCCAAGTGGTTGAGGGCATTCAATATCAGAATGTGGAAGAATATCTGCGGAGCCTTGCATGACAAAACTGCCGTCCCGAACGAAAAATCGGGGCGGCGGTTTTTACGATGCTTATTGTCGTATGACAAACTATGATGTAAAATATCTTTTACGTATGACAAGCTACGATAAGGTGAAATAAATTGCACAAAAGGATACATGGCTTGCAGACTCTGGTAAAATGAAGTCACGACACACCATTCTGAAAGAAGAGAGCAAACTATGTCTGAGAATATTGTATAGCTGAACGAGGAAATTATCAAGGGGCAGATCAAGGAACTGGTCCGCGGCAGTGGGGAAGAAACGCTGGCCTACTGCGACTTTCCCAGCGAACACTGGACGCGCATCCACACCAACAATGTGATCGAGCGGCTGAACCGCGAGATCCGCCGCAGGGCGCGTGTGGTGGGGACGTTCCCGGACGGAAACTCCGTCCTGATGCTGGTCTGCGCGAGATTGCGTCATGTGGCTGGCATCCAGTGGGGCAACAAGAAGTACATGAATATGAAGCACCTGGGGCGGCTTTGGACGACGTCTCTGTTGCCGGGTGACTTCATTCGGCCGGAGTCTGCAAATATTTTTGCGCAATTATTTTGACACTACCATATTATTGCGCAATTATCTTGACACTACCGGGATATATGACATGTGTTTCACCTACGTTCTGACATAAAAATAACCGAAAGGCTTTCAGAATGAAAACCTCTCGGCTATGTAAAGTTATGAACACAAAATTATAGTAGTTCTTTTGGCAATGATTTTGTTATTGGTTTATGTCTGATGATTTTGTAATATCCCACCTTTTCAGGACTTTCTTCGTAATTATCAATCAGATTGCTTTCTTTGAAGGCGGTAAGCAGTTTCTCATTTTCATCATTGATTTCAAATTTTGGTCTACTGCGCGTATCAAATATTTTGAGATAATCCGTTAAGTTAAGCAATGTAAGAATCCCTTTTATGGAAGAGTTCTACAAAGCTGCCGAAGGCGATTCCAAACTGAAACGCATTCGGGAAAGCAGAGGCTTATCTCAGTCAGAACTTGCGGAACAATCGGGTATCAATGTCCGAAACATTCAGATGTATAAGCAAAGAGTCAACAACATTGATAAGGCGCAGGAACGAACACTCTACAAGTTATCCCGTGTTCTTGGTTGGCGATATCGAAGACCTGCTTGAAAATCCTATGATGTAACTCCAAAATCAACGAAGGCAACGGAGTTTTGCACGGAGGAACGGAGAAATGACACTAAAAGCATTCGTATCAAGGACAGAATCCACAAAAATCACATTCGAGTTTTGTAAACACTCACAGTTGACACCGTGCGGTGCAGCGTGTATGATATTACCAGAAAGCAAAAACGTTTTCGAGAAGGAGAGAGCAGCATGCCGGTATCGATTCGGGACGTAGCGACGGCCTCAGGCGTCTCTGTCGGAACCGTCTCCCGCGCGTTTAACGATTACCACGACATCAAAGAAGAAACCAAGCAGACCATTCTGGCCGTCGCCAAGCAGATGGGCTATGTACCCAATCTGCACGCCAAGACGCTTTCGGCCAAGAACCGTCAGACTATGGCGATCATCCTCTCAGGCTTCATGGCTGACCACGGCCTGACCGACGAGCTGGTCATCAAGATGCTGCGCGGCGCATGCTGCTACGCCGAGGAAAATAACATCGAGTTTGCCACCTACATTCTCTCATCCGAGCAGCAGGAGGAAAAAACCTACGAGCAGTTTTGCAGTGAGCACAGTTTGGCCGGTGCCATGTGCTTCGGTATCAAAACGACAGACGTCTATTATAAATGCCTGCAAAGCTCCAAGACGCCCTGCGTGACCGTGGACGTGCGCGTCGAGGGTGAGAACATCGGCTATGTCGGCACGGACAATGCCAAGGCGTGCTACGAAATGACGCAGCAGGTGCTGGCGCTAGGGCATCGGCGCATCGTGTACTTGAATGGACGCGAGGAGGCCATGGTCTGCACGGAACGCCTCGAGGGCGTGATGGCGGCGCTCGCTGAGCACGGCCTGACACCGGAAGCAAATCTCTACACTGACTTCCGCGCCGAGTGCGCCGAAGCGCTGGTGCTGGAATATCTGGCAACCCATGGGAAGCTCGGCGCAACGGCTTTCCTCTGCGCGAGCGATCTGATCGCGCTGGGCGCAGCCAAGGCGATCAACCGCTGCGGCTACCGCGTCGGCGAGGATTTTTCGCTGACGGGCTTCGACGGTCTGCACGTTGCGGACCTGAACGAGCCGGCCATTGCGACGGTCGACCAGAACATGGAAGGCAAGGGCTTTGCCGCCGCCGAGCTGCTGCACGCCATCGTGGACGGGCGCAGTCTGCCGCGCTGCCGGACCATTCCGTACCGCCTGAGCCTCGGCGGAAGCCTCGGAGAGGTAAGAGAGAAAAATCAACAGCGTTTTTGAACATAGGACGAAGCACCTCATCGGTTTCGTCCTATTCTCTGGCAGAGAATCAAAAACGTTTTCGATTTGAATATAACATATAATCGGTGCTAAAAGATGTGTATTCTTTTTGCATATATTAAAAAATCAGGAGGAAAACAAAGTGAAAAAGATCCTTGCACTCATCCTTGCACTTGCTGTGATCCTGTCGCTGGGCGCTTGCGCAGGCAAGACCCCCAATCCGAGCGAAGACCCCAGCAAGCCGTCTGACAGCGCTGCTTCCGACGATTCCAAGCAGCCTGCGGAAGAAACTGTCCTGACCATCCCGTCCTACATGGTCGGCGAGAACGTCGGCGCCGTGTATTTCGAGCCGGCCGTCGCACGCTTCAACGAGAAGTATGCAGGTACTTATGTGTTCGGTCTTGGAGGGGAGGAAGCATGAAGTATCGCGGCATTATTTTTGATCTGGACGGCGTGATCTGCTCCACAGACGAATACCATTACCGCGCGTGGAAGGCGCTTGCCGACCAGGAGAAAATTTACTTCGACCGGGAGATCAACAACCGCCTGCGCGGCGTGAGCCGGATGGCATCGCTGGAGATCATTCTCGAGCGCGCCGCGCGCCGCTATACGCAGCAGGAAAAGGAAAAAATGGCGGCCGACAAGAACGAGCTCTACCGCCTGCTCCTGCAAAACATGACCCCGGCCGACGTCGCCCCGGAAACGCGGGAAACGCTGGACGCCCTGCGCGGACGCGGAGTGCTGCTTGCCATCGGCTCGTCCAGTAAGAACGCGCGGCTGATCCTCTCGCGCATCGGGCTGGAAAACGCTTTTGATGCCATTTCCGATGGGAACAACATCACCCGTTCCAAGCCCGACCCGGAGGTTTTCCTCAAGGCTGCGCAGATGCTCGGCCTGCAACCGGCGGAATGCATCGTCGTCGAGGATGCACAGGCCGGGATAGAAGCGGCTTATCGCGGCGGATTTCACGGTGCGGCGATCGGCGATGCCGTGAAGTCCCCACTTGCACAATATCGGATAAGCGAATTATCTGAGCTTTTGGAGGTGGTCAGCGGCGAAGCGTAGCGTACTTCCCAGCATAAGATCCAACCAATTTGAAAGGAGAACAAGAAAAGAAACAGATGAAACATGTACTTTCTCTGCTGCTGGCCGTCGCGCTGATTGCTTCTGCCGTTCCCGTTCTGGGACTCAGGGCAAACGCCGCGAACGAGGCGGTTGTGGAGATCGCCGCGGCATCCGGCTCCATGAACCTGACGGAGCTGGGCAATGCCGACTGGATGCATTTCACCGGCAAAAAAACAGGTCCGCAGATTGACCGTTCCGGCATCGGACATCACCGATAACGAGCTGCTCGCGCTGGACTTCGGCAGCGACATCATGCTCGAGGCCGGCACGACCTACGCCGTTGTTCTGACGCAGGCGACGCTCGGTCAGAAGGAATACCGCTGGTGCAAATCGACTACCTCCTTTGCCAGCGGTAAAATCAAGGAAGACGGTTCTTGGGTGCAGGAGAAGGGTACCGCGGCCTCTCTGCGCGTGATTGTCGGCGACCCTGCCGATATTGTCGAGCCGACTCCGGTCAATATCCTCTCGTTTGAGCTGGTCGGCGCCATGACGATGGACACCACTATGTCCGACTCCGCCGCCGTCTATAGCTGGACGGACGGCATTCCCAACAAGCGGGCCTCCGGCGTCAAATCCGGCGGCGTGCTGAATTACAAGCAGGGTGACAACGGCTCTGTCGGCACCATTCCCGAGGAGGCGGGCTGGAAGCTGAGCGTTCCGGCCAGCGCATCGGTACAGACGCTGACCTTCGTTTCCGGCGTGTGGAACTCCAGCTGCGAGATCTATATCTACGCAAACGGCGACACGAGCAAGCCGGTCTACAGCAATGCCGAGCTGAACGCAGGCGGCACCTCGAAGCTACTGACCTACACCGTTACCGTTGCACCCTACACCTCCATTGAGGTTTACGGGAAATTGACCGCAAAGGCACACCGCGATGGTAATATGTCCCTGTGTGCCGCGACTCTGAGCCGCAGCGACTCCGGCGAGGAGGATTATATCGCAAAGCTGCGCAAAGCCGTGCAGGAAGCACAGACGCTGCTGGATGAATTCGGCGACGAGATCGGTGCTTTCCAGCGCCAGCAGTTGGAAGAAGCGCTGGCCGCAGCAAAGACCGCGCTGAACAACGAGCATCTGACGCAGAGCGAGGCTTATCTGCAATATCTGCTCCTGAAGGGCGCGATCAATGCGGCCGAGGCTTCGGATACGGATAAGTCCTATGCCAACAAGTACGCCTCCGGCAATGTCTGTTCCTTCGGCTGGGAGGGCGACAAGGACGCGCCCATCCTCTGGGTGGACGGTACCTATCTGCTCCGCGACAACGGCAACAAGCTGATCACCTTCGGCGTCGATGAGCTTGCCCCCAAGTCCGCGAAGTGGTACAACGCAGAAGGCTACCTGCCCTGCTTTGTCAGTGAGTATACCAAGGACGGCCTGCAGCACAAGATCGAAACCTTCGCGGACGAGGTCTATGTGAATGGAAACCGTTATGAGATCGCCTATTCCCGCATGACCACCACAAACACCACCGATAAAATCCAGCGGCTGCCGCGTGTCAGCAGAGATTTGGTCGCGCTGAACGCGGATGCCGCTGCCAGAACGGTCGAACCGGATCAGACCGTGGTGCGTGAATACTGCGTGGGCGCCGACCGCTTCGGCGGCACCTATGCCTACCCCGAAAACGAAGTGCTTGCCGCGCAGGGCAGCTGGGCCGAGCACTACGAGCACATGAAGAACTACTGGAACAAGCGTCTGGAAACCCTCGTCAAGATTGAGTCCGTTCCGGAAGACTATGCCGACCTGATCGACGCCTACAAGGCCGGCTACATCTACACGCTGGTCATCTCCGACGGATATGAGCTGCACGTCGGCGAGAACGGCTACGACCGCGTGTTCGACCACGACGTGATCGGTATGCTCGCGACTCTGATCGAGTCCGGCCATACGGAGCATTTCGCGGACTATGCACAGTTCATTCTCCAGAACATCCAGTACCCGGATGCCGCGTGGAAATTCAGCTGGCCCTTCGCGCTCTATCTGCAAAAGACCGGTGACTATGACACGATCCTGAGCTTCTTTGAAAATCAGGGCAGCAAGGACGGCATCAAGTCCAACACCCACAAGATCGCCTCCGAGCGCACTGTCTATGACAAGAACATCAAGGATGCCAACGGCAAGACCGCGCGTATCATGAAGATTACCAACGCCATCGACAGCAACGGCTTAATCGTTCAAAATGATATTTGTTTTCTGCCATTCTTGTCACATCCTCTCAAACTTTCAATATTCTTTGCTCAGCAAAAAATCCGCCAGATGCACGATCTTGACACCGTTGATGTTGCCTGCGGCCAGTTCGTCCAGCGTTACGACATATTTCGGGTAATGGTCTCTGATTTCCAGCAGGTTGGCAACCTCACGGTCAGACTCCTCTGGCAGATTGCGGCACACCTGCACATAGATCCGCTCGTCCCGCCGCACGGCTACGAAGTCGATCTCCTTGGTTGCATTTTTGCCGATATATACATCATAGCCCTTCCGCCGAAGCTCGAAGTACACGATGTTTTCCAACATGGCGGCAACGGATTTCGGGTTGAATCCCATCATGCAGTATTTGAGGGAAGCGTCCGCAAGGTAGAACTTCTCCTGCGTTTTGAGGACAGTTTTGCCCTGCATATCGTACCGCTGGCAGCGGTAGATCACAAATGCCTTTTCCAGCCACTCCAGATAGTTATAAACTGCCTCCACCGAGAGAGAGCGCCCTTCGCCTTTCATGAATTTTACGATGGCGTTGGCGGAAAAAGTCTTGCCGACATTCTCCACGACATACTTCACCACACGGTTGAACAGGTCGAAGTTCGTGATATTATGCCGCTTGGTGATGTCGCTGGTGATAACAGAATTGTAGATACCCTCGACGATCTGATAGGACGAACGCTCGTCAAAATTTCCGAGCGCAACGATGGGGAACCCACCCATGCGGATATATTCGTTCAAAAGCGCTTTCGGCGTGCGGCCGCTGTCCTTCTTAAACTCCAGATATTCGGCAAAGGACAGCGTAAAGACAGGGATAGAGATATACCGACCCGTCAGATAGGTGGAGATTTCGCTGGACATCAGCTTGGAATTAGAACCGGTCACATAAATATCGGTGTTGGCATCCTCCAGCAAACTGTTGACCGCCTTTTCCCAACCGTCCACCTCCTGCACTTCGTCCAGCAGAAGATAGTAGCGTTCACCGTCGGTCATTTTCTCTTTGATGTCACGGTACATCTGCTTGGCGGTCATGCTGTCATCCAGCTCCTCCGAGGTATAGCGTAGCTGGATCACATGGTCTGCCGCAATGCCGCTGCCGAGCAGGTCGTCTTTCAGCATATCCAAAATGGTCGATTTTCCGCAGCGCCGAATCCCGGCAAGAATCTTTACCAGCGGAACATCCCGATAGGTTTTCAGTATATCCAAATAGTAGGGTCTAACGATCATGGTATCGCCTCCTTGCTATTAGTATAGCCAAAAATGGCGTTGCGGTCAATAGTTTTTGCTTGAATTCCGAAAAAACTTTTTATATAGAGTGCCTTTTTTGACTCGCTTTGCATTTTGGCTAACAGAAAAGCGGCGCAGACCGCTCTGCATAGCTTTCGTCGTACTTATATCGCTTTGATTTTATCGACTGGCTGCTCGGAGGAGAAGCACTGCATTTTCAGATCATGATGGTTCAAAATCATGCTGCAAAACCAAAATGCATCTATTTTATAGTGCAGTGCCACACCTCAAAGGCTCGCAAACCCTTCGGTTTTCGTTGATAAGGCAGTAAATCAAATTATCACCGCAGCTGAATCGGCAATGGGAGAAAAACCGAGTTGCAAAGCCACGGGTTGACAACGAAAAGTTAAAAGGACTTAGCTGTCAGGCGTAGCAATGGCAAGGAAAATCACCGAGATCAGTCTATCACAGACTTTTCTCGGTGATTTTCTTATATCCGTACATTCGATTTACGCTAATTCTCCTTCTACAATAATTGCAGAAAATCAAAGGAGGAACAGCGTATGAAGCAGAAATACTATGTGGAACTGAACCGGCAGGAATGGCAGCTTATCATTGAGGGGCTGAACCGGTTCCGCAACAAGTTGATTGCGGCGGGACGGTACACAGATGCCGTAGATGAGATATTAATCGAAGTCGCCAAGGCAAAGCCGCAGAAGTCAATGTTGTGGGGATGGAGGCACTGATGATGGAAAAGTACATTACAGATGAGCGCACAGGGCTGAAGTATGAACTGGTCGGTGACTATTACCTGGTTATCGGAGAGGATGAGCCGGAGGAAGATCAGCCAATCGGGGTATGGGGGCAGCGGCATCTTCGCTATCTCAAGGAGCATCACCGTGTGCGATATGCCAGCCTGCTGACCAACGGAAAAATGAACGCCTATCTCGCAGATATTGACCGGCAGGCGGTGGAGATGTTCGAGCAACTGGTAAAACAACTGGCCGCAATGGAGTGTGTTACCGAACAGTTGAAAGCTGCCGACCAAATGGAATGGGTCAGACGGATGAATAGCATCCGAAATCGAGCAGTAGAGATTTCGATGCTGTAAAATACACGGGCAAACAAGTGTCGCAGATTGTGCGGAAACACCTTCTCCGGGTTTACTCCCGCTTCCTGAGACAGGAATTTCATCTCCCGCCAGATATTTGTCCGATTGATGGGCTTGCCTGTTCGGGTTACGAAAATCATCCCGCTTTTGATTCCCTGCTTCGCTGCGTAGCGGAGCAATTTTTGCCTTAGTTCCTTTACGATAAATAAGGATCGTGTTTTGACCTTGCAGTTTACAACGCCCTCGCCGTGTTTTACAGCCTCAACCGTTATATATTGCAATTCGCTGACTCTGATACCTGTGCCGCATATCGTCTGCAAAATTAGGTTAAGCCGTTCATTGTGCCTTTGCTCCGCTGTCCGGCACAGTCGGGTGTACTCTTCCTTTGTCAACTCTTTTTCTTCAGGGCAGAAAACCTGCTGCTGAAGCTTCAGTGATTTTACTTTTAAATCATTCCAGCCGAAAAGCAAAAAGAAGCTGTTGATACTTGCAAGCATCGAATTTACGCTCCGTACCGCATAGTTCTCTTGCAAATATTTCTTATATGCAATGACGATTTCTTTGGAAATGGCACTGTTTTACGCATATGCCATAAAAGCCTTTACATCCCGAATATACTTTTGGATGGTTGCCACACTCCTTTCCTCTAAGATAAGATGTTCCTCGAATTCGGCAATCATCTTTGCCGCAATAACTCGTCCTTCCATTGTGTATTTACCTCCGAGCATTTTTTAATATTTTACTCGAAAAGTATGAAAACAGAAATTGTCACTGTTCATTGTAGAAAAAGCAGTGACAAGAATCGAATGTGCGGATATAAACGAAAGGGTTTCCGGCACTTCAAACTGAATAATCCGATTTCAAAAAAATCGGCGTTTTCAGAAGCAATTTGGACCGACTTCCGTTTTAAAAACGGAGGTCGGTCTTTTTTTGTTCTGCTTTGCTATCGAAGCAACTACCATTTTGATTTCTATCCGGAAGATCAGTTCATCTTCCGGTTTTTGTTTTTTAAGGAGAAAAAAGCATCTGATGAATAATTTTTTAAAAAAACTTCAAGTTCGTACCCCCTCATTTTGCTCCTCTCTGTGCTTACAGATGAGAGATCGAAAAAATAGACCTCAAAGTACCTTGCAAGTTTTTAGGTGTGCGTTCTCTGCTCGAAGACGCTGAACTTCTGCCAGCAGATCTTCCTCTACCTCTTTAGGCAGCTTACATTGCCTTACGGTACTTTTTCTACCTCTTCGCTCTACAGCAAATCCCTCAGGACCCTCTGTCAAATAGATTCGTTCCCAGTCCATAACTCGGTGATGGTCACTGATTTCAAATCTTCTCGCTGCTTCACTGTAACTTAGCTTTTCTTCCCGCATGGTTTCCACTACCAGCTTCTTGGATTCCGGCGTGTATCGTTTGTTTGGTACTCCTTTTGGCATAGTAAAACACCCCACTTGTTTACAGTATATCATACTGTCTAACAAATGGGGTGCATTTCAATGCCCGCAGGGCGTTCTTCCGTTATTCATTTCTTGCGGGTGGGAATGTCAAGGCGGTCAATCCGAAGATTGACCGCCTTGCGCCGGGGGAAAAGAAAGAGAGGAATAAAATGAAGGAGAAAAACGATTGCTTTTATGACCGACAGCAGCACCCATGCTGTCAGTCCGTTTTTTTTCGGATTCCGAAAAAGACGAAAGTGAGGATGATCGCCGTGACACAGAGCGCGGCAAGCACCCAGTACGGCATCGTATAGCCCTGGAACACATCGACGAGCTTGCCCATGATGATGGGCGCCGAGGTCACGGCAACGCAGTGCATCGCCTGGAAATAACCGATCGCCGCCGACTGGTATTCCTTGCCGATGTCCTTCACGGCAAAGCCGTTGAGCACCGAGCAGTTGATGCCGTATGCCAGGCCGATGAGCACCTGCATGATGCACAGCAGGATATAGTTGCTGACCAGCGGGAAGCAGATGCACGCCGTCAGCATCATGGCGAAGGACAAAACTGTCGCACTGCGGTCTGACAGGATCCGTCCGAGTCCCCTGTCGACCATCGCAGAGGCAATCAGGGTGGACAGGCTGAACAGTGCCGCCAGAAGGCTGACATAAAAGTCGCTGATGTTGTGCACATCTCTGACATAATTCGCCGTGAAGGAAAGCGCCGTTGCAAAAACAACGAACTGCGAAAAAGCGAAAAGGAACGACCCGCGGAAGACCTGCTTGTCTTTCATGACAGTGCGAAGCCGCTTGCCTAGGGAGATGGTTTCCTTTTGCGGCTCAGAATCGTCTTTTTTGATGAAAAAGCCCAGAACGAAGCAGATCGCAGCGGCAAAGACATCCATCAGAAACAGCACCCGCATCTCATATTTTGAGCGGATGAGACCGGCAATGACGAACGCCGACAGGATGCCGACGTACTGCGCCGCCGTTGCGCGCCCGATGGATTCTGTTTTGGAGCGCTCGCGGTGCATCTTGACATACATGCTCAGCAAAACGACCCACACGGCAGCGCTGATCCCCGCAACGAGCCTTGCAAGCAGAAAAACGATCTCCGACTGCCCGAAGCAGATCAGCAGGGTGCTGACGATCAGCGATGCCGCACCGAACTGGATCATCACGATCGGCTTGGACAGCTGGTCTGCCATGGCGCCGATGGGCATTCTGACAAAGATCTGGATAAAGCCGTAGGCACCGGCGATCAGGCCTGCGGTAAAGGCAGTCATGCCCCAGCCCTTGAGGTAGATCGTCAGATACGGTGAGATCAGGTAGTGTGCAAACCAGAATGCAACGATGTATACAAGATAGAGTACTTCCGTGCCGAGCGAAACCTTCTGTTGTTTCATCATTCAAATCCCAAAAAGAGCCTGTGCATTGGCGCAGCTGATGGCATCGCGCTGTGCCGCTGTGAGGCGAAGCGCGTCCACACTGCTGACAGGTGTTTCATCGCCCATATCATAGGGCATATCCGTGCCGATCAGCACGTGGTCTGCACCGAAGGCATCCACCAGAAATTGTAGTGCCGGTGCAGAGTGCGTGATGGTGTCAAAATAGATCTGGCCGAGGTAGTCACGCGGCTTGCCGGAAATGGCGGTCTTCGGCTCCTGCCGCACCTGCCAGCCATGCTCGATCCGGCCAAATTGGTACGGGAAATGGCCGCCGCCGTGGAACGCCACGACATTCAGCCCGGGCAGCCGCTCAAACACGCCGCCGAGCACGAGCGTCGCAAGCGCAAGCCCCGTCTGCAGCGGGAAGCGCACGAGGTTGGTCGTGTAATACTTGGAGAATGACGGATCGTCATTGACCGGGCAGTACGGATGCAGGCAGACGGTGATGCCGTTTTTGGCGCAATACTCAAACACGGGGAAGAAGCTCGGATCATCCAGGTTCCTGCCGCCGATCTGCGATGCGATCTCGAGGCTCTTCAGACCGTATTTTCTGTATGCACGGTCAAGCTCCGCGAGTGCCGCCTCGGTGTTTTGCATCGGAAGCGTCATCATGCCGCGATACTTATCGGGGTATTTCTGTTGCTTTTCGCCCAGCCAGTCGTTGATGATGCGGCTCGTCTCTGCCGTGACGGCAGTTTCGAGTTCATAGTTGAAATGCGCTGGGGAGATGGCCAGAACGACCATGTTCAGCCGCATCTGGTTCATTTTTTCAAACCGAAGTGCATCGTCATAGTAGATCGGATAGATCGGCTGAACGAACTGATTGTCCGTATAGATCAAACACTGCTTTCCATCGATCGTGCGGTATTCCTTGTGCACTTCCTTTTCATTTTCGGCAATGAACTGCAGCAGCGTTTCCGGTACGGCATGATGGTGGACGTCAATATTCATCATATACAGTTCCTCCTGTTTTGTGCTTATTCGATGAAGGCGACCTGCGGCAATATCTGTTCCACCGCCGCATCCTTCTTCTGGTTGAACACGCGCTTGTTCTGTTCAAAAATGTTGTTGCCTTCTGCGTCGATGGAGATGATCAGGGGGCCGAACTCCTTCACGCGGCAGCACCAGAGCGTTTCGGGCATGCCGAGCTCATCCCAGTGGTGTGCTTCGATTTCTTCGATCTTTTTCGCCGCGACAACGGCACAGCCTGCCGGGAAGACGCAGTGGATGGCCTTGTATGTACGGCAGCCCTCTTCCGTGGCTGTGCCCATGCCGCCCTTGCCGACGATCACGCGGACGCCGGTCTTTTCGATAAATTCCTTTTCAAAGACCTCCATACGCATGCTCGTCGTCGGGCCGACAGAGACCATTTCATAGGAGCCGTCCTCGCGTGCGCGCACGATGGGGCCTGCGTGGAAGATCGCGCCGCCGTTCAGGTCGACAGGGAGTTCTCTGCCGCCATAGATCAGTCTGCGGTGTGCCACGTCGCGGCAAGTCACAAGACTGCCGTCAAGGAAGACCACATCGCCGATTTTCAGTGTTTTCAGATCCTCTGCGCTCACAGGCGTGCAGAGGACGGTTTTTCCGTTTCTGTATTCAAGCATCTTCATACCCTCCGTGCGTCGGTGAAACGCTGTGCATTTCGGCGTCAAAGATGATCTCGCCGCGCCGATGTGACCAGCAGCCCACATTCACCGCCACGCCGATGGCGGAAGGATGACGTGCCGTGTTTTCCACATGGACGCCCATGACCGATGCCGTGCCGGACAGACCCTGCGGGCCGAGTCCGATGCTGTTGATGCCGTCGGCCAGAAGCGCTTCGAGCTTTGCGGCGCGCGCATTCGGGTTTTTGCTCCCGATGGGGCGCATCAGTGCCTTCTTGGAAAGCAGTGCCGCAGTCTCCACGCTCGTGGCAACGCCGACACCGACCAGAAGCGGCGGGCAGGCGTTGAGCCCGTAGGTCGTCATCTGATCCATCACAAAGCGCACGACGCCCTCATAGCCTGCGCCGGGCATCAGCACCATGGCCTTGCCCGGAAGCGTGCAGCCGCCGCCGGCCATATAGGTATAGATCTCGCAGGTGTCGCTGTGCGGGACGATCTCCCAGAAAACGGTGGGCGTGCCCGTACCGACATTGCATTTGGTGTTGTATTCGTCAAAGGTTTCGACACTGTTGTGCCGCAGAGGTGCACTGACCGTTGCGCGGAGCACCGCTTCCTTCAGAAGCGCCTCCAGATCGTCGATCAGCGGGAATTTGGTGCCGCAGCGGACCAAAAACTGCAGCACGCCGGTGTCCTGACAGCAGGGACGGTCCAGTTCTTCCGCCAGAGACTGGTTTTCCGCTATCGTCTCATAGATCGTCTTGGCCAGCGGCACAGTCTCCTGTGCTGCAAGCTCCTGCAGTTTTTCCACCACATCATCGGGAAGCTTTTTCCCGACGAGGCAGATAAACCGCTCCATCTTGTCAAGGAACAGCTCTTTTGCTTTTGCTTCGTCGATTGCCATGGTTATCTCCTTGCTACGCCTGTTTTGCGTGCTGCCTCTGCAACTGCCGCGGCAACTGTGGGGCCGACACGCGGGTCAAATGCCTTGGGAATGATATAGTCTTCGCTGAGTTCCTCGTCGGAGATGAGGCCTGCCAGCGCCATTGCCGCAGCCATCTTCATCTCTTCGTTGATGTCGGAAGCTCTGACATCGAAAGTGCCGCGGAAAATGCCGGGGAACGCCAGCACGTTGTTGATCTGGTTCGGGTAGTCGCTTCTGCCGGTGGAAATGACGCGGGCGCCGCCGGCTTTTGCGTCTTCGGGGAAAATTTCGGGCGTGGGATTGGCACACGCGAAGATGATCGCGTCCTTGTTCATCGTTTTGACCATTTCCGTCGTGACGGTACCGGGCGCGGAAACGCCGATGAACACATCTGCGCCGACCAGTGCGTCAGCCAGCGTGCCGGGTTTCTTTTCAAGGTTCGTGACCTTTGCCATTTCTTCCTTGATCCAGTTCAGCCCGTCTCTGTCCTCATAGATGGCGCCTTTGCGGTCACACATCGTGATATTGCGGTAGCCCGCCGACAGAAGAAGCTTGACGATGGAGATCGCAGCCGCACCTGCGCCGGAGGTCACGACCTTGACATCTTCTTTCTTTTTGCCGACGACCTTCAGTGCATTCGTCAGGCCCGCCAGCGTGATGACTGCCGTGCCGTGCTGATCGTCGTGGAAGATGGGGATGTCGCACTTTTCTTTCAGCTTGCGCTCGATCTCAAAGCATCTGGGCGCGGAAATGTCCTCCAGATTGATGCCGCCGAAGCTGCCGGACATCAGATATACTGCGTTGACAAATTCGTCCACGTCCTTGGTCTTCACGCAGAGCGGAAATGCGTCTACATTGCCGAAGGCCTTGAACAGCACGCACTTGCCCTCCATGACCGGCATACCGGCCTCCGGGCCGATGTCGCCGAGGCCGAGCACGGCAGTGCCGTCGGTGATGACCGCGCACAGATTGTGACGGCGCGTGAGATCATAGCTCTTGTTGATGTCCTTCTGGATCTCCAGACAGGGCTGTGCCACACCGGGCGTATAGGCCAAGGACAGGTCCTGTTTGGTCGACACTGGAACGGTCGCAACGACCTCGATCTTACCCTTCCATTCTTCATGCAGGCGCAGAGATTCTTTTGCGTAATCCATCGTTTGATTTCCTTCCTTTTCTGTTCTGCCAAAAAGCAGTGAGTCAGTTCAGTTTTTTTGTACGGGCAGCGTCGCGCCGCCGAACGGCATCGCGATCACCGTCGCATCGGCACCGTAACGCGAAAATGCTTCGTCAAGCGCCTTCTGTGCGCTCGGCTGCGGATTGAGGAACAGGCCGCGGACGGCTTCGTCGTCCATTTCGGACACGAGGTCGATCCGGGCGTTCTCCAGCACCATGGCGATAGACGCCGCCTTGTGGCCGCCGAGTTCAAAGTGCTGTCCGATCCGCTCGATCATGGAGTGCGCCGTCGGCGCCTCGCGGAACCAGCGCGCAAAGGTCTCGCTCCCGAGCCCCTCGGGGCAGGCACCGATCAGGATGATCGTGCCGCCGGGTCTCACGGCGTGCTTGGCATTGTCGAGCGCCTTCTGCGTCTGGTAAAGGTTTGCATCCTTCGGTGCGCCGCCCTGGCTGACCAGCACGATGTCGGCACGCTTCGGGATGGCGATGCGGTACATCTTATCAAGGTAGGTACAGCCGACGCGGTGCGCCCTGACCGGGTCTCCTGCGACGGCATAGACGATGTGCTTGTGCTCGTCGAGCACCGCATTGACAAGGTAGTCCACCGGGCAGATTAGCCCCGCCTGCTCGATGTCCTCGCGCAGGGGATTGCCGTCGAGTTTTCCTGCGCAGGCATCCGGTGAGACCATCAGTCTGTGGTTGCACTGGATCGCCACCGGCGTGGAAACACCGGGCATAATGGCCTTGACACCGCCGGAATAGCCCGCAAAATAGTGGAATTCAATATTGCCGAGGCAGATGCGGAAATCCGCTTCCGCCACACGGCGGGTGATGTCCACGGGCGTGCCGTTCGAGGTCGTGCCCATGTGGACGCAGTCGTCTTTGTCGCTGTCCTCGCAGCGCACCTCGCGGAAGCACCGCTCGCCGACGAGATGCCGTATCTCTTCCGGCGTGTGTCTGCGGTGAGAGCCGAGCGCCAGAACGACGGTGATGTCTTCTTTGTGGCAGCCGGCAGCATACAGCTCATCAAGCACCGCAGGAAGCACATCGTAGCTCGGAAGCGGTCTGGAAATGTCGCTTGTGACGATCGCGATCTTCCGCCCCGGCACCGCACAGTCACGCAGGCGCGGCTTGCCGATCGGGTTTTTGAACGCTTCTCTGACCGCGTCGGGCCCGGACAGGGGGTGTTCCATCTCGTTTGCGTGCAGCACGGCCAGAAGATTCTTTTCCGGCAGCTCAACAGCCTGCACGCCGGCACCGTAGCCGAATTCGAGTTTCATTCACAAAACCTCACTTTTCAGCGGCATTTACTGCTTGCCGTTCATGCCGAGCAGGACACGCTCCGGCGTCAGCGGCAGCGTCGTAAACTGCACGCCCACCGCATCGGCAACGGCATTTTTGATCGCCGCAGCCGTCGGAGACGGGCAGCCCTCGCTCAGGCCGCCTGCGCCGAACGGGCCGTCCTCCACGGGACACTGCACGGTGTCGACCACGAAGATGCGCGGCATATCGGCTGCCGTCGGGATGTGGTATTCGGAGAAGGTATCGGAGATGACGGTGCCGTCCTCCCGCTCCTTCATTTCTTCCATCAGTGCCTGGCCGAGACCCATCTGGACACCGCCGTAGATCTGTCCTTCGACCAGCATCGGATTGATGACCGTGCCGCAGCTGTGCACCGCGACGAGCTTGCGTACATCGATCTCGCCCGTCAGCTCGTCAACATCGATCTCGGCGATCTGTGTGCCGAAGGTGTGGCGCTCATACAAAAGCGCGTGGCCGTTCTCCGGGTCGGGCGTGGTCGCATAGCCGGAGAAAGATGCGGATTCCACGATCGGGCGGCCGAAAAGTTGTTCGGAGGCAAAGGCTGCCTGCTCGACTGTGACATTCTTTTCCGGGAAGGCCTTGAGATAGATCACGCCGTCTTTGATCTCGTATTTGCGGACATCCTGCACGCCGAGCAGTCTGCCGGCAGCCTCAAACAGGCGGTCTCTCGCCTTTTCGCAGGCCTCGTACAGGGCTCTGCCGCAGAAAAACATCGTCCTTGACGCGCCGGTCGCCTCGTCGTACGGGGTGGTCTGCGTGTCACTGCTGATGAAGGTGATCTTTTCCATCGGGATGCCGAGCATTTCCGCAGCGATCTGCGACAGTGCAGTCTTGGAGCCCTGTCCCACATCGCTCAGGCCGTTATACAGCACCGCCGAGCCGTCAAAGTCGATCTTGACGACAAAGGCCGTGGCACCGGACGGGCCGCTGGAATCATGCGGATAGATCATATTCGCGATGCCGACACCGCGTTTTTTGTTTGGTTTCAAAGGAAGCTTTTCCGTCACCTCATACAGCTTCAGTGCCTTTTCAAAACACGCTCTTGCAGGCGCAGCGTCAACGACCTGGCCGTTGACGAGCTGTCCTTCCTCGTCAAAGAGGTTCTTTTTGCGCAAAGCGACGGGGTTCATGCCCAGCTTCTGCGCGATGAGGTCGAGATGTGCCTCCCACGCAAAGCAGCTCTGCGGCACGCCCATGCCGCGCATGGCGCTGGCGCTCAAGGTGTTTGTGAACACCAGATTGCCGTCCACGCTGATATTCGGGACGCGGTAAGGCCCGCAGCAATGCGTGATGGCCTTGAGCAGCTGCGGCACACCAATGGCGTAATACGCGCCGGTGTCGGAATACATCGTGACCTCGGCTGCCGTGATCGTGCCGTCCTTCTTCACGCCGGTCCTGTGGCGGATGTCATAGGCGTGGCGGATGGTCGAGGTGGACATGTCCTCCTCTCGCGTGAAGGTCATCTTCACGGGACGCCCAGTCTTCAGCGCGAGCAGTGCGACCCACGGCTCCGGCAGAAGATCG
Organism: uncultured Oscillospiraceae bacterium; assembly: GCA_934622035.1. Classification (GTDB taxonomy): domain Bacteria; phylum Bacillota; class Clostridia; order Oscillospirales; family Oscillospiraceae; genus JAZOXB01. Next base: position 23,999 of record CAKTVG010000018.1, read on the forward strand.
TTTTTGCCGCCAAAGCTGCCGCCGATGCCCTCCGGCACAGACAGGCGCAGACGGCTCATGGGCATTTTGAGGATCTTCGACAGCGGTCTTGCAAAATTGAAAACACGCGAATTGGGCGAGATCACATGGACGCCGCCGTTGGGAAGCGGCCTTGCAAAGGCCATCCTCGGCTCGATGGGCGTGTGATCCACCTTTTGCGTATGGTAGGTTTCTTCAATGATCAGGTCTGCTTCGCGGAAGCCTGCTTCCACGTCGCCGATGTGCATGTGTTTGTGTGCAGCAATGTTGGTCGCAGCGTTCTGCGGGTGCAGCACGGGCGCATCGGGCGCCAGTGCCGCTTTGATGTCCATCACTGCGGGCAGAGGCTCATATTCGACCCGGATCGCCGCCGCGGCAGCTTTCGCCTGCTGCCGTGTTTCCGCTGCCACGACGGCGATGCAGTCGCCGCGGAACAGCACACGGTCCTGTGCCAGCACACGCTGGTCGGGCGGGTTGCCGTTGCCCCACTCGTTGCAGGGCACATCACGGTGCGTGATGACCGCCGCAACACCGGGCATTTTTTCTGCCTCGGAGGTGTCGATCGAAAGGATCTTTGCGTGTGCATGCTCGCTGTATTTCGCCTTTGCGATCAGCATCCCCGGCTCATAAAAATCGTCTCCGTACCGGCACACGCCGCTCAGCTGCTGCTGCACATCCATCCGCGGATGGCGTTTGCCGATATAGGTGAAATCAGTTTTCTTCATCGCGTTGCCCCTCTTTGCGCTCTGCAACATATGCCTTGACGGCATCCACGATCTGGGCATAGCCGGTGCATCTGCACAGGTTACCGTAGATCGCCTGACGGATCTCTTCCTCCGTCGGGTCCGGATTTTGCTGCAGCAGGCTGATGGCGGAAAGCGTCATGCCCGAGGCACAGAAGCCGCACTGGAACGCACCGTATTCTTTGAACTTTTCCTGCAGCGGATGCAGTTTTTCGGGCGAGGAAAACGCCTCGATGGTCTGCACGCGTCTGCCGCGCGCCTTCACCGTCGGATAGATGCACGATGCGATGGCCTTGTCGTCCACGAGCACGGTGCAGGCACCGCAGTCGCCGTTTTCGCAGCCGCGCTTCACGGAGGTGATATGCAGGCGCTCACGCAGCGTATCGAGCAGTTTTTCATCCGCAGTCACATCGAGCTGACAGGCCTTGTCATTTACAAACAGGTCAATTATCATTGTTTTCTTCTCCATCGCCGCGTGCCTGCCGCAGGAAGCTGCGCAGAAGATTTGCGGCAGCAAGCGTGCGGTATTCGGCAGAGCCGTGATTGCTTGAACGCGGACTGATCTCTGTTTTCATCGTCTCGACAGCCGTTTCGATCTCGCTGTCTGTCAGTGTTTTGCCGGTCAGACAGGCCTCTGTCTTCGGCAGACGGATGGGGATCGGTGCAACGACGCCCATCGCCAGACGCACCAGCGGGAAGCTGCCGTCAGCCGCCTTTTCGGTCAGTGCGGCGATATTGAGCACGGAGATCAGCAGCTCCTTGCGCGTGCCTACCTTGCGGAAGCGGGAAACGCACCCGTCATCGCAGACCGGCAGGATGATCTCCGTGACCAGTTCATCCGGCTCCAACGCGAGCTTTCGGTTGGAAACGAAAAAGTCCTTGATGGGGATCGTGCGGCTGCCGCGGACACTGTAGGCGACAACGCGGGTATCGAGCACCAGCAGCGCGACACAGGTGTCCGCGCTTGTGATGCCGGTGCAGATATTGCCCACCAGCGTCGCGGCATTGCGGATCTGCACAGAGCCGACATGCGCCGCCGCACAGGTGAGGGCATTGTATGCGGGCGCAGCCAGAAGCTCGCTTTCCGCGACCTGTGTCAGCGTCGCCATCGCGCCGACGGAGATCGTTCCGTCCGGGTTTTTGCGGATGTAATCCAGTGAAAGGTCGCTCAGATCCATCAGATACTTTGCATCCGCCTTGCCCTTGCGCATCATGACGAACAGGTCTGTCCCGCCGGCACAGATGCGCACTTTTCCGTCAGAACAGCTTAAGAGTTCTGCAGCGCCGTCCAGTGTTTTCGGGCAAAAACAGGTTTCTACTTGCATATGGTCGTTGCGCTCTGCACAGGCCGTGCAAAGCGGTACCCTCCTTTTCAGGTTCGTGTCGGCAGCGGCTTATTCTCCCGCGATCTCAATGACAAGCTTCACGATGGACATCTTGTCGCGCAGAGAGCTTGCAAGTGCCTCGTCGCACTGTTCAAAGGGGAAGACCTTGGAAATCATGCCCTTGACATCGATGCTGCCGGAGGAGACCGCTGCGATCGCGGTCTTGAAGTTGTTGCGGTAGCGATAGATCGTCTTGATCTCGCCTTCCTTGTACATCAGATCCATAAAGCGGATCGGGGTCTCTTTGTTGATGTTGCTGACAACGACGATCGTGCCGCAGCGCTTGAGATAGTCCGTCGTCTGTGCTGCCGTGACGGCACTGCCTGCCGTTTCAAACACGACATCCGCACCTGCGCCGTCGGTCAGACGCATGACCTCTTCGATGGCGTTCTTCTCGGAAGCGTTGATTGTATCCGTCGCACCGAAGGACTTTGCGCAGTCCAGACGGTTCTGGAACAGGTCGATGACGATGATCTTTGCCGCGCCTCTTGCCTTACAGGCAAGCAGAGTGGTCAGGCCGATGGCACCGACACCCAGGATCACGACAGTCTGTCCGAGGCGCACATTGCCGCGCTCGGCAGCAGAAAGGCCGACTGCAAGCGGCTCGATGAGCGCGCCTTCAAGCAGAGAAACATTGTCGGGCAGCTTGTGGCACAAGGATGCGGGGAATGTGAAATGCTCACGCAGCATGCCGTCATAGGGCGGTGTGGACGGGAAGATGACATCGGGACACATGTTGTAGTGCCCACTCTTGCAGAATTCGCAGATACCGCAGGTCTTCTGCGGCTCGATCACGATCCGGTCACCGACCTTCAGATTTTTGACGCCTTCACCGACGCCCTCGACAACGGCAGATGCCTCGTGGCCGAGGATGAACGGCAGATCAAAGGCCTTGCCCTTGCGCTCGCCGCTTTCATAAAAATGTGCATCGGAACCGCAAACGCCGATATACGCCATCTTGAGGAGCACCTCACCGGGCGCGGGAACAGGCATTTCGCAGGGCTTGATCTCTACTTTTTTCACAGCAGTCATAAATGCCGCACGGTTTTCAGACATTGTTCGCATCTCCTTTTATTTTCAGGTCTCAGTCAAATTTTTTTGCTGCGCCACGCAGCGCCTTGACAACAGGCAGCTCCTCGCCTGTCAGGAAACGAATGAGCGCACCGCCGCCGGTGCAGACATAGCCGAGCTTGTCCGTCACGCCGAACTTCGCAGCAGCCGTCACGCTGTCGCCGCCGCCGACGACGCTGAAGCCCTCGGTCTCGCCCAGTGCTTCAAAGACGGTCTTGGTGCCGGCTTCTGTTTCGGTCTCTTCGAAAATGCCCATCGGCCCGTTCACGAAGGCGGTCTTTGCGCCGAGAATCAGCTCGCGGTACTGTGCCGCCGTCTTGGAACCGATGTCCACGGCACTGATGTCTGCCGGAACGCTGTCCACATCACATTCGCAGCGCTTGCCGTCCTTGAGATAGGCCAGATCCTGCGGAACGATGATGCGGTCACCGTATTTTTCGTAGATCGGCTTGGCCTTTTCGATGAACTCACCGTAGTTGTTTTTGACAATGAAATCAATGCTGCCCTGTCCGACCTCTTCGCCCCTGGCGGCAAGCAGGATGTTGCCGACCACGCCGCCGGCCAGAACGAGATCGGCAGCGCCGTTGCCTAGCACCGTGTCCATCATCAGGAATGCGTCCGAAATTTTGGAGCCGCCGAGCACGAACACACAGGGGTGTGCCGGGTTCTCCATCAGTTCGGAGATCACGCAGTATTCCTTCTCGAACAGCCTGCCCATCGCGCTCGGAAGCACCTGCTCGAAGCCGCAAAGGCTCGGCTGGTCTCTGTGCGCTGCGGCAAAGGCATCACAGACAAAAAGATCCGCAAGCGGTGCAAGCTTTTCCACGAGCTGGGTCTTTGCCTGCTGCTCGTGGGTGAGGCAGAGCTTGAGCTCAAACAGCGTCTGCTCTTCGGAGACGAAACGGACATTGTCGAGCAGGAGCAGCTCGCCGTCCTTCAGAGAACGGATGGCCTCTCTTGCCGCAGGACCGCACACATCGTCGATCCACTTGACCTCGCGGGAAAGCAGCTCACTGAGCACCTTGGCGTGCGGTCTTGTGCAGTAGAAATTTTTATATTCGATATCACTTCCCTGGTGGGCGAGGATGACGACCTTCGCGCCCGCATCTGACAGCTCTTTGAGCGTCGGTGCGCAGGCAGTGATTCTTGCAATGCTTTTCAGACTGTCGTTTGCTCTGTCCACAGGCTGATTCATATCAACTCTGCAAAGCACGGTCTTTCCGCGCAGAACAAAATCGTCCAGTGTTTTGATCCCGAATCGCATGTTATTTCCTCCTTTGGAAACGGGGCAAGGAGTGTTCCTTGCCCCGATTTGCACTTTTTACTTCTTGAACTTGCCGATCTTGAGATATTTGTTGGTGAGCGCAGTGCCCTCTTCGCGGGTCAGCTGCATCTTCATAGCTGCACGGATGGCGTCCATGGTCTCGGGAATGGTGACGCTCTCCTGCGGGATGTTGATGGCATACATGATGTCATTGCCGCTTTCGACAATGGAGTCTTCCCAAAGGCCGATCTCATACATATCGCCGCGGCGGTTGCCCAGATCACGGCCGTACTTGAACAGGCTTGCGTTGCCCTTGAAGCCTTCGTCGATGGAGACCACACGGATTCTGGGGTGCTTCTGGAATGCTGCCAGAGCCTGCTCCTTGGTGATCTTCTTGCCGTCCTTTGCCGTTGCAAGAACGGTGATGATGTGGCCGTGGGTCACGGGCGTGTGGACGAGGATGCCCGTTGCGTTGACATGGGGCATGATCGTCATCAGGTCAACTGCCTGGTGGCTCGGTGACTTGTCCATCTGCAGTGCGTTCGTCAGTCCGCGATGATAGTCACCGGGGTCTGCCACGCGGCGGATGATGGTGATGGCGACCTTTTCAATGCCGAATTCTCTGTCGAGGCAGTCGACAGTACGGATCAGGCCGGTGGTGTTGCAGGAGGTCAGCTTCAGATAGTCCTGGCCGATGCCCTTTTCATAGTTTGCATAACCATGGAAGAACACGTCTGCAACGGTGTTCTTTTCGCCGCCCTGGAAGATGGCCTTGACGCCGTATTTTTCGTAGTAGTTTTCCTTGTTCTTTGCGCCGACGCCGCCGGGTGCGGAGTCGAGCATGATGTCGACGCTCTTGCACAGCTCTTCAAAGCTGCCGGCAACAGGGATATCCTTTGCGGCAAACGCAGCTTCGTCTGCGCCGTCGACCAGATACAGCTTGTATTCCACGCCGTTTGCGCCGATCATATCGTTTTCGCGCAGCGCCTGCAGAGACAGGGTCGGGGCAAGGTCCGCAATACCGACCAGCTCCATATCCTCCTGCAGTGCAACGCCGTCTGCCAATCTCTGACCAATCGTGCCGTAACCGGCCACGCCAACTCTAATCTTGTTCATTTATATAGCCTCCTAATTATTCCTGGGGGTACTTGAGGCCCCACTGTTTCCTGACCTTGTCGCAGATCTCCAATACGGCGATCGTGTCTTCCAGCGGCATGGACGGTGCGGATTTTTTACCTTCTTTGATCGCGCGGATACATTCTCTCCATTCAAACTCATAGCCGCTGATCTGCGCGGGCATTTCGATACGCTTGAGCAGAACATCCTGCGTGTCGTACACCTCTGCAACACGGGTATTGTTGATGTTATCGAGAACGATGTAGCCTTTTTCGCCGTAGAAAACGCCGTGGCGGTCAGACCTGCCGTAGATGCCGTTGGTCAGCACGGCCATCTTGCCGTCCTTGAAATGGATCGTGACAGATTCCATGCCGTCGACGCCGCCGTCCGTCATATAGACGGAGGAATCGACCTTTGTCACTTCGGTGCCGAAGTAGAGAAGTGCAAAGGACACGCCGTAAATGCCGACGTCCAACAGCGCACCGCCTGCCTGGTTGATGTCCGTCAGGCGGGGATTGGCGTCGAGCTTATAAGATAGGTTGCCGGTCAGCGTGCGAATATTGCCGATGATGCCGGTGTCCAGCAGATCACGGATGATCTTGCGCGAGGGCATATAGCGGAACCACATCGCCTCGGCGACAAACAGATCCTTTTCACGCGCCTTGTCGCGGATCTTCTTTGCCTGCTCTGCGTTCAGGGTGAATGCCTTTTCGCACAGGACGGGCTTGCCGTGCTCCAGCGCCATCATTACGCTCTGATAATGGAACGAATGCGGCGTCGCAACATAGACCAATTCGACCTCCGGATCGGAAACCAGCTCCTCGCAGCTGCCGTACGCCTTCTGGAAGCAGCCGTTCTTTGCCACGAACGCTTCCGCTTCTTCCAGCGTGATCGCCGCGATCGCATAGAGCTCCAGATCCTCGATCTGTTTCAGTGTGGGAAGCACCTTTGAAACGATGCCGCCTGCACCTACGATACCAACCTTCATTGTTTTTTCCTTTCTGTGCAGTCTGTTTCAGTCTGCGCCAGGTGTGATGTCAAACTGTTCGTTCGTCAGCCGGACACCGCTTGCCGAGCGAAGCAGCACGTTGCAGCGTCTGCCTGCCTCACCGGTCCGGATCAGCAGCTTGCAGTCCTCTGCGCGTTCACGGAGTTCGGCAAAGGTGACCTCATCGCGGGGAAGCTTTGCAAGCGTCTGCGTCACATATCTGTACGCTTCCGGGTTGCCCTCTTCCATGTCGCTGACGATGGTGTAGTGTTCAAAGATCATCTCGTTGAGCAGTGCTTCCAGCACCTGCTGCAGATTCGGCAGACCGGCGATCAGCGAAACATCGACCCAATTTGCCCCCTTCGGGATCGGGAAGCCGATGTCGCAGAGCATCACCGTGTCAAGATGCCGGATCTTTGCAAGCTCACAGGCGAGCTGCGCATTGAGAATACCGCTTTTTTTCATAGATTACCGCTCCTTCCGGCTGTTACAGGAAGCACGGGAACGGCAGGTTGGGCTCCACCGTGTAGCGGTCGTCCATGCCGCGCGGGTACATGTAGCGGCGCTTGTCCTTGTCATCCGGGTAGACGAACTTGCCGCCGACCTCCCAGATGAAGGGCTTCCAGTTGAACTGGTATCTGTCCTTCTGCAGGTTCCACATGACTTCGATCTCAAACGGGTCTGCCTTCATGCAGGTCCACAGATCGTAGTGGTACGGGATCATGACCTTGCAGTTGAGGTCTTCTGCCATCTTGCAGATGTCGCAGGCGGTCATCTTGTCCGTCACGCCGATGGCGTTGCTGCCGAAGGAGCCGAATGCCACGTCGATGTCGAAGTCCTGGCCGTGCTTTGCGTAGTAGTTGCAGAAGTGGGAGTCGCCGCTGTGGTAGACCGTCACGTCGGGGGTACGGAAAACGTAGTTGACGGCACGTTCATCCATGTCGATGATGTTGCCCTTCAGACTGCCGTGCGGCGGGGTGGTGAGAAGCACGGTGCGGTCGAAGGACTCCAGTGCGCAGATCTCCATGTCCTTGACCTGTACACGGTCGCCGGGCTTGACCACCGTGATGCGCTCTTCGGGAACACCCCAGTTGACCCAGATGTTTTTGCATTCCAGCGGGCCGATGAAGCGGGCTTCAGGGCAGTTCTGGACGATTGCGGCACACACATAGGGGTCGATATGGTCACCGTGGATATGCGTAACGAGCACCGCGTCGATATTCTTCATCAAGAACGGGTCGATCACGCAGGGGACATTTTTCAGGTTCGGCAGCAGCTTTCTGCCGCCGCACATACGGGTCATCTGATAGTCGATGTCTTCCATGCCGCCGTTGATGTAATGCGTGGTCTGTCCTCTGGACACCCATGCATCGACCATCACGTTTGCGCCGCCCGGTGTTTTGAAGTAGATGCCGGTGCAGCCGAGCCACCACATAGCAAGCTTGTGTTCCTCGACGACGGTCTCTTCGATCTCTTCATTCAGCCAGGTGCCCCATTCGGGGAAGCAGTCCAGGATCCAGCGGTCTCTGGACAGCGTTTTCACATCCATTTTGGAATGTGTGACATTATTGACATTCAGTTCGTCTTTGTTTTCCATGGTTGCTCCTTGTTGGTATGTCGAACCGCGACGGTGCTTTTACTCTTCTCCGTTCGGATGGATCACAAGCTTCAGGCAGTTGCGGTCCATCACATCCTCGATGGCTTCGGTGAAGCGGTCGAGGGGGTAGGTACGCGTGACCAGCTTGTCCAGTTTCACCTTGCCGTTTGCCATTGCATCCATTGCCTGCGGGAAGCAGTGCACCTGCCAGTGACAGGTCATGTAGGTGATCTCCTTGGAATAGAAGTACTGGGGATTGATCGTGATGTCCTCGGTGTCCTTGGTAGAGCTGAACTGCATCAGACGGCCGCCGTTTTTCAGCAACTTGAAGCAGTCCGGCAGAACAGAGGCGCTGCCGGTGGCATCGACGATGGCGTCGACACCGTGCGGGAAAAGCTCAAAGACCTTCTTTGTGTGGACAGAGGGGTCGTTTCTGTCGATTTGGATCGTTTCCACGCCGTAACTGTTCAGGATGTCCAGCTTTTCCTTGGTGGGCGCCAGGCAGATCACGCGGTTTGCATTGGAATGATTGAGCAGCTGTGCAAGGATCATGCCGTTGGGGCCTGCGCCGAAGACGAGCACATCCTCACCGTATCTGACATCCAGCCGCTGCACGGCATGGATCGCACCCGCGACCGGCTCGGACAGACAGCCCTGATCGAAGGGAATGTTGTCCGGCAGACAGAAAACGGATGCCTCGCGCACCTTCAAAAACTGCGCAAAGCCGCCGGGGATGCTGTGTCCGATGGAGTGGAAATCCTCACACTGGTTGTACATTTCACGCTGGCAATAGTAGCATTTGCCGCAGGGCACTGCGTTATCCGCCGTGACCCTGTCACCGGGCTTGAAATGCGTCACGTCCTTGCCGATCTCATAGACATAGCCGGCAAATTCGTGGCCTGTGGTGATGGGGTATCTGCCGAGTGGATGACCCGTCGTATGATGTCTGCGGTCTGCGCCCTTGCAGATGCTCGCAGCCATGACCTTGATGACGATCTCGTCATCTCCGCACACGGGCATCGGCAGGTCCTTGACACTGCATACGCCTGGACGTTCATAGACCAAAGCACGCATTGTTTCCATGTTTTCGTTCTCCTAAACGGTGTGTCCGGTGCCCTATGATCAGACACCTAAGTACATTTTCTTGATTTCTTCGTTGTTTTCGAGTTCCTCGGGCAAAGAATGCCACACGATCTTGCCTCTGGACATCAGATAGACCTCGTCTGCAAGATCAAGTGCGAACTTGAGTTTCTGTTCTGTCAGAAGAATGGTCAGGCCTTCCTCTTTGACCTTGTTGATCAAGTAGCCGACTTCTGCGACGACCAGCGGAGCAAGACCTTCCGTGGGCTCGTCGAGCACGATCATGCGCGGATTTGTGACGAGCGCACGCGCGATGGCGAGCATCTGACGTTCACCGCCGGAAAGCTCCGCGCCGGTGCTGGTATAACGCTCTTTCAGACGCGGGAAGAATTCCAGCGTCCGCTCCGGCGTCCAGACATCGGTCCCGTCGGGGCCGAGACGGTGGTAGACCTCAAGGTGCTCTTTGACCGTCAGAGAGTTGAACAGTCTTCTGCCCTGCGGGACATAACCCATGCCCTTGCGGGAGATGATATAAGGCTGCGTATGCGCGATATCCTCGTCATTGAAGAGGATCGCGCCGCTCTTTGCAGGTGTCAGACCCATGATGCTGCGCAGCGTAGTCGTTTTGCCGACGCCGTTTCTGCCGAGCAGTGCAACGACCTTGGACTGCGGTACATCCAGCGAGACGCCGTGCAGAACATGGCTGTGACCGTAATAGGTATCAATATTCTGAATGCTCAATGTATTCATATTACGTATCCTCGCCCAAATAGATTTTTTGTACCTGCTTGTTCTGGCTGATATTTTCCTTCGTGTCGACTGCGACGGTCACGCCGTCCTGCAGGACCATCATGCGGTCAACGACCTCGAACACGAGGTCCATATCGTGCTCGATCAGAAGCACCGTGATGTCACGCGGAAGCTCCTTGATGACTTTGACCATGATCTTGCTTTCGGCAACGGACAGGCCGGCATTCGGCTCGTCCAGGCAGATGATCTTCGGGTCGGTCGCAAGTGCGAGCATCAGCTCGACAAGGCGCTGGTCGCCGTAGGACAGGTTGGAGATCATCTCGTTTTTCTTTTCGGTGAGGCCGACACGGGCCACCAGTTCTTCCGCACGTGCGAAGAAGTCCTTTTTCCGTTTCAGCAGCGGGAACATCTGGAATTTCTTCCCGGGCTTGGTGCCCATCAGCGCCATAACGACATTTTCAAGAATGGTCATTTCCCAGAACAGTTCCGTGATCTGGAAGGTTCTGGACAGGCCGAGCTTGACACGGTTGTAGTTCTTCATGCGGGTCACATCGTGACCGTAAAGGAGGATCTTGCCGTCTGTGGGGAAGTATTCACCGCAGATCTGGTTGAACAGTGTCGTCTTGCCGGCGCCGTTGGGGCCGATGATCGCGACACGCTCGCCCTGCTTGACCTTCAGGTTGACATTGTCATTCGCACGGATGCCGCCGAAGCTTTTGCCGACGTTGATGAGCTCCAGACAGTATTCGCTTTCTTTTTTCGCAGTTTTCATTGGTCTGTGTCCTGCCCTTCCGCCGCAGCAAGCTTTTTCTCCTTGCGGGAAGCGATGAAGCCGGTGATCTTTTCCTTGGCATCACGAACCAGGCCGATCACACCGCGCGGAGAAACGACTGCAACAAAGATGTACAGAACACCGAGGATCATGCACCAGCGCTCTGTAACAGCACTGACGAGATTCTCTGTGATGACGATGATCGCCGCACCGATGACGCCGCCGGAAATCGTGCCGATGCCGCCGACGAGGGACATCAGGAATGCCTTAGACATCATCATGGAGTTTGTGAGGTTGGGCGAAACGAAGTTGATGAGGTAGACATACAGCACGCCGCCGACGCCGGCGATGGTTCCGGAGATCACATAGGTGATGTGTTTGTGCAGGATGACATTGTAGCCCAGTGCGCTCATGCGCTTTCTGCTCTGGCGGATGCCCAGGATCGTCAGACCGAAGGGAGAGTTCACCAGTCGGTAGACGAGGAAGATCACGGCCACAAAGACCACGAAGATGAACAGATAATACTGGAACGGCGTGCCGGTGGGAAGGCCGAAAACGGTCTTCGGACGGGAGATGCCGGAAATGCCCATTTCACCGCCGGTGATCTTACTCATACGGAATGCAAGACCCCAGATGCACTGGCCGAGCGTGAGGTTGACGATTAAGAAGGTCGTGCCCCAGATCTTGCGGCAGATAAAGCCGAAGATGAACGCAACGAGCGCGGTGGCTGCGATGGCAATGAGGAAGATCAGGAGGAAGGGAAGCTGCGTGTTTTTCGTGAACCAGCCTGCCACATAGGCTGCCACGCCGAAGAAGCCGGCGTTGCCGTAGGCGGAAAGGCCCATATAGCCGGTCAGCAGGTCAATACTGACAGCCAGCAGCGAGAAGCACATGATCAGGCTGCCCAGACGGATGATGTAGTTCTCATCCGAGAAGACAAACGGAAGCAGACCCAGCAGTGCGCAGATAATGATCAGCGGGATCGCCTTTGTCTTGGACAGCAGAACGATCTGATCCTTTTTTCTAATCATGAAGTTTCGCCTCCTTTGCTTTCTGGCGGCGGAGAATCCACTTTGTTCTGGTCTCCGGGCTGACGGAGAACAGGCCGGCAGGCTTCAGAACGCAGATGATCGCAACCGGAAGATAGACGCTGAAATATGCCAGTTCGGGGAACAGTGCCTTTGCAAATGTGTCCACCGTGGCAATGACGAGGCTGGCAAAATACGCGCCGCGCAGATTGCCGAGGCCGCCGACGATGACGATGGCCATCATCAGAGGAAGCATACTGAAGCCCATGCGGGGTTCCATGGAAAGGAACGGTCCGCCGAGTACGCCGCCGATCGCTGCAAGCATCGTGCCTGCAATATATACAATCGTAAAAAGCTTGCGGATATCGATGCCCATGGCACGGACTGTCTCTTCATCGTCAACACCGGAACGCACGAGCGCGCCGATGCGGGTCTTGTTGATCGTAAGCTCCAGCACGACCAGCAGGACGATGCCGACAACGATGATGAACAAGCGATATACAGAAATATTCGTATTCATGAAGGGGAGATTGCCGGACAGCCATGCGGGGGGCGGAGTCTTCAGCGGCGCGCCGCCGAAAATGGCAAGCAGGCCGTCATCGATCATGTACAGAAGACCAAGACCCAGCAGGATCTGACCGAGCGGGAAGGACTGCATCCGGTACAGCATCCCGCGGAAAACGATCAGGCCGAGAATGCCGATCGAGACTGCGGCAAGCAGACACGCCAGAAGCAGCGATCCCGTCATCTGGCAGAAGAAATATCCCAGATACAGACCGAGAGAAAAGTATGCTACATGGACGATATTGGTTATTCTCATCAAACCGAAAATAAGTGAGAAACCACATGCTATCATGAATAGCAGCGAACCATAGGATATGCTGTAAAATAACTCAACTAAAACAAATTGCATGATTCGTCACCTTCTTAACTTAATATAGAGCGTGGAGCGGGTGTTTGAATCCCCGCTCCAGCTGTATTTCTATACTACTTGACGACCTGAGGATTCAGCGGGGAGCCGGTGCCGTTGGTGATGCAAATCGGAGGAGCCGTGAAGAAGAATTCGTATCTGCCGTCTTCTGCACAGTCATCAGCCAGCTCGTCAAGCATAAACATTTCGCCCATTGTCAGGCCGCAAACAGGGATGCAGACCCAGTGCCAGGGCTGGAACACCCACTTAAGGGAGTCCGCGGTGCGGTTCGGGCGAACTTCGACGCCCCAGGTGTCGGTTGCGATCGCTGCAACTTCTTTGTCATGCAGCCAAACGATGGATTCGAAGGAGACGCCGGGAGCATCGCCGCTGTTGAAGGTGCCCCAGTCCTTCTCGCGCAGACGGCGGCCGAGGTCGCCGGTTCTGACCAGAAGGAAGTCGCCGCTCTTGATCTCAACGCCCTGTGCCTTTGCACAGGCTTCCATCTCTTCGCCGGTGATGGATTCGCCGGGCAGCAGGAAATCTACGCCGCGGAAGCGGGGGATGTCCAGCAGCACGCCGCGACCGACCATCTTGTCGCGCATCTTTTCGATGCCGCAGAGCGTGACACCGCGGATGCAGTCGACATTGCGGGGATCGTAGCCATTCCACATGAACAGTTCGCCGGTGTCGAGATTCTTATAGAAGATGTGGCCGAGCGCATCCCAGTGGGTAGCGCACTGGACAGGCATCATGATGTAGTCGTCAGCGCAGTAAACGCCGCTCTCGACTGCTTCGCAGGAGCCGAGCAGTGCGTCGGTGCCGCTGTAGATCATGGTGTGGACAGGATTCACTCTGCCCCACTTGCCGGTCTGCGGGCCATTGGTATCAAAATTCATGCCGAGGCCGAAGACTTTACCTTTTTTGATGAGGTTGCCTGCTTCCTTGACGCATTCGGGCGTGACATAGTTCAGCGTGCCGATCTCGTCTTTGTCGCCCCATTTGCCCCAGTTGTTGACTCTGTCGGCAATCTCCATAAGGTGTTTCTTGTCAACCAATTGTTCCATAATGTGCCTCCATTATCTGAATTCATATATTAGACGGGCATCACAAGTCGCCCGGGAAAATCAATTGTTGCTTAGGGAATGAGCTCGGGGAAGTCTGCGGAGTAGTCGGGCCATGCAACTGCCTCAGTGGGATCATAGGTCCAGAACTGAGAAACCTCAGGATAGGTGTAAACGAGTTTGTTGTACAGGCCGCCGTCCTTGACGATCAACTGACGGATACAGACGTCGGAAACTGCCTGGCCATATTCGTCGAAGGAGTAGATAACGCCTCTGGGAACTTCGATGTTCTTCAGCCCCTTGATGGCTTCGACAAGTGCTTTGCCGTCGTGAGGATCAACACCGGTCTCCAGTGCCAGACCCAGTGCAGTCATAGCAGCGAAGGTGTTCTCGGAGTGGCAGGAGGGGTTGTGGCCGAAGGTTTCGTTGTAGAGCTTCACGAAGTCTTCGTTGGTCTTGTTTGCGCAGTCAAGTGCCCAGCAAGCGGAGCTGTAGAACGGGACATCAGCCAGTTCCAGAGGCAGGTCCTTCAGATACAGCTCGTCAACGCCGTTCTGCAGGCAGATGATGGAGATGTCGTCACGAGCGGTGATGCCCATGTCAACCAGAGCCTGGCAGAAACGAGTGCCGTCGCCGCCGGAGAATTGATAAACCAGAACATCGGTGTTGTCCCAGTCAATGGTCTGCAGCTGCGGAGCGAAGTCGGTGGTGCCGATAGGAGCATACTGTCTGGAAGTGATCTTGCCGCCGGCATCCTGGAAGCTCTTGATGAAGCCGCCTGCCAGCTGATAGCCGAAGGTGAAGTCATAGGTGAAGACTGCAGCGGTGTGGTAGCCGAGGGTGTTGTATGCATAGTCGCCCATTGGATAAGTGCCCTGGGAAGCAGACAGCTGCGTACGGATGATGTAGTCGGTAGCCTGGCCCTTGGTGATGGGGTCAACAGGTGCGTGGTAGATCAGCAGGGGGACTTCGTTGTCAGCAAGGTAATCCTTGATGCCAAGTGCTTGGCCTGCGTTCTGGGGCCCGAGGATGATGTCGACCTTGTCCTGCTCGACAAGCTTGGTGCACTTGGTGACACCGGTCTCTGCGTTGTCTTCGTCGTCTTCGACAACGAGCTCAACATCGTAACCGGCGATCTTATAATCGTTCATTTCGAGGTAGAGTTCCAGAGCGTTCTTGGCATCCTGACCCATGACAGCAGCGTTGCCGCTGAGGGAAGCCAGCAGGCCGATCTTCAGCGTGCCCTTGGAATCAGCCTGGGTTTCGCCGGGATCCTTGGGTTCAGTGCTGGCTTTCGGTGCTTCGGTTTCTTTTCCGGGGTCGACGTCCTTGTTGCAGCCTGCAAACAGGCAAGCAACCATCAGGAGAGCGAGAATAAGGCAAATTATCTTTTTCATTTTTGTTTCCTTTCTTCATTTAAAATTGTGAATACAAAACTGCATTGCGGGTGGCGTTATTATTATATCATCCGTATGATAAAAATCAACCGTTTTGATAAAAGTTTTACCATCTTTTTTGCACAATTTTCACATGTTCATTTTGTATAAATAATACAAATTATCATCTTTATAACACAAATTATCACAAAATTAAAGCAAATACGACAAAAAGCCCTCTTGCAAACGCTTGCAAGAGGGCTTTTTCGCTCAAAACTGTTCTATTATTTATATAGTGCGATCGGGTCACATATCGGCGTAAAGAACCTTCACACCGCATTTTCTGATTTCTTCGACGATCTGCTCTGTCTGCGGATTGCGGACCGTGATGAGAATGTCGATCTCGTTGACCGTGCAGAAGATGCTGCCGTTGCGGGACAGGAGCTTGGACGGGTCCATCAGCGCGACTCTCTTTGTGCCGGTCTGAAGCATCTTCCGTTTGACGCCGTAGTGGATCTGCGACTGGACGCAAAGGCCGTACTGCGCGCTCATGCCGGATGCGCCGATAAACGTGATGTCAGCGACCAGCGTGTCGAAGGTGGACTCGGCTGCGTGGCCGAGCAGCGCATAGGTGCTACCGTCTACCGTGCCGCCGGTCACGACGACGGTGTTGTTTGGAGAAAGAAGCGTCGCCGCAGGGAGCGAATTGGTCACAATGGCTAGATCGCGGATGTTGTTGTGCTCTATCATCCTGGCAAGCGCATAGGTCGTCGTGCCGGAATCCAGAATGATCGTGCTGGACGGCGGGATCAGCTCGACGGCCTTTCTCGCGATGGCATTCTTTTCCTCTACGTTGGATTTTTCTTTTTCGCTGAACGCAAGCCCGGCTTTGTCCATCGAATTGATCTCGATGACGCCCTTGCTGCGGCTGACATGACCGGCCTCTTCCAGATACTTCAGCTCTCTGCGAACGGTCACACCGGTGACGCCGATCTGCTCTGCAATATCATCGATCCGCTCTGGTCCATGCTCTTTCAGCAATGCCAGGATCGTCTCCTGACGGTTGGTCAGCATCTGCACCCGATTCACCCCCCCCGAGTTGGAGTTTTATTACAAATTCACCTTCACCCAATAATATTATACCACATTATTTAAAAGATGCAAGGGCTATTTCGATAAAATTTTTAAAACTTTTTAACTATTTTCATTTTTTCTATTGCTTTTTAACATCAAGGTGATTAGAATATGAGTGCAGGGTGGCAAAACTTGCAAAGAAATAATTCTGTTTTTCACGCACCCGTTTCCCCTGCTTCCGCATCGGGAGCGCGTCGTGGATCAAATGTCATTTTCGGATTTTAAGGAGAATTGACCATGTCTTTAGTTACTTTAAAAGACGCTTTGAAGGTAGCCGCTGACAAAAACATTGCTGTGCCTGCATTCAGTGTCGACAACCTCGAGATCACCAAGGAGATCGTCAGTGTTGCCGAAAAATACCAGGCTCCGGTCATCATGATGGTCGGCCAGAATGTATTCAAGTACGGCAATTTCACCAGCATGAGCGCCATCGTCCGTCAGGTCGCTGCGGAAACTGATGTTCCCGTTGTTCTGCACCTTGACCACGGTGTCTCCTATGAACAGACCATCCAGTGCCTGCGCGAGGGCTTCACCTCTGTCATGTTTGACGGCTCCCGCCTGTTTTTGGACGAAAACATCCGTGTGACCCGTCAGGTCGTTGCAGCAGCGCATGCAGTCGGTGTTTCCGTTGAGGCAGAGCTTGGCGCGATTTCCGGCGTCGAAGACGGTAAGTCTGTCAAGAGTGCAAACCTTGTCGACGTCGGCGAGGCAAAGAAATTCATCGAGAACGTCGATGTTGATGCGCTTGCGATCGGCATCGGCAATGCACACGGCATTTACAAGAGCACGCCTAATCTGGCGTTTGACCGTCTGGAGCAGGTCGCTGCGCTCGGCGCACCTCCCCTTGTTCTCCACGGCGGCTCCGGCATCCCGGACGACATGATTCGCAAGGCGATCCGTCTCGGCATCCGTAAGATCAATGTTGCCACCGAAGTGCGTCTTGCATTCCTGCAGGGTCTGAAGGAAGCACAGGACTCCGGCGACATCTACAAGACGATCGGTCAGGGCCGTCTCAGAGCGCGCGAGATCATCGAAGAAAAGACCAAATTGTTCTGTCAATAACGCATATTGACTTTCCGGCAGCAGGAAGAAGCGAAAGCTAGTCGTTTCGCTTCTTTCGCTGCCCTTATTTACAAGGAGATTACTATGAAGCGAAATGTACTGGTTGCCCATGGCGGCGGCCCTACGACTGTGATCAACGCCTCTTTGTTCGGCGTTGTCGACGAGGCACTGAAGTATGATCAGATCGGCACCGTGTACGGCGCTGTTCACGGCGTGGAAGGTGTTTTGAAGGAAGAACTGATCGACCTGAGCGCAGTTTCCCGTGCGCAGATCGACCTGCTGCCGCACACTCCCTCCTCCGCGCTCGGCTCGTGCCGCCACAAGGTCTCCGAGGACGAGTATCCGCGGATCCTTGAGGTTTTGAAAAAATACAACATCGGCTACTTCTTCTACAACGGCGGCAACGACTCGATGGATACCTGCGACAAGATCAACCGTCTGTGCAAGGAAGCAGGATATGAGATCTGCGCCATCGGCATCCCCAAGACCATCGACAACGACCTTGCCATGACCGACCACACGCCCGGCTTCGGCAGCGCTGCCCGCTTTATCGCCAACAACACCCGCGATCTGTGGATGGAAGTGCGCGCGATGCCGCTGTATGTCACCATTCTCGAGACGATGGGCCGCAATGCCGGCTGGCTGGCTGCCTCTGCCGCGATGGCAGAATACAATGGCAAACCCTGCGCACAGCTCGTCTATCTGCCGGAAATCACCTTTGATATGGACCGCTTCCTCGGCGATGTGGACGGCCTGCTGAAAAAGCAGCGCGAGATCCTGATCGTTGTCAGCGAGGGTCTGACCGACAGCACCGGCAACATGATCTCCGATCAGGGCTTTGTTGACGGCTTCGGCCACAAGCTCGCCGGCGGTGTCGCACAGACACTCCGCGACAGCATCCAGAAGAATCTCGGTGCCTCTGCAAGAGCGGAACGCCACGGCTTCCTCGGCAGAGCCTCGATGGTCATGCAGTCCGATGTTGACCGCGAAGAGGCCATCGCTGTCGGCAGACGCGCGATCCAGCTGGCAATGCAGGGCGAGACCGGCCTGATGGTCACGCTGCAGCGCACCTCGGATGCACCGTACTGCTGCGAACTGGGTACCGCTCCGCTTCATGTCGTTGCAAATGAAGAGCGCTTCTTCCCGATGGAGTGGTTGAACGAAGCGAAAAACGGCGTCACAGATGACTTCAAAAAATACTGTGCTCCCCTGTTGGGCAAGCCGTTTACGCCGTACACCATCCTGTAAGCGCCTTTCCTTTCATATTAAAAGCCGGATGTCCGAGGGAACTGCCCCAGATTGTGCGGACAGCACAAAAAAGCCTCTGTGTAGGAAATATTTAGTTTAGGTGGAGTGGCGCAGTGTCAGCGGCGCCACTCCAGTTTTATTCTGGATGCGCTCGTGGTTGTAAAAGTGTATGTACCTGTCAATCAGCTCGTCAGCCTCCTTGAGCGTCCTGGACTTGTGCCGGTAGATGCACTCTGTTTTCAGAATGGAGAAAAAATTTTCTGCCATTGCGTTGTCATAAGGATTTCCTTTCCTTGACATGGATGGCGTTATGCCGTAAGATTGTGTTAGCTTGAAATATGCGTTGGAAGTATATTGAAAGCCTTGGCCGCTGTGGAGCTGCAACTCCGCGGCGACTTTCTTTTTCTCCTTCTTCATTGCCAGGCGAATCGTATCCAGGACAAGGTTTACTGTCTGCTGGCTTGCCGTCTTGTAAGCTACGATACTGTTGTCATACAGATCCCGAATCATGGAAAGGTATAGTACACCTTCCTTGGTTTGAATATAGGAAATATCTGTGACCCACTTTGAATTTGGTCTGTCAGCGTGAAACTGACGATTCAATAGGTTTTCGTATCTGTGCATCTGCTGACCGAGGTTTACCCACTTCCTTCGACGGCGGATTTCTGACAGCAAACCATACTTTTTCATTATTCTCAGAACCGTTTCCATTCATAAGGATGTATTTTCTTATGAGAGATTGGTCGCAACCTCTGTTATGGAGGCTGCGGCCTTTTCTCTTTCTATGGTAGATCACGGTCTTGACGATTCTGCGATAGCAAACATCTCCTTTATGGTTACAAGGTCTACAAGTCCGACGCCGGTAAAGTGGATGTCAATGCCCACCCGCTTATGCCCGTTCACCGTTTCACTGTTGTGAACCTCGATTCGCTTGATGATTCCGTATCAACATGTAGAACCAAATGTTCCATTTTTGGTACATACTTTGTTGTATTCTAAATCCGTAGGTAAGCAAATGCTCTCATCCTGCGAAAATACACGGAGGATAGTGAACGGCTATGAATAATTGGAATCGTGAACGAGCTCATCAAACCCATTTATAACTTCGAGGTGAGTGAAAATGCGACGAAAAAGCATGAGAAGGGAAAGGAGAAATAAAACCGGGATATTTCCCAAATCCCGAAATAGATCATTACGATGCTTATGAAGACCACATTGATTATTGCCTAAAAGGCCGATACAGAGGTGAAAAAGTTCATGAAAGATCCGCTTAAAAAAACAGGTGTTCTCGCCCACGATATGCTTGCTCAGATCAAACTGATGGAAGAAATGACAGGTATCAGCGCAAAGACGATCCGCTTTGAAGAAATCGATCTTGAGACATTTTTCTACGATGATAGCTTCAGAGGGCTTCCGTTCAGCTCCGAATTTTTCAGAAATCTAATCGACGGAATACCGACAGCAAATCTTAGGCTCACGCTTTTAAAGCACGGTGTAGATAGCAAAACTGCCGTTCAATTGGCCGAAATTGTTCGGGAGGGAACGGCAGAAAGATGCGCGACCGGTAAGCAGGTGTTAAGTCTCCGTAAGCGCAGTATTTCTGCGAGGTGCGGTGATTCGGCGGAAGACAGTCAGTTTTTATTCGCCAAATCTTTTGCCGTCGACTATGTGATAAATTTTCTTCGCATGATTTGGTACAAAATTTATTATCCTGCCGCATTTTACGCGGCGGTTTTGACGGTGGACGCAACAAATTTCGAGTATACCATCCTTGCAAAGGGGAAGAAGCGTGTGGAGCTTGTGCTACGCCGCTTTTGCCAAGAACGAGACCAAAACCCAACGTTTGATGATGAGATCGGTGAAGGATCGGAAGAACAAAAGGCTATAATGGAGCTTGCACTTGAATGCTATGAAAAAGGAATCACATTTCTTTCCCCTGATATCAATATTTCCGATCCGTCCCGCTTTCTTCCGACCGGCGATACGATACGATTACCTTTTAACTGTCCCAAAGAAATCGATGAAAACGGCGTGAATGGCATTCTGAAAGAAAGAGAAATAAAGCCATTTGCTTCTTTTCATGATCTCGCTGAACGGACAAATTCTTCCGCACAATTTCTGGATAAGCTAAAAAGAAATGGTTCCCTTACAATATTTGACGATTCGCCCAAAAGAAATTTTATTAGGCTGAGTGAAATTGTCAAAAAGGTAATGGAGGAAGAACTCTTTCTGACGAAAGCAGAAAAGGCAGCCCCCGTTGCCGGTAAAGCCTCCGCAGCCGGAATGACAACGGGGTTGAAAACACTGGATGATATGCACGTTTCGTTTGTGCCCGGACGGATGTATTTGATTGGCGGACGACCCGGAATTGGTAAAACAGCGCTTCTCATTCAAATTGCCATGAATATCGTTTCCTCGACGAGCAAGCCCGTATATATTTGGTCGCTTGAAATGACGTGCGAGCAAATGGTGCGCAGAATGCTTTCGCAAATCGTTGATGTCAGCCAAAGGACACTGCAGGGCGGAGCTCTATCAGACAAGCAAAAAGCTTTGCTGTATCTTTGCTGGTCGATGATGGATGCTATGCCGATCTATATGTGCGATACTACTGCAAGTTTGGAGGAAATTCGCCGTTTTGCTAAAAACGAAGCAGGAAGCGGTGCCTTATTGATCGATTATCTCCAGCTGATAGACGCATATGTTGACAGCGGAAATAGCAGAGCTTATGCAAAAGCCTCGGTTCAAAGAACTGCTGAGGTATCATCGGCGCTAAAGCAATTGGCGCAGGAGCTTGGGATTCCAATCATTGTATGCTCACAATTGACCAGGGCGCTTGAGCAACGTGCCGATAAGCGACCGACATTGCAGGACCTCCGACAGACCTGTTCAATAGAGCAAGACCTTGATGGCGTGATTTTTATCTATCGTGATTCTTATTATTCTATTGATGGCGGCGATGAAGCCGAGCTGATCCTTGCGAAGAACAAAAATGGTGAAACAGGCACCGCATATGTGAAGTTCAACAGTGACAGATTGATCTTTGAAAATAAGTGATCCACGCCATTTTAGCGGGGCTTCCGGCTTTGGAAGCTCCGCTAACTGCAGCCTTGCCAAATGGCGACTGGGGGAAGCGTGGTGCATCGCAACGAAGACGGCAGGGAGAGCGCTCCCTGCCGCCTTTTTCTGAATCGGTATGCAAAGCATCACTTGCTCAACAGCACGATGTCTCTCGAAAATTTCATCCTTTTATGCATTCGGATTCGCACACTCGTGCTTCTGAATGGGGGCGGAACGGTTACGATTTCCTCCGCCTCCGGGGTTGACCGCTTTCTGAAGTAAGAGCTGAATCTCGCGGCCGCGAATCGGTTCGATCTCGCAGAAGTGGAAGCGGTAAGCAGCGTTGGGATCGGACATAGACAGCGCGTTGCAGTCCATAAGGGTGTCCATATCGCTGTGGTAGACACGTCCGCCGCTGCACAGCAGCGTTTCCCAATCCTCTGCGGTGCCGCCGCACCAGTCCGGCAGTTCCCCCTCAAAGAACGGATCGGTCAACAGCTTTGCCGTCGCCTCCGCCATGCTTACCGCAGGGTGATCGGGCGCGAGCGCCATGCGCCTGCAGTAGCGCGCCAGAGGTTGATATGCGCCGTCCGCAAAAGCATCGTCGAGCGCATCTTGAAGCTCTGTGATTTTTCGCCGGAAGCTTGCCTTCGCGGCATTGAAAGAATCAAAGATCCATGCGTGGTGCGTCCGCAGCTCCGGAATCAACTCCGAACTGCCGCCCTTGTGTTCAACCTGGCGGTTTTCCTGCACCAGCAGTGTCATGACGTAAGGCATATCATCCCTCCTCACAGCGTTGTATTTTTTCGGCGATCCCTGCCGTGGGAGCGTAGTTGTGCTGCTGCGGCGGCGTGTGGCGGATCGCCGCAGCAGCCGTGGAAATTTGGCCCGGGCGCAAAGCGTCAGCGTTCCTCCTTTTCCTCCGGGTCATTTTTCAACCCGGCGAGCGGAAGAATTTCGGAGCAGTAGTCTCGGGGAAACTCCGCTTCGGCGTATTCTTGCGCGCGTATTTGATGGTATGCGCGGACGAGCAGATCGACGTCGATCTTTCCCTTGAGGAAATTGCCGAGCGCGATCTGGATGCGCTTTACACCGGTGAGCAGTTCCTCGGGACAATATTCAAGATCCATATAGTTGCTGTTACTGGTTTCATAGTAAAGGCCGCCATCCTCGTCCTGAAAATACCCGCCTGTACACATATCGGTCGTGTCGCCGCTCTCCTTCAGCCGCGCCTTGTGCTGCTCGGTCAGCCGGCCGAGTGCGCCTTCATCGCTCATCACAAACGGTCCGGAGCAGAGCGGGCCGAGCCGCGTACGACAGGGGTCATAGACAATGTCGCCCTTCACAAACGGCGTGGGGAAGTCAAACCAGAGCCATTCAAAAACGTCGTCGATCACCGGCTTCGCTTCCCCCAAAGGTGTGGCGGCGGAGTCGATCTGCATCGTCTTCAGCTCCGCCGAGAGATACAGCTCCTGACAGCGATGCTCCCCATCTAATTCGAATTTTTGGATGATGACTGCGTCCTGATCGTCATACACCTCCACGGCTGCCAGCGCCGCAGGGTAAGAGGAATAGAGCGTATCGCTGTAGGAATATCGATCTGAATAACCGCATTCCTCGCGGTAGCTATACTTGACCCGGTAGACATACGGCCGGCCATTTACGGAGACCGTATCTTCGCAGAACGAACGGATTCGCTCGTTCTCAAGCCGCATATATTCGCGCAGGTAGGCGTGCAGGCTGGGCAGATCGATCCTGCATCGGCCACGTCTGACTTCGCAGTCCGGCGTGGTTTCGATCAGCTCGTCCCACGCTGCGTGCTTTTCCTCCACGGTCGCAGAGCGGCACTGATAGATCAGCCACGCTGCCTCCAACGGGCTGCATTCATAGCCGATATCCTGCAGGTGCTTGCGGATGTCCTTTGAATTGACGAATTTGAGAACATCCATGCTCCCGGCACGGCACGGCGCTTCTTTGATTTCCATTCGTTGCTCCTCCTATCTATTCGTTATCGCTGCGTTTAGCCGATATTCTGCTATGGAACCTCTGAATCAATCGTCTGCGGCGCTCAGCGGGTCTTTTGCCCCAACTGCTTGAAATACGTAAAGGATTCCTGCGATTTCCAAACCTCAATCTGGAACAAAATCCCTCGCTGACCACTCTTGCGATTGAATCAGAGGTTCCCTATAATTATTGCTCAAACCAACTGCCGAGCTTTGCGTCGGTGCGGATGCCGAGGTTGGAATTTGCGAGGTTATGCAGAATGCGCCCCAGCGCCTTGCGTTCCAAAACGATCTCATAGGGACGGTCGGCAAGCGCGTTCAGAATTTCCTGCTGCTTCATCGAATGCCCCTCAGAGGTGCGCTCCTTCAGCAGCAGATAGACAAAAAGCGGCGCCATGCTTTTGCGGGTGTTAACGTTGACGCGGTCGGTGTAAGCGTCGAGCACATCGTCGGGAAGATAATCCGACAGCTCGCTGCGCAGACGGACAAGGTCGGAGATGTTTTCCGCCCGCACGCCGCAGCGATGCAGCGCCAGCGTTTCGATCAGCGCAGCGGATTCCCGCTCGATAATGATTTGCGGTGCAGCCAGCTTTTGAAGCATATTCACGCGGCGAACCCGAACGATCAGATTGTAGGCATCGATGTTGCTGCCCACGCGCTGTTCTGCTTCCCGGATCCGGATGTCATAAAACCGTTGGAGCGCTTTCTTTTCCTCCGGCGAAACGCTGACGTCCAGATAATCCCGCAGATAACTGCGCTCGACGTCCGTGAGCGCTTCGCCCTTTCCGCGCTTTTCGCTGAGGATGCGGACATCGTCCACAATATCCACGCACTCGGAAATGTCTGCTATCCCGCTTTCCCAGTCGTCTGCATTGGAGAACGGGCGCAGGTACGTGTTCCAGAAGCTCCGCTCTGCCTCATTGAGCACGTCAAGCTGCTCTGCAAGCGGACTGCCCAGCCGATCTTCCTTCGCACGAAGGGCATTGAGCATCGTGACGATCTCATAATACTCCCGCAGGACGCGCTCGTAGTCCGAATAGCTCCACTTCATCTTGCAGCGATAGCTGAAGTCCTCCGCGCAGAACGCGGTCGAGGCGTTGAAGCCGGGAACGTAGAGAATCCCGTCCGGGTCCGTGCGGATGAACATCTGCTCCAGAAATTCCTCCGGCGACAGGCTGCTCCACAAGCCTTCGTTCTTTTCTTCTTTCTCGCGCAGGTTTTTCAGCTCGTCTTCTTTTGACATAGAAAGCCCTCCTCGATCTCATTTTCATCTGCATGATAACAGATACCCTACGACAAATTCGGGACAATGCGCAGCGGAGACCGCGCTTTTTTATCATGCAAAGCCGATGGTGCGCGGCGGCTGCTTGTGCGCAAGGTCGGGCAGCGCAATGTCGGCGGCGGAGATGGTGGTCACGTCCCTGCTGCTGAGCGCCTCCACGTCCATTGTAAGCAGACGCGACGCCTGCGCCATCTTGGCGCGCTCGATCACATTGCGGGCAAAGCGGCCGTTGCCGAAGTCACGCTCAGAACGTGCGGCATCAAAGACATGGTACAGCTTCTCGCAGGCGTCCTCGGAGAGGGTCAAGCCCTTCTTCTTGGCAATCAGCCTTGCGATATCGCACAAATTGCGGGCACTATAGTCGGCAAAGGGAACGTGGAAGGCGATGCGGGAGCGCAGGCCGGGGTTCTTCTGCAAAAACTGCTCCATCTTGTCGGGGTAGCCCGCGAAGATGACGACCACATCGTCGCGGTGGTTTTCCATCTCCTGCACGATGGTGTTGATCGCCTCGTCGCCGAAGGAGCCGTCGCGGTCGTCCACGAGAGAATAAGCCTCGTCGATAAACAGAACGCCGCCCCGTGCCTCCATGAATTTCTTCTGAATGATCTGCGCAGTCCAGCCGACGTATTTACCGACCAGATCGCCGCGTCCGCATTCAACGATCCTGCCGCGCGACAGCAGACCGTTTTCGCGCATAATGCGTGCGAACAGGCGCGCCACGCTGGTCTTTGCCGTGCCGGGGTTGCCGGTGAAGACCATATGCATTGCAGGACGCTCGAGCGTCATGCCCTTGTCCGCAAAAATCTTCTGCGCCTTGTAGTAGTCCAGCGCCTGCCGGATAAGCTTTTTCGCCTCGTCCAGGCCGATCATCTCCGTCAGCTCGTCATAGGCAGTCCCCTTCGGTGCCGCCTTTGCGACCTCCTTTTTTGCGCTGACGATGTTCTTATACTGGGGATAAATCCCTGTTTTGAGCTTGTTGTTGTACCATTCATCGAACAAATTGCGCAGATCGGGCGCGAGATAGCCCTTCTCGTCCTCGAGCTTGGCAAAGAGCTTTTTGTCCGTGCGGACGCCGACGTCCTTCGCAAGCATTTTCAGAAATCGCTCCGCGCGCTCACCGGAGACGAACTCCTCCTTCAGCTCGACGATGCCGGTGCTGCCGAGATAGTCGTAGAAAATGTCCCTCACCGTCGTGCATTCGCGCGGCAGACAGAAGACGGTCAGAACCTGATTGCTGTACTTGCGCATGATCTCGCAGAGCAATTCGATCGTTTCTCTGCCGCAGCTTGCACGATCGTCCTCCTCGGTATCATCGTCCGCGAGGTAGCGCACGACGATCGCGCCGCCGGCGCAGCTCTTGTAGAACAGGTCGTAGAACATCCGGGAAAAATCCTCGCCCGGCTTGACATCAAGGTAGGCATAGCGCCGGCTGCGCAGCCGACCGTTTTCATACAGTGCACGCAGCAGAACCTGATACATTCGGTTGCGCGTTTCGCGGTCGTCCGTCTGAATCATATAGTGCACAGGATGCCCGACGCTTCTGTGCTTTGGCGTTGGGGTATAGATGCGTTCCAGCTCCGGCAGAAAGGCATCGCGTGCAAGAAAGCGCTCTGCTTCTTCACAGAGCTCGCCCTTACTCGCACGATCAAAGACGCTTTCACCGAACTCAAAGCCGCGGTAGCTGCACAGCCGATCCAAGCCGAATTGCGCCAGCACCCCGTCATCGTCGTCAATATAATCCCTGTGGCTTGCATAGCTCAGCATCCGCTTCATATTGCGGAAGGTGATCTCCTCGTGCTTGGTGTCCTTCAGCTCTACGCCGAGCGCACGGAGATAGTCGCCAAGCTGATCGTGCAGCTTCTCCGCATCGCGGGTGATGACACCGATCGTCAGCGCCGCCTCGTTTGCTTCGGTGACGAAGAAATACGCCTTTTCGCGAAGCTTGCAGTTGAAATCGTCGCTGAGAATGTTGATCTTTCTTGCCATTTCCTGCGTGGCGCTACGATTTTCAGTGTCTTCCGCCCACAGTTCATACGCGGCAATGCCGTCAACTCTGTAAAACTGCACCCGTATTACCTCCTTCAAGCCTCTGCCGTGAAATCACAATTTCGACTGTTTCTTATACTAGAATCTGTTAAAAAGCTTGAAGAGCTTTTTATAGCGCCAACGGCGCGTCAGATTCTGCATGAGACGGCGCAGCGTGCATGCGCACGATGCGAGTGTGCGTAGCGCACGGGATTCTTGATTAAATATTTTAATCAAGAATCAGTATTACATGATCATGATACAACGCGGGATGCCCCGATTCCGGGACATCCCGCGAATATGTCGGAAAAAATATTTACGGCGCGCCGTCAGGCCGTTAACGCAAAGGGATTGCCGTTTGCCATTGCATACCAGAAAGCTACGGAATCGGACGCGCCGCGAAGCACAAGTGTTTTGTCAAAGGCAGACTCGCCAATTTCGATTACGCTTGCGGGAATCGTGAGGCTTCTAAGCCCGTGGCAGCCGCAAAATGCGCTGCCGTCGATGTATTTCAGCCCATTCGGAAGCTCGAGCGCGGTCAGAGCAGGGCAGTTTTGGAAGATACCGCCGGGAAGCTCCGCCAGTCCCTCCGGCAGCACAACGCGCCGCAGCGATTTACAGCCTGCGAAGGCACGGAAGCCGATGTCCCAGACGCTGTTGGGAAGAATCACCTCCGTCAGCGCAGTGCAGCCGCAAAACGCCTCGGTCTCAATCCGCCCTACGCCTGCGGGAATAATCACGCTTGTCAGCGCGGCGCAGCTTCCGAATGCGCACGGGTCGATCTGCCAAATTCCGTCAGGGATCACAACGCTGCCGCCGTTTCCCGTATACCGAACCAGAATGTCATTTGTAGCATCAAAATCCGTCATAAAAGCGCTCCCTCCTTCCTTTCGCACTTTGAAAGCGGCAATTAAAATCTGCCGCCCATGTACCAAGAGCCGCGACGGCGATCGGTATAAATGCCGAACTGCGAGTCGCTGAGATTGTGAAGGATTCTGCCGAGCGTCTTGCGATCAATGACGACCTCGTAGGGAGCTTCGGCAAGATATGCGAGAATCTCCTGCTGCTTGAGCGGTTGCTTGGAGCTGGAGTGCTGCTGCAGGATGAGATAAACAAACAGCGGCGCCATGCTTTTGCGGGTGTTGACGCTTTTCGGGCGGCTCAGCTCGTCCAGCTCTTCCTCGCTCATCAGCTCCAAGCGATCATAGTAACGGCGAACGGCATGATCCACATATTCATAGCGCTCACAGAAGCGGAATAAGGTCAGCGCGGAGGCAAGCGCTTTGGCCTCGTTTTCCAAAATTTGATCCGGCACATCTAAGCTGCTCAGCTTGCAATAGTACATTGCATGCAGCGCGGCTTGAAAAGCGAAGGGGCGCTTCTCCAGCTCGTCGCGCAGCCTGTTAAATTCCTCGATTGCAGCGAAGCACTCATCATAAAATTTCCAGCTCATCCCGCAGCGCAGGCTTTCCTCCTCGTCGCCTGCCTGCATGAAAAATGACGGCATATACAGCAAGCCATCCGCATCGGTGCGCTCGAACATCTTTTTTATCAGGTCATCGGCTGTCAGATCCTTCCAAATATCAATCTTCAACCTGCTCATCCAGCCTCCTTTTGATAAAAAGCATGAAATTTCTACGCTATATCAGATTATACGAATGGCGTTGTCCCAAATTTGTCACAACCGCGTTGCTATAATGGAGTCATGCCTCAAATGCTACGAGCTGTTCTGATATTTAATCTTTTGCGGGGCACTTTTGCAGGACATTCCGTATTTTTACAGGAGGGAAGCACCGAATGGCAGCAGAGTTCTCCGTCGCAGCGCTTGCGCGGAAAATCTTCAAGGATCGGACGCTCACGCTGCGGGAAAAGCAGCACGCATGGCTGTCGCTCGCGGAGGTCATGCCGGATGAAACCGTCCAAACGACCGACTCCTTTCTGGATACCCCCGAGGAGCGCAGCCCGCATGAGCTGCTTCGCGCATTTGTCGCGGAGCAGAAGCAGATGGAAGCCCGGTTTTTCGCCGACGAGCAGGATACGGTTTATCTCGCGGAATATCAGGATGCCGAAACGGAGAAGCGGTATGGTACGAGCGACCCATACCTGTCGTGGGACGACGTTTTGGAGCACGAACTGCACTACCACGACGGTCGATCATGCGTCACGAAATATTATCCAAAGCAGTATGTGAACGGCTTTATGCGGCAGCTGACCGCTGAATTCAGCGAGACCGGCTTGCTGATGAACATCACGTGCCGAATGCTGATGACGCGCCCGGTCTACAGAGATTCGTTCTGGGCAATGTTAAGTTTGTGAAAACGGAGATGCGGTTTTTTGTCCCGAATTCGCACCACGGGATGTGTTATGATTGAGTCACAAACGGCAAAGATTGCCGAACAAATACGAAGGAGCAGGGTAATGACAGAAAAAGATTGCTACAAATACGTTTTAGCGCCGGATGTCTTCTATCGGAAGACACCAGCGGGTGATGTCGTACTCTATCAAACAACGAAGCAAAACGTTTTCTTGTTGGGTGGGCAGGTCTATGATTTGTTGGACGCGCTGAAAGAGAACAGATATGCTTCCCAAATAGGCGGCGAACCGCTTGCTGCGTATTGGCACACGCACAACAGCGCCGTGGACACAGAGATGGTTAGCCAAATGCTTGAAATGGGCTGGATCGCAGCACCGACCATTCTGGAGGAACGGAAGCACACGCTGGAGGGTGAGCTGAAAATGGGACAGTACCGCCCGGTAAACGCATTGAGTGATGTGCAGTTCGAGCTGACGTTCCGCTGCAACGAGCACTGTCGGCACTGTTATTGCCCGCGGGAAAACGAAATAGCCAAAGAGCTTACCACCGCCGAGGTCAAGGGCGTATTAGACGAGCTGAAAGAAATGCAGGTTATGTGCGTTACCTTTACCGGCGGCGACCTGTTCATGAGAACCGACGCCTTTGAGATCATGGAATATGCGTACCGCTTGGGCTTTGTAATCAACATTTTCACTAACGGCACGCTGCTGAAGGACGCAGACTTTTTCCGTCTGAAGGCGCTTTACCCGCGCAGCGTCCACTTCAGTATCTATAATTACATTCCGGAAAAACATGATGCTTTTACGCAGCTTCCCGGTTCCTTTGAAAGGACCGTTTCCGCAATCAAAAAATGCCGCATGCTTGGTATTCCCACCAATATCAAGGTCTCCCTCGTGGAAGAAAACTATGATGATATCGAGGGCATCTGTGAGCTTGCGGAGGATTTGGGGACGACCATTCAGATCAGCATGCAGATCACACCGAAAAACGACGGCGGCATGGAACCCACGGCGCTGCGGATCAACAACGCGGTGCGTTATGCAGAGGTCATGCGAAAAGTCGATCGACATATTCTGCTGGTCTGCGCCGGGGAAACGCTCAATGACAGCGACAAGCTCGAAAACGGCCCTGTTTGTGGCACAGGCGTGTATTCGCTGAATATCAACCCCTACGGCGATGTATTCGCCTGCAATGCTCTGCTGATTCCATGCGGAAATATCCGCAGCAGCAGTATCCAGCAGATCTGGGAAGGCTCTGAAGAACTGAAAAGGATCCGCAGTTTCCGAATGAATCAGTTAAAAGGCTGCGAGGGTTGCGCCATGAAACGTCAATGTGATTTTTGTCCCGGCAGCGCGATGCAGGAAACTGGTGATCCGCTGATGCGGTATTCAGAAGCCTGCACCTTAGCCAAGGCAAAAATAATCAAACAGAAAGGAGACTCGGTATGATCATCAAGGCTTGCGACAAGTATCTGGCATGCGCAGCAAACTGCTGCTCGAAGAGCTTTGAGTCCACCTGCGGAATCAACTGGCGTACGAATTCCTAATTAGCCGCACCGGGGAGGAAAAAGCGTTGCTTTTTCCTCCCCATCTTCAGAACAGAACGATCGTGGCAGTGCCGCGCAGGTATACGGCGCTCAATGCCTCTGCGAAGGGTTGCCCTGTTCGTGAAGCACTTTGAGGATTTGTGCGAATTGCCTTGTATTGGGAAAGGAGAACTCACAATGGGATTGTTTGGTCAAGAGAGCGAACAAGATCGCATCTATAGAGAACAGCGAGAGGCGCAGCGGCGCTATTTGGATGCCAAAGGGAAATACGACAGCGCAAGCTATCATTACAGAAGCGCAATGTCACGCGGCGCGGCGCGGGACGCAATGCGCTTCAAAGCAGATATGGACATAGCGCTGGCCGATATGCTCCGAAGCGGATACAAAGGCTGATCGGCAGCACTCTAAAGCTCAGCAACAGCCTCATACTAGAATCTGTTAAAAAGCTTGAAGAGCTTTTTATAGCGCCAACGGCGCGTCAGATTCTGCATGAGACGGCGCAGCGTGCATTCGCACGATGCGAGTGTGCATAGCACACGGGATTCTTGATGCAATATTTGAATCAAGAATCAGTATCAAAATGCAAACAGCGCCGTGCAGCGAAACCTGCACGGCGCTGTTCCATGAGCCGTCACGCGCAGAGCTTGTGCGGCTCGTACCACGAGCCGCTGCGCGCATTGTGTATGCCGAGGTCGGAATCTTCGAGCAAATGCAGCGTGCGTCCGAGCGCCTTGCGCTCGATGGACAGCGCGTAGGGATAGGCGTCCAGGCGCCGGATGATCTCGCTCTGCGTCAGACGGCGGTACGGATTGGAGCAGTTTTTCAGGATCTCGTAGACAAACAGCGGCGCAAGCTGCCTGCGGCTGTTCCTCTTGCCGGTGGGTGCGCAGGCCTCTTCGTCTTCCAAGTCCATGGAGATCATATTCTTATTCATCCGATCACACCTCCGTTCCTTTAGGCTGCGCGCTGCTGCCCGATGACAACAGCGCGGTTTTCCATTTTGATCCCGCCGACGGCGCGGATAATGTCGCGGCAGATAAAGCCGTCGATCGGATGGCCGATCAGTGTTTCAAAATACCGCTTACCGTTTGCAAACTGCGGCGCAAAGGTTTTGCCGTCCAGCTCGATTTTTTCTTTCTTGCGCAGCACGAAGCTGTGTTCGGAGGTTTCGTCTACTATATAATTTTTGCCGTTCACGTTCAGAATGTAATACCCACTGCAAACAAAATACTTCATTTTCTACCTCCAAAATACAAAAATCTTATCTTTAACTCCTTTCCCTATCCTTCCCCAACAGTGTGGAGACAAGTATAACATACGCCCTCAACATTTCTGACTAATTTTCGGCCTTTTTTGAAAATTTTCAAAGAAATATTTTTGGCGCAACCGCATCTTCCCGGACTCGTGCCTCCATTTGAGCATAAAAATCACGGCAGCCTCAATCACGAGGCTGCCGCGCTGAAAAAAAGCTTTATTCCTGATTCGCTGGATTCGTGTGATATTTAGAGATGCCTATGCATTTTTGGGGGAAAGGTTGCGGGGGACACCACCGCAAAGTATTCATTTCTCGGAAATGTCCGATAGCTGTTTCTTAATTGATTCAATTCTATCACGATCAGTTATACCACGAGCATTAGGATGTGGCATAAACAAAACTTTTTTCTGAAGTGATATAGTAGGTAGCAGTTCTTTCGCAACAGAGCCCAACACCACAATATAGTTCCCCTTGAAGCTTTCAAGAATCTGACCGAACCATTTTTGAGCACAATAGTTGCAGGCTTTCCTCACACCAACCTCTCTCTTAGACTTACAGTGAACGATTTCGGTTATACAAATTTTCTCCGGCAATTGCGGATCGTCTTTTGAAATATCCATTATCCATGAGGCATATTTCTTTATAATCGTCCAATATCGAAGGGTTTTGTAATAGTCATCTGAGAACCTGTTTTGAAAAAATGATACAATTTCCGTGTCGCCACATTTTTTGCACGGGTATGATTCAGCACTGTTATACGAAGGATTTGATCCGACAAACAAGATTTCTGCCTTTGATATATCGCCATTCCAAGGCTCGGGCAATTGGAATTCGGTTGCTTCTTGGCTTGAGACAATCGTGTGGCAAGGGTGGCTTTCATCATTCGCAGCGACATCGACTTGCTCGCATCGTGCAATTTTAAGTAAGAGGCTTTGCATACAGCACTTCACTCCTTATAAATTATAAAATGTTGTTGATAATATTGGCCTTGTGAAGTTTGTTGCGGATTTTAACGAATTACAGTTCTCACCTCCACACTCAGCTTTTCCCACACCTTTTAGAAAAAGCCAAATCAATAGTCAGAAATGTCCACATGGTATGTTATAATTATATCATAAAAACATTGGCGGTCAAGCATTTGAACGTCAAAAACTGACAAATAACGAAAATAATGTAAGAAAGAGTGGTATTTTGCACTACGCAATTTCGGACATTCACGGCTGTTATGACAAGTATATTTCCATGCTGGAAAAAATCGGGTTCAACGACGGTGATACGCTGTATTTTCTCGGCGACGCGGTGGATCGCGGGCCGGACGGCGTAAAAATTCTGCTGGATATGATGGCGCGGAAAAATGTTGTGCCGCTTCTCGGCAACCACGAGGACTCGTTTTACGTTATGATCAACAGCCTGCGCAGAAATCTGAGCGACGTAGAGAGAATCGGGGTGGAGTTAGAAAGGCTCATATGGCTCGAGTGCGAGGGCGGACGGTTCACATGGGATACCTACTGTGCGCTTCCCAAAGAAGCAAAGAAAAACCTGCTCCGCTACCTCAAAATGTTCGAATTATATGACAAAATCAGAGTCAACAACAGGACATTCCTGCTGTCCCACGCCGGCTTGGGCGACTATGCGCCGGGAAAAACCCTTGCCGATTGCACCGCGGATGATCTGCTCTGGGGGCGCATGGACTACGAGCGGGTCTACTGCCCCGGAACGTACATCGTCAGCGGACACACGCCGACCGGATATATCGACCCCGCCTGCGCCGGAAAAATCATCCGGAAAAACAATCATATTGCCATCGACTGCGGCGCTGTCTTCGGAGGCGCCCTCGGCTGCATTTGTCTGGAAACGTTGGAGGAATTTTACAGTTGATTGCCTGAACGACTTCGCATATGGAAGCATCGCAGGCTGCAATTTTGCACTTTTACAGGCTCTATCCATAATTCAGTGGAAATACCGCTGCTGCTCGTAACCATACAAAGCAGCCAAGCCGCAGCCGAGAAAACCTTCTCCGCTGCCCGATTTCGTATATTGTTCATTTTGCGAACCTACGCCATTGGCTTGTCAGCCTTCAACAGTTCGGTAATACCCGCTCTCGCCGCCAGTTGTTTTACCAGTTGCTCGAACATCTCCACCGCCTGCCGGTCAATATCCGCAAGATATTCGGGTAGCTTGCCGCTTGTCAGCAAATTTGCATAGATTACTTTGTGGTGGCGTTTCAAATGGCACAAATGCCGCTGCTCCCATATCCCGATTGGATGATCTTCCTCCGGCTCATCCTCTCCGACAACCAGGTAATCGTCACCGACCAATTCATATTTCAGCCCTGTGCGTTCATCGGTAATGTACTTTTCCATCATTAGCGCCTCCATCCCCACAACATTGACTTCTGCGGCTTTGCCTTGGCGACTTTGATTAATATCTCATCTACGGCTTCTGTGTACCGTCCCGCCGCAATCAACTTGTTGCGGAACCGGTTCAGCCCCTCAATGATAAGCCGCCATTCCTGCCGGTTCAGTTCCACATAGTATTTCTGCTTCATACGCTGCTCCTCCTTTGATTTTCTGCGATTATTGTAGCAGGAGAATTGGCGTAAATCGAATGTACGGATATAAGAAAATCACCGAGAAAAGTCGATAATGTACAATAAATTGCGCAAATTGAAAAGAGCAAAAAAGAAGACATAGCTTGCAGGCTCTGGTAGAATGAAGTTACCACACAAACATTCGAAAGGAGACAGCAAACTATG
>CAKTVG010000019.1 GCA_934622035.1 uncultured Oscillospiraceae bacterium
GTGGTGGGAACAACAGGGCTCGAACCTGTGACCCCATGCTTGTAAGGCATGTGCTCTCCCAGCTGAGCTATGCTCCCTCAACCGCCGCCGTGCTGCTTTGCATCAGCGACGGTCTTTATTATACACACGTCCCCCCACTTTGTCAAGCATAATTTCTATTTTTTCAAAATTCTTTTTCAGACCGTTTTCAGCAGCTCTGCAATCTCCTCCGGCGTGAAGGTATAGACCGTGTCACAGAACTGACACTCGATCTGGATGGGCTTCCCCTCATCCACGATCTCCTGCAAATCCTTGCGGCCGATGGCAATCAGCGTGGAGGTCACGCGCTCGCGTGAGCAGTAGCAGCGGTATTCCACCGGCTCACGTTCGAAGATCTCCAGCTCACAGCCGGGCATCACGCGGCGCAGCAGCTCCTCCGGTGTAATACCGGCATCCAGCAGCGGTGTGACCGGGCCTGCCTCACGGATTCCCGCCTCAAGGCGGTCGATCGTATCATCCGGCGCGCCGGGCAGCAGCTGCAAAAGATAACCTCCTGCGGCGCGCACCCGGTGATTCTCGGCCACCAGAACGCCCAAAGCGCAGGCGGTGGGAATCTGCTCGCTCTGCGCGAAATAGGCCGTCACATCCTCGGCAATCTCGCCGGAGACGAGCTTGATGCTGCCGATGTACGGCTCCTTCATCTGAAGGTCACGGATGACCGTCAGCATGCCGTCAGTTCCGACAGCAGCGCCGACATCCAGCTTCCCTGCATACTTTTCCAGCAGCGTAATGCCCGGATTCTGCACGTAGCCGCGGACGTTGCCCTCAGCATCGGAGGTCGCCAGAATCGTGCCAAGCGGACCGCCGCCCTTGATCTGAAGCGTCAGAGCGCCGTTTTCCACCTTCTGCATATTGCCCATCATCGATGCCGCCGTGAGAACGCGCCCCAGCGCAGCAGTTGCGGTCGGGGTTGTTTTATGAATGCAGCGCGCACGCTCCACGATTCCTGCGGAGGTGATCGCCGCCGCCTTGACAAAGCCGTCCTTCGTCATTGCGCGAACGATATAGTCCATTGTAAGTTCACTCCTTAAAGGCTGCAAAATAGATTCGCTGCTCCTGCGGCCGCGGCGCATTCAGGGTGCGGTCGCCGTATTGCTCCACGTGGGCAAATCCTGCCTCCGTGAGCCATTTGACGAGCGTCTCCGGCTCGTAGGCGTATTCGCAGTGCTGCTCGAAGCTGCGCTCCCAGAGCGCTCCTGCGCGCTGGAAAAGGTCGATACCGTAATAGCAGCGATTCTCCTCAAACTCCGCACGCCAGACGCAGTAGCTGTCCTCGTTTTCATCGAGAAACACCTGCCCGTCCAGTTCTCTGAGCTTATAGGGCGTATTGATATCAAAAAGAAAGACACCGCCGGGACGCAGCGCCTGATAGACGCGATGAAACGCCGCTGCGCAGTCCTCCGGCTCGTCCAGATAATTCAGGCTGTCCAGCAGGCAGACGACCAGCTCCACCGGCGCAGGCAGGCGCAGCCGCTGCATGGGCTGGCAGATGAAGTAAGGCGCATTTTCCTCCAGCTCCGCCGCCTTCGACGCGGCGACGGTGAGCATTTCCTCGGAAATGTCCGCGCCCAGCACCTGATAGCCGCGCTGCGCCAGCAGGATGGACATGGAACCCGTTCCGCAGGCGAGATCCAGCACGGTTTGCGGCGTTTTTCCATGCCTGCGAAGAATTTCTTCAATGAAGGACAGAACCTCCTCGTAGGGAATATCTCGCGTTAAACCGTCATAAGCGCCTGCGAGAGTCTCGTAGGCGCTCATTTTTCTTCTTCCTCCATGCGCGAAAAGACCAGCTCATAGCCGCCGGGGCCGCTGAGCAGACTGCGGTTCACGCGGCTGATCGTCGCGGAGCTGGCACTGGTCTCCTCCAGAATGTCATGGTATATTTTCCCGGCACGAAGCAGCTTTGCAACATCATAGCGCTGCTCCATTGCCTTCAATTCGGCCTGCGTGCATAGGTCATAAAAAAACTGATAGCACTCCTCCGGCGTTTTCAGCTTGAGGATTGCCTGATACAGTTCACTGGTGGGGTCGGAATTCCTGTTTCGGTTGTTCATACGGAGCCCTCCATTCCTGGCTATTCTACCATAGCGGCAGACGAAAGTAAAGGGGCAGTAAAACAGAGCGCCGATGCCGACGCTCTGTTTCATTCTCAGCAATTACTTATTGAAGATCTTGAAGATCGCATCAATATCGTCGATATTCGCAGAGGCATCGACGGGTGCGGCAGTGGAGGTCTGCGGCTTTGCGGGCTTCGCAGAGGAATAGATGCCGCTCTTATTATCGCTCTTCGCATCGTCAAAGCCGGTGGCGATGACGGTGACGCGCATCTCGTCTTCGAATTCATCGGAGAAGGTCGCGCCGAAGATGATGTTCGCCTCGGGGTTAGCCGCTTCCATAACGATATTCGCAGCGGTCTCGACGTCGTCCAGGCCCAGGTCAGAGGAGCCGGTAACATTGATCAGGACGCCCGTTGCACCGTTGATGGAGGTCTCCAGCAGGGGGCTTGCGACGGCAGCCATTGCAGCCTGCTCGGCCTTTTCGCGTCCGGAAGCGGTGCCGACGCCCATGTGCGCGCGGCCCGCGTTCTTCATGATGGAAGAAACGTCGGCGAAGTCGAGGTTGATGATGACGCGGTCGGAGTAGCCAACCAGCTCGGAGATGGAGGTCACAGCCTGCTTCAGCACGTCATCGGCGATGCCGAATGCATTGGCGAAGGTGATTTTCTGATCGGTGACATATTTCAGACGGTCGTTCGGGATGATGATCAGGGAATCGACCTTATCGGACAGGGAGGCAATACCGGCCTCGGCCTGCTTCATACGGTTCGCCCCTTCAAAGCGGAAGGGCTTCGTCACAACGCCGACGGTCAGGATGCCGGCCTCGTGGGCCAGGTCTGCGATGATGGGAGCTGCGCCGGTGCCGGTGCCGCCGCCCATACCGGCGGTGATAAAGACCATGTCCGCGCCCTCCAGGCTCTTGGAGATCGCCGCGCGGCTCTCTTCCGCAGACTTTTTGCCGATCTCGGGCTTGGAGCCTGCGCCCATGCCGCCGGTCAGCTTCTCGCCGATCTGGAGCTTATTTTCACACTTGGACTTATTCAGGTCCTGACGGTCAGTATTCACAACGACGAACTCCACGCCGCCGATGCCGCTGGAAATCATACGATTGACTACGTTGTTGCCGGCGCCGCCGACACCGATCACCTTGATATTTACTACCTTGTCTGCGTAATTCTCGGACATTTCGATCTCCTCCTATGTATCTTAAAAAGAATGGGTGCAATTGCAGCACACAGTTACTATATGCAGATTTATACTTTTTTATTTTATCCTGTAATTTCCCTCAGGTCAATAGAAATTCGGAAAATTCACAAAATATTTCTTATTTACTTGGGGTAAAACGCGCCTCGCTGCCCTCGCTGAAGGACAGGTCGATGGTTCCGGTCTGATAATCGTCCAGATTCTTCAGAACCTCCTTGAGGTATTCCAGCTTATAGGCCAGGTTATCCTTATTGCCCAGCTTGACACAGTATTGATCGCCATACCAGAACGACAGGTCATATGAGGACGGAATGTCCACGGAAACAACCTTTTTGGAAAGGTCGGAGGCCTCCAGCTCCTGCAGGAGCGCCTGCATCGCATCGAGCTGTCCCTCGCCCGCAACCGCATCGGCGGCGGCGATCGTGATTCTCTGACCGACGACGGGATCGGAGATGACAAAGCCGCCGATGGCAATGTGACTCTTTGCGTTCTGCGCGTCCGTTTTCTCCGTGATCTTGCCGTCGGAGGTCACGAGGTAGTATTCCTCGGACGTATCGCGAACGGCGTAGGTCACCTCATATTCCGTGACGCTTAGCTTCAAGGTATCCGGCAGGCTGCGCGTCACCTGAACGCTTTTCACATAAGGCAGCGCCGCCATGATATTCCCCGCCGTCTTTGCGCGGGAAATCGTCAATAGATTATCGCCCTGCGCGACGCCGCAGGCGGAAATGATCTCGTCGGCAGTGTAGTATGTGCTCCCCGCTACCTGAATATCCCGAACGCGGAAGAAAATGACCATGCTCAGCACAAAGGCCGCCACAATTGCCGCCATAATCAGAATACGTTTCCAGACGGCGCTGCTGATGCGGCGGCGCGTGCGGTGCTTCGCCTTGCGCTTCTGCTTTTCGCGCAGCGCGTCCAGCCGTTCGCGTTCCCGCCGCTCCAGGCGGCGGCGCTCCGCTGCCTGTGCAGCACGGGAGTTTCGCTCCGGCGGTTTTCGCCTCTGTCGTTCGTTTTGTCTTTCGTCCTGTTCCATGGGTCAGTTACTCCGTTCTATCGCCGCGCCGCAGGCTTGCAGCACCGGCACAAAATCCGCGTAGCCACGTTCGATGTGCTCCGCTTCCGTTATCACGCTCTCCCCCTGTGCGCACAGGGCGGCAATCACCATCGCCGCGCCGCCGCGCAGATCGGTCGCCTCTGCACGCGCGCCGTACAGCGTCTTCACGCCCGTCACGACCGCGTGCGTCTTCGCCGCGAGAATCTGTGCGCCCATCCGGCGAAGCGCCGGGACATGGCGCAGCCGGTCGGAAAAAATTGTCTCTTCAAATACGCTCACGCCCTCTGCCACGGCCATTGCCGCCATCATGGGCGCCTGTGCGTCCGTGGGAAAGCCGTCGTAGGGCGCCGTGCGGATGGGGCTGACCGCCCGCAGACTCCGGCAGCGCAGCCGCAGGCTGTGTCCCCCCACCGTCAGCTCACAGCCGGCGCGGGAAAGCAGCTCCGTCACGGCCGTCAGGTGCTCCGGACAAAGCTCCGTCAGCAGGAGGTCGCCGCGCGTTGCCGCCGCGGCAATGAGATAGGTCGCCGCCTCGATGCGGTCCGGCATGACACGGTAGGCGCAGCCGGTCAGCGGCACGCCGCCGCGCACCCGCAGGACGCTTCCCTTCTCCGCGATTTCCGCCCCGCAGGCACGTAAAAACAAAACCAGATCCGCAATTTCCGGTTCAAGCGCCGCATTGCAGATGTTCACCTCGCCCGGGCAGGCCAGCGCAGCAAGCAGAAGGTTCTCCGTTGCGCCGACGCTGGGAAAGGGCAGCGCAATTGTGCAGGGCTGCGGATTTGCCATTGTGCAGACAATGCGTTCGCCCCGCGCTTCGACCTCTGCGCCCATGCGGCGCAGGCCGAAAAGATGTAAATCGATTGGGCGCTCCCCGAGGACGCAGCCGCCGGGCAGTGAGATTTCCGCGCGGCCGAAGCGAGTCAGAAGCGCGCCAAGGAAGAGCACCGCCGCGCGCATGCGCCGCATCAGGCGGGCGGGAATGTCCGTCCGGTTTGCACCGGAGGCATCCACCTCTACCCTGTCCGCGCTGCGCCGGGCAGCGCAGCCGAGATGGCGCAGGATGTCCAGCGCCGTGTCCACGTCGCGAATGGCGGGGCAATTGGTCAGCGTGCACCGTCCGCCCACTGCGACGGCCGCCGCCAGCAGCGGCAGCACGCTGTTTTTCGCGCCGTGAATTGCAATCGTTCCTTGCAGCGGCGCACCGCCGCTGATATGATAAGCCACCATAGGCAAACCTCCGCAAGCAGGATGCCCCATCCTATGCGGCGGCCGCGTTCAGCGTGCCTTGGCAAGCTCCGTTATGATCGTATAGATTCTCTGCGTGGAATCCAGCACGGCAAGCTCCCGCAGATTTCTGCGCATCGCCTCCCGGCGGGGTGCATCCTCCAGCAGCTCCTTTGCCGTCCGGTAGAGCAGTGCGCCGTCGCATTCGTTTTCGCGAAGAACGACCGCCGCGCCGTGCTTTTCCAGTATTCTTGCATTCTTTTCCTGATGGTTATTGGTCACATTCGGCGAGGGAACAATGATGCAGGGCGTTCCGGCAACGGCGATTTCGTTGAGCGTAGACGCACCGGCGCGGCTGATGATGAGATCCGCCGCCGCCATCAATTCCGGCATGTTATAGATATATTCCTGCATCACGATCCGCGGATGCGCCGCAAGGTCAATCCCCTGCTCCTTCACATACTCCGGCATCCATTTCCAGCCGTAGGAGCCGGTCGCGTGGATGTGGCGCCAATTCTCGCCGCACTCCAGGCGCATAAATTCCGCGATTTTTTTGTTCATTTCCCGTGCGCCCAGGCTGCCCCAAGCGGAGATCACCAGCGGTTCTTCCCCCAGGGCCAGCTTTTTTCTGGCCTCTGCGCGGGTGGTATAGAGGAATTCCTCACGTACCGGCATGCCGACGACCTCCACACGCTCCTTATTGCGGTAAGCGCCGCGGCATTCCTCAAAGCTGACGAGGATTTTATCCACGCGGTCGGCAACCATCCGCGTCGCCAGTCCCGGCACGGCGTTCGACTCGTGCACCGCCGTCGGAATTCCCCGGCGCGTTCCCTGCTTCAGCATGGGAAAGCTGGCATAGCCGCCGGTGCCGAGAATGACGTCCGGCTTGAATTCATCGATGATCTCGTTTGCCCGCCGGAGCGCACGCCGCAGCTCAATGGCCGTGCGTACATTGTGGCGCAGCGCGGAGAAGGACAATTTGCGCAGGTAGCTGGCGACCGTCAGCGTTTCCAAGCAAAAGCCCTCGCGCGGGATGAGATTGGCCTCCATCCCGTCCACCGCACCGACAAAGAGGATCTCGGCGTCCGGCCTGCGCTCCCGCAGCAGCTTCGCAACGGCCAGCGCCGGATTGATGTGTCCGCCGGTTCCGCCGCAGGTAAAAATCACCCTCAAACCAGACGCCTCCTTAATTCTGAGAAATACTTCGGGAAATATTGAGCATAATGCCGTTTTCGGCAAGCTGCATGATCAGCGCCGTGCCGCCGGAAGAGAAAAACGGGAGAGAAATGCCCGTTGAGGGCAGCAAATTTGTTACAACGGCCACATTCAGGAAAACCTGAATGGCAAGCAGCGTTGTCAGGCCCGCGCCCAGCAGCATGGAAAAACGGTCACGCGCATGCATGGCAATCCAATAGCCGCGCAGAATCAGCAGGGCAAACAGGATCAGAATGCCGATGGCGCCGATGAAGCCCAGCTCCTCGCAGACAATGGCGAAAATATAATCGTTGTGCTCCTCGGGAAGATACAAATACTTCTGGCGGCTGCGGCCGAAGCCAAGTCCGGTCAGTCCGCCGGAGCCGATGGCGTACTGGGATTGCAGGATTTGCAGTCCCTTGTCCAGCGGATCGGACTCCGGGTCGAGCCAGGCGGTAATGCGGTCAGCCGTGTAGCCCTTGGTGAGCAGATAAATCGCCGCCAGTCCGGCAACGAGCACAACAAGGCCGACCAGGAATTTCCAGTTTGTTCCGCCGATGAGCATCAGGATGAAGCCCAGCGCCAGAATGATAAGCGTGGCGGACATGTGCGGCTCCAGATACAGCAGCACGGCAATCACGCCGAGAATCAGCATATAGGGCGCAAAGCCGTATTTGAACGTCTTCATGTCCCGCGTATGTGCCGCCATGATCGCCGCGAAGGAGACAATCACGGCAAATTTCGCAATTTCCGAGGGCTGGAATTGGGTAAAGCCAAGGCTGATCCAGCGCTTTGCGCCGCCGACTCTTGTACCGATCAAGGGCACGAGCGCCAGCAGAATTACGGAAACCGCCAGGATCAACAGCGAGAGCTTCTGGTACCATTCATAGGGGATGCGGCTGAAGAGAAACAGCGCGCCCATGCCCATGATGGCAAACAGCAGCTGGCTGATAAAATACCGCGCGGAGTTTCCGGTTTTATAGTAGGCTCTGGCATAGCTCGCGGAAAAGAGCATAATCAGCCCGATGACCACCAGAAGCACCGTCAGGACAAGATACGGCACGTCGATCATGCCGCGATCCGTTTCCAACGTGCGGGCATTATTCTCGAGCGATGCTTCTTTGCTTTTTCGGAACACGCCTATGCCTCCCCTCCGTGCGGGAGCTTATGCAAGCCAGGCCCGCACGCCAAACCACGCGACAATACACATGGCGACAGTAACTGAAACAAACACGACCCAGATTTTCTTCTCCGACCAGCCGCACATTTCAAAATGATGATGGATCGGCGCCATTTTAAAAATGCGCTTGCCATGCGTCAGCTTGAAATAGGCAACCTGCAAAATATCGGAAAGGGTCTCGATGATATAGATAATACCGACCAGCAGAAGGATCAGCGGCATATCCAGCGCAAAGGCCATGCCGCAAACTGCGCCGCCCAGGAAGAGCGAACCGGTGTCGCCCATAAAGACCTTTGCGGGATAGAAGTTATAGACCAGGAAGCCGCCGAGGCCGCCGAGCAGCGCCGCCGGGAAGGTCGCAAGGCCCATCTTATCCTTCAGGATTGCGGTCAGAACAAAGAACAGCATGACCGGCATCGTCACGCCGGTGGCAAGGCCGTCAATGCCGTCGGTCAGATTGACCGCGTTGACGCAGCCGACGATCACAAACACCGCAAAGGCCAGATAGGCGACCGGCGGAATTCCGGTGATCGGCTCCTTGACAAAGGGAATGTACAGATCGCAGGTCAACGCGCCGTGGCGATAGAGGAAAAACAGGAAGGCCGCAGCGGCAACGATCTGAAGCAGCAGCTTCTGCATGCCCGTCAGGCCGAGGTTGCGTTTCTTCTTGACCTTGATGAAGTCGTCCGCAAAGCCGATCAGGCCGAAGGCCAGCGCAAGCGCCAGCACCAGCAGATGCGAATACTCTCCCTGACGCACGGCAAACCAACCGGTCGCAATGCACAGAAGCGATGCCGCAATGAACACCAGGCCGCCCATCGTGGGCGTGCCGGCCTTTCCGTTGTGCCACTTCGGGCCAACCTCACGGATGGACTGTCCTGCCTTCAGCGCGCGCAGGGCAGGAATCAGGTATTTTCCCAGCACCAGCGCCAGCACGAAGCCGGAGATCAAAGAAACCAGCACCAAAAGCAGTTCCCGGTTAGACATGATAATTTTCCCCCATTTATCCTTTGTTTTTCAGCAGCTCCAGCACGCGCTCCATGCGCATGCCGCGGCTGCCCTTAACGAGCAGAACGTCGCCCGGACGCAGCGTCTGGCGCAGCTCCTGCGCCAGGTCCTCGTGCGTCTGGTACTGTTTTGCAGGAATCCCCTTTGCTCCCGCAACGTACTGCTCACTGTTTTCCCCGTAGGCAAACAGCAGATCCGCAGCCTGTGCTGCGGCCTTGCCGGCCTCAAAATGCGCTTGCGGCGCGTGTGCACCAAGCTCCAGCATTCCGCCGAGCACGGCGATGCGGCGTCCCTGCGTCTTTCTGCCGTGCAGCACGGCAAGAGCCGCGCGCATGGACTCCGGGCCTGCATTGTAGCAGTCCTCAATCACGGTCACGCCGTCGAGCGTGTAAATTTTCTGGCGCATGCCGGTGTTATGGAAGCCCGCAAGGCCGGACTGAATCCGATCGACGGGCACGCCCAGCTGCAAGCCAACGGCTATCGCCGCCAGCGCATTGCGCACATTGTGCTCGCCCGGCACCGGCAGCTCCACCGGGAAGCTTCTCCCCTGCGCCAGCGCGGTAAAGCGCACGGCTTCGTCGCCGGGCTGAATCTCCACCGCGCGAACATCGCAGTCCTCGAACAGGCCGAAGCGAACCGCCTCGCGCCCGACCGTTTGCAGCATATCGTCGTCCCCGTTGAAAATTGCCGTTCCGCCGGGGCGCAGCCCCTCGAGGATTTCCAGCTTCGCTTGCAGGATTCCCTCTCGAGAGCCGAGATTTTCAATGTGCATCGTGCCGATGTTCGTAATGACGGCAATATCCGGCTGGGCAATGCGCGTCAGAACGGACAGCTCGCCAAAGTGGTTCATACCCATCTCCAGCACCGCCGCCTCGCAGTCCTCCGCCAGTCCGAGAACCGTCACGGGAAGGCCTAAACCGTTATTGAAATTCTCCGCCGTTTTTTCCGTGCGGAACGTCGTGGACAGGACGGCGGCAATCATTTCCTTTGTCGTCGTCTTGCCGACGCTGCCCGTAATACCGATACATTTGAGCGGCAGGCTTTCACGATAGCGCGCGGCAATGCTTTGCAGCGCCGTGACCGTATCCTGCACATAAATCGCCGGGATATCCTGATCCAGCGCTTTGCTTGCCAGAACCGCTGCCGCTCCCTTCTCCATCGCGCCGCGGGCAAAGTCAT
Organism: uncultured Oscillospiraceae bacterium; assembly: GCA_934622035.1. GTDB lineage: Bacteria > Bacillota > Clostridia > Oscillospirales > Oscillospiraceae > JAZOXB01. Next base: position 10,145 of record CAKTVG010000019.1, read on the forward strand.
GCCCGTCTCTCGCGCCGGTGATTGCCACGAACAGCTCCCCCGGCTGCAAGCGCCGGGTGTCAAAATTTGCACCGCGGAACGTCCGTTCCGCAAATTCCGGTGCGACGCTTCCGCCGCACCACTGCGCAGCCTGTGCCAGCGTTATTTCCCGCATAGTGCAGCCGCAACCTCCTCGCGTTCATCCAGATGAACCTTGTTTGTGCCGAGAATCTGATAGGTTTCGTGTCCCTTCCCGGCCAATAATATCATATCATATTTTCTCGCGCAGCGCAATGCCACTCTGATCGCTCTGCGGCGGTCTTCCTCTACAACATACGGCGTTTTTGTATCGTTTATGCCAAAGAGGATATCACGGATGATAGACATCGGTTCCTCCGTGCGCGGATTGTCTGAGGTAACGATGACAAAGTCCGCATATTTCACGGCGATTTCGCCCATGATGGGCCGCTTGGTGCGATCGCGGTCACCGCCGCAGCCGAAGACGAGAATGACGCGTCCCTTGCAGTAATCCTTCACGGAACGCAGGAGATTTTCCAGCCCGTCCGGTGTGTGCGCATAGTCGATCAGGACGGTATAGGGCTTACCGGGAGTCGGCACAACCTCCACCCTGCCCTTGACCCCCTTCGCCTTTGCCAGCGCCTGCGCAGCATCCTCCAGAGAAACGCCGAGCTGCCGGGCAATGCCCAGCGCGACGAGCGCGTTGCTGACCGTAAAGCGGCCGGGAATGCCGAGGCGCACCTGCGCCGTCCGTTCTCCCTCCCGTACCAGCATTGCAATGTGGTCGGAGGCAAGCTCGATGCTCTCACCGCGCAGAGAGGCCTCGCCCGTGCCGACGGTATAGACGCCGCAGGCAGCATCGGCAATCATCTTCTCCGCCGTCGGGTCGTCCGTATTGAATACGCCCCGTTCGCAGATTCCGAAGAGCTTTGCCTTGGCTTTTCGGTACTCCTCCATGGTCTTGTGGAAGTCAAGATGGTCCTCCGTCAAATTGGTAAAGGCGCCGACCTGAAAGCGAATGCCGTCCACGCGGTGCAGCGCCAGCGCGTGAGAGGAAACCTCCATCACCACGTGCGTACAGCCTGCGTCCCGCATCTGTGCAAGCAGGCCCTGGAGGGCAAAGCTCTCCGGCGTGGTGCGCTCCGTCGGCAGAACCGCGTCGCCGATCATATTCTGAATCGTGCCGATCAGGCCGACGTTCGCACCGCAGCAGCTCTCCAACAGCTGCTTGACCAGCCAGGTCACGGAGGTCTTGCCGTTCGTGCCGGTCACGCCGACCATCTTCATGGCGGCCGCCGGATTTCCATACCAGTTCACGCCCAGCTGCGCCAGCGCCGCGCGTGCAGAAGCCGTCTGCACCCAGGGCACGCTCTGCGGCATGTCGTGCTCACAGAGCACCGCCGCCGCGCCGCGGGCAATGGCCGCCGGGATATATTTGTGTCCGTCCGTGGCATAGCCGGAGACCGCGACGAAGAGGTCGCCCGGCCGCGTCGTGCGGGAGTCGTAGCTCACGCCGGTGATTTCAAGCGCTCCGTCTGCATTCTGCGCGGAAACCTGCACGCCGGACAGCAATTCCTGTAATTTCATTTGTCTGCACCTACCCTTGTGCCGTTGTATCCGTTGCCGTTGTGTCAATAAATGTGACGACAATCATCGTGCCGCGCGCCACCTGCACGCCGGGATCGATATCCTGCTGCGAGGCAACGACATAGTACGCCGAGGAATCCACGCCCTTCACCTGTAGATACAGTCCCAGATCCGCAAGCGTCTGATTTGCCTCATATACCGTCATTCCGCTCAGATTGGGCACGGTGACCTGATCCGTCGGCATGGAGTCGTCGGTGTATAGCAGCACCGTAGAATTGCCGGGCAGCTCGCGCCCATGCGCAGGAATCTGGCTGACAATCTTGTCGCCGTCGCCGATGATGCGGTAATTCAGATAGACCTCCGACAGACGGCTTGCCGCCTCGCTTTCGGTCAGGCCGGTCACATTCGGCATCCGCACCGCCACGCGGGACATATCCTCTTCGGAGTATTCGCCCTCTACGCCGAGATACGGCAGAATATCCTCAAAAATCGCGGCAACCGTGGGTGCGCCCATCTGGCCGCCGGAGATGTAATAGCCGGAGCTGCTGCTCGGCGTATCCAGCGCGACAAGCACGACATATTTCGGATCATCCATCGGCGCAATTCCGACAAAGGAGACGATCTTATCGCGTGTCTGGTTCCCGTTTTCGTCGGTCTGGTCGGTTTTTTCCGCCGTACCGGTCTTGCCGCCAATACGGTATCCGACAACCTGCGCATTTTTCGCCGTGCCCTCGGTCACGACGGACTCGATGAGCTGGCACATGATTTTAGAGGTTTCCTCGGAGATCACCTGCCGGACAACCGTCCGGGAATTCTTCTGGACGATGTTTCCCTCGCTGTCGAGCACTTCGGAGACGACATGCGGCTCAAGCAGATAGCCGCCGTTGACCACCGCAGCAATCGCGCGGACGAGCTGAATGGGCGTCGGCTTGACCGTCTGACCGAAGGAGGTGGAGATCAGATAGGACGTGCCATAGGTAGCGTTATTTGCAAGGCGCTCCCGGCTGTGGAACAGGCCGCTGGCCTCGCCGGGCAGGTCGATTCCCGTCTGCTCCATCAGACCGAAGGCGCGGCAGTAGTTATAGAGCGTCTCGCCGCCCGTCAACAGGCCGATGTGCGCAAAGGCGATGTTGCAGGAATTTTGCAGTGCCTCGGCGGTCGTCTCGGCGCCGTGGCCCGCAAGCCGCCAGCAGGACAGAATCTGCGAGCGGCCCTCGAACTTCTCTGCGCCGCCGCAGTAAAACTGGTCATTCAGCGTAACCGCACCGCAGTCCAGCGCCGAGGCCAGGGTGATGATCTTAAACGTGGAGCCGGGCTCATAGCCGTCGGAAACACAGCGGTTACGCCACTGCTTCAGACGTGCCGCCGCAACGGCGCTGTTGTATGCCTCAAAGGCCGCCGTACGCTCCGCGCTGCCTTCCGGAAGCTTGGCCGCCTCCTCGTAGAGCCTTGTCACCTCGTCGTTGGTTGCGGTATCGTTGATTTCCAGATAGTTATTCGGGTCGTAGCTGCCCAGCGTGGACATGGCGACAATGTCGCCGGTATTGACGTCCATTACAATGCCGAACGCGCCGTTTTTCACATCGTAGCGGTCGATGGCATCCTGAAGCTGCTTTTCCAGATAATACTGTACTGTGGTATCGATCGTCAGAACCACGCTGTCGCCGTCGGAGGCCTGATAGTATTTCTCGAAAGAATAGAGCATTTCGGTCTCGTTGTTGCCCTTGGTCGTAATGACCGCACCGGCCGTTCCCTCGAGATAGCTGTTGTAATAGGATTCCAGTCCTTCGGAGCCGACGTTCTCCGTGTTTGTAAAGCCAAGAAGCTGCGCTGCAAGCGTTCCGTAGGGATAGTAGCGCATGGAGTCCGGCTCCAGATGCACGCCGATTATTTTATTCTCGCTGATATACTGGCGCACCTGATCGCAGACATCCTGCGCCTGACGGCGGCGCAGCATTTTGTAGCGGTACTGCGTATCTCCCGCCTGTCCCTTGATCCAGCTCGGCTCCAGGTCGAGAATCCGGCCGAGGTTTTCTGCCAGCGCGTCAATATCAACCTTGTTCTGCTCCAGCTCCAGGGGGTCGAGGAAAATGTTCTCCACGCTTGAGGACGCAGCCAAAACGTTCATGTTCCGGTCGTAGATCGTACCGCGCGAGGCAGTCACGCTGGTGCTTCTGGTCTGGTTGCGGATGGCCTTTTCCTCGTATTTATCATGGTCGATCAGCATCAGCTTGACCAGCATCGCGCCAAGGGCGCAGAACGCCAGAATACCGAGGCAGATCATCATGGCGAAAATTCCCTTGCGAACATAGGTCGCCGGGATTTCCGGATTCTTTTTTCGTCTTTTATGGTAACGCACATCGCGCTGCTTCATCGCTTTGCACCCTTCCGTGGAAATCACACAATTCAAAAACATGGGCGGCAATTCAGCTTCACCGTCCATGTCTTTTTCACACTATATGCTGCGGCTCAGGAGAAATATTCCACTGCATCAGAGAAGACGCTGCGGAAGGATTCAAAGGCCCGCTGGAAGATATTCTGCTCCTTCGGCGCGGTGTAAACCTCCGCCGTGTCGTCTGACTGCACCTGCACGTAGACGATCTGTGAAGGGCCGGGCTTGCGCATGTTCAGCTCCTTGGCTCGCTTTTCGATTTTTTCCAGATCCAGTGCGCCCTCGTACTGCGACTGAAGCCGCGCCTGCTCCTCGTTCAGGTCTGCCAGCTGCGTTTCCAGCTCGCCGACCTGGCTTTTCGCCTCATACAGCCGCACATAGCTGAACACGACGAGAAAGAGCATCACGCAGGCCATTGCTCCTCCCAACAGGGCGAAGGGGGAAAACGCCGGCTTTGTTCTTGTCCGGCGGGCAGGCCTGCGGCGGGCAGGCGCATCGGGAAGATGCGCGGGGCGCTGCTTCGGCAGCGCATTTTGATTCGCGGCAGTATAGACGTCATAGGCCGCGGAACCGTTGGAACGATATTTCTGTGCCATAAGCAGGCGCTCCTTTCTTTACAGCTTTTCCGCCACACGCAGCTTCGCGCTACGGGCGCGGGGATTCTCCTCCAGCTCCGCAGCGCCGGAGACGATCGGCTTGCGGGTGACAAGCCGAATTTGCGGTTTTTTCCCGCAGACGCAGACCGGAAATTCCGGCGGACAGGTGCAGCCTCTGGCTGCCTGCTGCATCTCGGTTTTCACAATGCGGTCTTCCAGAGAATGGAAGGTAATCACCGCAAGGCGGCCCCGTGGATTCAGACGGCGAATCGCCGTTTTCATCATTTTGCTGACGGACCCAAGCTCGTCGTTGACCGCAATGCGGATGGCCTGAAAGCTCCGCTTGGCAGGATGCTGCTTTTCGCGCAGCGCCTGCGGCGGCATTGCGCCGCGGATGATATCGACCAGCTCCAGCGTGGTTTCCACGGGCTTTTTCTCCCGCGCGCGCACAATGGCGGCGGCGATCTGCGGTGCATAGCGTTCCTCGCCATAGTCAAATAAAATGCGGCGCAGCTCCTCCTGCGGCCAGGTATTGACGACCTCGCCCGCCGTCAAAGGATCGTCTCTGTCCATGCGCATATCCAGCGGCGCGTCGGCCATATAGGAAAAGCCGCGTAGCGCGTCGTCCAGCTGAGGAGAGGAAACGCCCAGGTCAAAGAGCATTCCGTCCACGCCGGGAATTCCCAGCTCGTCCAAAATGGAATCCAGCTCGGAAAAATTGGAATGCACCAGCGTAACACGCGGCAGATAAGCGGCCAGGCGCTGCCTTGCCGCCTCCAGCGCAATGCGGTCGCGGTCCACGCCGATCAGGCGGCCCGTGGTCAGGCGCTTTACGATTTCCAGCGAGTGTCCTGCTCCGCCCAGCGTTCCGTCGAGGTAAATTCCATCCGGACGAATGGCCAGCGCCTCGATGCACTCGTCGAGCAGCACGGATTTATGATGAAATTCCATTTAGAACCCCAATTCTTCCATAACGGCAGCAATGTTCTCCGGCGTGAGGTACTTCTGCTCCTCTGCCTCATAACGCTCTGCCGACCAGATTTCTGCGTGCCCCGCCTGACCGACGAAAATCACATCCTGCTTGATTCCGGCATACTCGCGCATGGTTTCCGGCAGGAGGAAACGGCCCTGCTTATCCGGCTCGCATTTGACAACGTTTGCAAAGAAGTAGCGCATTGCGCGCACCTTGGAGGAAGGCAGCTCATTGCAGCGATCAAGGATACGCTGCCACTCCTGCTCGGTGTAAACCGTAATGCAGGGGTCCGGCGCCTTGGCGATATAGAACGCTGCGCCAAGCTCATCGCGCAGCTTCGAGGGAACGAACAGGCGTCCCTTCGCATCGAGCGTATGCTTGTATTTGCCGTACATTTCCCTCACCTCGCTCCATTTCGCTCATTTTTCTTCCACTTTGCTCCACTGTGCTATCAGTATACAATCATTCGAAAAAAATTGCAACCTCTATCTCGCAATTTTTTTCGTGATTTTTTTAAATATTTCCGGAAATATCTTCCAAAAATTGAATATTTGAACGTATGTTTTATTTTCGAACAGAATTGCACCTCACAGCGCCTGCCGAAATGCAAAAAAACACCCTGCCCAAAGGCAGGGTGCAAAGTGGTGCGATATGGTAAAAATCAATCGGGTCGTTCATAGCCGGTCACGAGAATGCAGGGCGATTTCTCCGGGTCGAGCCAGAGCAGGACGCGCAGCATGTCCTCTCTTAGCAGGCCGATGCAGCCGCCGGTGCCGCCCTCGCTGCAATGCAGGAAGATCGCGCAGCCGCGCCCCGGGATGGTATAGGGCGGCGTGTTATACAGCACCGCGACGGCGTAGGCATACAGCTCCGTGTAGTCCTGCAAATGTTCGCCGTCCTCGTGGTTCCAATCCTCCAAAAGCGCCGGGTCCCCGCGCTCCTGCCAGGTATTGAAGTAGAGGGAGTCGGCGTCGCCGACCCATTCCGAATTCGGCGTCACATCCCGCCACGGCATTTTGAGTCCCTCCGGCTTCTCCGCGTTGCCGAAGGCAATTCCAAGCCCCCAAAGCCCCGCGGGCGAGCGGTAGGTAAACCGCTTCCGGTTGTGCTGAATGCCATTATAGCCGACATGGCCGTTCATTCTGCCGAGGCGCTCCGCCGGCTGCCAGCTTCCGTCCGGCTGGCGCTCATAGCAGACCGCAAGCGTCTGAACGGCGTCCGTCTCCTGCGCGGACACCAGAAGCAGCTGGCCGCAGTTCCGCGCATCCAAATCCGCATAGGACAGTCCCTCCGCTGTCAGCCACTTTTCCAGCAGCTCCGAATTGGTGCAGCCGGCGTCGTCCGGGAACGTTGCCGCCCTCTCCGGGTCCCATGTGGCGCCGGTGTCACCGGGCTGCGGCGTGACCGGCGCGCCGGACTGCGGGATGGATTCCGGGTGCTCCGGCTCCGTGGGGAGCGGCTCTGCGGGAAGCGTCTCAGATGACTCCGCCGCGTCCGTCGCAGAAGCAAGCGGGTCTTCTATGCTTTCCTCCACAGGCAGTTCACGTTCTGCAATGGCCTTCATAATGCCGCAGGATGTCATTGAAAATATCAGTAAAATAGCAACAATTATGTAACAGATGTTCCAAAACGGGGGGGCAAAGATGCTTCATGACGTTCTCTCCTTTCAGCGGGTCAGCCGCAGTACATGCGCCCGATAATCCAGCTTTTCAGCCGGTTCGGGAGCAGCCGCGCCAGCACGGCGAGGCACTGATACGATGCGCCTATGACATATTCCGGCTTCACGCTTCTGCGCAGCGCCAGCGCCGCAATGCGCCGTCCGGCCTTTGCCGGGTCCATGCCGGTTTTCTCGTCGCGCTCCATCACGGCGACGCTGCGGGAAATTCTCCCATTGTAGATTTCGTCTCCCACCGGGCTCTTTTCCCGCGCGGCGGTAAAGCCGGTGCGGATATCCCCCGGCAGCACGGCGCAGAGCTGGATGCCGAAGGGGCACACCTCATTGCGCAGCGCCGCGGTATAGGCGCTCACCGCCGCCTTGCTGACGGAGTACCATGCCTGAAACGGAATGGGCGTCAGCGCCGCAAAGGAGCTGACGTTCACAATGCGCCCACTCCCCTGCTTGCGAAAAATGGGCAGCACTGCCTTGCAGCCATTGACCATGCCAAAGAGGTTGACCTCCAACAGGCGATGTGCGTCGGCGTTTTGCGTGAACTCCGCCGCACCGGAAATGCCGAACCCCGCGTTATTGATGAGAAGATCGATTCTCCCCTCTCGGCTTTCGACTAGGCGTACGGACTCTTCAAACTGTTTTTCGTCCGCCACATCGCAGAAAATGTGAATCACACCCTCCGGGGCGGCGCTGTGCCGGGAAAATTCATACACTCTGCACCCCGCGCGATGCAGCGCAAGAGCCGTTTCACGGCCGATGCCGCTGCTGCCGCCGGTAACGATTGCAACCATCTGCATTCCGCTCACCTCCAAGATACCCCTACTTTATCGCAGAAACGACATTTTGTCAAGCAAAACGCCCCGTCCGAAGACGGGGCGTTTGTTATACATTATTTCTGCTCGTTGTCGATCATGTCCTGCGTGATCGGGGATTCGGGCCATTCGGTCATCTCATAGTCACGGTAGATGTCCAGGCCGGAGCCGGCAGGGATCAGCTTACCAATGATGACGTTCTCCTTCAGGCCGACCAGATGGTCAACCTTGCCCTTGATCGCAGCCTCAGTCAGTACCTTGGTGGTCTCCTGGAAGGAAGCGGCAGACAGGAAGGACTCCGTCGCCAGAGAAGCCTTTGTGATGCCCATGAGGATCAGGCTGTTCGTCGCCAGACGGAGATCCGTCTCGCCGGCGTCGATGCGCGCCTGCACCTTTTCATTCGCATCATCGAACTCGTAGACATCCACAACCGTACCGCTCAGCAGATCGGTATCGCCGGGATCCTCCACACGCACCTTGCGCATCATCTGACGGATGATGACTTCAATGTGCTTATCGTTGATGTCAACGCCCTGTTGACGGTAAACTGCCAGAACGCCCTGCGTCAGGTAGTTCTGCACCGCCTCAACGCCGGAAATACGCAGCACATCGTGCGGGTTGAGCGCGCCATCGGTGATCGGCTCGCCTCTGCGCACGCGCTTGCCCTGCTCAACGCGCAGGCCAACGGAATACGGCACCTGATAGAGCTTCACCTCGCCGTCATCGCCGGTTACGGTGATGTCGCGCAGTGCGCTGCGGTGCGTCTCGTCGATGTCAACAATGCCGTCGATCTCGGCAATTGCGGCCATCTTCTTCGGCTTGCGAGCCTCAAAAAGCTCTTCGACTCGGGGAAGACCCTGGGTGATATCGCCGCCGGCGACGCCGCCGGTGTGGAAGGTACGCATGGTCAGCTGCGTGCCCGGCTCGCCGATGGACTGCGCCGCAATGATGCCGACCGCTTCGCCAAGGTTGACCAGCTCAGAGGTTGCAAGGTTCATGCCGTAGCACTTTGCGCAGACGCCGCTTCTTGCGCGGCAGCCGAGCACGGTGCGGGCGTAAACCTGATGGATGCCATGTGCCTCGAGGAACTTTGCATCGTCCTCGTGCATCATCTTCGTGTTGGGGATGAGAACCTCGCCGGTTTCAGGATCGCAGATATCCTCCACCGGGAAACGGCCATGGATGCGGGAAGCAAAGGTCTCGATGACCTGTCCTCTTTCCGTGACCTCGCCGAGCATAATGCCATGCTTTGTGCCGCAGTCGGGCTCACGGATGATGACCTCCTGAGAAACATCGACCAGACGGCGGGTCAGATAACCGGAGTCTGCGGTACGCAGAGCGGTATCGGTCAGGCCCTTACGAGCGCCTCTGGAGGAAATGAAGTATTCCAGAGCGGACAGGCCTTCGCGGAAGTTCGCCTTGATTGGGATTTCGATGGTACGGCCGCTGGTATCGGCCATCAGGCCACGCATACCGGCCAGCTGACGAATCTGCTTCATGCTGCCGCGGGCGCCGGAGTCCGCCATCATATAGATGGGGTTGAAGCGGTCGAGGTTGTCCTGCAGAGCACCGGTAACGTCGTTAATTGTCTGCTCCCACTGCTGAACGACCAGGCGATAGCGCTCGTCGTTGGTGATGAAGCCGCGCTTGTACTGACGGTCGATCTTGACCACCTCGCGCTCCGCTTCGTCAATGAGGGAATATTTCTTCTCCGGGATAACCATATCCGCGATGGAAACGGTGATTGCGCCCTTCGTAGAGTACTTATAGCCCAGAGCCTTCACGCGGTCGAGCATTTCGGTCGCAATGGTAAAGCCGTGCTTACGGATGCATTTGTCAATGATGACGCCGAGATTCTTCTTGCCGACAAGGAAGCTGACCTCCAACTCGAAGGTATTCTCCGGCTTGCTTCTGTCCACAAAGCCGAGGTCCTGCGGAATCGGCTCGTTGAAAATCAGGCGGCCGACGGTTGCGTTGATGAGCTTATACTGCATCTTGCCGTCGATTTCCTTGCCGTAGCGCACACGAATGGGCGCATGCAGGCCGATGGCGCCGTTGGCATAGGCAGTGATCGCCTCATCCACGCTGCAATAGGAGTGCTTCGGGAAATAGGCCGGAGCACGCTTCTTGCTCTTCTCCGCGTCGTCCAGCGCAGCAGCGACGAGGTCGCCGTCGACCATCTGGTTGACCGGGAGGTCATAGTCACCGGCATCGGTCACGAAAACCTCCTCCGCGCCCTTTTCCTGCTTGCCCAGGCGGACATAGGTCAGGTAGTAGGTGCCGAGGATCATATCCTGCGTCGGAACGGTGACGGGCTTGCCGTCCTGCGGACGCAGCAGGTTGTTCGCAGAGAGCATCAGCACACGGGCCTCGGCCTGTGCCTCGGCAGACAGCGGAACGTGAATTGCCATCTGGTCGCCGTCGAAGTCCGCGTTGAACGCGGTGCAGCACAGCGGATGCAGCTTGATCGCACGGCCCTCGACCAGCACCGGCTCAAAGGCCTGAATGCCAAGGCGGTGCAGCGTCGGCGCACGGTTCAGCATGACGGGACGGTCCTTGATGATGTCCTCAAGGGCATCCCAGACCTCCGGCTCACCGCGGTCAATTTTCTTCTTCGCGCTCTTAATGTTGTTGGCGACGCCGTCCTCGACGAGCTTCTTCATCACGAACGGGCGGAACAGCTCAATGGCCATTTCCTTCGGCACGCCGCACTGATAGAGCTTCAGCTCCGGGCCGACAACGATAACGGAACGGCCGGAATAGTCAACGCGCTTGCCGAGCAGGTTCTGACGGAAGCGGCCCTGCTTGCCCTTGAGCATATCGGACAGGGACTTGAGCGCGCGGTTGTTCGCGCCGGTGACGGCGCGGCCGCGGCGGCCGTTGTCAATCAAGGCATCAACCGCTTCCTGAAGCATGCGCTTTTCGTTGCGGATGATGATATCCGGCGCGCTGAGTTGAATCAGGCGCTTGAGGCGGTTATTACGGTTGATGACGCGGCGGTAGAGATCGTTCAGGTCAGAGGTGGCGAAGCGGCCGCCGTCGAGCTGAACCATGGGGCGAATTTCCGGCGGGATGACAGGCAGAACGTCCATAATCATCCACTCGGGCTTGTTGCCGGAGGCGCGGAAAGCCTCGACGACCTCAAGGCGCTTGATGATGCGCAGCTTTTTCTGGCCGTTGGCGTTCTTCAGCTCGGAGCGGAGCTGGGCAGAAAGTGCCTCCAGATCGATCTCGGCGAGGAGCTTCTTGACAGCCTCGGCGCCCATTCCGGCGTCAAAATCGTCCTCATACTTCTCGCGCATGTCGCGGTATTCCTTCTCGGTCAGAATCTGGCACTTGCTCAGCGGAGCGTCGCCGGGATCGGTGACGATATAGTTGGCAAAATAGAGAACCTTTTCCAGAATCCGCGGGCTGATATCAAGGAGCAGTCCCATGCGGGAGGGAATGCCCTTGAAATACCAGATGTGGCTGCACGGTGCGGCCAGCTCAATGTGGCCCATGCGCTCACGGCGAACCTTGCTGCGCGTCACTTCAACGCCGCAGCGGTCGCAGATCTTGCCCTTAAAGCGGATCTTTTTATACTTGCCGCAGTGGCACTCCCAGTCCTTGGTCGGTCCGAAAATGCGTTCGCAGAACAGGCCGTCGCGCTCGGGCTTCAGGGTGCGGTAGTTGATGGTCTCCGGCTTTTTAACCTCGCCGTAGGACCAATCGCGGATCATTTCTGGCGAAGCAATACCGATTTTGATCGCACTGAATGTCTTATTGCTCATCGTATTACTCCTCCTTTATTGGTCTTCGTCGTCGATCTCGGGATCGAAGGTGAAATCATCGTTGTCCTCGTTCTCGGCGTCGCTGTCCTCGTCATCGTCGAAGCCGATGATCTTTTCCAGCGCGCTGACGTCGCCGTCCTCGGTGCTGTCGGGATCGATGGCGTAGCCGGAGCTGAGAACCTCGTCCTCATCGGTCACATAGTTCTGACCGTTCGCGCTGTAGACGACATCATCATCGTCATCGTCACGCAGCTCGATCTCCTCGCCCTGATCGTCCAGCACGCGGACATCCAGGCACAGGGATTGCAGCTCCTTGACCAGAACCTTGAAGGACTCCGGAACACCGGGCTTGGGAACGTTGTGGCCCTTGACGATTGCCTCGTAGGTCTTGACACGACCGGTCACATCGTCGGACTTGACGGTCAGGATCTCCTGAAGGGTGTAAGCAGCGCCATAAGCTTCCAGCGCCCAGACTTCCATTTCGCCGAAGCGCTGGCCGCCGAACTGTGCCTTGCCGCCCAGAGGCTGCTGGGTCACGAGGCTGTACGGGCCGGTGGAACGGGCATGGATCTTATCGTCAACCAGATGGTGCAGCTTGAGGAAGTAGGGATAGCCGACCGTGACAAGGTTGTCAAACGGCTCGCCGGTACGGCCGTCGTATAGGACGGTCTTGCCGTCTTCGCGGAGGCCGGCCTTTTGCAGGGTCTCGCGGATGTCCTTCTCGTTCGCGCCGTCGAAGATCGGCGTTGCAACCTTCCAGCCCAGCGCATGGGCGGCATAACCGAGGTGGACCTCCAGAACCTGTCCGATGTTCATACGGGAAGGAACGCCCAGCGGATTCAGAACAATATCCAGCGGCGTACCATCCGGCAGGAAGGGCATATCCTCCTCCGGCAGGATGCGGGAAACGACGCCCTTGTTGCCGTGGCGGCCCGCCATCTTATCGCCGACAGAAATCTTACGCTTCTGCGCGATGTAAACGCGGACGACCTTATTGACACCGGGAGACAGCTCGTCGCCGTTCTGGCGGGTGAAAACCTTGACATCGACAATGATGCCGGCCTCGCCGTGCGGCACCTTCAGAGAGGTATCACGAACCTCGCGGGCCTTTTCGCCGAAGATGGCGCGCAGCAGGCGCTCCTCGGCGGTCAGCTCGGTTTCGCCCTTCGGGGTGACCTTGCCGACCAGATAATCGCCGGACTTGACCTCGGCGCCGATGCGGATGACGCCGTCTTCGTCGAGATCCTTGAGGGTATCCTCGCCGACGTTCGGAATATCGCGAGTGATTTCCTCCGGCCCGAGCTTGGTATCACGGGCTTCCGTCTCATATTCCTCAATGTGGATGGAGGTGAAGACGTCCTCACGAACCAGACGTTCGTTGAGCAGGATAGCGTCCTCGTAATTGTAGCCCTCCCAGGTCATGAAGCCGATCAGGACGTTCTTGCCCAGTGCAATTTCGCCCTGAGCGCAGGCGGGACCGTCGGCAATGATCTGCTCGGTCGTAACATGCTCGCCGACCTCGACGATCGGGCGCTGGTTGATACAGGTGCCCTGGTTGGAGCGGGCAAACTTGGTCAGGAAGTAATCCTTGACCTCGCCGTTGTCGTAACGAACGGTAATGAGATCGGCGGAAACGCGGGTAACGGTGCCCTCGCCCTCAGCCTTGATGCAGACCTCGGAGTCAATGGCGCACTTCTGCTCGATGCCGGTTGCAACGATCGGCGCCTCGGTAACCATCAGCGGCACGGCCTGACGCTGCATGTTCGCGCCCATCAGGGCACGGTTTGCGTCGTCGTTCTGAAGGAAGGGGATGAAAGCCGTTGCAATGGAGGTCATCATCTTCGGAGAAACGTCAACATAGTCGATGGTCTCGCAGTCCACGGAGAGGATCTCATTGCGATGACGGCAGGCAATCCGGCTGTTGACCAGGAAGCCGTTTTCGTCCTTCGGCTCGGCGGCCTGGGCGATATAGAAATCGTCCTCGACGTCGGCGGACATATAGTCCACGCGGTCGGTCACGCGGGAGCCGATATACTTGCCGGTCTCGTGGTCATAGATGCGCTCCACTTTACGGAAGGGCGCTTCCACGAAGCCGTACTCATTGATCTGCGCATAGCTGGCCAGATAGTTGATCAGGCCGATGTTGGGACCTTCCGGCGTCTCGATCGGGCACATACGACCGTAGTGGCTGTAGTGGACGTCGCGAACATCGAAGGACGCGCGCTCACGACTCAGGCCGCCGGGGCCGAGAGCGGAGAGGCGGCGCTTGTGCGTCAGCTCAGCAAGGGGGTTGTTCTGGTCCATGAACTGGGACAGCGGAGAGGAACCGAAGAATTCCTTGATAACCGCGGTCACAGGACGGATGTTAATGAGGCTCTGCGGGGTAACCGCGTCAAGATCCTGCACGGTCATACGCTCGCGGATGACGCGCTCCAGGCGGGTAAAGCCCACGCGGAACTGGTTTTGCAGCAGCTCGCCCACGCAGCGCAGGCGGCGGTTGCCGAGGTGGTCGATGTCGTCGGTGGTGCCGACACCGCAGGCCACGCAGTTGAGATAGTTGATGGAAGCAAGGATATCGTCCTTGGTGATATGCTTGGGGATCAGGTCGTCCAGACGGTCTTCAATGGCATCCTTCCAGCCGTCGGCAGGGACAGTGTCGAGCATTTCGAAGAGAACCTTGCGGCAGACCTTTTCCTTCACGCCGTATTCCTTGGGGTCGAAGTCCACGAAGTTCTGCATGTCCACCATGTAGTTCGAGAAGATCTTGCAGGGCTTGCCGTTGACGTTAATGACAGCATCGCAAACGCCGCGGGCGGAAAGCTCCTTTGCCTGTGCGCGGTTCAGCACATCGCCGGGCATGGCGAGAATCTCACCGGTACGCGGATCGGCAATCGGCTCGGCAATTTCCTGGCCGCTCAGGCGCGTCCAGATGTCCATCTTCTTGTTGAACTTATAGCGGCCGACGCGGGAAACGTCATAGCGGCGCGGATCAAAGAAGAGCGCGTCGAGGTAAGCAGCGGAGCTGTCAACCGTGGGCGGCTCGCCCGGACGCAGGCGGCGGTAGATTTCCAGCAGGCTGTCTTCCCTGCTCTTGCAGGGGTCACGCTCGATGGTCGCAAGAATGCGGTCGTCTTCGCCGAAGAGCTCCTTGATCTGTGCGTCCGTCTCCACGCCAAGGGCGCGAATGAGGCAGGTAATCGGAAGCTTGCGGTTCTTGTCGATGCGGACAAAGAAGCCGTTCTGCAGATCCGTCTCATATTCCAGCCAGGCGCCGCGGTACGGAATCACCGTCGCGGTGTAGACATGCTGCTCGGCCTTATCCACGGTATCGCCGTAGTACATACCGGGGCTGCGGACGATCTGAGAAACGATAACACGCTCTGCACCATTGATAACAAAGGTGCCGCCGTTGGTCATGAGCGGAAAATCACCCATGAAGATTTCCTGGTCCTTGATCTCACCGGTCTGCTTATTGTGCAGGCGGACACGGACCTTGATGGGCTTTGCATAGGTTGCGTCACGCTCCTTGCATTCCTCGATGGTGTACTTCGGCTTCTCGTCGAGGGAATAGTCGAGGAAGGAAAGCTCAAGGTTGCCGGTGTAGTCGGTGATCGCCGCGACGTCGTGGAAGACCTCGCGCAGGCCCTCATTCAGGAACCAGTTATAGGAATCCTTCTGAATCTTCAGGAGGTTCGGCATCTGGAGAATTTCCTGATACTTTGCGTAGCTCTTGCGCTCTGTTTTCCCGTACTTCACGTCCTTGATTTGCATATGGGTCATCACAGCCTTTCTGTACTCATTGGATGTGTTGGTTACTTCATTCGCGACACGCCCGGAAATGTTGGCACTTTGTGTTCAAGCACTCTTGCGCGCCGCTGGGTTCCATGCTATAATAGTTGTACAAGCTGGGAAGAAGGCTTGGAGCCATACTCCCGCAGTATAGGTAACTATTTTAGCACATGATTTTCCATCCGTCAATGTTTTTTCGTGAAAATGCGAAAAAAACATTGGCGTTTTTCGTATATTTCGATCAGAGCCGGGGCGCCATAATGCACACCCCGGCTCTGATTTCTATTTCTTTTTGAAAATCAAGAAGAACGCACGTTCGTCCCTGCGCTTTTCCCAGAGCTGAAGGCCGAGGCCCTGCGCTGCCCGCTCCAGCTCCGCAGCGCACAGCGCCATATTCTGCCCAAGGACACCGTAAGTCGTAGTGATCGTCCCTGCCGGAAGGTGAATTTTCAGATCGATAGAATATGCCTCCGGATAAGCGCCGTCAAACTCCGCATCCCAGATAGCAATGCTGCCGCCGCGGCGAAGCACGCGCCCCGCTTCCGAGAGCGTCTTTTCCCGTGTCCCGGTATCCATGAACATCAAAGAATAGAAAAAGGTGACATGATCAAAGGACGCATCCGCAAAGCGCAGCTCCCGCGCATCCATGCAGAGCTTCTCGCAGCAGTCCGGCGCCTCGTCCAGCTCCGCTTGATCGCAGTCGATTGCCGTCACGCTTTTGCCGTACACCCGGCCCAGGACGCCCTCTCCCCCGCCGCCGATATCCAGAATCGAGCCTGGAAGGTTTTTCTCTAAACAAATCTCCGTCATTTTCTCTCCTCATGTAGAAAAGGGCTGCTCCATATGGAGCAGCCCTGAGCTTTGGAATTACACCAATTCGATGATTGCCATTTCGGCAGCGTCGCCGCGGCGAACGCCGATACGGGTAACTCTGGTGTAGCCGCCGTTGCGGTCGGCATACTTCGGAGCCACTTCCTTGAACAGCTTGTGCGCCACATCTTCCTTGGTGATATAGGCGAGCGCTCTGCGGTACGCCGCGAGGTCGCCCTTCTTGCCAAGCGTGATCATTTTCTCAACGACAGGCTGTACTTCCTTCGCGCGGTAGAAGGTCGTCTCCAGCTTGCCGTTCTCCAGGAGATCGGTGGTCAGCTGGCGGAGCATCGCCTTACGCTGATCGCTCGTTCTGCCGAGCTTGCGAGTTCCAAACATTCGTATTTCCTCCTTCTTACAGGATTTTAATTGTTATTGCCGGACTCTTCCGTTGCAAGGGAAAGTCCCATCATCGCCAGCTTGTTCTGCACCTCGTCCAAGGACTTCTTGCCCATGTTGCGAACCTTCATCATTTCCTCCGGTGTTCTGGAAATCAGATCGCGGACGGTGTTGATGTTGGCGCGCTTCAGGCAGTTGAAGCTGCGGACAGACAGGTCAAGCTCTTCAATGGTCAGCTTCAGCGCGGTCGGCTCCGTGGAGACATCCTTCTCCCGGACAATAGACTGGCTGGCCGCCGTCTCCGAGAGATCGGTGAACAGCGTCAGGTGCTCGGTCAGGATCTTCGCTGCGATAGACACGGCATCCTTGGCCGTGGTAGTCGCATCCGTCCAGACCTCAAGCGTCAGCTTGTCAAAGTCCGTCATGTTGCCGACACGGGTGTTTTCCACCGTGTAGTTGACCTTATAGACCGGCGAATACAGGGAGTCAACGGGGATGACGCCGATGGGCGTCTGGGGGGTCTTGTTCCGATCCGCCGGAACATAACCACGACCGCGGCTCATCGTAATCTCCATATTGAGGGTAGCATCCGGGCCGAGGGAGCAGATGTGAAGATCCTTGTTGAGGATTTCAACATCGTCGTCGGTCTTGATATCGCCGGCAGTGACTTCGCACTCGCCGGTTGCGTCAATATAGACAGTCTTAACGCCATCGCAGTTCATTCTGGCAATGATCTGCTTAATGTTCAGGACGATTTCCGTCACGTCTTCCTTCACGCCGGGAATCGTGGAGAACTCGTGCTGCACGCCGCCGATCTTGATGGATGTGGCGGCAGTGCCGGGCAGAGAGGACAGCAGAATCCGTCTGAGCGAGTTGCCCAGGGTCGTGCCATAGCCTCTTTCCAGAGGTTCTACGATGAATACGCCATGTGCCGGATCTTCCGGAGAGTCAATGCACTCAATACGCGGCTTGTCAATTTCTACCATTTAACTAAATACCCTCCTTATCATTCTGCAAAACGCCTGTTTTGCGGTGTAAATCAGCTTACCAATAAACGAGGGCGAAGCATTACTTGGAGTACAACTCGACGATGAGGTGTTCTGCGATCTCGAAGTCGATATCGTCTCTTGCCGGCAGAGCAATGACCTTGCCGGTCAGGGTATTCTTGTCGCGGTCAAGCCACTTGGGAGTGGCGACGAACGCGTCGTCTTCCTTCAGCTTCTTGAAACGATTGTTGGAGCAGCTCTTCTCGCTGACGGCAATGACGTCTCCGGCCTTAACCATATAGGAAGGAATGTTCACACGCTTGCCGTTGACGGTGTAGTGACCGTGGTTGACCAGCTGACGCGCCTCACGGCGGGTGGAAGCAAAGCCAAGGCGGTACACAACATTGTCCAGACGGCGCTCGATCAGGCTCAGCAGAACCTCACCAGTGTTGCCTTCCGCACGGGAAGCCTTCTCGTAGTACATACGGAACTGCTTCTCGAGGATGCCGTAAACAAATTTGACCTTCTGCTTCTCAGTGAGCTGAGTTGCATATTCAGACTTCTTCGCTCTTCTCTGTCCGCCGGGGTTCTTGTTGGAAGTCTTGGAATAACCCATTACGGCAGGAGAAACGCCGAGAGTTCTGCAGCGCTTGAGAACGGGCTGAGTATTTTTCGCCATTCTATGATTTCCTCCTTATCGAATTAGACGCGACGTCTCTTGGGAGGACGGCAGCCATTGTGGGGAATGGGGGTGACGTCCTTGATCATGACAACTTCCAGACCTGCGGATTGCAGAGCACGGATGGCTGCCTCACGACCCTGACCGGGGCCCTTGACGTAAACTTCAACGGTCTTCAGTCCGCAGTTTTCGATCGCAGCCTTCGCAGCGGTCTCGGCGCACATCTGTGCGGCGTACGGAGTGGACTTACGGGAGCCGCGGAAGCCGAGTCCGCCGGAGGATGCCCAGGAAAGAGCATTACCCTGCAGGTCGGTAACGGTAACCATGGTGTTGTTGAAAGAGGAACGGATATGCACGGCGCCCTTTTCAACATTCTTGCGCTCACGGCGGCGCTTAATCACTTTTTTCGCATTAGCCTTAGCCATTTACATATCCCTCCTTACTTCTTCTTATTCGCGATGGTCTTCTTCGGACCCTTACGAGTACGAGCGTTTGTCTTGGTGCGCTGGCCGCGAACCGGCAGGCCTCTTCTGTGGCGCATGCCACGATAGCAGCCGATTTCGGTCAGGCGCTTGATATTCAGAGCAACTTCACGACGGAGGTCGCCCTCAATGGTGTAATTCTTGTCGATGACATCACGCAGCGCAGCTTCCTGATCCTCGGTCAGGTCCTTGACGCGGGTGTCGGGATTCACGCCAGCCATTTTCAGGATGTCATTCGCACTTTTTCTGCCAATGCCGAAGATATAGGTGAGTCCGATCTCAACTCTCTTCTCGCGGGGCAGGTCAATACCAGCAATACGTGCCATATACTTTAGAGCACCTCCTATTAGCCTTGTCTCTGCTTATGCTTCGGGTTTTCGCAAATTACCATGACGCGACCCTTGCGCTTGATAATCTTACATTTTTCGCACATGGGCTTCACGGACGGTCTAACCTTCATACTGTTTAACCTCCATATGAGAACAATGTCTCTGATTTACTTGCTTCTCCAGGTGATCCGACCCTGAGTCAGATCATACGGAGACATCTGAACAGTTACCTTGTCACCGGGCAAGATCTTGATATAGTTCATTCTGAGCTTGCCGGAAATGTGTGCCAGAATCATATGCCCGCCGCCAATATTGACTTTGAACATCGCATTCGGCAGCGCATCTGTTACGATGCCCTCAAGTTCGATTACGTCGTCTTTTGCCAAGTTTCTGAAACCTCCTTGGTTTGAACGTTGAATTGTTGGCCTGCTATAGCCAATTCCCTTCGTAATTCGCTGTTGAGTACTTTATCGCCGGAACGGAGCTTCGCGGCGACTGACGAATCTGGCCGAAGGACTAAACGGACATGCTTAAGTTTTTTTCGTTTCGGATGTTCCAACTTTCTTTCCTTCCCGTTCGCAAGGGAAACGTACACACCGTCTGTGTCAATCACAAAGAACAGCATTCCCTTGTCGCGACCGGCTTCGGAAAGCACGATGTCCGATCGGTGTATCTCCATACTACAGCCCCTCGGTGACGGTGAGAATTTCCGGCTCGCCGTCTGTAATGAGCACAGTATTTTCGTAGTGGGCAGCGAGCTTTCCGTCGGCGGTCACCGTCGTCCAGCCGTCCTTCAGGACACGTACCTCGTACGTTCCCTCGGTAATCATCGGCTCGATGGCGATGGTCATACCGCGGATCAGTCTCGGTCCCCTTCCGGGTTTGCCGAAGTTCGGCACCTCCGGCTCCTCGTGCATTTCCTCACCGACGCCGTGACCGACGAAGGAGCGGACAACACCAAAGCCGAAGCTCTCCGCGTACGACTGTACCGCGTGAGAGATATCCGAAACCCGGTTCCCCTGGCGTGCGAACTTCACGCCCTCGAAAAAGCTCTGTCTCGTGACATCAATGAGCTTCTGCGCAGCCGGCGAAATTTCTCCGCAGGCATACGTTGCAGCGCAGTCGCCATGGAATCCGCCCCACTTTGCTCCGACATCAACGGAAACAATGTCTCCCTCTTTCAGCACCCGCGCATCTGGAATTCCATGAATGACGGTATTGTTCACGGAAATGCACACGCTTGCGGGATAGCCGCAGTAATGCAGGAAGGAAGGCGTCGCGCCTTGTGATACGATAAAATCGTAGACAGCCTTGTCAATCTCCTTGGTCGATACGCCGGGTCTTACCATTTCTCCTGCCAGAGCACGAGCTGCCGCGGTAATTTTACAGGCCTTGCGCATGATCGAGATTTCACGCTCATTTTTGATTGAGATCATACTGAGTCACCCAATGCCGCCAGAATATCACGAGAAGCATCTTCGATGGGCTGATTCCCTTCGACAAGCCGCAGCTTTCCGAGCTTTTCGTAGAAACCCTTGAGTGCCTCCGTCTCCGCATGGTAGACAGACAGGCGATGACGCACCGTTTCCGGCTTGTCGTCCTCGCGGATGACCAGCTCGCCGCCGCAGGCATTGCAGATGCCCTCAGTTTTGGGCGGATTTGCCACGATATGATAGCTTGCGCCGCAGTGGCTGCAAACCCGGCGCCCGGTCATGCGCGCCTCAATCATGGCATCATCAATTTCAATAGATACGACACGGTCGATCTCCACACCGTTGTCCAAAAGCGCCTGGGCCTGCGGGATTGTGCGGGGCATACCGTCGAGGATATAGCCGTTCGCACAATCCGGCTCGGCAAGCCGCTCCTTGACGATGCCGATAATGACATCGTCAGGAACGAGCATGCCCTGGTCCATAAAGCTCTTGGCCTTGCGGCCGGTCTCAGTGCCGTTTTTGATCGCTTCCCGGAGGATGTTCCCGGTGGAGATGGTGGGAATATTCAGCTTCGATGCAAGGATCTCTGCCTGTGTTCCCTTGCCAGCACCGGGCGCTCCCAGCAGAATCAGTCTCATCGGCAGCCTCCGTTATTTCTCAAGGAAACCGGAGTAGTTGCGCATCATCATCTGAGCCTCAATGGCCGCGACGGTTTCAAGTGCAACGCTGACGATAATGATGACGGAGGTTCCGCCGAAGGAGAAGCGGGTATCCTTCATTACAACGCCGAGGATGAGCGGCAGAACCGCGACAACACCAAGATACAGCGCGCCGAAGAGCGTGATCTTGTTGATGACCTTGCGGATGAAGTCTGCCGTCGGGCGGCCCGGACGGAAGCCGGGGATAAAACCGCCGTTCTTCTTGAGGTTGTTGGCAACTTCAACGGGGTTGTACTGAATGGTAGCATAGAAGTAGCTGAACGCAATGATCAGCAGGAGATAGAAGACGGTGTAAATCACGGTCGTGCTGCTGAAAGCATGCTTATACAGCCAGCTGTTGGTCCAGCCGAAGAAGGTGCACAGAGTAGCGGGCAAGCTCGCGATGGACTGTGCGAAGATGATCGGCATAACGCCGGACATGTTGACCTTGATCGGCAGGTGGGTGTTCTGACCGCCGTAGACCTTGCGGCCAACGACGCGCTTTGCATACTGCACGGGGATTCTGCGCTCCGCGTTGGAGACGTAGATGATGAACACGATAATCGCGATCATCGCCACGAGCAGGAGCAGCGCCCAGTACCACTGGGAGGAAGCATCGCCAGAGGGGAACGTAATGTTCCACAGGGGCTTGAGAATGCCGGTCGGGACACGCGCAATGATGTTCGCAAAGAGGATGATGGAGATACCGTTGCCGATACCGTATTCCGTAATCTCTTCGCCCAACCACATGACCAGCGTGGAGCCTGCGACGAACGTCATAATGATGACGAGCGCTGCCAGGAAGTTGTCGCTGATGAGGAGGTTGTACTGTGCGTTGTAGTTCTTGAGCATCATGAAATAGGCAAAGCCCATCAGAACTGCAAGAGCCACGGTCGTCAGCCGGGTGATCTTGGTGATCTTCTTCTTGCCTTCCTCGCCGCCGTCCTTGCTCAGACGCTCCAGAGCAGGAATGGCGATGGTCAGAAGCTGAATGATGATGGAGGAGTTGATATACGGCTGAATCGACAATGCGAAGATCGTCGCCTGCGAGAAAGCAGAGCCGGACATCATATCCATCAGGCCGAAGATGGTGTTGGACAACTGCGCGCTGAACATTTCAGCCATCATGTCGAACCGGACGAAGGGGACGGGAATCACGTTGCCGATGCGGTACAGCAGGATAATCAGGAGCGTAAAGCCAAGCTTTCTGCGCAGCTCGGGGATTTTCCATGCGTTGCGAAGTGTCGTAAGCACTTACACCACCTCAGCCTTTCCGCCTGCCTCCTCAATTTTTGCTTTGGCAGAACCAGAGAACGCCGCCGCCTTGACGGTCAGCTTCTTTGTGAGCTCACCGTTGGACAGAACCTTCAGACCGTACTTGCAGTCATTCAGGATGCCCTTTTCGATCAAAGCCGCTGCATCAACCGTCGCGCCATCCTCAAATGCATTGAGGACGCTGACGTTTACTGCGGTGAGGGGCTTTGCGAAGATGTTGTTGAAGCCGCGCTTCGGGATGCGTCTTGCCAGAGGCATCTGGCCGCCTTCGAAGCCGACACGGATCTTGCCGCCGGAGCGAGCCTTCTGACCCTTGTGACCACGACCTGCCGTCTTGCCGTTGCCGGTGCCGGTGCCGCGGCCCTTACGCTTACCAACCTGGGTAGAACCCATGACGGGAGCAAGTTCATGTAATTCCATTCTTGTCTCCTCCTTATTCTACTTCGGTGACCTCGAGCAGATAGCCGATCTTGGCGATCTTGCCGCGGGTCTGTTCGTTGTCCGGCTGAATGGTTTCCTGGCCGATCTTGCGAAGGCCGAGGGATTCTGCCGTTGCGATGTGCTTCTGGATACGACCGCTGATGCTCTTAACGAGCTTAATCTTTAACTGTGCCATGTTCGCATCCTCCTTAGCCAACGATTTCTTCCACGCTCTTGCCGCGGATGCGAGCGACCTCTTCCGGTCCACGCAGGCTCAGCAGGCCCTGCATCGTTGCCTTGACAACGTTCTGCGGGTTATTGGAGCGCAGGCACTTGGTACGAATGTTGCTGATACCGACAGCCTCCATGACAGCACGGACAGCGCCGCCGGCGATAACGCCGGTACCGACAGCAGCCGGCTTCAGCAGGACCTTGCCGGCGCCGTAAACACCAATGACCTCGTGAGGGATGGTGGTGCCGGAGAGGGTGACCTTCTGGAGGTTCTTCTTCGCATTTGCGATACCCTTCAGGATGGCTTCGGAAACTTCGGCAGCCTTGCCGAGGCCGTAGCCCACGGTGCCCTTGCCGTCGCCAACAACAACCAGTGCGGAGAACTTCATAACGCGGCCGCCCTTAACCGTCTTGGAAACACGGTTCAGGTAAACGACACGTTCGATCATTTCGGGAGCAGTATCCTTTTCGGACGCTCTGTTATAAGCCATTTTCAGTTCCTCCTCCTGACTTAGAATTTCAGTCCGCCTTCGCGGGCGCCTTCGGCGAGAGCAGCCACACGGCCGTGGTAGACATAACCGCCACGATCAAATACGACTTCCTCGATGTCCTTGGCCTTTGCACGCTCAGCGATCAGCTGGCCAACCTTCTTTGCAGCTTCACAGTTGCCGGTTGCGCCTTCAAAATCCTTTTCGACAGTGGAAGCGGAAACCAAAGTAGCTCCGTTAACATCATCGATGATCTGCGCATAGATATTTGCATTGCTTCTGAACACATTCAGGCGGGGTCTGCACGGTGTGCCGGAGATCTTACCGCGAACGCGAACGTGGCGCTTCAGGCGCATTGCCTTCTTATCGGTCTTCTTAATCATTTATGCACACCTCCTGTTATTTCTTACCGCCGGTCTTGCCTTCCTTATGGCGAAGAACCTCGGTAGCATACTTGATACCCTTGCCCTTGTAAGGCTCGGGGGGTCTCTTCCCTCTTACCTCAGCCGCGAACTGACCAACCTTCTGCTTGTCAACGCCGCTGATGATAATCTTGTTCTGTGCAGGAACATCAATGTGGATGCCCTCGATCTCATCCATAGTGACAGGATGGGAATAGCCGAGGTTCATAACCAGCTGATTGCCCTGCTTCTGAGCACGGTAGCCAACACCATTGACCTCGAGCTCCTTAGTGAAGCCCTTCTCCACGCCGACAACCATGTTGTGCAGCAGCGTGCGGGTCAGGCCATGGAGGCTCTTGTGTGCGTGCTCATCATCGGGACGGGAAACGGTGATAACCGCGCCTTCCTGCTTGATGATCATATCATGATGGAATTTGCTAGTCAGTGTACCCTTAGGGCCCTTAACGGTAACAACGTTGCCGTCAGCGATGGTCACTTCGACGCCAGCCGGTACAGTGATAGGCATTTTGCCGATTCTGGACATAATGTTACCTCCTTACCAGACAAACGCAAGGACTTCGCCGCCAACATGAGCCGCACGAGCAGCCTTGTCGGTCATAACGCCCTTGGACGTGGAAATGATGGCGATACCCAGACCCTTGAGAACCTTCGGCAGTTCATCGGCGCCCGCATAAACGCGGAGGCCCGGCTTGGAAACACGACGAAGCCCGGAAATGACCTTCTCCTTGTTGCCGAGGTACTTCAGAGTGATGTGGATCACGCCCTGCTTGCCATCCTCTTCAACGGTGTAGGACTTGATGTAGCCCTCGTCGAGCAGGATCTTGGCGATGTCCTTCTTCAGATTGGAAGCGGGAACATCAACAGTGTCGTGCTTTGCAGAGTTTGCATTCCGGATTCGGGTCAGCATGTCTGCTACGGGATCGGTGATTTGCATGTGATTTTACCTCCTTTAGAAGTTACGGGCTATACCCGTTAAGACGCCAGAGTATCAGAGGAATGTAGGCCGCAGCATCGACCCCATTTCCCTCTGACTTCTGATGCCTGTTTTACATTGGAATCACGCATGAAACCTTCATGGTGGTTTGACCCGGAGCGGTCAGAAGACCGCCCGGATAAGGTTTACCAGCTTGCCTTCTTGACGCCGGGGAGCTCGCCCTTGTACGCCAGCTCGCGGAAGCAGATACGGCAAACGCCGTAGTCACGCAGATAGGCATGCGGTCTGCCGCAGATCTTGCAGCGGTTGTAGCGGCGGGTGGAGAACTTGTTCCCGGCCTGCTGCTTGAGAATCATCGCTTTTCTTGCCATTTCTTCTTCCTCCAATTAAGCGTGGAACGGAGCGCCGACAAGCTTCAGCAGCTCTTTGGCTTCTTCGTCGGTCGTTGCCGTGGTGCAGATGCAGATATCCATACCGCGGATCTTGTCAACCTTATCATACTCGATTTCCGGGAAGATGAGCTGTTCCTTCAGGCCCATGGCGTAGTTGCCGCGGCCGTCGAAAGCGTTGGGGTTGATGCCGCGGAAGTCGCGGACACGGGGCAGCGCCACATTGAACAGACGGTCGATGAATTCCCACATCTTGTCGCCGCGCAGCGTGACCTTCACGCCGACGGTTTCGCCTTCACGGACCTTGAAGTTCGCAACGGACTTGCGGGCCTTGGTGGTGATGGGCTTCTGACCGGTGATGGTAGCGATATCCTTGCAGATCGCTTCGATTTCCTTCGCGTTGTTCTTGCTGTCGCCGCAGCCAACGTTCACGATAACCTTGTCGATCTTCGGAATCTGCATGACGCTCTTGTACTGGAACTTCTGCATAAGAGCCGGAGCGATTTCCTGCGTATACTTAACTTTCAGTCTAGCCATTGTCAATGCTCCTCCCTATCAAAGTTCCTTGCCGCACTTCTTGCAGACGCGAACCTTCTTGTCGCCGTCTACGTTGAAGCCGACGCGGACGCCCTTCTTGCAGTTGGCGCAGTAGAGCTGAACCTTGTCTGCACGAATGGGGATCTCACGCTTGATGATGCCGCTGGTCTCATTCTGCTTGCGAGCCTTGACATGGCAGGTAGCAACGTTGACACCCTCGACGATCAGCTTGTTCTCTGCGGGCATGGCGGTGAGGACCTTGCCCTTCTTGCCCTTGGACTTGCCGGAAAGGACAATAACCGTATCATTTTTCTTGATGTTCATTTCATGTCCCCCTATTAGATGACTTCCGGAGCGAGGGAGAGGATCTTCATGTATTCCTTATCACGAAGCTCTCTTGCAACCGGCCCAAAAATACGGGTGCCGCGGGGATTCTTGTCCTCCTTGATGAGGACGGCGGCGTTCTCGTCGAAACGAACATAGGTTCCGTCGGCGCGGCGGACACCCTTTGCGGTACGAACGATGACAGCGCGAACGACTTCGCCCTTCTTCACCGTACCGCCGGGAGCAGCCTTGCGGACAGACGCGACGATGACGTCGCCAATGTTGCCGAACTTACGCTTGGAGCCGCCAAGAACACGGATGCACTTGATCTCCTTCGCGCCGGTGTTGTCGGCAACCTTCAGATAAGATTCCTGCTGGATCATAGTTCCCGACCTCCTTATTCAGCCTTCTTGATGATTTCAACGAGACGCCATCTCTTGTCCTTGGACAGGGGGCGGCACTCCATCACCTTCACGGTATCGCCGACGCCGCACTCGTTGTTCTCGTCGTGCGCCTTCAGCTTGTAGGTTCTCTTAACGATCTTCTTATACAGCTTGTGCTGTACGCTGTCCTCAATTGCAACCACGATGGTCTTGTCCATCTTATCGGAGACGACCTGACCAACTCTGGTTTTGCGGAAAGCTCTGGTATTTTCATTCATTTTCGCTTACCTCCTCAGATTGCGGTCTCTTTCTCACGAATAATAGTCTTGATGCGGGCAATGTCTTTCTTGACAGCAGCGATTTTGACAGGATTGTCGAGCTGGTTGGTAGCATGCTGCATACGCAGGAAGAAGAGATCCTTCTTCAGGTCGTTGACCTTCGCCTCCAGATCAGCCACGGACATGGCTCTGAGTTCTTTTGCCTTCATCATTATTCACCACCATTCTCAGATACTGCCTCTTCCTTGGCAATGATCTTGGTCTTAATGGGCAGCTTGTGCTGAGCAAGACGCAGCGCTTCGCGTGCGACATCCTCAGGAACGCCACCGATTTCGAACATGACCTTCTGTGCCTTCACGACAGCAACCCAGTATTCCGGAGCGCCTTTACCGGAGCCCATACGGACGCCGAGCGCCTTCTTGGAAACAGGCTTGTCGGGGAAGATCTTGATCCAGACCTTACCGCCACGCTTGGTGTAGCGGGTCATGGCGATACGAGCCGCCTCGATCTGGTTGCCGGTGATCCAGCCGGGTTCCATGGCCTGGATACCAAACTCACCGTAAGCGACCTTGTTGCCGCGGGAAGCAGCGCCCTTCATGCGGCCGCGCTGCACTCGACGGAACTTTGTTCTCTTGGGCATTAACATCAGCGGTTGCCTCCTTCCCTGCGATCGTCTCTGCGACGCTCGCCGTTGAAAGGTCTGCGGTCGCCGCGGCGCTCGCCATTGCCGCGACGGTCGTCACGACGACGGTCGTTGTTGCGGCGCTCACGGCGCGGAGCCTCGGGTGCAGACTGCCGCAGGGTGGAATTCAGGACTTCGCCCTTATAAATCCAGACCTTGCAGCCGATCTTGCCATAAGTCGTGTTTGCTTCAGCGAAGCCGTACTCGATGTCCGCACGGAGGGTCTGAAGGGGAATGGTGCCCTCGTGGTAGGACTCGCTGCGGGCGATTTCAGCGCCGCCCAGACGGCCGCCGCAGGAACACTTGATGCCCTTTGCGCCCAGACGGGTCGCTCTCTGCATCGCCTGCTTCATCGCACGACGGAAGGAAATTCTCTTCTCGAGCTGTGCCGCGATGTTCTCAGCGACGAGCTGCGCGTTGAGGTCCGGAGTACGGATCTCGACGATGTTCAGAGAAACGGACTTGCCGAGCTTCTGCTCGAGCTCCAGACGGAGCTTTTCGATATCCTGACCGCCCTTGCCGATGACAACACCGGGACGGGAGCAGTGCAGGTTGATCTTGACGCGGGCGTTGCTGCGCTCGATTTCGATCTTCGCAATACCGGCGCTGTAGAGTCTCTTCTTCAGATCCTTACGGATGTTGTAGTCCTCAACAACGAGGTCGCCGACCTTGTCGTTACGGGCATACCAACGAGAGTCCCAATCCTTAATTACGCCGACGCGCAATCCATGGGGATTAACTTTCTGTCCCATAGTAACCTCCTGTTAAGCCTTCTCGCTCACACCGATGGTGATGTGAGTGGTTCTCTTGAGAATCCGATTGTATCTGCCCTTGGCTCTCGGCATGCCGCGCTTGAGCGTGGGGCCGGGGTTGGCGACAGCCGTAGAAACATACAGCTTGTCGACATCCATGCCATGGTTGTTCTCGGCGTTGGCAATCGCACTCTTGAGGAGCTTGAGCATCGGCTCGGAAGCAGCCTTCGGGGTCTGCATCATGTAGACGCAAGCCGTCTTGGCGTCCTTGCCGCGGATGAGATCGCACAGGATCTTAACCTTGCGCGGGGAAATGCGCAGGTATTTCAGATGAGCTTTTGCTTCCATGTCTTTCTCCTCCTTACTTAGAATTGGAGGTCTTGGAGCCGGAATGACCGCGGAACGTTCTG
Source organism: uncultured Oscillospiraceae bacterium (assembly GCA_934622035.1). Lineage (GTDB taxonomy): Bacteria > Bacillota > Clostridia > Oscillospirales > Oscillospiraceae > JAZOXB01. The sequence goes on from CAKTVG010000019.1 coordinate 39,071, forward strand.
GTAGGAACGAATTCGCCCAGCTTATGACCAACCATGTCTTCTGTCACATAGACAGGAACGTGCTTGCGACCGTCATGGACAGCGATTGTGTGACCGACAAAGGAGGGGAAGATGGTAGAGGATCTCGACCAGGTCTTCAGCACTTTCTTTTCACCGGTTTTGTTGAGTTCTTCCACGCGCTTGTACAGCTCAGGAGCAACAAACGGGCCCTTTTTAATGCTTCTGCTCATTATTCATTTCCTCCTTACTTACTGTTTCTGCGCTTGATGATGAACTTGTTGGTGCGGTTCTTCGCCTTGCGGGTCTTCAGGCCCATAGCAGGCTTGCCCCACGGGGTGACAGGACCGGGACGGCCAACAGGAGCGCGGCCTTCGCCGCCGCCATGCGGGTGGTCATTCGGGTTCATAACAGAGCCGCGGACGGTGGGACGGATACCCATGTGACGGGTACGGCCGGCCTTGCCGATGTGGATGTTGCTATGATCGATGTTGCCGACCTGACCGATGCAGGCAGTGCAGTTCATCCGGACGTAGCGAACCTCGCCGGAGGGCAGGCGAACCTGCGCGAGGGTGTCCTCCTTCGCCAGCAGCTGAGCAGCGACGCCGGCGGAACGAACGAGCTGAGCGCCGGAGCCGGGCTGAAGCTCGATGTTGTGGATAACGGTACCAACAGGGATGTTGGCGATGGGCAGGCAGTTGCCGGGCTTGATGTCGGCTGCCGCAGAGGACAGGACGGTATCGCCGGGCTTCAGGCCGACCGGAGCGAGGATGTAGCGAAGCTCGCCGTCCTCATACTTCAGCAGAGCGATGAACGCGCTGCGGTTGGGATCGTACTCAATGCGCTCGACGACTGCCGGCATATCCAGCTTGTCGCGCTTGAAGTCGATCACGCGGTACTTGCGCTTGTTGCCGCCGCCGCGATGGCGGACGGTGATTCTGCCGTAGCTGTTGCGACCGGAATGCTTCTTCAGGGTCTCAACCAGGCTACGCTCAGGTTTTGCCTTCTTATCTACGCCGTCGAACGCGGACACGGTCATGCCGCGGCGAGCCGGGGTATAAGGCTTGTAAGTTTTAATCGCCATTGTGCGTTACACTCCTTTTTGAGATTGATTAAACCATACCTTCGAAGAACTCGATGGTCTTGGAATCTGCGGTCAGCTTGACCACAGCCTTCTTGTAGCTGGCGGTGCGGCCCTCGGGATATCTGCCCTGGCGCTTGACCTTGCCGTCCATACGGATGGTGGTGACCTTTTCGACCTTCACGCCGAAGATCTCGGAGACTGCCTTCTTGATTTCGATCTTGTTGGCATCGTTTGCGACGATAAAGACGTACTTCTTCTGGTCGGTCGCCTCCATGGACTGCTCGGTGATGACCGGACGAATGATGATGTCGTATGCAGTCTTCATGCGAATACCTCCTCAATCTTTGCAAGCGCAGCCTTATCAACGACGAGCTTCTTTGCATTCAGAATGTCGTAAACGTTGATGAGGTTTGCAAACGTGGTCTGCACACCGGTGATGTTGCGCGCGGAGAGAACAACGTTTTCGTTGACTTCCGGGGTAACGACCAGAGCCTTGCCTGCCACATTGACAGCGCTCAGGAAACCGGCGAACTTCTTGGTCTTGATTTCGTCCATCTTGATCTCGTCGATGACGACGATATCGCCGGACGCAGCCTTTGCACTCAGAACGGACTTCAGAGCCAGACGGCGCACCTTCTTATTGAGGGTGTAGCTGTAATCTCTGGGCTTCGGCGCAAAGACGATGCCGCCATGGGTCCACTGCGGAGCGCGGGTGCTGCCCTGACGAGCATGGCCGGTGCCCTTCTGGCGCCACGGTTTCTTGCCGCCGCCGGAAACCTCCGCGCGGGTCAGCGCGGACTGTGTGCCCTGACGGCAGTTTGCCAGGTGGTTCTTCACCACATCGTGAACAACGGATTCGTTCGGTTCAATACCGAACACAGCCTCGGAAAGTTCAATCTCGCCGACCTGCTTGCCGTTCATATCATAAACGTTTGTCTTAAGCATGATTTACTCTCCTTTCCTTAGCCTCTCGCGGAAGCCTTCTGCGGGTTACGGCCGGAAGCCTTCTGCGGGTTCTTGCTGACGCCAGCGTCGCCCTTGGCAACCTTGATGGTCTTGACGGTGCTCTTGATATACACAAGTCCGCCCTTCGGGCCGGGGATCGCGCCGCGGATGACGATCATATTCAGATCGGGATCAACCTTGACGACGTCGAGGTTCTGCACAGTGACCTGCTCAACACCCATCTGGCCAGCGCCGATCTTGCCCTTGAAGATACGGGAGGGATCGGAGGAGGAGCCCATGGAACCAGCATGACGATGGACCGGGCCGCCGCCGTGGCTGGTGGGAGTGCGCTGTGCATTCCATCTCTTGATAACGCCCTGATAGCCGTGGCCCTTGGAGGTGCCGGTCACGTCGACGTGATCGCCAGCCGCGAAGGTGTCCGCCTTGATCTCAGTGCCAACCTCAAGGGCGGCAGCGTTATCGAGCTTGAATTCCTTCAGATGCTTTTTGGCAGAGACGCCTGCCTTCTTGAGATGACCAAGTTCCGGCTTGCTCAGCTTCTTTTCGGCGACATCGCCGTATGCGAGCTGAACGGAAACATAGCCATCATTCTCAATGGTCTTCTTCTGCGCGACGACGCACGGGCCTGCCTCAATGACAGTAACCGGAATAACGTGGCCGGCTTCATCGAAGATCTGGGTCATGCCCACTTTCTTGCCGATGATTGCTTTCTGCATGTTTCTTACTCCTTTTTAGGTTATTGGTTGGCAAACTTGACCATTGGGCAGTCATTGGTTTACCAACATGACCCGGGACCGTCTCGGCAGACGGTCGGGGTTTGCTGCGATACTATATAATATAGTGATTACAGCTTTATCTCAATCTCAACACCAGCGGGGAGGTCGAGGCCCTGGAGGGCTTCCACGCACTTCGCGTTGGGGTTGAGGATATCGATCAGTCTCTTGTGGGTTCTGCGCTCGAACTGCTCACGGGAGTCCTTGTACTTGTGAACAGCGCGAAGGATGGTGACGACTTCCTTCTTGGTGGGCAGCGGGATGGGGCCGGAGACGGTCGCGCCGTTGCGCTTTGCGGTTTCGACGATCTTCTCTGCGGTCGCGTCGATGAGCTGATGATCGTAGGCCTTCAGGCGAATACGGATCATTGCGTTTGCCATGGTTGATTTCCTCCTTGAATAACGTACTCAGTGTTTCCTTTGTCTGCTGGGTACGGTCGAGACATCGCTGCACGCTTAACCGTGCGTATCACTCCCTGTGCATGAAAAATGGCCGACGTTTGCCGCGCCGACCTCATGACATTGGCGATATACGCCACATGCTTCTGATCGTCTCAGCCGCCCGATGACCGGACATACTCCGCAGAAGTTACCGCCTTTCGGCGCAATCTCCTGCATCATCGCGGTGCGTGCGCATGGTTTTCCCCTCACGCGCGCCCCTATATAGTAATACACTAACCCGTGAATGTCAAGCACTTTTTTGGTATTTTCCATAAAAATTTTTAGAAAAATTTGTGGAAGATGGAGAATCGCTCGCAATACAAGAAAATCCAACCGCGGTTCCCCTGCGGTTGGATTTTTTCGCCGATTTTACAAGCTCAGCGTCAGCAAAATGGACTCGTCGTCCATAACGCTCTCCTGTTCGAGCGTCATGCCGTGCTCGGCAAGGGAGCTTTTCACCTTATCATAAGTGAAGGCCTGCACGTTCCTTCTGTACTCATTTTCCAGAGAATCCAGCGAGTCCAGCAGCCCGTCCAGATCACTGACACCGGAAAGCTCCAGGTAAAACGGCGCCTCCGCCTGCGTGCGGAAGTAGCGCAGCGTGCCGGACTCGGTCTGTACGACGAATTCGTTTTCGCCGTGCTGCTGCACCTGCAAGCCATGCTCCCCCAACGTCTTCAAAAGGAGCGCAGCGTCGGCAAAGGACGTCTCTACCGGGTCAAAGCTCTGCGTCTTTTTCCCCCGCAGGGACGTGAGCGCGGCAATGCCGGAGGAGCTCAGGGACATTCCAACGGCGACCGCAACGGGAATCAGCGTTAAGGTAAGCGACATAATGCAATTCTCCTCTCAAAGATCAAAATCAACGATCCGGCCGCCGGAGATTGTTTCACCGGGAGCCGTCTCGCGGTCCTCCTTGGCCGTGGCGGAAACGGCGCGCGTCGCGGCCCACTGCCGCAGCGCAAGCAGGCTCTCTCTCTGCGTGACGGAAAGCGGCACCGTCTCGCGCACAGCCTTGACCAGATCGTCCCGGCAGAGGCCGCGGTCTGCAAAAAACGCCTCATAGAGTGCGGAAATGACTGCCTGCTCGATCTCCGCGCCGGAAAAACCGTCGGAAAGCCGCGCCAGCTCTGCGCAGAGGCCTGAATTCAGGTCGATCTGATGCGCAACAGCGGAGCCCTTTGTCCGCTTGGCAAGATGCAGCCGGAAAATCTTCTCGCGTTCCTTGCTCGTCGGCAGATCGACAAAGAAAATCTCGTCAAAGCGTCCCTTTCGCAGCAGCTCAGGCGGCAGGGAGCTGATATCGTTTGCGGTTGCAATCACAAATACAGGCGCGGTCTTGTCCTGCATCCAGGTCAGGAACGTGCCGAACACGCGTGCCGACGTGCCTGAGTCGCCGCTGGACTTTGTCCCTGCGAAGCCCTTTTCGATCTCGTCCACCCAGAGGATGGAGGGTGCAACCGCCTCTGCCGTCGCGATGGCCTTGCGGATATTCTCCTCGGAGCTGCCGACGACGCCGCCGAAAATCCGGCCCATGTCCAGCTTCAGCAGCGGCAGGTTCCAGATGGCGCTCATTGCCTTTGCGGTAAGGCTCTTGCCGCAGCCCGGCACACCCGTGATGAGCACGCCCTTCGGCGCGGGGATGTGATAGGCCTTCGCGCGTTCCAGCCAGGAGCCGTTGCGCTTCTTCAGCCAGTTTTTCAGGTTTTCCAAGCCGCCGATGTCCTCGACGCTCAGATCGGACTTGACAAATTCAAGCACGCCCGTTTTCTTGACGACCTGATTTTTCTCCTCGTGGATGATGGCAAGCGCGGAATTGTCCAGTCCCCTGCTGCGGACAATCGCTTTACAGAAGGCATTTTCCGCCTCCTGGAGCGTCAGTCCGAGCGCGGCCCGCACCAACGTGTGCTTTTCATTTTGTGTCAGACGGATGTTTTCCGGCGAAACACCCTCGAGCAGCTCGTCGAGCATCTGCTCGATTTCTGCCATTGTAGGCAGCGGAAAATCCAGAATGGAGATTTCCTTCTCCATATCGCCGGGGATCACAAGATGCGGCGAGAGGAAAATCACCGTCTTCCGGCTGCTCTTCAGATTCGGCAGGATATCGCGCAGCTTGCGGATGACCGCATAGTCCGGCCTCGCCGCCCGGTCCGCGCCAAAGTAGGCGTGGCAGTCCTTGAGGACAAACACCGCGTCTTCATTGCTCCGGCCGATAAAATCAATGGCCGGAATCGGCTGGTATGTGTCCTTCACGCGCTCCCCCTCGCAGACCAGACCCGTCGTCTGTGCCCAGACATAAAGCTTGCGCGGCGCGCGCACCAGCTCCGGATTTGTCAAATCGCGCACGATCGTGTTTACCACGCGCTCTTCCTCATAAGAAGGAATGAAAATATACGGAAAACCTGCGTTGATCAGGTTTGCCAACCGGTTTTCGAATTCAGAATACGCCATGTTCACCATTCTCCCTTATTAATTTTTCTCTCAAAACGTTCAAAATCGCCCATGCCGTTGGCTCGCAGCACGCCGTCGCTGCCGATGCGCAGCTCGATGCCGTTGCGGCAGCGCGCCAGATCGTCCTTGGAATAACGGTCGCTCAAAAACAGGTAGCGCTGGTTGGAGGAGCCGATGAGCGGCCGCGAAAAGTCGCGCAGCTCCTGCCGGTACGGCCCGTCGATCAAAAGATCGGTGTGTCGCAGGAGCGCCTGAACGCCCGCGTCCTGCGAAGCCGCCAGCGTCTCGTAGACATTCCCTGTGAAGGTCAAAACGGAAAGTCCGTACGCCTGCGCCTCCTCGGCAAAGCATGCCAGCTCCGCCGCCTGTAAAAACGGCTCGCCGCCCAGAAGCGTTACTCCCTCAATCTCGCCCGCCGGGGGCAGCTGCCGCAGGAGCGTCTCGACGGATATCTCGTAGCCGCCGTTTTCGTCCCATAGCTCTTTGGCATAGCAGCCGGGGCATGCAAAGCGGCAGCCTTGCGTCCAGAGCGCAAAGCGCACGCCCGGCCCCTCCACTCGCGTCCTGTGCAGGACGCGGTGCAGCCGGATCACAGGTCGATCCGGCGTCTGGCCGGTTTGGCCTCCTGCGCCTTGGCAGGAACCGGCGAAGCCTTCGCCAGTTCAAAAACCTGTACTGCGAAGTGCGGCTTCAGGCCGGTCACATCCACAAATTCATCCACGGAGGCAAAGCCGCCGTGTGCCTCCCTGTACTCCATCGCCTGCTTTGCCTGCGCGATGCCCACGCCGGGCAGCGTCCGCAAAGTCTCTTCGGAGCAGGTGTTCAAATCGATAGTCTCCGCCGTAGCCGGTGCTTTGACCGGCTGTTGCGCGGCAGGACGAGCCGCAGGCTTTGCCATCGGCTGCGGTGTCTCTGCCTGCACCCCGCTCACGCGGCGCTGCACCCGCGCCTGCGCGTCAAGCGCCCGGTCGACCTCGCTGGCATAGCCGTCCACGGCCGCCGCTCTGGCAGTAATGTACTCCTCGCGGATCACCGTGCAGAAGCAGAGGGAAGCAAAACCGGCCGTCACGCGAAATACGCGATGTAGCGCATAGGCCAGAGCAAGTGCCGTGTCCCCGGCGTTCTGGCCGGCGCGTCCAATGATCGTCGCCGCCATCAGCGCCGCCGTGATTGCAGCGCCCGCAATGATCCACTTACGCTTTTTCGTCCGTGCACCGGCATAAATCAGGCTTGCGCCGCCGCAGTACGGAACCAGGCACAGCAGCATCCACCAGCTTTGCAGCACGCGCCACTTGGTCGAATTCAGGCAGGCATACCGCACGCGGCTAGCCTCCCACGCCGGTGCGACCGCACGCAGATAGCCTCTGCGTATCACGCAGCAGAGATAGAGCTGCACAAAGTACAGCAGCACCTCCGTAAAGACGCCGAAAATCAGCAAGCGCGTCAAAAGCAGCGCATCCGCGGAAAGCGAAGGAATATAGCCGCCAAGCGTGGTGCCCAACATCCACAGGCCGACCGGCAGCGTCGTAAACAGCAGGAATGCAAAGCCTGCGAGCTTCATGCCCCGGCTTTTCATCCGCACGCCAACGTGGAAAAAGCTGACCGTTCCCAATCCGGGCACAAGGCTCCAGAGCATCCAGAGGGAATTTTTCACACGCCAGCCCTTCTGCTTCAAAAGCTCCGGCTCCTGCGGCTGCCGCGCCTCCAGACTGGCCAGCAGCTTCAGATAATCGCCGGTGGAAAGAAAGGCAAACACAATACCCAGCGCATAAGCGGCAATGCCCAGCAGGACAAATAAAAAGGTCATTCCGATTTTGCCAAGTCCGCCGGTGAAGCAGAACCAGGCCAGAATTGCCAGCCACACCGCCGCGAAAATCACGCCCATGCCTGTCCAGCGCGGCCGCCTGGCCCGCCAGCCAATGTGGAAAAAGGCCAGACAATCCAAAAACGGCAGGAAAGCCAGGGCGCGCCAGCGCTTATTCTTCGCACACCATTTTCTATTTGTCAGAAGCGCCTCCATCAGGCCTGCACCTCCGTCTCAAACGCCTGCGTCAGCAGCTCCACCACCTCGTGGTATTCCTCGGTAAAATCCGAGTCCACCGTCTTTGCGCCGGTCAGCTGCTCTATAATGGCAATGTAATTCAGGCAGGCCTTACCCTTGATGCCATGCGTCTCCGCCTGTACCTTTCCGTCCGGATAGATGCGCAGTGTGATTTTGCTCATACCGGTTTTCCCCCTCGTTTTATTCTACAAAAACAGTATAGCACACTCTCTACTTGCTGGCAAGAAAAACATTCCTCTTCGTACATTTCCTTCCAAAATCAGATTCCGATTGCCAATTCCCATTTTTTATACTATAATAATATAGTATAAAAAAGATTGGACACCGGGAAGAATGAAAATCATTCATATGATCTCCGGCGGAGATATCGGCGGCGCAAAAACGCACGTTCTCTCTCTGCTGGACGGCCTGAACAAAACTGAAGACGTGCATTTGATCTGCTTTGCAGAAGGAGACTTCGCTCAGGAGGCACGGCGGCTTGGGATTCCGACCACCGTCCTGTGCGACGGTTCCCTTTTCGCCGTGCGCAGGCGTATTCTTGCCATGATCCGTCACGACGGCTACCAGGTCATCCACTGCCACGGTGCACGCGCTAATATGATGGGCATGCTGCTGCGCCGCCGTGCCGGGATTCCCGTCATCTCCACGATCCACAGCGACTACCGGCTGGACTATATGGGCCGTCCACTCGCCGCTCTGACCTACGGTACCATTAACCGCGTTTCTCTGCGGCATCTGGACGCCTGGATCGGCGTGTCCGACGGCATGTCGCAGCGCATGATCTCCCGCGGCTTTGACCCGCAGCGTATTTTCACGCTCTATAACAGCATCGATTTTTCCCTGCGGCAGGAATTCCCCCCGCGCGAGGAATATCTGCGTTCTCTTGGGGTAGCACTGGAAAAAGACAGCGTTGTCTTCGGCATCGCCACGCGCATCTCTCCATTGAAGGACATGGCGACGCTCATCCGCGCCTTCGCTAAGGCTGTGCAGGCACAGCCGCACATTCGGTTGGTCATTGCCGGCGACGGCCCGCAGGAGGCGCAGATGAAAGCCCTTGCCGAAAAGCTCTGCCCGCCCGGCACGGTCTTCTTTGCCGGGTGGCTGCGCGATATCAACTCCTTTTACCACGCGCTGGATGTCAACCTGCTGACCTCCCTCTCCGAAACCTTCCCCTACGCGCTGACGGAGGGCGCACGCATGTCTTGCGCAACGATCTCAACGGACGTCGGCGGCATTCCCTATCTGATCGACGACGGCATCAACGGACTTCTCTTCCGTCCAAAGGACGTGGACAAGCTGGCCGAGCATCTATGCTTCTTTGCGGCGCATCCGCAGGCTCGCGAAAAGATGGGCAAAGCCCTCTATGAAAAGGCGCGGCGTATGTTCTCCTTCGATGGCATGGTCCGTCGGCAAAAGGAATACTATGAAATTCTCATCCGCCGCGCTCACCGCCCCATGCAGCCGCGGGACGGCGCCGTGATCTGCGGCGCTTACGGACTCGGCAACGGCGGCGACAACGCTATTCTCGACGCCATCGTTTCCCAGCTCAGGCACATTGACCCCGATATGCCCCTTTGGGTGCTCAGCCGCAATCCAAAGCAGACGCGCCTGGCCGCCCGGGTCAACGCTGTATACTCCTTCCGCTTTTTGAAAATTCTGCGTCTGCTGCGCCGTTCGAATCTGTTTCTGAGCGGCGGCGGCACGCTGCTTCAGGATGTCACCAGCACGCGCTCGCTTCTGTATTACCTTGGGATGATCCGCCTCGCCGCACGAACCGGAAACCGCGTCATGCTCTACGGCTGCGGCATCGGGCCAATCCGTGGACAGAAAAACCGCGAGCGCACCGCCCGTGCGCTGGACGAATGCGTCGGATTGATCACCGTTCGCGACGGCTACTCGGCAGATTATCTGCAAGAGCTAGGTGTCACTGTCCCCCGTGTGCACGTAACGGCCGACCCCGCGTTGCTCAGTCTGCCGCTTGCAAAGGAAGCTGCCCGCAGCTATCTTCTCCGCTGCGGTGTGGATGAGGGCAAGCGCTATCTCATGCTTTCCCTGCGCAGCTGGCCGGGCGTGGAAGCAAAGGTTCCCGCCTTTGCTGCCGCCGCCGAATACGCATGGCGCGAATACGGCCTGACGCCCCTGCTGTATTCCATGGACGCGCGAGCCGACGAGCCCGTGCTGCAAGCAGTCGCAGCGCGTCTGCGCTGCCCCTCCCTGCTCGTGCAGGCAGGCAGCAGCGGCAGTGAGATTCTTTCTCTGGTGCATCGCATGTCTGCCGTCATTTCCATGCGCCTGCACACGCTGATTTTCGCTTCCGGCCAGGGTGTGCCACTGGTTGGCGTCGTCTATGACCCAAAGATCAGCGCCTTCCTTGACCATCTCGGCCAGGACCTCTACCTGCCGCTGGCTGAAACGAACGCCGCCGCGCTCTGCGACCTTATCGATGCCGCACTTGCCGAGGAGCGCTTTGAAGAAGCAAGTATTCACCATCTGCGCCATCTGGCGCAAAAAAACGAGGAGCTGCTCCGTTCCTATCTGAACGACGAGGAAACGCTCCCGGAAATCTGAGGAGATGTCATTATGAAACGACTTACCGCTATGCTGCTGGCGCTGCTGCTTGTCCTCGCCCTCACCGCCTGTGCGTCAGGGGGCACACAGAAGGAAATTGTCTTTGAGGTCACGCATGCAGACGGCAGCGTTAAAACCTACACCATTCAAACCGAAGCCCAAACGCTTGCTGAGGCGCTGACGAAGGAGGGTCTGATCGCCGAGGACGCGCAGAGTCCCGGACTGTACAACCTGATTGACGGCGAATTGGCCGATTGGAACGACGGCGAGGCATGGTGGTGTATTTCCAAGGACGGTGTCTCCCTCTCCGTCGGCATGCAGGACACGCTGATTGCGGATGGAGAACACTACGAGGCTGTATTCACCCGTGGATTTACGTCCTGAACGGCGATATTTTCGGTTTTTCCTGAGGTGTCATTTTCTGAAAAGAAATTTAGCAGGTCATTTTTGGACAATACAGAAAAAAACAACAAAAAAAATGTAAAAAATATAGTGAAAAGTGGTTTACAAACGGCGCATGACATGGTATACTCACTTATGTGATATGGAGGCAGCTGTGCTGATGGCTGTGCAGTAACCTTTCAGCATCACTCGGCATCCGCAAGCAGCCGAAAATACTAGAAAGAAAGCAGGGAACATAATGCCACAATTTGTCCAGACTGAACAGCAGAAAGAACTCATCAACTCCATGGTGCAGGAACTGCCTGCCCTCCGTAAGAAAATGCGTATGTCTCAGGCTGAGCTTGGCGACGCAGTCGGCAAGAGCCGCCAGAAGATCTCCGAGATGGAGCGCGGTGCAGCGCCCCTCGGCTGGGATACCTACCTCGCCATTCTGATGGTTCTCGGCGCCCACGGCGTCCTGGAGCCCAGAGGCCGCGACGCAGAGCGCCTTGCAGCAACCGGTCGTCTGATCGGCGGCCGCATCCGTCTGTAATTCAGAAACATAGAAGAACAGGAAGCAGTTTTTACTGCTTCCTGTTTTTTGCTCCGCGGCCAGCGCTATGCAAATCACACTAACGCGAAATATCCTCTTTTTTACATGACGCTTTCTTCATCTGTAGGAATACGGGTCTTCAATCGACAAAAGCTCGGCCTCGCCTGTCCCGATGGCCGATTTGGGGAGGTACTTCGTCGCCTTCTGGCTGGGCAGATCGGTGAAAATCAGCTTGTCCTGCGCGTCATAAAGTAAATCCTGATTCGGTTGATAATCAATTCGCTGGATGAATTGATAGTTGCGGTCGAAAATAGACAGGCCCATATTGCCAAAGCTGTCATCGTCCCACGTCGTGAGGTAAATATAATCGTCATCATAATTTGCCGCACCACCGTGGTAATCCTGCTGCGAAAAGGTCTTTTCCTCTCCGGTCGTCAAATCATACTCACAGAATATCGCGCGGTCGCTGGCGTAGTAATATATGATGTTTCCATATACCGACCAACCACGGTTCTCCAAAGGCCATTCGCGGACTTTCAGCGCTTCCAACGTTGTTGTATCTACGCAATATAATGTTCTAATACCTTCATCATACAGGACAAAATAGAATGTCTGCTCATTAAAGCGGAGAGTGCTGGAAAACTGCGTTTCTCCGTGCAACAAATCCGTAAGAAGTCGCTCCGTCTTTCCCGTTTCCAGTTCGGTACGGAACAGGGCGTTCATTCCTTCGTTTGATACTTCATAGTACATGTAACCATTATGAACGTAAAAGCGGTAAAAGCCGCCCGCAGTTCCGGCAGGATTTACAGGCTGTTCAAGATCCGCAATCTTTGTGTGCTCTGTCCCGTCAAGATTCATACGGAAGATGCGCGGTTCCCCTTCAAGCAAAACAGCACCATATAAGTGTTCTTTCCAATATCCCAACGCAGCCCCCGCATATGCGTTGCAGTTGCTGTTGTCGTGTTTGCAGTCAGGCTTATTACATAGCGGGTAAAACTCCAGCTTTTCTTTCTCCGAAAAATACGTCATGCAATCTAAAATGCAGTAATATATATCATCAAGTTCGATGAAGTAGCGTTCACGATCCTGCTGACGGAAAAGCGTGGGGTCTGGTAAGTTAGAGTTTGAGTTGCCAAAGTCCTGCGAAGAGCAGGCAGAGAACAACAGCATGACTACTATTATTAATATTAAAGCAGATACGGCAATGTTCTTTTTCATTCGTTGCTCCTTTTGAGTAAAAGAGCAGCCCCATTTGTTTTTTCAAATGGGGCTGCCATTAGCTTTATACGCCTACATGAATTCTCTGAATATTTGTTCCGTTGATAAAGTACGTAGCAGTCAACGAGACATATTCAGCGAGGTCACCCGGAAGTTTAGTCCCAATGGCACTCGTTTTGGCAGTAGCAATAAACGAGTCATTATGACTTTTCCCTTGCGAATCCTTATAAACGTACAAGCCTTGGATTTTGAGGTTTGCCGAAGAATCCGCATGACTCAAATAAGCCTGCATCTTAGTTTTTGATACAGAGGCCGAGGTGTAGTAGCTATAGCCGTTGTACACTCCCGTGTAGCTTTCGCTTTCCGCAGAAGCGAAAATACAGATGCATGACAGGAGCAGGGCAAGAATGAGGACGGCGGAAATTGGACGCTTGATTTTCATAGATGTTTCTCCTTTCAGTAATTACGTATTTTCGGACTTGTTTACGGGGGATGCGACGCGAGGGGTATCTATATCAATTGCCGTGGGAAAACGTGTTATTTTGCGCTGTCACCTCCTTTGTATTATTTACACCCTCATGATAGCATGATTTCATTCGTTTGTCAAGCGTTTGTTTGCACAAATTTACAAATTTATCTATAATTTTCTAATATTTTTATTCAATATGATGAGCTATTCGCCGCTCC
>CAKTVG010000020.1 GCA_934622035.1 uncultured Oscillospiraceae bacterium
CGGCACATTGTTTCCGTGTTCAAGCTGATTCAGGAGCTTCTCGCGCCTGCGCAGAATGGGGAGAATCAGTTCCAGCAGCTCATGCGGCTGTTGCCGGGCGAGCACAAGGCAAGGTGGTTTGCAGGCGCGGCGCTCAGCACCTCGCCGCAGGCGATGGCGAGCGTCATGTCCACGGCGCTGTCACGGCTGAACGCTTTTCTCGACACAGAGCTGGAGCAGCTTCTCTGTTTTGACACCGAGATCGATGCGGAAACCTTTTGCGCACAGAAGTCTGCGATCTTTGTCATTCTTCCGGAGGAAGATCCCAGCAAGTTCTTCATGGTGTCATTGATTATCCAACAACTATACCGCGAAATTCTATCCGTCGCGGACGAAAACGGAGGAAAGCTCAAGAATCGCTGCGTGTTCTTCGCGGACGAGTTCGGCACCATTCCCAAAATCGAGTCGGCGGAAATGATGTTCTCCGCCGCGCGTTCTCGGCGTTTGCAGCTCGTGCCCATCATCCAGAGCTTTGCGCAGCTTGAGCGAAATTACGGCAAAGAGGGCGCGGAGATCATTGTGGACAACACGCAGGATATTCTGTTCGGCGGGTTCGCGCCCAACAGCAGCTCGGCGGAGGTGCTGTCAAAAGCCCTCGGCAGCCGGACGGTGCTGTCCGGTTCGGTTTCGAGAAGCAAGAATGACCCCTCGCAGTCGCTGCAAATGATAGAGCGTCCGCTGCTCACGCCGGACGAGCTGAAATCTTTGCCAAAGGGTGAGTTCATCGTGATGAAAACCGGCGTGCATCCCATGCGCACGCGGCTGAAGCTCTATTTCAGGTGGGGCATTTTCTTCGATGCGCCCTACATCGTACCGGACAGAGGAAACCGGCGCGTGGAATATGCGCAGCGCAGCGAGCTGGAGGCGGCGATCCTCTGCAAATATCCGTCCGAATCGCGCAGGCCGCTGCGCCTGCGGCCGAAGCTGGAGGTGCCGCCGGATGCGTGATTTCAGCGCACTCTACCATGCGGAGCTGCCGCACCGTGCAATCTGCGTGTATCTTTATCTTGCGAACCGCGCAAATCGGTCGGGCGAATGCTGGCCAGCAATCCCGACGATTGCGCAGGAGCTGAAGCTCTCGCAGGCGACCGTGCGGCGTGCGATCCGTGACCTTGAGCGCGAGGGCCTCCTCGAAACCGCGCAGCGCTACCGCCCAAACGGCGGCAAAAGCAGCCTGCTTTACAGCCTCCCCGCGGCGCAAAGAGCTACAGACTAGACTGCAAAAAACACCTCCTGCCGCCAAGGGAGTAGTCTACCCTCTCAGCGACAGGAGGCACCTGCCACCATGACAGGTGAATGGGAAGTATTCAGTGGAATGGGTTACAACAGAAGATAAGAAATCAGCGAGATAAACACCTGCAAATAATAATATAATTCACGGAATTTCTTGAGAAATCTCTTTCTGAGAAATGGGGAGGACAAATAGATCAAGGCAATATGAACGCAACTGGGGCTGACGCAAAGACAATGTGCGAATAAACTGGAGGTCAAGCATGGGGAAGAAAACAGTAAGTGGGTATTCAAATCCACTTGGGAGAAGAATTTCAAACAGAGCCTTGAAAAGTGTGAATAATTCTGATAGAATTATCATAGAATAATTCAGGAGGTATTGACCCGTGATTATCAAATCTTCGACCGCGCTTCGCAATGACTACGGCATGATCTCTGATCTGGCGCATGATGAAGCGGAACCTATCTATATCACCAAGAACGGCGAGGGCGACCTTGTCGTTATGAGCATTGAAGCCTTTGAACAGCGCGAAGAAGCCTTGAAGCTGCGCGCAAAGCTGGAGGTCGCAGAAGCAGCCCGGCTTTCCGGCGCACCCACCTATACGCTGGAGGAATCCAGAAAACGGCTAGAGGCGATCTATCAGCGTGGCTAATCTTGTGATTCTAGAACCTGCCCAGCGGGAGCTTGAAGAAATCGCGCAGCTCCACATGAACCTTGTGGGGGCAAACTCGGCAAGGAACATCACCAATCTGATTTTGGATACGCTTTCCCGTCTGGAGTTGTTTCCGCTGTCCGGCCATATCCCGCAGGACAAGGAACTGCGAAACGGCGGGTACCGCTATGTGATCGCGGGAAAGTATATCTGCGTGTATCGGCTGATCGCTGAGACGGCCTATGTCTACCATATCGCCCACGGCGCAAGCAATTACCCCACGCTGTTCAAGAGACTTCTGAAAGAAGAAAATCAATAACGATCCATATGCAAAACGGGCAGACCAGCATTGAGCGCCGGTCTGCCCGTTTTTATGTATTACTTCTGCGCCTTCATGCTTTACTGCTGTATCTACCAGCTCAAGATTCTGCTCCGTGGAACAGGGTAGCTAAGGAGGGGGCGGAGATCATTGTGGACAACACGCAGGACATTCTGTTCGGCGGCTTTGCGCCCAACAGCAGCTCGGCGGAGGTGCTGTCAAAAGCGCTCGGCAGCCGGACGGTGCTGTCCGGGTCGGTCAGCCGTTCCAAAAATGACCCGGCGCAGTCGCTGCAAATGATAGAGCGGCCGCTGCTCACGCCGGACGAATTGAAATCACTGCCAAAGGGCGAGTTCATCGTGATGAAAACCGGCGTGCATCCCATGCGCACGCGGCTGAAGCTCTACTTCAAGTGGGGCATTTTCTTCGATGCGCCCTACACCGTGCCGGACAGAGGCAACCGCCGCGTGGAATATATGCAGCGCGGCGAGCTGGAGGCGGTGATTCTTCGCAAATATCCGTCCGAATCGCGCAGGCCGCTGCGCCTGCGGTCGAAGCAGGAGGTGCCGCCGGATGCGTGATTTCAGCGCACTCTACCACGCGGAGCTGCCGCACCGCGCGGTCTGCGTGTATCTTTACCTTGCCAACCGCGCGAATCGGTCGGGTGAATGCTGGCCAGCGATCCCGACGATTGCGCAGGAACTGAAGTTCTCGCAGGCGACCGTGCGGCGAGCGATTCGCGACCTTGAGCGCGAGGGCCTCCTCGAAACCGCACAGCGCTACCGCCCAAACGGCGGCAAAAGCAGCCTGCTCTACAGCCTCCCCGCGGCGCAAAAGGCTACAGACTGAACGGTCCAAAAAATGCCTCCTGCCGCCAAGGGAGTAGTCTACCCTCTCAGCGACAGGAGGCACCTGACACCATGACAGGTGAATGGGAAGTATTCAATGGAAGGGGGTTACAACAGAAGAGAAAAGCTCGGAATAGTAGTGGCGGACTCGATCGTTTACAACGAAACTTCTGAATTGCTTTCGACAGACTGTATTGCAGCAAACGCAACACGCGTAGCAGCTAGTGCATCTCTATGCCGGAACAGTCTCGGAATCTGTTTCGATTGATTGAATCAGCGAGCAGAGCTGTGCATACATGTTTTTGTAGACACAGGGTAGGTTATACCGAACCGGGCTTTGCTCTATTTTGCCGACTGCGGAAGGAAAGACTTCCGGTATTTCAAGGGGGAGCAGCCGGCATTTTTCTTGAACTGCCGGTTGAAATTTGAGAGATTGTCAAAGCCGCACTCCATGGCGATCTGGACGACCTGCTTGTTGGTGCTCAGGAGCATCTCACAGGCGTTCTTGATGCGGATCTGCGTAATATAGCTGACGATGCTTGTGCCGGTGATGCGCTTGAAGCAGTACATGAAGTAGCTTTTGCTCAAAGGAATCAGCTGCGCGAGCATATCGACAGTCAGATCTTCTGCAAAATGCTGACCGATGTAGGTCAGAACGGGACGGATCCGCTCCTCGTCGGCTGCCTTATCGTTCTGACGGTAGGTGATATGGCCGAAGGTATGCAGATAATAAAACAGACGCAGCAGGTCGCCCTTGACCAGCAGATCGGTCGGCGGGGTGTCGAGTTTGGCGGCGGAGATCATGGATTCAACGGTCTGCCGGATCACTTCGTAGCCTGCGCAATTCCGGTTGATCGGCTGCTGGATCAGGGAATCTCCGCTTACCAGCGGGCCGATGATGGCATGATTTCCGCGTTCGCCCTGCGGGCCAAAGGAATTGCTGGTAAAAAGAAAGGTGTCGTAATAGATTTTTTCATTGCCGAGCGTGGTCATGCTGTGCGCCTGATTGGGCTGGAAAATGAAGATATCGCCCTCTTCCGGGATGAACCGCACGCCATTGTAATAAAAAACAGCGCGGCCGGAGCGGACATAGTTCAGCTCAAACTCGTTATGCCAATGTGACGGGAAAAAGAGATTCAGATCGGGCAGTGCGGAGGGATAGTAGCGAAAGGGCGAGGTGAGCGAGGTGTGCTGAGCAAGCTCTTTTGCAGATGATTTCGACATGGCATCCTCAAGACAGAAGCAAAAATTAAGCGGTAAAAAGTATTATGATACTTTTCTACGATTGCCGGGGGATAGGAACACCGAGATATTAAAGGCGGACCGGCTCTGCCGCTTGAGCACATTATAATGAAATGAGGGGAAAAAGTCAAGCGAAGAGGCCCCTGCATTGATGAAAGCGCAAAAAGACAAATCTCAAAAGGAAAGTGGTTTGTGTTTTTTGACGAAAAAAGTAATATAGTACAAGTCTGTGGCGGAATAGCAGTAGAAATAGATGGTGTGTGCAGATTATACTATATGTAGTATACAGCAGAGTATGCTGTGTGGTCCGGTAAATCATGGAAGGAAGGGTGATTGTTGTGAATCGAGCACGAAACAATCAGAAATGGAAAAGGCTCCTTTCGTTGGCGCTTTGCATTGTGATGTGCATGGCGCCGGTGATTTCGGCGGCGAACGTCCGTGCGGTCGCACCCGAAACGATGGAGGCGACCTCGGTCGCGCTCCCGGAGGAGAAAGTGAATGACACCTCGACGACGGTCAAAGTCGCAGAGGAAGAGGTGAACGGTGCAGCTTCCTATTGGTGGGGGACTGCGTCGCAGGCAACCGCAAAAATCGGCAGCGCGATCACTGAGATCAGCGATCGCCACAGCGTGACTTTTGACAGCCCGATCGAGGAAGGCTACGAGAACAAGAAGACTTCCTCGTATTTTGAGATCAACACAAGCTGGGCGGCCTTTGATATGGCCAATCAGGATCTCATGTTTTACATCGAGCTGCCGGAAGCGGCGTCCAGTCTGCGCATGAAGCATATCTGCGCCGACAGCTGGGCCAAGTGGCCGGCGCCCGCGGGTATGAAGTATCAGTACCTTGCGGCAGACGGCGCAACGTGGCAGGAGGGCGTTATTGATACGAATAAAGAGATCGCTCTCACAAGCGGCTTCAAGGGCTATGTCCGGCTGCTTCTGAACACGGCAACCAACTGCGAAAGCTATCAGGACGCATCCATCAAGCTCCAGTTCTTCGCGTTCCGCATCGGTGCATTCGGCGGAAGCTACGGCCCGGCCAAGCTCGGCGGCGTGTGGTTTGTAAGTAAGGGCGAAGCGTACAAGGTCAGCGTGGACGGCGGCAGTGAGGCCAGCCTGACGACAGCGGAACCGCAGCCCTCGACCGGCAGCGAAAAGCCGGGCTGGACAGGCGACGTTTTGACCGCGACGGTCCCGGCGGAAGAGAGTGCGGCGATCGGTGAAACATCTGCGTGGCTTTCCTGGTCCGATAAGGGCTGGGGCGCGGCGCCGGAAGTCACTCTGACGGCCGGCGAAGCTATCACGCCCATCGGGACGCAGAAATCCGTGCTTATGGAAAGCCCAAAGCTCGAAGGCTACAAGTCCGGCGGCACGAAGAACAGTTACCCTATTTTTAAGGTCAACATGAACAGCAGTCAGCTCAACATCGCAGAACAGGACGTCATGTTCTATCTGGAGCTGCCCGCCGGGACGACGAGCATCCGTCTGGATGGCATCAGCCTCAGCAGTGGCACGATGACGCCCGCCGGCGGAAATCTGCCATATCAGTATCTTACTATGGACAGCAAGGTCTGGGTGGACGGCGTGACGGACGGAAACAAGCAGATTGACCTCACGGACGGCTTCAAGGGCTATGTCCGTCTGCGCATCAGCGAGGCCAACGGCTGGTGGTGGCAGGGGCACGACTCCACGGACGATTCATGGAAGACCACAACGAGGCCCATGGAGAACTTCACCTTTCACTGCGCGCGCTTCGGCGGCGAAGCCGGTGCACTGAAGTTCGGCGGCGTGTGGTTTGTGTCCAAGGAAGACACCCGCTATATTAAGGTAGGCGAAGGGGAAATTGTCCGCATGACGACCCCCGTTGACCCAACTTGGATCACCGCGACCTCTGTCTATGACGAAACTGCGGCGGTGGGCGAGAGTTCCGCCGTGACTAACTGGGAAGATCAGAAGTGGGGCAGAGTTCCTCTTGCAACGACCATCGTCGGCGAAGGGATCAACCCCATTCATGACGGACAGAAGAGTCTTATTATTGACAGTACGCAGCATGAAGGCTATCATCTGGATGTCAGCAGTGAGAGAAGCCATGCAAAGTTCGACGTTTCGATCAGCGATGCGTCGTTCGACATGGCGTCGCAGGCACTGATGCTCTATATCGAGATGCCGGAGAGCGCGGAGTCTCTCCGCATGGTCAATGTGTTCTTTAAGAACGGCGGCACACTGAGCCCCTATGTTTCCAGTGGCCTAATATATGACTACATTGCAGCCGATGGAAATGAGTGGGTCACGGGCAAGACGATGGACGCTAACGGGCAGATCGACTTGCCGGGCGGCTTCAAGGGCTATGTCCGTATCGATGTGACGGGCGCGACCGGCTGGTGGTGGGAAAACCACGGGAACTCCGGAGAGAACAGCGCGTGGAAGACGCAGACTGCTACCCTGACGGATGTGGTCTTCAAGCTTGCAAAATTCGGTGGCGATCTGGGCGCCTTCAAGCTCGGCGGTATCTGGGTCGTTTCCAAGGAGGAATTCACCGACATCTCCGTGAACGGCACCGATGCGGTCGCCATGACGACCTATGTCGCCCCGGAGCCTGTTATGCAGGCGGTTTCCGTGGCGAAGGAAGCTGACCCCATTACAACGTGGGACAGCAAGGTCAGCTATACCGATAACGATTCCTGGAAAACCATCGATTCCAAGGCGCAGATCACGCTGGGCGAATCTATCACGAAGATCTCCAATCGCAAGTCCGTTGGGATCGACAGTGAGATCCCTGAGGGCTATAAGAATGACGGCACGACCACATGGCCGCTGTTCCGCGTCGCAACGAGCGCGACCATGAACGCGGACGAGCAGGATCTGATGCTCTATGTGGAGTTGCCCGCGACGATGTCCAGCTTCCGTATTCAGGACGTGACCTGCAGCGGCTGGAGCTTCTGGCTTGCGCCGGGCAATATGCAGTTCAAGTATCTTGCTATGGACAGCAACGACTGGGTCGAAGGCACGATTTCTAACGACGGCAACAAGCAGCTCGACCTGCCGCAGGGCTTCAAGGGCTATATTCGTCTTGTGCTCAGCTCAGCGGGCAACTATTCCGAGCTTGGTGAGAACGCGGCCAGCCTGTGGATTGACGCCCTGCACTTCCGCGCAGAGCGCTTCGGCGGCGAACTGGGCGCACTGAAGCTCGGCGGCGTCTGGTTCGTTTCCAAGACCGATACCTATATGGTAAGCGTGGACGGCGGCGAAGCGATCAAGCTGACCAATGCGCCCGATCCCACGCCTGACCCCGATCCCGACCCTGAGCCGGAGAGAGATTACCTTCTCGGCACTATGCCGAACCAGGAGACCGCAGAGATCGGGCAGAATTCCGCATGGCTCACATGGTCTGACAATGGTTGGGTCGATAAGGGCTGGAGCGCACAGCCGGAGGTCACTCTGACGGCGGGCGAGGCCATTACCCCCATCGGAACGCAGAAATCCGTCATCATTGACAGCCCGAACAGAGAGGGCTACTCCAGCGGCAGAGAAGACGGCAAGAATACCGCCGCATTTATTAAGGTAGGTATGAATAACTGCCAGCTCAACATTGCTGAGCAGGACGTCCTGTTCTACATCGAGCTGCCCGCTGGGACGTCGAGCATCCGTGTTGACAGTATCAGCTTCAGCGGCGGCACGATGACGCCCGCAGGCGGTAAACTGCCCTATCAATATTTGGCGTTGGACGGCGAAGGCTGGGTGGACGGTCTGACCGACGACAACAAGCAGGTCGATCTGACTGACGGCTTCAAGGGTTATGTCCGCCTGCGCATCAGCGAGGCCAACGGCTGGTGGTGGCAGAGCCATGATTCCACCGACGCTTCCTGGAAAACCGAAACGCTGCCCATGGAATTCTTCACCTTCCGCTGCGCACGCTTTGGCGGTGATTACGGCTCGGTGAAGTTTGGCGGCGTGTGGTTTATCAGCAAAGAGGACTATATTACCATTAAGGTGGACGACGGTGAGGTTCTCAAGATGACCAAGACTTCGACACCTGCTCCTGATCCGGATCCCGACCCTGACCCTGATCCCGAACCAGAGAGAGATTACCTCCTCGGCAGCATGGTCAAGCAGGAGGAAGCTGACATCGGCGCGGCCTCCACGCTGATCGGCATCAATAACGATAATGCGTTCTGGGGCACTGCGTCTCAGGCGACGGCAACGGCGGCTGACGGTATCACCATCATCGGCGACCAGAAGGCCACGATTATCGGCAGTGCAATCGAAGAAGGCTTCGGCAACAGCCAGACCTCCCCGCTGTTCACCGTAAACTGCGGCTGGCAGGTGCTTGATCTCAAGACGCAGGACGTGATGTTCTATATTGAGATGCCTGTTACAGGCAAGGGCACGAGCGACCTGCGCATCTGGGATCTGACCTGTGACAATTGGAGCTTCTGGGTCAACACCCGCGGCATGAAGTACCAGTACCTTGCCATTGACGGCAGTGGCTGGGTTGATGGCAGCGCTCCTCTCGACGAGAATAACAAGCAGCTCGTCCTGCCGGACGGCTTCAAGGGCTATGTCCGCATGAAGATTGACACGGCAAAGAATGTCGCGGACAAGGAAAACCTCACGGTGCAGAGCTTCTCGTTCTATGCCGGTACCTTCGGCGGCGATTACGGCCCGATCAAGTTCGGCGGCGTCTGGTTCGTCAGCAAGGAGAATTATCTTACGATTAAGGTAGACGACGGCGAGGTCGTCAAGATGACCAGAGCTTCGACGCCTGATCCGGATCCCGACCCTGATCCCGATCCGGACGACCGCGATTACCTCATCGGCACCATGCCGAATGAGGAGACCGGCGAGACCGGCGAAAAATCCACGCTTGTTACGATGGACGACGGCACGAAGTGGTGGGGGAAGGAATCCCAGTCCACCATGCTTGCGGGCGATGGCATCACCATCATCGGCGACCAGAAGGCCACAATCATTGACAGCCCGATCGAAGAGGGCTATGGCAACAAGCAGACCTCTCCTTTGTATACTGTGAGCTGCGGCTGGAAGGATCTCGATACCACGACACAGGATCTCATGTTCTACATTGAACTGCCTGAAGCCAGCTCCAGCATCCGCCTTTGGGACATCACCTGCAACAACTGGGGCTTCTGGGTGGCTCCCGGCGGCATGAAGTATCAGTACCTTGAAATGGACTCCAACCAGTGGATGAACGGTACGATCTCCGTCGACGGCAACAAGCAGCTCAACCTGCCGGATGGATTCAGGGGCTATGTCCGCCTGCAAATCAACACGGCCGGAAATGCGGAGAAGTTCCCCGATAAGACGCTGAAGATTCAGAGCTTCTCCTTCCGCGGAGATGTCTTCGGCGGCGATAACGGCCCGATCAAGCTCGGCGGCGTGTGGTTCGTTTCCAAAGAAGAATACATTAAGATCAAGGTGGACGACGGCGAGGTCCTGAAAATGACAGAGGCTTCCGCCCCCGGCCCCGTGGACCCGGTCGAGCCGGTGGATCCGGTCGATCCGGACGATCCCAACCGCGACTATATCATCGGTACCATGCCGGATCAGGAAACCGCAGCGGACGGCAAGAGCTCCAAGCTCGTCAAGATCACGGATGACACGAAATGGTGGGGCATTGCCACACAGTCCAAGGCGGTTTCCGCTGACGGCATTACTATCATCGGCGATCAGAAAGCCGTTATCGTGGACAGCCCGATCATTGAGGGCTATGAAAACAAGAGCACCTCTGCACTCTACGAGGTGAGCTGCGGCTGGAAGGAGCTTGATCTCAAGACGCAGGATGTCATGTTCTATCTGGAGCTGCCGGTCAGTGGCAGAGGCAGCAGCGGCATCCGTCTGTGGGACCTGGCCTGCAACAGCTATTCCTTCTGGGTCAATACCCGCGGCATGAAGTATCAGTACCTCTCCATGGACAGCAAGGAATGGGTGGATGGCCAGATCGGCACGGACGATAACAAGCAGATCGACCTGCCCGACGGCTTCAAGGGCTATATCCGCCTGAAGGTCGACACTGCGCAGAACACCGGCGACAAAGAAAAGCTGCAAATCCAGAGCTTCTCCTTCCGCCCCGGCACCTTCGGCGCCGAGTACGGCCCGATGAAGATCGGCGGCGTGTGGTATGTCAGCAAGGAAAACTTCTGCTACATCCGCGTGGACGGCGCAGCCAAGAAGGTCATGACCACTTATTGGCAGCACAATGACGAGCTCCTCGACGAGTTCCACGAGCTGCTTGAGAAGCTGACGGACAAGGATCTCTCCGCAGCGCCTACCGTTGACCGTTTGCAGAGTCTGTATGAATCCATGAGCGAGGAATATCGCGGAAAGGTCACGCAGGAGGAGCTGGACAAGCTCAACGAGTACGCGGCCGTGATCGAGGCCTACCGTCCCGAGTTCATCGGCGCAACGCTGAAGAAGTACGGCTCCAAGCCGCAGTCTGCAAAGGTCGGCTGGACGATCGATGAAGCGCTCGCAAAGAAGAATGGCTACAAGGTCGTGTCCAGTGGCTCTGTGATGCTATTTGGCAGAAACTACGATGGCAAGAGCCTGATCGACGAAACGACGCCCGATGTTACGAAGATGGCAGGCAAGACCGCCAGCGGCTACTACTATGCAACGACAGACGTTGACAAGAGCGACTACAAGCAGGCGATGCTCCTGCGCTGCTATGTCGTCTACGAGGATTCCAAGACCGGTGAACAGTACACCGTCTGGTGCGGCATGTACACTGACAAGTCCGGCCAGACGACACCCTATATGAAGTGTAGCCTGTATGAGGTCGCCGCTTACTTCGGCGTACCGCTGTATGCGAATTGAAAGCGGGGTTCGATATGAAGAAAAAATACTGCAAATTTTTGATCGCCGCCGTGGCATTGCTGCTTAGCGCAGCAATGCTGCTCAGCGGCTGCGGCCCGACTTCGTCGGAGGAGGAACTGAACGGTATGCAGCAGGGAGACAAACTCGGACAATCCTACGGCGACGACGGATCTGTCACCAATCTGGGCAAGAACGCGCCCATTGTGGAGCTGAAGCCCGGCGAGCGTCCCTATCGCAGCAAGGGCAAATGGGTCTCCGTTGCCGACGGCGACGTCGTCGCGGATTTCAAGGTCACGACCTTCAACGTCGGCCAGTGGTACCACGGCACGACCAACCTGAACGTCTGGGGCGCACAGGAGACCGTCCACCCCGGCATCACGCCCGAGCGCGTCATGAACGGCTACAATCAGTGGATGAAGGCTTTCCCGGAATACGACGCGGATCTGATCTGCGCGCAGGAGGTCAACCCGATCTTCATGATCGACAGCAAGAAGGACCTCACTCTCACGTCTGAAGAAGTGCTCAAGGACTATTTCAAGGAAATCCATTCCTTCGAGGGCAAGACGGCCAACACCCGCCTGACAATGTGGAACGCGATTCTCATCCCGAATGCCTCCGGCCTGACCCTGAAAAATGTCACAAGCGGCTACCTGTGCGGCGGCGACCCCGAGATTCAGCGCCTGTATGTCAAGGGCTATGTGACCGTCAAGGGCCACGACATTGCAATCTTCTGCGTTCACCTCCAGCCGATGAACTTCGGCGGCGAGGATGGCCGTAAGCAGGCCTTTGCCGAGCTGGCCGAGCTGATGAGCCAGGAGGAATACGCCGTCGCAATGGGCGATATGAACGTCGAGCAGGGCCTGTATGAGTATGGTCTGATGCTCAGCTACGGCTATAACATGGCAAACGGCGGCGCGTTTGGCTCCTTCAACACCTATGAATACGGTACGACCGAGTACATTGACAATGTCTTTACGACCAACAACATTGAGATCGTCTATGCCGAAAGTGAGCCTGGCATGGTCGGCGCTTCCGATCATTATCCCATGAGCGCGTGGCTTGTTATCAAGGACGAGCAGCACACCAACAAAAACCCGAATCCCATCGCTGAGGATGGATATATGGAAGGATGGTATAAGCCGTGAAAAAAGGTTTCCGAAGAATCCTGACCGCACTGCTGTGCCTGACGCTCCTGCTCTCCACCGCGGCCGTCAGCCTCACCGCCTCTGCGGCGGGAGGCTCCATGACGGCGACGGTCTGGGAGGACTTCAGCGGCTATGAGGTCGGCACCAAGGTCAAGCTCAAGCAGATCGAATGCACGGAGGACGAGGGCTTCGTCCAGACCGTCAACACGCTCGGCGCCATCGGCGGTGTGAACGCCATGCAGTTCGGTTATACCTCGCTGCGCGGCTATTACTCCGTTCCCGGCGACCAGGGCTTCAAGCTCAACTTCAACAAGCCGAAGTCCCTCGCTGGCATCGATGCCATCATGCTCTATGTGAAAATGCCGCTCTCCCGTGCGGACGACCTCGGCAACAACTGGGGCAAGGACGGCATCGCGCCGATGATGTATCTCGGCAACGAGACGTGGGTGCAGATCAAGGGCAACCAGAAGATCAGCTACCTGCCCATCAACAGCAGCGAGTGGAAAACCATCGATTCCATGGGCCTTTATATCGACCTACCCTCCGGCTTTGAGGGCTATGTAAAAATCCCCGTCGATTATTACAAGGCCGATAACCTGACCGACGACATCCGCAACCACAGTGTCGAATACATGATCTTCCAGTTCGGCACCATGGGCGGCCAGAGCGGCAGCGCTTATATCAACGCCATTTATGGCGTGACCTCCGACAGCAACAGCACCATGGTCCGCCTGAACGGGGACACAACGCCGCGCTTCCTCCTTTCCGGTGCGACGCAGGGCGACACCGCTCCGCAGGCAACGCTTCTGGAAAAGGCTATGAAGGCCGAAGTGCTTCAGGACTATTCCAGCTATCCCGTTGGCTATGATCTCGTTGCAAACGGCATGGGCACGATCCAGAACAAGCCGGATGCGACCATGACCCTGACCGACAGTGTCGGCGGCTTCTTCGGCACGCCGAGCATCAAGCTCTCCGCAAAGACCTACGGCGGCTTCCACGATTCCGACCCCTACTATGACGTCCGCTATCCCGGCCTGCTGGACATCAGCGATATGAAGGCATTCCTGTTCTACGTCAAGTGCGCGGCGCCGCATCCGCAGAAGCCGACCTGCTCTGCCATCCGCTTTAACCTGCACACCAGCAAGGACAATGTCGATACATGGACGCTGCTGGGCAACAGCACGATCCTCGCGATGGAAAAGGGCACCGGCGTCTGGAAAAGCTACGCAGCACACGGCGACGGCAACGGCATCGTCGATCTGCCCGTGAATTTTGAGGGCTACATTCTTGTTGAGATCGACAAGATGCTCACCCACCCCATCGCGGAGGATATGCAAGGCAGAAAGCTCATTTCCTCGACCTTCCAGTTTCAGGCGGTCGGCGGCGAGTGCGGCGACGGCTACATCGGGCCGCTGTACATGATTACCGACATGGAGGGCAAGAACAACAAGATCGTCACATTTGATGATTGCGATGTGTTCAGTATTGCGACAGATTCCTACGCGACCGACAACGACCTTCTGAACATCGGCCCGGTCGTTGGGCGCACCTATGATTCCTTCCCGCTGAACACGGTCGAAACCTATCCGGAGATCCGTGCGGTCACGAAGGACAGCGCCGTCGTCGAATGGCAGCCGACCGAGAAAGCCGCGCAGTACCGCGTGGACGTTTACACCGAGGACACCAGCACAGGCTCGTTTGCGTATCTCTGCACCCATTCGCTCCTGAGCAGGGAATGTGCGCTCAAGCTGACCGGCCTTACCGAAGGCAAGAACTACTATACGGTGGTCGTTGCGACGGACGAGTCCGGTACGGAGCTTGCGACCTATAACAGCCAGACCTTCTCCACGCGCGAGGACAGCAGCGAGTACCACGACGAGCGCGTGACGCACACCTCTACCGTGACGGTCGAGCAGCCCGCCGCAGTCAACTGGACGCTGATCATCGCGATCGCGGCAGGCGCGGTTGTTCTGATCGTGGTAGGAATCGTTCTGATCATCGTGTCGAAAAAACGCAAAGTGAGGGTGAAGAAATGAAAAGAATCATTGCTTTCGTGATCGTCCTTGCCTGCGTACTGAGCCTGTGTGCCTGCGTGGGAAACGGCACGGGCAGCAAGGTCGATGAAACGATCGAATTAAAACCGCTGGACGCTTCCCAGTCCTTTATGCTAAACTATAATCCTGACCGTGCGTGGCGCGGCGAGGCCTATGTCAACGTCGGCAACTCCATGGACGACGGTCACACGCCGCAGGAGGATCCTACGGTCAACGTCCGCCGCTTCGTCGAGAAGTATTCCGCGTACAGTCCGCAGCTCTGCCAGGTGTATTTCTACCTCTCGGCTTATAAAGACAAGGACGAGATTGATGACTACGGCATGGAGCGGATGCAGCAGGTGTTTGACTGCGCCAAGGAGCTTGGCATCAAGCTCAATGTGCGCTTTGCCTACCAGTGGGGTATGTCCGGACGCGGCGAGGCCAGCGACGATGTTATGCTTGCGCATATGAAGCAGCTCCGCACGCTGCTGGAGAAGAACATCGACGTGATCCACGTGGTTGAGGCCGGTTTCCTTGGCGCTTGGGGCGAGTGGCATTCCTATAAGGATTTCCACAACGAGACGGCCATTCTGCGCGGTATTCTGGAAATGGTTCCGGAGCCTTTGTACGTGCAGGTGCGTAAGCCGGAGTACAAGGATCTTATTCTTGACACCGAGCCGGAATACGCCCGCATCGGCTTCCACGACGACGCCTTTTTCGGCTATCGCTACTGCGCCGACGCCGACCTGAACCCCGGCAACGACGGCTGGAATCAGATCGTGAAGGAATCTCCCTATGTGCCGGTTGGCGGCGAAACCTTCTGGGGCTACGAGAGCAACGAGAAGGTCAACGGCTTTGACGCGATCAAGCAGTTCAGCGCGTTCCGTCAGAACTCCTTCAGCATTTTCCATATGTTCATTGAGGACGGGGTCGGCAAAGGCTACGAGATCGAGAAGTGGACGACCCTGCCCATCACCAAGGACTGGCTGGACAGCAACGGCCTCCTTTACAGCCCCAACTGGTTCGGCGAGGACGGTCAGAAGGAGAGAACTGTTTTTGACTATGTCAGCGATTATCTCGGCTACCGCATCGAGGGCCAGTCTGCGCATGTCGCAGGCAGCATCGAAGCCGGCGGCAGAGTGAAGGCTGAGTTCAAGCTCATCAACTACGGCTTCTCCGCAGCTTTCAATATGTACAGCGGCTTTGCCATTCTGGACAAGGACGGTAATCTCGTCGCAGAGTATCCGGCGGGTGAACCAGCGACATGGAACAGCCGCGACCCGGAGAACTACGAGGATGCCGCGCCCATCGAATACACCATCAGCGCCGACATGATCCTGCCTGAGCAGGCGGGCGAGTACCAGCTGGCTTTCTATCTGAAGAACAGCGCCGGAACCGGCGCGCGCCTGAACAACGACCTGACCTATAACAACGGGTATTCCGTATTCTACACCTTTACCATCGAGGAAGGAGCAAATTGATGAAAAGACTGTTTTGCCTGCTGCTGTGCTTGGCCCTCACTCTGACGATGTTCGCCTGCGGCAAGACCGAAGATGATCCGCAGGGCAGCAGCAATGACGATTCCCAGTCCTCCGGCGCGACAGAGTTTGCCGAAATGGAGATGGAATGGACGGCGCAGGACGAGATGTTCAAGAGCATCGCCGGCACCACCATTACCAAGATCGGCTCTCCGTCTGAGCTGGATGACTATGAAAAGCAGATCGTGCGGGAATTCATGGACCGCTATGACGTCAAGATCAACTGGCTGCCCATGACCTACAACGAATATACCTCCAAGCTGCCGCAGCTCGTCGCTACCGGCAATGCGCCGGACACCGCTGTCATGACGGATGCGACTTCGCTTGCCTTTATGTATCAGGGGCTGTGCATGCCCATCGACGAGTACCTGGATATGGACGACCCGATCTGGGACAAGGACGTCCTTGAGGCCTACAAGATGAACGGCCACTACTACGCCGTCAATACCGGTGAGATCGAAACCTTTTTCATCTATTACAACAAGAGCCTTTTTGAAGAACTCGGCCTGCCCGACCCCTACGAGCTGTATCAGAACGGCGAGTGGACATATGACAAGCTGCGCGAGATCGCACAGAAGGCAACCGTCTATGAAGATGACAATACCACCGTCAAAACCTACGGCATCGGCACGCACGCGCGTGAGGTTTTTATCCTGGCGAACGGCGGCAAGTTCATTGACTGGGACGATACGCAGGGCACTTATGTTTCCACGCTCAAGAGCGCGGCGACCATTGCGGGCCTCAACTTCCTGCGCGACCTCATCGCCGACGGTTCCATGGAGCCGAGTATTCAGGGCTTCACGGAGTTCCCGGCGAGAAAGATCGCCATGTTTGTCGAACGCCCGATGAACGCCATCGGCAACTATGACCTCCTGAACACGATGGACGACGAGATCGGCATCGTGCCCTTCCCGCAGGGCCCCAATGCCGACAAGGTCTATGCTCCCAGCATTTTTGTCACGAACTTTGTCCCCACCAACGCCAAGAACCCGCTCGGCGGCATGGCGTGGAACTACTTCTATGCCCGCCGTATGGCAGAAGGCAAGGCAAGACAGGAAGAGGCATGGCTTGTCCGCCAGAGAAAATTTATGACCGAGGAGCAGGAAACGATCATCAACGACTATCTTGCAGAGGCAACGAAGCTCTCGTCCAAGATGGACTCTCTGGTCGGCTGGCAGAGCAACTACGCTGAAACCTTCTGGTCAGACCTCGTCTGGAATCAGAAGTCTGCGGAAGAAGTTTCCGCAGCCATGGAAAATGTTCTGAACAACGCACTGAAAGACACGGTTGGCTGAGAAAGCTCAGTAACGCCCCGAATCCATTCTCGGCAGCGCGGCGGGATGATTTTACCGTCCGCGCTGCCGGTGGTTCGGCACAAATTGCACTTATTCGGAAAGGAATGGTTCTCTCGTGAAAAAGCACAATCTCCTGCGGAAAAGAAACAGGGTCGGCTTTCTCTTTATCCTGCCGTGGTTGGTGGGCATCGTCCTGTTCTTTGCGCAGACGATTGTAAATTTGCTTCGGTATTCCTTCACAGACCTTCAGGTCGTGCAGGGGCAGGGCTTTGTGTTCAATGCGCTGTCCAATGGAGCATTTACGCATTATGTCAACGCCTTCACGAGAGATGCGCAGTTTCCGCAGATCCTCTCCGGTTCGCTTACCGAGATGCTCTACCGCATCCCCATTATTCTGGTATTCAGTCTGGTAGTCGCGATGATCCTGAATCAGGATTTTAAGGGGAGAAGTGTGATGCGCTCGGTGTTTTTCATCCCGCTGCTGATCTCCTCCGGCGTTATCGCCTCGATCATCAAGACCAGCCTGACCTCAACGGTCATGAGCGCGGACTCCTCGGACAATCTCTTCAATGCAGCGCTGCTGACCAATATGCTCTACCGCTTCGGCCTGCCGGACAATCTGGTCAGCACCATAGGAAGCCTTGTTTCCAATGTGACAGACCTTGTCTGGTCGAGCAGCGTGCAGATCATCGTATTTATCATGGGTCTTATGACCATTCCCATTTCGCATTACGAGGTTGCGCGCGTAGAGGGCGCGACCGCGTGGGAAACCTTCTGGTATGTGACCTTCCCGGCGGTGTTTCCCTATATTTTCGTCAATCTCGTTTACACGGTGATAGACCATTTTGTCAGCTATGACAATGCTGTCATGAAGTATATCATGAACACGGCCTATAAAGACTACAAATATTCTTACGCGGCGGCAATGTGCTGGATCTATTTTATCATCATCATTGCTGCGCTGGGGGTCATGACATGGGCTGTGAGCCTCATCTCTCCGATGCGAGAGAAAAAGGTCAAGCGTTGAGGGAGAAGCATATGAAACGTATCAGAAACAAATCGAACGTTAAAGGCATCGCCGTGTCGCCCTCTTATTATCTGGGCAAGGCGGTGTGGAGCATTGTGCGCTTCTTTTTCCTGCTCGGCATGACCTTTATTATTCTTTACCCCATTATGTATATGCTGAGCATGGCACTGCGCGACTCTGTGGATATGTATGATTCCTCTGTCGTCTGGATCCCGCGGCATTTCACATTGGAGAACTTCAAGCTCCTGTTCACCTCGCTGGATTTTCTGCCTGCGCTGAAAAATTCGGCGATTATCACGATTGTCTGTACCCTTTTGCAGACGCTTGTCTGTGCGATGACCGGCTACGGCTTCGCCATGTACAAATTCAAGGGACACAAGCTCCTGCTTGCCATGGTGATCTTCACCATCATCGTCCCGCCGCAGATGGTCAACCTTCCAAACTATCTGCTGTTCAGTGACTTCGACATCTTCGGCATTTTTCATGCCGTTACCGGCGCTGAAAAAACATTCAGCATGCTTGATAAATACTATGCGGTCTTTCTGCTGGCCGCGCTGGGGCAGGGAATCCGCTCCGGTCTGTTCATCCTGATTTTCTATCAGTATTTCCGTTCTGTGCCCAAGGAGCTTCAGGAGGCGGCAATGCTCGATGGCTGCGGCGAATTCCGCCTCTTCTCCAAGATCATGCTGCGCAACGCTTCCGGCCCGATCATTACCACGACGATTTTCTCGGCGGTCTGGTATTGGAACGATTACTACACCATGACCACGTTCTTCATCAATATCCGCACCGTTTCCACAAAGCTCACGGGGCTGACAAGCTCCCTGACCTCCCTTATGGGAAATGATGCCTATAATCCCTATAAAATCATGACCATTCAGCAGGCCGCCTGCTTCACGGTGCTGATTCCGGCACTTATTCTGTTCATCGTTTTGCAGCGCAGATTCTCCCGCAGCGTTCTCACTTCGGGTCTGGTTGGCTAGGAGGGAAAAATGCGACATATTTCGTTCAAACGATTCTTTTCCGGCGCGCTCGCCGCGGTGCTTCTGCTGAGTGTCTGCGCGGCCGGTATTCCGGTGCGCGCGGAAGAAGCGGCACAGACCATTTCCGTGACGGACAGCCGCTCCGGTGCGGAGATAACGTTCTCCGAGCGTGACGCCGTCGCCCTTTCCGAGGGGCAGAGCCATACTTTTTCGCTTACGGCGCCTGCGGCAGGCGAGTATTGGCTCTCCGTGTGCTACCGCGCGATTCCCGGCAGACAGATCAACCCCGAAGCGGCCTTTACGCTGACGGGCGAAAATGTTCAGACGCAGCAGTCGATCTATTTTGCCCGCCGCTGGATGGATATCCATACGGACGGTCGATTCCAGAAGGATTCCAACGGCAACGAGGTCCTGCCCAAGACGCAGGAGGAAACCGTCTGGCAGCAGGCGGTTTACGGCCTGTCCGCCGAGAGCGGCAGCGCGGCGGTGGCACTGGAAAAGGGCAAGTATACCTTGACGCTCACTTTAGCGAGCGAGGCGGTGGAAGTGAGCGACGTGCGCCTGATCTCTGAGCGGCCGCAGAGCTATGAGCAGTATCTTTCCGCGCGGATAAACGCACAAAGTGCGGAGAGTGCGGAGCCTGTCCGGCTCGAAACCGAAGTGATCTCTGCGAAGTCCGATTCCTCCATCATCGCGACCTACGATCGCTCCTCGCCTACGATCAGCCCAAACTACCCGGATACGATTGCGCTGAACATCATCGGCGGCGGCGCATATTCCGAGCAGGGGCAGTGGATCGAGTGGCGCTTTTCCGTCGAGAAAGAGGGCCTTTACACCATTTCCGCACGCTATCAGCAGGATGGACTGCGTGAGCTGGGTGTCGGCCGAAAGATCTATCTCGACGGCGTCATTCCCTTCGCAGAATTTGAAAACTACCTGTTTCCGTACTGCACGAATTATTCCACGCTGACGCTGGCGAATGATGCGGGCGAGCCCTATGCCGTTTACCTGACAGCAGGGGAGCACACGCTGCGCATGGAGGTTAGCCAGACGCATCTGGAGCAGGCGATCATTGAATTGAGAAATTACATTTCTGAGTGCAATTCCATATATCGGCGCATCATCAGCATCACGGGAGCGGATCCGGATGTTTACCGCGATTATTATCTGGACAAGGAGCTTCCGGAGCTGATGCCCTTCCTGAATGATTCCGTCGAGCGCCTGAACAATCTGGCAGCTTCCATCGAAGCCTGCTCAGAGGACGGGGAGGGAAGTGAAAGCGCCACACTGCACGATACCGTGCGCACGCTGGAGCGCTTTATCAAAAAACCCTATAAAATTCCTGCAACGCTCAGTGAATTCAAAAACCGTATTGACTCTATGGCCGACCTCATTCAGACACTGGAAACCCAGTCCCTGACGTTGGACTATATCACATTCACGCCGAAGGATACCCCGCAGGAGGAGCAGGGCTTCTTCGAAAAGCTCTGGTCCGGCGTGACCGGTATTTTCCGCTACATTGGCTTCCGTTTTCAGGCGTTTCTGGCGTCCTTCTCCGGAGAGGACCGCACGACCTCCGGCACGGCGCCGCGAAAGATCAAAGTCTGGATCAATATGGGTGATATTCTGGTCAGCGGTTCGGCCTCCGGGCGCGATCAGATGCAGATCATCCGTCAGCTTTCGGATGACAGCTTTACGACGGAGCACAACATTTCTGTGGAGTTTTCCCTTGTGAGCGCGGGCGACACGCTCTCGCAGGCAATCCTGGCAGGGAAGGGCCCGGACGTTGCGCTGTTTGTCGGTGAGCAGACGGTCGTGAACCTCGGCATCCGCGGCGTTCTGGCCGACATGACCGAAATGCCGGATTATGATGCGCTGGCAGCGCAGGTGTATGATTCTGCGCTCGTGCCGTTTACCTTTAACGGCGGCGTCTACGCCATGCCGGAAACGCAGAACTTCAACATGATGTTCGTCCGCGACGACATCTTTGCCGAGCTGGGACTGGAGGTTCCGAATACCTGGGACGAGTTCTATGCCGTGCAGAAAAAGCTGGCCGAAAAGAAGCTGGAGATCGGGATCCCGGAGAGTCAGGACATTTTCGAAATGCTCCTGATGCAGCACGGCGGCTCGATCTACAATGCAGATGGTACCGCCAGCGCACTCAAGACGCAGGAGTCTGTCGAGGCCTTTACGCAGTGGACGGATCTGTATACGAAATATACGCTGCCCCTGACGTTCAGCTTTGTCAACCGCTTCCGCACGGGTGAGATGCCCATCGGTATCATGAGCTACACCATGTATAACCAGCTCTGCGTTGCGGCGCCGGAGATCAAGGATCAGTGGTCGATGTATCCGGTCCCTGCGACCGTCCGTGCCGACGGCACGCTGGACCGCAGCCAGGGCAGCGTCAATACCGGATGTGTCGCCATGAAGGATTCTGCGGATCTGGATGCAGCCTACGAATTCATTCGCTGGTGGATCGACAGCGAAACGCAGACCGAGTTTGGACGTCAGGTCGAGTCCGTCCTGGGCAAGTCTGCCCGGTACAATACCGCAAATTCCATCACCTTTGAACAGCTCAACTGGACGAACCGCGAGCTGGAAGTACTGCGTGAAGCACGCCGCGATGTTACCGATACGCCCCAGACCATGGTCACTTACTACGTTTCCCGCTGCATTTCCAACGCGTTCCGCCGCGTGGTCTATAGCTACGAAAAGCCGCGCGACGTGATCTATCGATACAGCGATGATCTTGATCTGGAATTTGAGCGCAAGAAGGAAGTTATGCAGGAGGTGGAGGAATGAAAAATCCGATCGAAAAGAAGCGCAAGCCGGGCTTTTTCTCGAAGTACGGTGCGACCTGCTGCTTTCTCCTGCCGTGGCTGACGTTGTTCCTGTTCTTTGTCGTCATCCCCATTCTCTGCGCCATCGTGCTGAGCTTCACGGATTTCGACATGGTGCGCACGCCGCATTTTGTCGGTTTCCGAAACTATCTTTCACTGCTGCTCGACGATGAAACCTTTACCAAATCCCTGAGCAATACGCTCTTTTACGCCGTTGTCACCGGCCCGGCAGGTTATCTGATCAGCTTCCTTGTTGCATGGCTGATCAACGAGGTGCCGACGAAATTCTGGCGCTCGCTGCTGACCTTCGTGTTCTATTCTCCGGCGCTGGCCGGAAGCGCGTATATGCTGTGGAACTTCATCTTCAATGGCGACTCCTATGGCCTCCTGAACAGCCTGCTTATGAATGTGGGCATTTTGTCCAAGCCTGTGCAGTGGCTAACGGATCCGCAGTATAACTCCGTTGTCGTCGTCGTTGTCACACTCTGGATGAGCATGGGTGTTGGCTTTCTGTCCTTTGTTGCGGGCTTCAAACAGCTTAACTATGAGCTTTTTGAGGCCGGTGCGATCGACGGCGTGACCAACCGCTGGCAGGAGCTCTGGTACATCACCCTGCCGCAGATGGTGCCGCAGCTCAAGATCGGCGCGGTGCTGGCCATCTCCGGCGCCTTCGCCGTCGGCGGCGTGAACGCTGCACTGACTGGCAATCCCAGTACCGACTATTCCACGCACACCATTCTGCTGCACCTGCTCGACTACGGCTACGGAAAATATGAAATGGGCTATGCGTCGGCCATCGCCGTGATCCTGTTTGTGATGATGGTCGGCTCGTGGCTGCTGATCCATGCAGTGCTCAACCGTTTTTCCTCAGACTAAGGAGAATCCAAAATGAGAAGACCTACCAAACGCGTTTCCCGTTCGGCGGCCGGAAACGCGACCGTGATCATTTTTCTGCTGATTTTCGGTATGTTCATGATCCTGCCGCTTTACTACATGGTAGTCAGCGCCCTGAAGCCGACGAGCGAGCTGTTCTACTTCCCGCCGAAGTTCTATGTTATCAAGCCGACACTGCGCAATTTCCTGAGCCTCATCAAATTGCAGGCGCAGTCGGATGTGCCATTTGAGCGATATCTTTTCAACAGTGTGTTTGTCACGCTGGTATCCACAGTTGGCTACGTGCTGCTTGCCTCCATGGCGGCCTACGCGCTGTCGAAGCACAAATTCCCGCTGAAAAATGCCATTACAAAGAGCGTCGTCTTTGCCATCCTGTTCCGGCCGGAGGTCACGTCGGTGCCGCTGTATATTCTGATGGTCAAGGCGCATATCATCGACAATTATTGGGCGCTGATCCTGCCGGCCATGTCCGGCTCCTTCGGCGTGTTCCTCTTGCAGCAGTTTCTGGACAATGTGCCGAACGAGATGATCGAGGCGGCGCGCATTGATGGGGCAAGTGAGTTTATGATCTACCGGAAGCTCATCATGCCCATGCTCAAGCCTGCGTGGATGACCGTCGTGATCTTCACGTTCATCTCCATCTGGAATACCGCCGCCGCGCAGTTTATCTATAGTGAGGACATGAAAATGCTGCCTGCGATGCTGTCCTCCCTGAGCACGGCGGGCGTTACCAGAACCGGCGTGGCTGCGGCGGTGGGTGTCCTGATGATGTTCCCGTCCGTTGTCATTTTCCTGTTGAGCCAGAACTCCATCGTTGAAACCATGGCACACTCAGGCCTGAAGGGGTAATGAATGTGAAAAAAAGAACGATTTCTGCTTTGTTTCTGAGTATGCTCCTGCTCCTTGTGCTTCTCACACCGGCCCTTGCCGCAGACGGAAGCACGAAGACCTATGTTTACAACGAATACGGCGAGGATGTAAATGCGCCCAGTGCGTACCTATGCACGCGCGTGCTGCGCGGCCGCGACATCGGACTGGGGGATTTCTCCAAGATCGCAGATCTGTATGTCAACGGCAACGTCTATATTTCCGATACCGGCAACAATCGCATCGTTGTGCTCGACTCGCAGTACGAGCTTGTGCGCGTAATCAGCGAGGTGAAGGAAAACGGCACTGCGACGGCGCTGAGCAGTCCGTCCTCCGTGTTTCTGGCGGACGGCCTGCTGTATATCTGCGATACCGGCAACAGCCGCGTGATCGCGGTCGATAGTGACGACCGGGTGGTCAAGACCTTTTATAAGCCGGATTCCGACCTTCTGACGGAAGATTTTGCATTCAAGCCTTCCAAGGTCGTCGTCAACAGCGCCGGATCTGTGTATATCGCGGCTAGCGGCGTGTATCAGGGACTCCTGCATTACGAAGCAGACGGCGGCTTTATTGAATTCTTCGGCGCGAATAAGGTCGAGGTTACGGCGGCAGTTCTGCTCAAGAGTATGTGGATGAATATCTTCTCCGACGAGCAGCGTGAGTCGCTGATCCGTACCGTGCCGACGGAGTACGCGGGGATCTTCATTGATTCCGAGGATATGATCTACACCACGACGGTCACCGCATCGACCTCGCAGGTTAAACGCCTGAACGCCTCCGGCGAAAATATCCTCATGTATCCCGGCTCCTCCACGAGTTTTTTGCAGAGGGGCTATGACCGCAACAACTTCGGCGATCAGGAAATTGAGTCCGTCAAGGGCGGCCTGCGCCGCAGTCAGATCATGGATGTGGTTGTGGATGAGGACAATGTGATCGCCGTCTTGGATTCCCAGCGCGGACGCGTGCTGCTTTTTGACGGCGAGCAGAATATGCTCGGCATTTTTGGCGGCAGCGGTACACAGGACGGCTATTTCACCGCCGTTTCTGCGCTGAGCAAAAACGGCGAGGAATACCTTGTGGCAGACAGTACGCGCAACTCCGTCACGGTCTTTGCACCAACGAACTATATGCGCAATATCCGCTGTGCGCTTCGCGCCTATGAACAGGGTGAGTATTCCGAAAGCCGCACCTATTGGGAAAGCGTTCTGGAAAGCAATGCGGGCCTTTCGGTCGCGGCCAAGGGAATCGGACGGTCACTGCTGCTGGAAGGAAACTTCCGTGATGCAATGCGCTATCTGAAAATGGGCGACGACCGCTACTATTATTCCATGGCGCTGACACGCTATCGCCGTCAGTTCCTGCGCGAAAACAGTCTGTGGCTGGTTCCCTGTGTGATTCTGGCGGTGGCTGCGGTGTGCATCGGGCTGCGCAAGCTGTATTTCGCAATTCTGAGATCCGGAAAGGGGAGAGAGAAATGACCAACTTCAGCCGGTTCTTCCGCGGCGTTTACATCCGCTTCTGCCAGATCGACTGGGAGAATTATCGCTGGCGCAATCTGGACAAGACAAAGCTACTGGTGCCTCTCCGCTTTTTCGCACATCCCATTGATCTGTTCAACGACATCAAGTATGAAAAGCGCGGCTCTCTCGGCATTGCCAACCTCCTACTGGCGCTGTATTTTGTCGAGGAGATCATCAATTACTTTGCAGTGGCCTACCTTTTCAGCAACAATGAGGCGCAGAGCTTCAGCGTCTGGCCGATCTTACTGCGGACGGTCGTGCTGGTGCTGCTGTGGTGCATCACAAACTGGGCTATGAGCACCTTGCAGGACGGTAAGGGGACATTCAAGGAGATCTATCTTGCAACCTGCTATGCGCTCACGCCCATGGTACTCTTTTCCGTGCCGCTGAATCTGATCACGAACCTTATGACGCTTTCGGAGTCCATGTTCTATTCTGCCATTTCTTCGGCACTGACGCTCTGGTCGGTGGTTCTTGTGTTCCTTGGAACGATGGTTGTACATCAATTCACGGTGCGCAAAACGATTGGTTCGATGCTGCTGTCATTGGGCATGATCATCATCATTGCGTTTCTGGTGCTGCTGGGCTTCTCCATTTCCCAGCAGATGGTCACGTTTTTAAAGACGATTATCACAGAATTGCTCAGGAGGTGACGGCTGTGCGAAAAAGAATGATTGTGCTTGCACTGCTTGTCTGTACGCTTCTGAGCGCCTGCGCTCCGACGGCCGTGCCGCAGACGGCGCAGCCTGAGCGCCCGCAGACATCGGGCAGCGAGAAGTATACGCTTTCTGTCGACCCGGAAACCTGCTGTGTTTCCGTACTGGATAAGGCCGGGAACACGGTGCTTTCGACGAACCCGGAGGACCCGCAGGAGGATGAGTTCACACCGGCGGCTTCCCTCAACAATCTGCGCTCCCAGCTCATTGTGAGCTATTACAGCGATCTGAATGTTGACTCCACCATCGGCAGTTACCTTTCCAGCGTGAAGAAAAAGACCTTCACCATTACTTGGCTGGATGATGCGCGGGTGCGCATCGACTACGATTTTTCCCGCAAAGACGAGCAGTTCATCATCCCGGTCGAGTACCGGCTGGAGGACGACTGCCTTCAGGTCCGCGTGCTGACGGACGAGATCAGCGAATACGGCGCCAAACGCATCAACCGCATTTCCGTGACGCCGTATCTTTTGCGCGGCGATGCGCAGGACAGCGGCTATCTGCTTCTTCCGGACGGTTCCGGCGCGACGGTGGACTTTTCCTATCTCAATCCCGACGCCGCAGCCTATACCGCGCAGATCTACGGGCGTAACCCCGCAGAGGCGCTGTATTATGAAGAGGGAAATCCGAAATCTGCGATGCTTGCCGTTTTCGGTGCGGATTATCGGGATCACGGCGTTCTGGCACGCGTGGACGGCAATGCTGCAGCTGGCTGGATCAACGCCCGCGCGACGGGAAGCGCATGCAGCTGGGCCTATGCCTATGCGAGCTTTGACTACCGCGTGTTCGACACTGTGACCATCACCGGCAGCGACTGGCAGTATAAGGAATATGTTGCCGCGTCGGAGCTGGTCGAAACGGAGGATTTTTCCGTTTCGTATTACATCCTTGAACAGGGTGGACTCAATGTGCTGGCTGAAAAATGCCGTGCCACCGCCGGCGACCTCCCGCAGGCACCGGGAAAAGCGCTCAGCGCGGCGATTTATGCCTATGGAGCGACTACGCAGCGTGCGGCGGTGCTGGGGATTCCCTACACGAAAACCGTTACGGCAACGGAATTTTCGGATATTTCTGAAATGCTTGACGCTCTGGACGCCGAAGATGGCTCGGTTGTAGTCCTGCTGTGCGACTTTGACAAGGCCGCATTGAAGGAAAATTACCCTGGCACGATCAGATGGAGCGGTGATTGCGGCGGGAATTCCGGCTTTGCAGCGCTGAAAGACGCCTATCCGGAGGCTTCCTTCTATTGCATTGAAGATTTGCTTTATGAGCCGAATTCGTCCTTCCTCTGGGCAAAACAGGGGCGTTTTGCGAAAATGGTCAGCCGCGAAAGTCTGGCGCGCTATACCTATTCTCCCGTGACCTACGCCTATACCGCGAGCGACCTCTATGGAATGAGCCTGCCACGCCTGATTTCCCGCGCAGGGAAAGCGCTGGACAAGGCGGACTGCGGCGTGGTGATGAACTATCTGGGCAGCGAGCTCTATGGGGATTACAGCGGCGCGGACGGCGCTACACGCAGCGCTTATCTGCGTGCGATCGAGGCGATGCTGGAGGAAAAGGGAAGCGGCAATGCCGTCGAGGGTGGAAATGAATACGCCATCGGCCAGGCCGACTTCAACTACAACATTCCCGTGAATTCCTCTGCTTATGCGATGCAGACGCAGTCGGTGCCGTTTTTGCAGATGGTCTATCACGGCAATGTCCTGCTGGTTTCCACGGCACTGAACCTGACAGAGAATCCGCAGAAGGAGCTTCTGAGCTGCATCGCAAGCGGGACTGTGCCCTGCTTTGCCGTGACGGCGATGGAAAATGAGAACCTTCGCCGCAGCGAGTATAAGGATCTGTTTGGCACCTGCTTTGCCGCGCAGGAGGAAACAATCACCGAACTTCTTGACCGAACGAAGGATTACTATCAGACAATTTATGATCAGCATATCATCGATTACGAGTGTGTCAACGGCGTCAGCGTGACGACCTTTGAAGACGGCGTCCGCGTGATCGTGAATTTCAACCGTCGGGCAGCCGAATATGAAGGCCGCCAGATCGCAGCGATGGACTTTGAGATCATCCAATAAAATCGGAGGGAAACAGCATGAGTACCGCAAAAATCGACACCCACAATGGCACACCCGCTCTTGAGATCAACGGCGAAGCCTTCTCCTTGATGGCTATGACCACGCGCATCAAGGATGACGAATATCTCCGCGGCCTGCGGAAGGCGGGTGTCCGTATTTTCTTCGTTTTTGCCAACACCGACTGGCTGCGCCCCGGCAAATCGCTGGAAGAATCGCAGGACTGGCGGGAGTGGGGCGGTTTCGCCTCCTTCCAGACCGAGGCCGAGCAGCTGCTGCGGGTCGTCCCGGATGCGTATATCATCGTGCGCATCGGGATGCATCCGCCTGTGAGCTGGATGGAGAGCCATCCGGATGATCTGCTGCGCTACTCTGACGGCAAGACCATGCCCTGCGTCATCAATTCCGAAGTGCATTACGACCGCGTGCCGGGCTGCTATTCTCTGTGCTCCGATGCATGGCGCAAGGACGGCGGTGAGGCGCTGATGCACTTCTGTGATCAGGTGGAACACAGTCCCCTTGCAGACCGCGTGATCGGCTATTTCCTCGGCGCGGGCGGCACATCGGAATGGTATTATGTAAATCAAATCACGGAAGCCGGCATGAATAAGTATGCCGATATTTCTCCTGCCTTCCGGAGGGAATACGGACGCATCCTGCGCGAGCACTACGGTACCGAGGAGAATCTGCGCGCTGCGTGGAAAAAGGACGATGCGACCTTTGAAAATCCCGGCATCCCTGATCTGCATGAGCGCGAGTACGTGGACATCGACAAGCTGATCATCCACTCGCTTGTGACCTTTGAATGTGCCGACCGCATCGACGACGGAATCCACTACAACAATCAGGAGCCGACGCGCAAGGGCGTGTTCCTGAATGTCAATGGCTACCGCCATGTCTACGATTTCTTCAATGCGTGGCACGAGGGCACGGCCAATACGCTCATCCACTTCGCGCGCCTTTTGAAGCAGCGCGAGCCAGACACGCTTGTC
Source organism: uncultured Oscillospiraceae bacterium (assembly GCA_934622035.1). Classification (GTDB taxonomy): domain Bacteria; phylum Bacillota; class Clostridia; order Oscillospirales; family Oscillospiraceae; genus JAZOXB01. Next base: position 29,093 of record CAKTVG010000020.1, read on the forward strand.
GGTTCTTTCTACGGCTCCCTTGGCTGCACGGATTACTACGGCTCCAGCACGACGACAGGAACGCGCAAGATCCTCGACTCCGGCGTGGTGGATTTTTTGGCCGCGCCCGGCGTTTATAACAACCGCTGGCCGGGCGGCTACATCGCCCAGCGCGAGGTACAGGATTCCTTTACGCTGCGCAAGATGCTCTTCCTCTCCGAAGAGGACAGCCGCACGCATCTGGACTGCGATTTCTACCGGGATGCAAACAATTTCTTTGATATTCAGGACACACTTAACACGCTTAAGCGTGATTTTGCCCGCAATCTCTGCGAAAACACCTTCGCATGGTGGTTCGACCAGCATCAGAACGGCGGCCGCTATAAGCACGAGGATATCTACAAAATGATGGCCGTGCAGCAGCGCGCGGCGTTCGAGGCTGCAAAGCACGGCAGCCCCAAAGCCAACGAGATTGCTGTGATCTATGACGAGGAAAGTATCCATCTGGTGTCCAAGGGCGTTAACAGCACCATGCTCGACTTTTACCGCACGTCCGATCTCGGACGTATTGGCGCGCCGGTGGACTATTACTTCCACGATGACCTCACGAACGAGGCGATGCCCGATTACAAGCTCTATCTGATGCTCAACACCTTCTGCCTGACGGATGCCGAACGCGAGGCCATCCGCCAAAAAGCTGCGAAGAACCACGCCATGGTCGTTTGGCTCTATGCACCGGGCTTTGTGAACTTCGACCGCGAAACGCCCATGGACGCGGAAAACATCTCCGAGCTGACCGGCATGAAGGTCAACTGCATCAACGAAACCCATTCGGTCAAGTTCCGCATCACCGACCCGAAGCATCCCGCGCTGCGCTACGCCGTGGCGGACCGCTTTTACGGCTGGATCGACCGTGAGGTGTGCAGCACCATCTGGGTCGGCTCCGTGCTGGACGTCCCGTTCCTGAACCCCTGCTTCACGATCGAGGAGGGCGAGGGCATTACGGTGCTCGGCCGCTACTGCATCGACGGCAAGCCTGCACTTGCGATGAAGGACACCGGCGATTTTGTCAGCGTCTACTGTACCACGCAGATCCTGCGCGCGGAGCTTCTGACCTCGCTTGCCGCGTATGCAGGCTGCCATATTTACGGCTATGAGGACGACTGCATCTATGCGAACGAGAATTTTGTGAACATTCACGCCGAGAATACCGGCAGGCATGTCCTGCATTTCAAGCATAAATGCAGCCCCTATGAGATCTACGAGGGGAAATACTATGGCAAAGAGATCGACACGCTGGAACTGGAAATGTATCGAGGACAGACCCTGACCTTCTCCGTCAACGACCGCCTCAGTGAAAGCCTGAATCAATAAAAGAAAGGACGCTTTGCGATGATCGTCTACAACGCCCCGTTTTTCTTTCTGGAAACTGCAAAGACCAGCTACATCATGCGCCTGACGGATGAAGGCCTGCTTCAGCACGTTTACTACGGGAAAAAAGTCCCGCGGGACGACTTTACCTATTATAATATCTACCGCTGCTGGGCGTTCGATCCGGTCGTCCCCACAAAGAACGGCATTGACAGTGTCAACGCGCTGCCGCAGGAGTATCCGACCTTTGGCCGCGGCGACCTGCGCCAGCCCGCGCTCGTCGTGGAGGATAAAAAGGGAAGAAGAATCAATTTTCTGACCTATCTTCGTCATGAGCTGCGCGAAGGGCGTGAGCCGCTGCCCGGTCTGCCCTGCCTGAACACGGAGCTGCAAGGGGTGCAGACGCTCGTGATCACGCTGCAAGATGAGATCACGAGCGCAGAAGTAAAGCTGCATTATGTTATTTTTCCGCAAGAGGACGTCATCTCGCGCTATACCGAGGTGCGCAATCCCACCGATGCGCCCCTGCATCTGCACAAGGCTGACAGCCTCTCCATCGATTTTGAGCGCGGGAATTTTGACTTTATCTCGCTTGAGGGCGCATGGGCGCGCGAACGCTATGTTGCCCGCCGCCGCGTCTGTCAGGGAACGACCAGCATCGAAAGCCGCCGCGGCTCGTCGAGCGCCATGCTCAATCCCTTTGCCGCGCTGGCGGATGCGGAAGCCACCGAAACGAGCGGCGAGGTCTACGGCGCTGCCTTCGTTTACAGCTCGGATTTCCGCATTCTGGCTGAGGGAAACCAGATGGAAAACACCCGCTTTCAGGTTGGTCTCAATCCGGAAACCTTTTCGTGGAAGTTGGAGCCGGGCGAGTGCTTCACCACGCCGGAGGCGCTGATCACCTATTCCGCCGAGGGCTTCGGCCGGATGTCGCGCAATTTTCACCGCGTCAGCCGCAGCCACCTGGGAAAATCCGCGCAGAAGGGCCTGCGGCATCCCATTGTTGCCAACAACTGGGAAGCAACCTATTTTGATGTCACCGAGAAAAAACTCGAAAAACTGATTCAGAGCAGCAGCGACCTTGGCATTGATACGTTCGTTCTGGACGACGGCTGGTTCGGCCACCGTGATCTTGACGACAGTTCGCTCGGCGACTGGTACGTTTTTACCGAGAAATTCCCGCACGGCCTACAGCATATTGCAGACCTCTGCCGTGCACACGGCATGAACTTTGGCATCTGGTTTGAGCCGGAGATGATCTCTCCGAACAGCCACCTCTACCGTGCCCACCCCGACTGGTGCATCCACTGCGAGGGATTCACGCCGCGCCAGACGCGCCAGCAGCTTGTGTTGGATATGAGCCGTCCGGAGGTCGTCGAGAACATCTATGCGCAGGTTGCGGAGATCCTGTCGAGCTGCGACATCACCTATGTCAAGTGGGACTGTAACCGCAATATTTCCGATAACGGCTCTGAAGCGCTTACGCCTGACCGCCAGCTGGAGCACACACACCGCCAGATGCTGGGCGTCTACGAGCTGATGCGCCGCCTGACCGAGCATTTCCCTAATGTCTTTTTTGAGGGCTGTTCCGGTGGTGGCGGACGCTTTGATTTCGGAATTCTTTATTATATGCCGCAGATCTGGACGAGTGACGACTCCGACGCCGTCGAGCGCCTGAAGATCCAGTACGGCACGAGCTTTGCCTATCCGCCTGCAAGCATGGTCGGCCATGTGTCCGCCTGCCCGAACCACCAGACAGCGCGAGCCTGCTCTTTCGCGACGCGTGGTGAGATCGCCCAGATGTGCAACTACGGCTATGAGCTGGACATCGGCCGGCTTTCCGAGGAGGAGCGGCGGCAGATCGCGCGGCAGACTGCGCACCACAGAGCGCTTGAACCGCTTCTCCGCGACGGTGAATTCTACCGTCTGTCCAGCCCGTTTTCGGGCAATGTCTGTGCGTGGGAGCTAGTTTCGGATGACCGCAGTCGCGCCTATGTGATGGCGGGATTCCAGACGCCCAAGGCAAATCCAACCGCTCAATATCTGCGCCTGCAGGGGCTTGACCCGGATGCCAGGTACCGCGTCGAGCAGCTCGATCTTACGATATCGGGCGCGACCCTGATGAACGCGGGCCTGCCACTGCGGATGCCCTTTGAGGCATATCCCGTTGTGGCATTTGACCTTCTCTGCGCGGAGGGTTGAGCCTATGCAAACGAAACAACTGGCCGCGCTTGCGCTGACCCTTATGCTGACGCTTGCACTTTTGGCGGGATGCGGGCAGCAGACGAGCAAATCTCTTTCGATCGAAACGACTACGGAGCTGGCGCCACTCTGTGGGACGCAGGATGATTTTCTGGAGTATAACCCCGACCGCGGCTGGCGCCTTGAGGCATTTATCAACGTGGCCAATACCATTGGCGACGGCATGAGCGATCAGCCGGAGCCGGAAAAGGTCGTCACCGTTGCCCTCGACCGCTATCACAAATACCGCCCGCAGCTCTGTCAGGTGTACTTCTATCTGACGGGCTATAAAAGCACGGAAGTGATTCCGCAGGAGGGGTTTGACCGGATGCAGCGCGTCTTTGACGCTGCCAGGGAGCGAGGGATCAAGCTCATTGTCCGCTTCGCCTACGAAAGCGATATGCAAGGTACTGGGGAAGCGGCGGACGAGATCATGCTCGCGCATATGAAGCAGCTTCGGCCTCTTCTTGAGGAAAACGTGGAGCTGATCCACACCGTTGAAGCCGGATTCCTCGGCGCATGGGGTGAGTGGCATTCATACAAGATGGAGCACGACGAGCTTGTGCTTCTGAAGGGAATTCTGGATATGGTTCCGAAGCAGCTTTATGTGCAGGTGCGCTATCCGCGCGTGAAGAACGTCCTTATTTATGCCGAACCGGAGAATCCGAATCTCAGCCGTATGGGCTACCATGACGACAGCTTCTTCGGCTGGCAGAGTGCGGCCTATAACGATGGCCTCAACCCGTGGGAGGAATTCTGGGAGCAGATGCGCAAGGAATCTGCCTATGGCCCGGAGGGCGGAGAGATGTTCTGGGGCTGCCAGTACGACCTAAATCTCTGGGATCCCACGACGGGCGAGATGGCCATCCGCAAATTCAGCGCCTTCCACCAGAATACCTTCAGCCTTTACCACAGTTTTATCGAAGAACAATACACCGCATGGGCCACGCCCGGCGAAGGCTATTACAGTATGCTCGACTGGCAAACCGAGCCTGTCACGCAGGAATGGCTCACGGAGCACAAGGTCGCGTTTGATCCCCTCTGGTTTCAGGATGAAAACGGCCAGCCGCTGGAGCGCACTGCCTTTGAATTTGTCCACGACCATCTGGGTTATCGCCTGCGCGCGTTGGATGTGACGCTGAACGGGAATCTTGGCTGCGGGGAGAATCTGAACGTTACGCTGACGCTGAAAAATACGGGCTTCTCCGCGGCGTTTCATCTGGAAAGCGGCTTTGCCGTTCTGGACAGGGACGGAGCAGTTGTTTCCACGGTCGCGGCGGGCGACCCCACGACGTGGCTTTCCACAAGCACGAGCAGCAGTGAGCCGCTGACGCATACCGTGTCGGCCACGCTGACGCTTCCTGAACTTTCGGGAACATATCAGATCGCTTTCTATCTGAAAAATTCTGCCGGAACGGGCGCGCGTCTTGCCAATGACCTGCAATACATCAACGGTTATACCGTTCTTGCAACAGTTGAAATTCCCTGACACAGGGGAGAGAGTATGGAAAAAATCAGATTTTTAGATGAACAGGGGACTTTTGCAATCGAACGGCCGGAGAATTATTCCTATCTCTATTTTCCGGCTGCCAACGAGTTGGGACTCAAGAGCGCGTTGACGCCGAATTTCGGCGGCGACTGCAAGCTCAATCAGAACGCCTTTTTGCTGGAACCGGTGAGCGCCGAAAACCTGCATAATAATCGCGGCGTGCGGAATTTCTGGGTCAGAACGGAGAAAAATCTCTGGTCAGCCGTGGGGACAAGCGCAGCGCAGGAAGCGCAGCGCTTTACCGGCGCGCAGGAGGAAAGCACGCTTACGGCGGGCCTTCTCTGGCAGCGCGTGCGGCGCAGCAGCGAGGCACTCGGCCTGACGGCGGATGTTCTATGCTTTGTGCCGACAGAGTACAATGTCGAGGTTTTCTCGGTCACATTGGAGAACAGCGGCAGCGCGCCAGTGCGAATCTCGCCGACTGCTGCGATTCCGGTTTATGGCCGCAGCGCGGACAATCTGCGCGATCACCGCCATGTGACAAGCCTTCTGCACCGCATCGAAACGACGGAACACGGCGTTTTGGTTAAGCCCACACTGTCCTTTGACGAGCGCGGGCACCACAAAAATGAAGTAACGTATTTTGTTTGCGGCGTGGAGGGGAACGGAACGCGGCCGGCGGGCTATTTTCCTGTCACGGAGAAATTTATCGGTGAGGGCGGCACTTTGACGCATCCGCGTGCGCTGCTGGAAGGGAAGAAACCCCTCGGCGCCGGACAGCACTTTGCAGGGAGAGAAGCCCTCGGCGGTATCACCTTCGCCGAAAGGACGCTTGCGCCTGGTGAACGCGCGAGCTACACTGTCCTTTTGGGCGCGACGACGGAGCCAGAGAGCATTTTGCAGACGGTGGAGGCCTTCGCAACTGAGGAAAAGGTCAGCGAGGTCCTGCGCAGAACGCAACGCTTCTGGAGTGAGCGCGTCAATGTGCGCTATCACACGGCTGACGCACGGTTTGATCAATATTTGCGCTGGATCAGCTTCCAGCCGTTTTTAAGAAGAATTTACGGCTGCTCCTTTTTGCCGCATCATGATTATGGCCGCGGCGGCCGCGGCTGGCGCGACCTCTGGCAGGACTGCCTTTCCCTGCTTCTGATGGAGCCGGACGGCGTGCGCCGGATGATCGTTCAGAATTTCGCGGGCGTGCGCATCGACGGCACGAACGCGACCATCATCGGCACAAAGCCGGGAGAGTTTATCGCAGACCGCAACGGCATCTGCCGCGTCTGGATGGATCACGGCGTGTGGCCGTTTATGACGACGAAGCTCTATATCGACCAGACGGGCGACCTTGACGTGCTGCTTGAATCTGCGCCCTATTTCAAGGACGGGCAGAATTCCCGCGGCATGGGCAAGGACGACCTGTGGACGCAGGACGTTTTGCAGAAAACGGCCTCCGGCGAGGTCTATTCCGGTACGATTCTGGAGCACATCCTACTGGAAACGCTCTGCGCAGTGCGCGAAACCGGCGCGCACGGACACATCCGCCTGCGCGGTGCGGACTGGAATGATGCGCTGGACATGGCCGCGGAGCATGGCGAAAGTGTCGCCTTTACCTGCGCCTACGCAGGAAATCTCGACGAGCTTGCCGGACTCCTGCACGTGCTGGCCAAGCGCGGACACCGAGAGGTGGAGCTTCTGGAAGAACTGGGACTTTTATTGGAGGAAGAAAACCGGCTTGCGGAATTCCTTCGTTTCTGTGCGCACAGCGTGAGCGGGAACAAGTGCCGCTTTGACACGCTTGCGCTGGCGGCTGCGCTTCAGGCCATCGCCGGGCGCATCTGCGCACATATCCGCGAAACCGAGTGGATTGCGGGCGCAGACGAGGGCTGGTTCAATAGCTATTATGATAATCACAGAAATAAGGTCGAGGGATATTTCCCCGGCGGCGTGCGCATGATGCTCACGGGTCAGGTCTTTGCCATTATGAGCGGCACGGCCACGCCTGAGCAGACCGCGGCGATCTGCCGCGCGGCAGATCGTTATCTCTATTGCAAAGAGGTCGGCGGCTATCGCCTGAACACGGATTTTCGCGAGGAAAAATTCGACCTGGGCCGGATGTTCGGCTTTGCTTACGGCGAGAAGGAGAACGGCGCGGTCTTTTCCCATATGACGGTCATGTATGCCAACGCGCTCTACCGGCGCGGCTTTGTCCGGGAGGGCTACAAGGCGCTGCAAACCCTTGCCGAAACGGCAATGCACTTTGAAACAAGCCGTATTTATCCCGGCATCCCGGAGTACTTCAACGCCGAAGGACGCGGCCTTTACCACTATCTTACGGGCGCGGCGAGCTGGTATATGCTTACCTTTATCACGCAGGTGTTCGGTGTGCGCGGGGAGCTGGGGCAGCTCGTTATCGAGCCGAAGCTCGTGCGCGAACAGTTTGATGTGTCAGGAAAAACGCGGATTTCTCTGCGATTTGCCGGGAAAGCCTATGAGATCACCTTGCAGAATCCGGCGCATCTGGATTATGGGCGCTATGTGATCGCATCGGCGAGCTGCAATGGAAAAACGTTGCAGGCAGAGGGCGCGCGCGTATCCGTGCCTGCGCAGGACATCGAAGAAAATTGCGTTTTGTTGACGCTGGGAGAGCGGACATGAAAAGAATCACCGGAACATGGTTTGAATTCACCCACCACAATTCCGAGGAGGGCGTTTACTGGAATCCTGCTTGCCGTGCCTTTACTGAGGGTCAGTGGCGGGAAAAGCTCCGCGAGATCGCCGGACTCGGAATGAAATACGTCGTTCTCATGGCAACAAGTCTTCTGGATGAGGACAGGGCGGAGGCATATTTCCCGACCGACATTTATCCCTTCCCGGAGGATTTCGCCTGCTCGGACCCCATCGGCGTGCTTCTCTCCGAGGCCGATGTCCTGCATCTGCGGGTATTCCTCTCGGCGGGCTACTACGGTCCATGGCGGCGGACAATGGAAAATATGACGAGCGAGGATGTGACGCGCCGCGCCTTCCGCGCGATGGAGCAGCTTTGCGCGCGATACGCCGGCCATCCGTCCTTTTACGGCTGGTATTACCCGGACGAAACCTGTACCGACGGCAGTTTCCACCCGGATTTTTTACGCTACTGCAACCGCTACAGCGCCTTTGTCCGCACGCTTGACCCGCACTTCCGCACCCTGATCGCACCCTACGGAACGAAACTTCTGCACGTGGACGATGCCTATGTGCGGCAGCTTGATGCCCTTGACGTGGACATCATCGCCTATCAGGATGAGGTCGGCGTGAGGAAATCCACCCCGGAGCAGACCGGAGCGTATTATGCCGCGCTTCGCCGCGCACACGACCGCTCCGGCCGCAGCGCACTGTGGGCGGACATGGAAATATTCTCCTTTGCGGGTGAGGTTTACCGCTCGGCGCTGATCCCGGCGGAGTTTTCCCGTGTGCAGCGCCAGCTTGCGGCGCTCTCGGATTATTGCGACGAAATCCTCTGTTATCAATATCTCGGCCTGATGAACCGTCCGGGAACGGCTGCTTTCTGCGGGCACCCGGCTTCGACCGGACTTTACAGCACGTACCAGCACAGCCTGAATTCGCACGAAAAAAGGGGATGATGATCCTGCCTTACGGAAAATTTATCAAAAACACCGCCGGATACGAGATCAATGATTTGAATCTGCCCTCGGCGTGGGAGTATATCTACCAGAATCGGGACTTTCTGCTGAAGGTCGATCAGTTTGGCCCCGTATATGTGCAGGCCGACCCGCCCGGCGACATTCTGCTGCTTCGCCGCGAAAGCGGGCAGAGCTTTGCCAGCTGGACGGTCTGGATCAGCGAGGAAGGGCAGGAGCCCTTCAATAACTACTTCCGCCCGACGGTCAACGGCCTTTGCTGCGATGCGCAGCCGGAGACGCTGTCCATTCGCTATCTGCCGGAGATGGCGGCCTATTCCTTCGAGCACAACGGCCTGAAAATCCGAACGGAATTCACCCTGCCGCCGGAGGGCAAGGAGCTTGCCATGCGTTTCTGCGTGGAAAACACGCGCGAAGCGCCGGTCAGCCTGCGCCTGAATCCCTATCTGATTCCCTATGTCAATCTGGCAATGCTGGCGCCATGGGACAAAAACGAGTGGTATCTGCGCACGGGCTATGCAGATGCCGGTCATCAGCGGGTATTCTGGACGCAGCTGCTCAATCCCGCCGGGGACGTGTCCAAGCGACGGACGATGGTGCTGCTGACACCGGCGGAGGATTTGCAGACCGTTGAGATCAGTTTGGAAAAGCTCATTGGCTGTGGCTCCTTGCAGTGCCCGCAGAACGCGCTGGGCCAACGGTTGCGCATGGACGCGGCCTGCGGTGCGCGCTTCGGGCAATACACACAGGAAAATCAGATCTACGGCTGTCCGCCGGTCTATGCCATGCAGTACGAGTGGCGCCTTGCACCGGGCGAGACCAAAACGCTTGTTCAGTCGCTTTCCCTACCGCCGCAGGATGAAAATGGCGATATGCCGAAGGAAAATACAGCGCTTGCCGCACGCCGCTGGTTTGCGCCGGACTTCTTTGACGAAAACTGCCGGGTGTTGCATATGCGGTATCAGAAGATTTTTTCCCAGAATCACATCCGGACGCCGGATAAAGCCTTCAACGACTATATGAATTACTGGATCCCACTGCAAATGGAGTGGATCGCCTCGCTCGACCGCGGCTGGCCGAGCGGGATGCGCGGCACGCGCGACAGCGCAAACGACTACATGGCGCTGCTGACGCTGCATCCGGAGGCCTGCCGGGAGATGCTGCAGCGACTGTTCTCCTGTCAGCGGCAGGACGGCTGGTTCCTGCGCCAGTATTCTACAAGCGGCCGCTTTGGCAGGCATGACGAGCGGCCGTATGTGGACGGCGGCGTGTTCGTGCTTGAGTTTCTCTATCGCTATCTGGCCTTCACGGGCGACTATGAGCTTCTGGAGCAGTGGCTGCCATGGCTGGATAAAAATAAAGAATCCACACTTGCAGAGCACATGGTCTGTGCGGCAGAATACTATCTGTCACTGGAAAATGTCGGAGAACACGGCCTTTGCAAGATCTACGGCGGCGACTGGAACGACGCGGTGAACATGGCCGGTCTGCGCGGACGCGGGGAATCGGTCACCGTGAGCTGCCAGGCAATCATGGCATTGCGGGATGTGGCGGAGATTTTGCAGCAGGCCGGGAAATTTCCGCAGAAGATCACGGAATATACCGAGGCGGCCGAAAAGCTGCGGCAGAATATTCTGGCGCACGCGAGAAACGGACAGGGGTGGTTCAACTCTGTGTTCAATGACGACGGCCGGTGGATATTCTCTGATGAGGATCCGGACGGCGAAATGCGGGCCTACGGCCCGGTCAATTATTACGCCGTCATCAGCGGCGCGGTGGAACCGGAGCGCGTTGACGATGCGCTTGCGGTTGCGCAGATGCTGAAAAGCCCCTATGGCTACCGCCTGTTCTATCCGCCCTTCGGCCCGCAGAAAATTCCGCACGTCGGGAGGCAGACAACGGGCGATGTGCCGCCATTCCTGGCGGAAAACGGCAACGTCTATAACCACGGTTCGCAGGGCTTCCTTGCGCGTGCACTGGCAAAGGCCGGGCGGGGCGAGCAGCTTTTTGATGTGCTGCAGTGGATGCTGCCCTATGATCAGCGGCGGCATCCGACGGAGCTTGCCCGCACTGCGCCCTATGCCGTCACGAACTGCTGGCAGCAGCTCCCGGTTTTTGATCACCGCGGGATGCTCAGTTTCCTGACAGGAAGCGTGGCTATGTCCTTCCGCGGGGCTTATGAATGGCTGCTGGGAGCGGAGCCGGCGCTGACCGGCCTGCGGCTCAGCCCCTGTATTCCGGAATCCTGGCCGGGCGCGGAAGCCCAGTTCGTCTGCCGCGGCAAAAAAATTCTGCTCTCCATTTCGCGTGGAGAGCCGTGCCTGCGGCTCAACGCGCAGCCGGTGGTTCCTGTTTCGGACGCGCGCCGCGCCTATCGCCCGTTCTATTTCCTGCCTTGGGAATTGCTGAAAGAAGAAAATGAGATAAAAATTTTGCTGTAAAGGGGAAATAATCATGCTGAAGAAAAAACGTTTTTTGTCCATCTTTCTCGCGGCGGCGAGCCTGTGCACGCTGTGCGCCTGCGCCGGTACTTCCTCACAGGAGAGTGAGCCTGATCTGACAAGCGACGCGCCTTCCTCCGAGGAGCCTTCTTCTTCCTCCGAAACGTCCGCGCCGGAAAGCTGGCTGGATGCCCTTTCCTCCGAGCCCTTCGCCATCTTTGATTTCTCCGAGGGGAAGGATATGTACGGCGACAAGAGCATCAATATCATCGGAGACAGCATCTCGCAGGGGCTGAACTCTGACCTGTTCTATGATTATTCATGGGCGGCCCTGTTCAAGGAAGCCATTGCCAAAAAATACGGCACGCATAATATCGGCTATGTTTCTCTGCTCGACCGCACGAACGAGGCGGTCCCCGGCCGCGAAATTCATACGATCAGCTTCCCGCAGGGCGAATGGGAGCGCTATTACGTTTCCGGCAATACACCCGGCGGCATGAGTTACGCGACGCATCAGCAGGGGGCTGTTCTGCGCATCGAGGTCAACCGTCAGGAGGGCGGCAAGGATCGCCACATCAACGGCTTCTATGTCTACTATCCCGAAGGCCCCTACCGCAGCACCATTACCGTGCAGGTCAACGAGCAGGAGCTGGCTGTCATCAATGCCAACCGCGCGGAGGAAGATGGCTGCGCCCGCAGCGAGTATATTGCGCTGCCGGAAAACTGTCCGGACAAGGTGCAGATCGACCTGATCGCGGGCGACTGCACGGACAAGAGTGTCATCATTTCCGGCATTTCCTACATTGAAGACCCAAACGAGCTGATCGTTAACAACTATTCCCTCAGCGGTATCCAGCTCGTGAACATCGAGGACGATGCGCTGCAAAAAATGTGCAGAGCCAATGTCGTCATTCTCACGCTCGGCACAAATGACGCCGGAATGGGCGCGGATGTCGGCCTGTTCAACTCCAAGCTCGACCGCGTGAAGTACGCCTGCCAGGAAAACGGCAGCCTGCTCATCATCGGCAATATGATCTGGGACAGAGAAGACGATCCGGATTATGCTTCGATCTACAAAAATGCGCTGCGCAATGCGGCCGACGAGGCTGGCGGCTACTATCTGGATTTCAACTTTGCCCGTATCCGCTCAGATAAATTCCTGGAAGCCAGCCGTCCGTGGGATGTCCATCCGACGGTGATCGGACATGATCTTATCGCACAGGTGCTGTGCGAATATCTTGAAAATCAGGGGTGATGCCATATGGAACTGAAAGGCAAAAAAATCGCCTTTCTGGGCGACAGTATTACGGAGGGCTGCGCGGCGTCCTGCATGGAAAAGACGTACTGGAGCCTGATTGCCAAAGACACCGGTGCGGTCAGCTACGGCTATGGTATCGGCGGAACGCGCATCGCGCCGCAGCATACGCCCTCGGAGAATCCCGGCTATGACCGCTACTATCTTACGCGTGTGGACGATATGATCCCGGATGCGGATATTATCGTCGTTTTTGGCGGAACAAACGACTTCGGCCATGGCGATGCGGCCTTTGGAACGCTGAACGATCACAGCGCAGATACCTTCTGCGGCGCGCTGCACGTACTGATCGAGAAGCTCATCGCGCGCTATCCGTATGCGCAGCTTGTCTTTCTGACCCCGACGCACCGCCTGGGGGAGGAAGATGTCAAGAACGGCGACACCGGGCGGCCGCGGCAGGCCACGCTGGAAACCTATGTCAATGCGATCCGCCAGATCTGCGGCCATTACGGCGTACCGGTGCTTGATCTGTTCCGTACAAGCGGACTTCAGCCGAGCGTTCCGCTCCTTCAGAAGCTCTATATGCCCGACGGCCTTCATCCGAACGATGCAGGTCACAGAAAAATTGCCGACCGCCTGATCGGATTCCTGACCGCACTGTAAAGGAGAAAACTATGTACGCACGCGAACGATCTCTGAACGGAACATGGACATTGTATATTGCGGAGTACAGCGAGGTGCGGCGACATTCCGAGCCGCTTTGTACGGAAGCTGCGCTGGATGCGGCAGGCTTCCTGAAACTGAACGGCAGCGTTCCCGGCAATTTTGAGCTGGATTTGCAGGATGTAGGGCTGTTGGAAGACCCGTTTTTCGGAACAAATCCATTGAAATTGCAGGAGCTGGAAAATCGCCATCTCTGGTATGCGCGGCGATTTATGTTTGAAGGGGACGCTTCGTGCGCGTTCCTGCGGTTTGAGGGAATCGACACGATCGCAGAGGTCTATCTCAACGGCCGACTGACCGGCACCTCGGATAATATGTTTATCGCGCATGAATTCCGAGCCGAGGGCATCCGTTTGGGAGAAAATGAGCTGGTGGTACACATCAAGCCGGTGTGCATGGAAGCACGCAAGCTGGAAATGGACGCAGACGTTTTTGTCCACAACCCTTATAACGCTGGCTCGCTCATGGTACGCAAGGCCGCACACAGCTTTGGCTGGGATATTTTCCCGCGCTGCATTTCAGGCGGACTCTGGCGCGGCTGCTCTCTTGTTGAAAAGAAAAAAGACTATTTGCAGGATATTTATCTCACAACGGTTTCCCTCTCTGAAGGCGAGGCTGGACTGCACTGTGTGTATGAAGCGCAGCTTGACGGCGATTTTTCGCAGGATTATGCGCTGCGCCTGACCGGAACATGCGGTGGCAGCAGATTCGAGTATTTCCTGAACAAGCTCTGGCACAATCGGGGATGCTTCCACTTTACAATAAAAGAACCAAAGCTCTGGTGGCCGCGCGATCTGGGTGAGCCGGAACTCTATGATGTGTGTGCCGAACTGTATTATCGCGGAGAAGCCGTAGACGAGCTGCGGTTTTCCTTCGGCGTGCGCACAGTGCATCTGCTCCGCACGGATACGACCGACGAGCAGGGAAGCGGCGAGTTCTGCTTCCTTGTCAACGGCGAAAAGATCTACATTCGCGGCACGAACTGGGTGCCGCTGGATGCTTTCCATTCCCGCGATGCTGCGCGGCTGGACAAGGCGCTTGCGCTCCTCTGGGAATCCAACTGCAACATGGTCCGCTGCTGGGGCGGTGGTGTGTACGAGGACCATGCGTTTTTCGATTTCTGCGACCGGCACGGAATTCTCGTCTGGCAGGATTTTGCCATGGGATGTGCGACCTATCCGCAAAATGAGCTTTTCCAGAGAAAAATTGCACAGGAGGTCGAAGCGGTCGTCAGAAAGCTGCGCAGGCATCCGAGCATTGCGCTCTGGGCTGGGGACAACGAATGTGACGTCGCGGCGGCGTATTGGGAGATCGTTTCCGGCGATCCGAACGAAAACCGGATCACGCGCGTGACCATTCCGCAGGTGCTGCGGCGCGTTGACCCGTGGCGTGATTTTCTGCCGAGCTCGCCCTATGTCAGCTGCGCAGTCTACGCCTCCGGCGATCCGAACCGGATGCCGGAAGACCACCTCTGGGGGCCGCGCGGGTATTACAAGGGGAAGTATTACATAAGTTCAAATGCACATTTTGTCAGCGAAATGGGCGTCTTCGGCTGCCCGGCTGTAGACTCGCTCCGGCGTTTTGTTTCCCCGGAAAATCTGCGGAACCGCCGGCATGACGAGTGGAAGCTCCACACCGGCATGATGGAGCCGGGAGAAAATCAGCCCTACGCCTTCCGTGCCCGCCTCAACGAGGAACAGGTCGCGCAGCTCTTCGGCGCCGTGCCGGATGACCCGGAGGAATTTTCCAAGGCCAGCCAATATTTCCAGGCAGAGGGCTTCAAGTTTTTCATTGAACATTTCCGTACTGAAAAATGGAGAAGAACCGGCCTGATCTGGTGGAACCTGCTTGACGGCTGGCCGCAGATCAGCGAGGCGAGCGTGGATTATTATTTCAATAAAAAGCTCTGCTTCGATTATATCCGCCGTTCACAGGAGCCGCTTTGCCTTATGCTGCGCGAGCCGGAAAACGGCGCGCTGCAAATTGTTGCGGCGAATGAATACCGCGAGGAAAAGTGCGCGGGCTACACTGTCACAGACGTTGAAACGGGTAAGTGCCTTGCCTCCGGTGAAGCGTCGCTGCACGCCAACGCTCTGACGGAGCTTGGGACGATCAACTTTGACCCGCGCGGCAATCACTATTATGCGCTTTCGCTGGTCTGCGAGGGGAAAAACTATCGAAATCACTATGTCAGTGGAGAGATTCCCTTCTCACTGACGCAGTATGAAACACTTCTGAAAAAAGCGAACATCTTGTGAGGAGATTTTTATGAAGCTGCTCGGATTGGACATCGGCGGAACGAAATGCGCCGCAGTCACGGCAAATTGGGATGGAGAACATCTCCAAATCCTGAAGAAAGAGAAGTGTCCGACCGATCATTCCATTTCGCCGGAAGCAATGCTCAAGCGCCTGTTTGCTCTTGCGGACGGTATTCTGGGCAGCAAGCCGGACTGCGTCGGTATTTCCTGCGGCGGGCCGCTGGATTCGGCGCGCGGGGTGATCCTCGGCCCGCCGAACCTTCCGGGGTGGGACAGTGTTCCGGCCGCGGTGCTTGCCGCGCAGCATTTCGGCGCGCCTGCGCATCTGCAAAACGATGCCAACGCCTGCGCCGTGGCCGAATGGAAGTTCGGCGCGGGGCGCGGCACGCGCAATATGATCTTTCTGACCTTTGGAACGGGGCTTGGCGCGGGGCTGATTCTGGACGGCCGGCTTTACACCGGCACAAACGACAATGCAGGCGAATGTGGCCATCTTCGGCTGGAACGCTTTGGCCCGGTCGGCTATGGCAAGCAGGGCTCTTTTGAGGGCTTTTGCAGCGGTGGCGGACTGGCACAGCTTGGCTGTGCTATGGCGCGGGAACGTGTGCAGCGCGGTATCTGCCCGGCGTATTACCGGAACGGAGAGAGCGGCGTGACGGCAAAGTCAATTGCGGACGCCGCGCGCGCCGGAGATGAGACTGCGCAGGAGGTCTATCGCGTCTGCGGTGAATATCTGGGCATGGGACTGGCGGTGCTCGTCGACCTGCTAAATCCGGAGCGCATCGTCCTTGGCAGTATTTTTGCAAGAAGCGGGGAATTACTGTGCGCAAGCATGGAAAAGACGCTGGCTGCCGAAGCGCTTGCGGTTTCCAGAGCCTGCTGCGAGATCGTCCCGGCAGAGCTGGGGGAGAGCATCGGAGATTATGCCGCACTGGCCACTGCGCTTTTGTGAATGGAGAAA
This sequence comes from uncultured Oscillospiraceae bacterium, assembly GCA_934622035.1. GTDB lineage: Bacteria > Bacillota > Clostridia > Oscillospirales > Oscillospiraceae > JAZOXB01. Next base: position 45,455 of record CAKTVG010000020.1, read on the forward strand.
ACAATGCTGGAAGAACTGCTATCACGTTATCAATCCCTGACTGCCTGCCGCGAGGACATCGCGCAGGCGTCACAGATGCTCATTGACTGCTACCGCCGCGGCGGCAAGCTGCTGCTCTGCGGCAACGGCGGCAGCTGCGCCGACTGCGAGCACATCGTCGGCGAGCTTATGAAGGGTTTCCTGAAAAAACGTCCGCTCAGTGCGCGGAAGAAAGAAAAAATGCGCGAAAACTGGGAACCGGTCGATGAGGAGCTGCTGAACAGACTGCAATGCGGACTGCCTGCGATTGCGCTGCCGTCCATGACGGCGCTGAACACGGCCTTCTGCAACGATGTCGACCCAGAGCATATTTATGCACAGGGCGTACTGGCGCTGGCAAAGCCGGGCGATGTGCTGCTCTGCATCAGCACATCCGGCAATGCGAAAAATGTTTGCGCAGCGGCGGCGGTAGCCAGAGCGCTGGGCATTTTCGTGCTGGGGCTGACCGGCGAAACGGGCGGCAGGCTGCGCGCGCTTTGCGACTGCTGCATCTGTGTTCCGGAGCGTGAAACCTTCAAGGTGCAGGAGCTGCATCTGCCGGTCTATCACTATCTCTGCGCGGAAACGGAAGCCTATTTCTTTGAAAAATGAAGCTGCTGAAAAGCAGAAAAAGTTGAAGGAACTCCAGATTGACAGATATTTGAAAAACTGCTACAATTGTTCAGAAAATGAGGGAGAGACCATGAGAATGGTGATGGCTGGCGGTTTTACCGCGGCGACATCGAAACGCCAAAGCCGGCATGAAAAGGTCCGGTCTACTCCCAGAGCAAGACCGAGCAAAAACCGGCAGAGCCTGCGGCCTGCCGATATTCCGACCAGCCGGATCAGTTCGTCTCCGACATCGGGCTTTTGACCCACGAGCGGTGGGAATTTGCACACGTTCCTCATGATTACGTGATTTTCGGAACGCCTGACGAACGCGAACACGACGCGCTTGGCTTCCTGCGCTATGACAACGCATGCTACCGAAGGCATTTCCAAATGCCGGAGGGAACGGAGGGTAAGCGCGTTTTGCTCTGCGTGACGGACTTCTGCTTTCAGGGAAAGCTCGCGTGGGATGTCCTGCTGCTGGGTGCGCCTGCGGGTATGAGCATCGTGTCGTACACGTTTCCCCAGATGGTGACGACAGGCTTCATCACCGGCCTCGGCATTGCAGTCATCAACACGAAGATCTATATGGCGAATATCGTGGCATATCATATTCGGAAGAACTTATGACGATAAAATATAGAAAATGGAGGAAAACTATGCGCTGTTTTACCGTGCGGTTGCAGGAGCAATTTGCATTTTTGAACGAAAGCGAAGCTGCTCTGGATGCCTATCTTCCTTATAACATGACGGAAATGCACCGCGAGCATCAAAGGCGTCCGTCTATCTTGATCTGTCCGGGCGGCGGGTATGTTATGTGCTCACAGCGCGAGGCGGAACCGGTCGCTCTGCAATATCTCAGGGAGGGGTATAACGTCTTTGTTTTGTGGTATTCCGTTGCACCGCGTCGTTTCCCGCAGGCTCTGTGCGAGGTGGCGGCCACAGTCGAACTGATCCACCGCAATGCCGAGGCGTGGAATTGCGACGAAAGCCATGTCGCGATCCTCGGCTTCTCCGCCGGCGGCCATCTGGCCGCGCTGTATTCCAATGCGTTTGACTGGCCGGAGGTGCGCGAGGTGCTGCCGGAGAGCAAGCCTGTGCAGGCGTCCATCCTGTGCTATCCTGTGATCTCTGCCGACCTGGCAATTGCGCATCAGGGCAGCTTTGAAGCGCTCCTCGGCCATAATCCCCTGACATCTGAGGAGGTCGAGCGCTTCTCCTGTGACCGCTTGGTGCGCGACACAACGCCGCCTGCCTTCCTCTGGCATACATCCGAGGATGACTGCGTGCCGGTGCAGAACAGCCTGCGCTACGCGACCGCGCTGGCGGACCATCATGTGCCTTTTGAGCTGCACGTTTTCCCCTACGGTTATCACGGCATGTCCACCTGTACGCGCGAAACGCTGGACGGCGAGATCACGCCGGGGATGCGGCACGCGCAGTGCTGGGTGGAAGAAAGCTGCCGTTGGCTCAAACTGCTGTGGGAGAAAGAATGAGGCGAAACAGCTATGCGATTGCCCGGAGCGAAGGACGAGCTGGAGCGGCCTCTGCTCGATTTGAAAGGGAACGGGGAGGCACTTTCCCATACGCCGGAATGGTTCAACCTGTGGCATGAAATTGTATCCACAGGAGCTGTTTGAGCCAATGTGGATGCGGCTGCTCACCGGATAAAAGGAGAAAATGATGATGAAGAAATGGCAGAGATACAACTATTTTCCCGTGCTGCCGCTGGGCAGAGAAGGACGGCGCGCGACCGGAAGTCCGGAGCATATCGCCCTTTCGCGCCGTGCCGCGGCCGAAGGAATGGTGCTGCTAAAAAATGAAAACAGCCTGCTGCCGCTGCGCAGGGGAGCGCGTGTCGCGCTGTTCGGCAAGGCGAGCGTTGACTATGTCAAGGGCGGCGGAGGCAGCGGCGACGTGACGGTCGCCTACACGCGCAATTTTTGCGAGGCAATCGAGGAAAAGCAGGCAGAGGGCAAGCTGAGCTGCGTTTCTGCGCTGCATGAATTCTACCGTGCCTTTGTTGCGGCGCAGTTTGCTGCGGGCGGCCTGTGGGGTCGTCTGGATGAGCCGGAGCTTCCGGCGGAGCTGCTGGCGCAGGCCGCCCGCGAGGCGGACGTGGCGATCATCAGCATCTGCCGCTTTTCCAGCGAGGGCGGCGACCGCACGTCCGCAGAGGGCGACTTTTATCTCTCAGCAGGCGAACGCCGCATGGTGCAGGCGGTCTGTGCCGCGTTTTCCAGGGTCGCAGTCGTTTTGAATGTCGGCGGCGTGGTCGATACCTCTTGGTTTGCCAAAAATCCGGCGATCCAGTCTGTACTGCTGGCATGGCAGGGCGGTATGGAGGGCGCGATGGCCGCGGCGGATATCCTCTGCGGCGACGTCTGCCCGAACGGCAAGCTGACGGACACCTTTGCAGCATCCTTTGATGACTATCCCTCCTCTGAGAATTTCCACGAGTCGGAGGACTATGTCTGCTATACAGAGGATATTTTCGTCGGCTACCGTTATTTTGAAACCATTCCCGGCGCTGCGGAGAAGGTGAATTATCCCTTCGGTTTTGGACTCAGCTACACAACGTTTGATATTTCCTGCGCCGACACTGCGGCGGACGATACGGCGATTCATATCACTGCGCGCGTGAAAAATACGGGGAGTGCTGCTGCCCGCGAGGTGGTACAGCTCTATACCTCCGCGCCCGGTAAGAAGCGGCCAAAGCTGGAGCTGCGCGCGTTTCAGAAGACGGCGCTGCTTGCCCCCGGCGAAGCACAGGAAGTGACGCTTACGCTGCCGCTTATGGAGCTTGCGTGCTACGACGAAGAACGCGCGGCCTATGTGCTCCATGAAGGCGAATACTCCGTGAAGATTGGAAACTGCATCCGCAGTCTGCAAACCGTTTTTACGTATACCTGCGCACAGACGCGCGTGACGCGCACGGTAAAAAACCGCTGCACAGCAAAGAAGCTGCCCAAAAGGCTCTGCGCCGACGGAAGCTATGAAACGCTGCCAATGCAGGAGTATCTGCCCGCGCCCGACCGCTCCGGCTGGCCGGAAAAGCCCAAATGGGAGGCCGAGCACATTCTCCCGGACTGTACGGGCATCCAGACACCGGCGGGCCGCCTTTCTTTCGCGGACGTCGCGGAGGGGAAGCTCGACCTAGATGATTTCCTTGCGAGTCTGACGGATGATGAGCTCATCACCCTGCTCGGCGGCACGCCCAACCGCGGCGTGGCCGATACGCGCGGCATCGGGGGGCTGGACTATCTGGGCATCCCGGCGGTCATGACGGCTGACGGTCCGGCGGGGCTGCGCATCTGCGAGGATCGTGGTGTGACCACGACGGCGTGGCCGGTGGCGACACTTTTGGCCTGCACCTGGGACCCGGAACTTGTCTATGAGGTTGGCAAGGCAGGCGGCTGCGAGGTGCGCGAGAACAACCTCGCCATGTGGCTTACCCCGGCGATCAATATCCACAGAAGCCCGCTCTGTGGCCGTAATTTCGAATACTATTCCGAAGATCCGCTGCTTTCCGGCAAGCTGGCTGCGGCCATGGTGCGCGGCATCCAGTCCGAGGGCGTTTCTGCCTGCGTCAAGCATTTCAGCGCGAACAACAAGGAAATTAACCGCAAGGGCAGCGATTCCCGCGTGAGCGAGCGCGCTTTGCGGGAGATTTACTTCAAGGGGTTTGAGATCGTCGTGAAGGAAGGCGGCGTCTGGGCAGTGATGACGGCTTATAATCTTCTGAACGGGAGCTACACCTCGGAAAACAAAGAGCTGATCTCCGGAATTTTGCGTGAGGAATGGGAATTTGACGGGCTGGTCGTCACGGACTGGGAGAATCACGCTGAGCATTACGCCGAGGCGCTTGCCGGGAACAATGTGCGGATGCCGCACGGTAGTCTGCGGCGACTGCAAAGGGCAATGCAGGAGGGGCTGATCACCCGCGAAGACCTGCTTCCCAATGTCCGCCGTGTGCTGCAATTTCTTCTGCGACTGGACTGAAGAGACAGCGGCATGCAGCGCAATGGAGGAAAACAGATGAAAGAGTATACTGTCCGGAAGGCGCCTGAGGGATTGGGTCTCGAAAGTGATGGTTGGCTAAAAATCGCGCCGCTTTTCATCGACGGCTTCCCGTGGCCGGCGTATGCGGAAAATATTACGACGTCTGTAAGAGTTGTAAGCACCGCGTCCGGCCTTCTGGTGCATTTTGAAACGGATGAACGACCGCTTTTTGCGCGCAGGACCGAGGACAATACGCAGGTTTGCGAGGACAGCTGTCTGGAGTTTTTCTTCCGGACGGAGGATACGCTGAAATACATCAATCTGGAGATCAATCCACTGGGAACGATTCATGCAGACTTTGACCGCGAACCGATTCCTGTCGATGCAAAGCAGCTTCGCCTTGTGAGCTGCATTACGCCGGAGAAGTGGATCCTGCAATATGAGGTGCCGTTTTCTCTGATCGAAAAATATTTCGGCAGTGTTGGGAGCTGCCTCCATGCGAATTTCTACAAATGCGGCGACAAGACCGTCCATCCGCATTATGCCTGCTGGAACCCGGTGGGAGGCGAAAAACCGAACTTTCATCAGCCGGAGTCCTTCGGGAAGCTGATTCTCTTGTCAGGAAAACGTCGTTAATCGGTAAAATTTCATCTTGAGGTGGCACAGATTCCCTGTGCCACAGTACCGCCGCGCAAGGTAATGCAGCAAAGGGGCAAGTATGCCCGTTTCTGCACGGCCTTGCGCGGCTGCAATTTGTAACTGAAGCAAGAACCGAGAGCGGTCTGCACGGATTTGTCCGTGCGGGCCGCTC
>CAKTVG010000021.1 GCA_934622035.1 uncultured Oscillospiraceae bacterium
GGTGGACGATATAGGACTCGAACCTATGACCTTCCGCACGTCAAGCGGATGCTCTAGCCAGCTGAGCTAATCGTCCGAACGCGTGATTTATTATAGCGGAGTCACAGGAATTTGTCAAGCACTTTTTCTGTTTTTTTCGATATTCTTTCCGCACGTGGGGAAAGAAAGCGTTAGCGCGCCGCCGCGGGCTGGGCGGCGTGGTAGGTCAGACCGCGCGGATAGAAGATGCGGATGGCCTGCGGCACAACCTCAAAGTTGGCCTCACGCGCCATGAGCAGCTCGCCGTCGAGGTTGATCTCGCTCTCGCAGTCGCAGAGAATGCGCACACGCTTGCAGCGGAAATGGCGGATGAGGTCGGGCAGCTCGGCGTATTTTCCCGCCTTGTATTTGCCGATCACGTTGGCAACCGTCAGGCGGGAGACCTTCTTGACCAGAAGGACATCCAGCAGGCCGTCGTCCGGCTCGGCGATCGGAACGGGATTGAAGCTGCCGCCGTACCAGCGGCCGTTGGCGATGCAGATCAGAGACTGCCGTGCGTCAAAGACCTCGTCATCGATGTGCACGACGTAATGCTCGTGCACGCCCTTGATGAGGTTGACGCCGGTGGAGAGAATGTAAGCCCCGGAGCCGCTGACAAGGGGAAGCCGCTTGTATTTGCCGATCTCCGTGCCGATTCTGGCGTCAAAGCCCATGGAGCAGACGTTCAGGGCGTAGTGATTCTCCTGACAGCGGATCAGGTCAAACTTGGCCTCCTGCGCGTCCAGCAGGCGTTCCAGATCGGTGAAGGCGCCCGGTTCGGAGAAAATTTTGATGAAATCGTTGCCGGAGCCGCCGGGAAAGTGCGTCACGGCGACATTGGCATGCCCTGCCGCGCCGTTGACGACTTCATTGAGCGTGCCGTCGCCGCCGCAGGCGTAGACGCGCAGTTCCTCGCCGCTTGCCGCGGCGGCCTGGACGATTTTTGTGCAGTCGCCGGGCGCGCGGGAGACGAGAACCTCATAATCCAGACCCTCGCGGCCACAGACGGCGCGGATCTTCTGCGTGAATTCGCCGGTGTGGTCGTATTTTCCCGCCGCCGGGTTGATGATAAATAAATGCTTCATCTCAGCACCACCTTAGTAATACATATAAACGTTGCACTGTAGGCGGCCGTTATAGAGCTTGCGCTTTTTTGCCGCCTGCTTGCCGAACCAGTGCTCAAACTCCGGCTCGGAGGAAATGATGTATTTGTTCCACTGGTCGGCAAATTTCAGGTGCCGGCCGAAGGAGCGCATCAGCTGCTGCGCGGCGCGCTGCTCGAGCATGCGCTCGCCGTAGGGCGGGTTGCAGACGATAACGCCCTTTTCTGCGGGCAGGGGCAGCTTGGTTGCATCCCCCTCGCGGAATTCAATGTACTTTGCCACGCCGGCCTTTTTGGCGTTTGCAATCGCGATGGAGAGACTGTTCGGGTCGATATCCGTGCCGAGAATGCGGTATTCTCCGCGGAATTCCAGATCCCTCGCCTCCTGGCGCGCCTGCGCCCAGACCTCCTGCGGCACACAGGCCCAGCGCTGCGCGGCAAAGTCGCGATTCAGGCCGGGGGCGCGGTTAAGCGCAGCCAGCGCCGCTTCAATGACGATCGTTCCGGAGCCGCAGAAGGGGTCCCAGAAGAAATCGCGGCCGCGGTAGCGAGAGAGGTTGACCAGCGCGGCGGCCATGGTCTCGTGCAGCGGAGCTTCATTGGCAATCGCGCGGTAGCCGCGCTTGTGCAGGCTTGCGCCGGAGGTGTCCAGGAAAACCTCGCAGATGTCCTTCATAATGGAGAAACGAAGCTGATAGGTCTCGCCGGTCTCCGGCAGCCAGGAGAGCTTGTAGTATGCGCCGAGGCGGTCCACCGCCGCTTTTTTTGCAATGGACTGGCAATCCGGCACGGAATGTAGCTGCGATTCCAGGCTGTAGCCCTTCACGGGGAACGCGCCGTCCTTCGGAACGAAGCGCTCAAGCGCAATGGCCTTGACGCCCTGATACAGCTCCTCAAAGCTGCGTGCCGAGAAACGGGCCAGAAGGATCATCACACGCTCGCCCATGCGCAGCCGGAGATTCGCCTTCGCCATGGCGAGAAAATCACCCTCAAAAAAGACGCGTCGGTCCTCCACGCGCACCTGCTCCATTTCCATCCGGCGAAGCTCGTCGCCGACCAGTCCCTCCAGGCCGAACAGGCAGGGGACGGCCATGGTCAATCGTTCCATAGATACTCCTCAAAAATGATATTTCTATTATTATACTGTATTTCCGACACGATTGCAACGGAAAAATTCTTCCGGATTCGATGCGAAAGGAGCGGTTTTCTATTGACTTTTGCTTTAAAACATGACATACTAGGAACAGAAAGGAGCGGATGCGTCATGCATATGGAAGTGGTTTGGCTGGTGCTGCTGGTCGCCTTCGCGGTGGCGGAGGGCGTGACGGCTGCGCTGGTGTCCGTCTGGTTCATGGGAGGCGCGCTTGCGGCGCTGATCGCATCGCTCTGCGGTGCGGAGCTTTGGCTCCAGATCGTGCTGTTCTTTGCGGTGTCCGCCGCGCTGCTGCTGGCGCTGCGGCCGCTGAGCAAAAAGCTGCTGCGCAGAAAGAAGGTCGCCACCAACGCCGACCGCAACATCGGCAGAACGGCCATTGTGACCGAGGAGATCGACAATTTGCTTGGCACGGGCGCGGTCAAGATTTCCGGCGTGGAGTGGTCGGCGCGCAGCGCAGACGGCTCCAGAATCGAAAAGGGCGCTGTGGTCCGCGTGCTGCGGATTGAGGGCGTCAAGGTCTGCGTGGAACGCGCAAAGGAAATGAAGGAGGAGAAATCATGAAGCCTGTTTACTATGTCATCATCGGTGTGGCGGTGCTTGTGCTCATCGTCATCATCAAGAATATCTGCATCGTGCAGCAGTCCCGTGCCTATGTCATCGAGCGTCTGGGCGCATTCTCTGCCGTTTGGGAAGTCGGTATCCATTTTAAAATTCCGTTTATCGAGCGAATTGCCCGCCGCGTCAGTCTGAAGGAGCAGGTGTTGGACTACCCGCCCCAGCCCGTCATCACCAAGGACAACGTAACCATGCAGATCGACACGGTCGTCTATTTCCAGATTACCGATCCCAAGCTCTATACCTACGGCGTTGAGCAGCCCATGGTCGCCATGGAGACGCTGACCGCGACGACTCTGAGAAATATCATCGGCGATCTCGAACTGGATCAGACGCTGACCTCCCGCGATGTCATCAACACCAAAATGCGCGCCATCCTGGACGAGGTTACCGACCCCTGGGGCATCAAGGTCACGCGTGTGGAGCTGAAAAACATCCTGCCGCCGCAGGACATCCAGAACTCCATGGAGAAGCAGATGAAGGCCGAGCGCGACCGCCGTCAGGCGATCCTGCAGGCGGAGGGCACGAAGCATTCCCAGATTCTTGTCGCCGAGGGCGAAAAGGAATCCGCCATTCTTCGCGCCGATGCGGAAAAGCAGTCGGCGATCCTGCGTGCGCAGGGCCAGGCGGAGGCGATCCTCGCCGTTCAGAAGGCGACCGCCGAGGCAATGCGGATGCTGAACGAGGCCTGCCCGAATGATCAGGTCATCAAGCTCAAGGCGCTGGAGGCCATGCAGAAGATTGCCGACGGCAAGGCGACGAAAATCATCATTCCCTCCGAGCTTCAGGGCCTTGCCGGTCTTGCGACCGGCCTGGTCGAGAGCGTCAAGGAACCGAAGAACTGAGTATAATTGCACCGCTAGGGCAGGGCCAATGCGCCCTGCCCTTTGTGTGATCCGCTTCCGGCGGGGCACACGTGCTGCCAAAATTTGAATAAAGAGGTACCGCGTCTGCGCATTCGTTACGCCGCCTGAAAAGAACTGCATACGCTGTGTGCGGCGGCCGGCGCGAGAGGGAATTGACATTCCTGCGCCGGTCTGATATAATACTGGTTAGCAGCTGCTAACTGAAAACCGCAGCCCTGTGAAGAAAGAGAGGAAAACTCGCATGGAAGTATTTTACGGCATTTTACTGCCGTTTCTCGGCACCTCGCTGGGGGCGGCGTGTGTGTTTTTTATGAAAAAATCGCTGAGCGACAGGGTGCAGCGCGCCCTGACCGGCTTTGCCGCCGGGGTGATGGTCGCCGCATCCGTCTGGAGCCTGCTGATTCCGGCCATCGAGCAGTCCTCAACGCTGGGGCAGGCGGCCTTCCTTCCGGCGGTGATCGGCTTCTGGGCGGGCGTGCTGTTTTTGCTGGCGCTCGACCATATCATCCCGCATCTGCATGCCAAAAGCGGACAGACCGAAGGCCCGAAGAGCCGCCTTCAGCGCACGACGATGATGATTCTAGCCGTAACGCTGCACAATATCCCGGAGGGAATGGCCGTTGGCGTGGTCTGCGCCGGATTCCTCTCCGGCAGTGCGCAGATCACGGCGGCGGGGGCGCTGACGCTCTCTCTCGGCATCGCCATCCAGAATTTTCCCGAGGGCGCGATTATCTCCATGCCGCTGCGCGCGGAGGGCATGGGGAAGGGGCGCGCCTTTCTCGGCGGCGTGCTTTCCGGGGTCGTCGAGCCGATCGGCGCGATCCTGACCGTTCTGGCCGCGCAGCTTGTCGTCCCGGCGCTGCCGTATCTTCTGAGCTTTGCCGCCGGAGCCATGCTCTACGTCGTGGTGGAGGAGCTGATCCCGGAGATGTCGCAGGGCAGCCACTCCAACCTCGGCACGATATTTTTTGCCGTGGGCTTCAGCGTGATGATGATTCTGGACGTGGCGCTGGGCTAAAGACCATTTTTGCGGTAGCCGCAGTCGCAGTAGGGGCCGCCGGAGGCGAGCGTGTATTGCCGGCCAAAGTCGGCTGCGCCGCCCGCATCGCTCATGGTGTAGTCCAGACGGCACAGGGCGGGGGTGAGGTCGTAGAGCCCAAGCTCCCGCATCAGCGTGCAGATGCCGCACTTACTGAAGCGCGCCTCGTAGCCGCTTTCGTCGGGGTATTCCAGATATTCCATATTCCAGGAATAGGGGTTGCGGTCAGCGGCGCGGAGCGCGGCCGTGGCCTTCATGCCTGCAATGTCCTTCGCGGAGAATTTCTTCTTGCCGCTTTTGCGGCAGAACCAGCGCATCGGCCCGGTCATCATTGCCTTTGCATAGTATTCCGTCAGCGGTTTTGTCTCCGGCCGCCGCGGCATGGAGAGAATGAAGGCGGCGAGCAGGGCGCAGTTGACGATGTTCATCTGAAAACGGTCTGCTTTTTCAAATTCCGGCAGCTTGGAGATGATGCGGCGGTATTCCGGCTTGGCTTTCTTTGCAATCGCCTTTGCCTCTGCGGCGTCATAGCCGAACACCGGACCGAGCTGCGACCGGAAGGAGCCTGCAAACAGGGTCCACATGCCCATGGGCATTCCGAAATACTTCATTGCGCTGCCTCCTCAAAATCCAGCCGGACGATCTGCATGTTCATCATGCCGTCGCCGATTTTGGACAAAAAGCGGAAAAAGCCGCTGACGGTGGGATCCTTCAGGTCGTTGTAGCCCAGCATATAGCCGCGGCTGGAAACGCGAAGGCGGCTGCTCCAGGGACCAAGCTCCTTTTTTGCATCCGAGACGGCAAAATAGGTGCCGACGTCCCGGATTTCCGCATCCTTGATCCAGGTTTTCAGCATCAGCTTGACGGCCTTCCGATTTGCGGCGTCAAAGACGAGCTTCCCACCGGGGAAGGCGTCCGCCATCGCGCGGACGAGCGCCTGTACCTGTTCGGCGAGGAAATAGTAAAACACGCCTGCCGCGAAGAACACCACGCCGCCGGAGACGTCAATTCTGCCGAACCATGCGGTGTCGTTTAAGTTGCAGGGAATGTTTTCCTCCCGCTCACCGGCGGGGAGGAGCGCATTGCGCACGGCGATCACGTCCGGAAAATCCAGATTGTAGATGCGGCAGACGCCGTTGTCGCAGCTGCGGCCGATGTCGTCCAGCCCACAGCCGAGGTTTACCACTGCCGCATTCGGGTGCGTCTTCAGATAGTCGCGCACCTCGATGGCAAGGTCGTTCTGCCGCATGGCGACCTCCAAGAAGCCGAAGCGCTGCATGGTGCTTTTGGACTTTTTCGCCAGTGCGGAGAAGTCATAGTCGATCTGTTCCAGAAGACGGATCGCCGTCTCGTCGCGGTACAGGCTTGGATATAGCCCCGAGCACATTTTCCGCCCGTACATAGGAATGACCAGCGTTTCCTGCACGGTGTTTTTCTCAATGGGATATTTCATTGCAGATTCCTTTCTGCTGCGGCGTCCGCCCGGAGCGGTTAGCGAAAGCTAACTAAAGGAGTGTTGAAAAGCCGCTGCCGGCGGCTTTCGGTGCGGGGGACGCGCTGCGCATACCTCTTTGTGTGTATTTTATCATGCCGTGCGCGGCGTTTCAATAGATTTTCTCAAAAAAAGCATCCGGGGCTTGACAAACGGCAGAGTGCGGATATAATATAACACTGTGATATAACGGTGTTATAGGAGAGCCTGCATGACTGAGCTGAACCCTTCCACGCTGGAACGGATTTATTCCGCCGCCAAGGCGGAGTTTTTGAAAAAAGGATATCAGGCCGCGTCGCTGCGGAACATCGTCAAGACCGCCGGGGTTACGACCGGCGCGCTCTACGGCTATTATGACAGCAAAGAGGCGCTCTTTGCCGCGCTGGTCGAGGAGCCTTACCGCCATGTGCTCGATACCTACCGCACTGCGGTTTTCCGCTTTGAGGCGCTCTGCCCGGAGGAGCAGATGCAGCAGATGGGCGACACCGGCAGAAGGTGCATGCACGAGCTGCTGGGCTACATGGACGCCTGGCGCGAGGCATTCCACCTGATCCTTACGTGCGCCGAGGGAACGCCCTATTCCGGCCTGATCGACGAGTTGGTCTGGCTGGAGGTTGCCGCGACGGAGCGCTATTGCGAGGTCCTGCGCGCGCAGGGGAAAATCGTGCCGGAGATCGACCGCCGCCTGGAACACATTCTGGTGACGGGGATGATGAACGCCTACTGCGAGATCATCATTCATGACATGCCGCTGCCGGATGCGCGGCGCTATGTCGATGAGCTGTGCGATTTCTATACGGCCGGCTGGCTGAAAATTATGGGGCAGTAAGAATGCCCCTTTTATTGAAAGGCTGGTTAGCGGAAGCTAACTGAACGATGCAAAGAAAAGAGGAAGCTGCATGAAAACAAAAAAGAAAAGCTGGATGAATGCGCTCTTTGCTTATGCCGAGGGCGAAAAAATGCGGCTGGTGCTGTCCGTTATCCTGTCGGTGCTGTCCGTGACGCTGGGGCTGCTGCCGTTTTACTGCATGTACCGGGTGATCCGTCTGTTCACGGCGGACGCGGCGACGGCGGCGCAGATCGTAAAGTGGTGCCTGATCGCTCTGGCGGCCTACGCTGCAAAGATTCTGTGCTTCAGCCTGTCCACCGGCACCTCCCATGCCATGGCCTATACCATTCTGGAGGGCCTGCGGCGGTTGGCCGACCGCTTTCTGCATGCGCCGCTCGGCAATGTGGAAAACCACACCATCGGCGAGATCAAGAGCATGATGGTCGATAAGATCGAGAATCTGGAACCGCCTCTGGCACACATGATTCCAGAGGGCGCGGGACATATTGTTCTGCCCATTGTCAGCATCATTGCTCTCGCGGTGATCGACTGGCGGCTGGCGCTGGCATCGCTTGTGACCTTCCCGCTGTCGTTTCTCTGCATGGGATTGACCTTCAAGATCAGCGGAAAGAACTTTGACAAGTACGATCAGTCCGCCAATTACATGAACAGCACCGTCGTGGAATATGTCGAGGGCATCGAGGTCATCAAGGCCTTCGGCCGTGCGGGCGTTTCCTATGAGAAGTACGCCGCCGCCATCACGGATTTCCGTACCTTTGTCGTCAAGTGGCTGGCCTCCACCTTTGCCACGATGAAGCTGAGCTTCGCGCTCTTCCCCTCCACGCTCATCGGCACGCTGCCGGTGGCGCTGGCGCTGACGAACGGCGGCACGATCACCGCGCCGCAGGCGGCGCTGGCGGTGATGCTGTCCATCTCCATGGTCGGCTCTCTGGCAAAGCTGGAGGTCTTCTCCGAAAACATGCGCCAGGTGAAGTTCACGGTGGAGAATCTCGAGGAATATCTGGAGATGCCGGAGCTTCCTGAGCCTGCAAAGCGCGCCGAGGTGAAGCACACGGATGTGGAGCTGAAAAACGTCCGTTTCTCCTACACCGGCGAGGAAAAGGACGAGGTGCTGCACGGCGTCAGCCTGAAGCTTCCGGAGGGCAGCTTTACCGCGCTGGTCGGCCCCTCCGGCGGCGGCAAATCGACCGTTGCCAAGCTGATCGCCCGCTTCTGGGACGTCACGTCCGGCGAGATATGCATCGGCGGTGTGAATGTGAAGGATATGCCGCTTTCGCAGCTTTCCGAGCAGGTCGGCTTTGTCACGCAGGATAATTTCCTCTTCCGCTGCTCCCTGCTGGAAAACATCCGGCTGGGCAATCCGAAGGCAACGGACGAGGAGGTCAGGGCCGCAGCCAGAGCGGCGCAGTGCGAGGAATTCATCGATAAGCTGCCGCTGGGCTATGATACGCCCGCGGGCGAGGCCGGCAAGCGGCTCTCCGGCGGCGAAAAGCAGCGCATCGCCATTGCGCGCATGATGCTCAAAAATGCGCCGTTCGTCATTCTCGACGAGGCGACCGCATTCACGGACCCCGAAAATGAGGATAAGATCCAGCGCAGCATTGCCGCGCTGACGAAGGGAAAGACGCTTCTGGTGATCGCGCACCGGCTGTCCACAATCAAAAATGCGGACAACATCGTCGTGCTGAAAAACGGCGAGATCCTCGCCGAGGGCAAGCAGGAGGCGCTTTTGGAATCCTGCCCGCTCTACCGCGATATGTGGCAGGCGCACATCGGTGCGAAGAATTGGGCGGTATCCACCGTGGCTAAGGAGGCGTAAGTTATGTTCAAGACGGTAAAACGTATCATCGACTGGTGCGGCGAATTCAAGGGCAAGCTGTATCTCGGCTTTGTCATGACCTTCTTTTCCCACATTTTTGCCGCTATGCCCCTGGGGCTTGCCGCCTATACGGTCGGCAGGCTTGTCGAGGCGCAGAGAAGCGGCGCGGCCTTTGATACCTCCTGGATATGGAAGAGCATCGTGATTCAGATTGTTCTCGTCTTCTTCCGTTTCCTCTTCGACTATTTCCGCGCCAGATTGCAGGAGCCGATCAGCTATCAGCTGACTGCCCGCGACCGCCTGGCCGTCGGCGACGCCATGAAGCGCGTCTCGTTGGGCTATTTCCAGACGGTCAGCACGGGAAACATCCTCTCCTCCATCACGACCGGCCTTTCTACGCTGGAAAACATGGGCATCCGCATGATCGACAACTTCGTGGGCGGCTATCTGAATTTTCTCGTGATTTTCGTCTGCCTTGCCGTGTGCAGCCCGCTCACCGCTCTCATCGCCCTTGCGGCCGCCGCGCTGTCGCTGTGCTGCATGCTGCTCATCTCGCACCACAGCCGTGTGAATTCTCCCGTTGAGGCGCAGGCAAACCGCGACCTGACCGGCGCCGTGATCGAGTACGCGCGCGGACTGTCCGTTGTCAAGTCCTTCGGCAAGGACGGGGCGTCCATGGACGCCGTGACGAAGGCCATTGACGACAGCAAGCGCATCCATCTGAAAATCGAGTGGGGCTATCTGTCCGGAAATGCCCTGCATCTGCTGGCGCTCAAGTGCGGCAGCGTGGGCCTTGCGCTGGCGGCGGCGCTGATGTGCCTCGCCGGACGGATGGAATTTTCCATGATGCTGATGTTCGTTTTCTTCTCCTTCAGCATCTTCGCAAGCCTGGAGCCCATCAGCGACAGCGCCCACACCCTCGGCGTCATTGACGACGCCATGAACCAGCTCGACGCGCTGAAGGGCGAGAGCCTCATTGATGCCGGCGGCAGGGACGTCAAGCTCGACCGCTACGATATCGCGTTTGAAAACGTCGATTTCGGCTACGATTCCCGTCAGGTGCTGAAAAATGTCAGCTTCACCATTCCGGAACGGACCTCGACGGCCATCGTCGGCCCCTCCGGCTCCGGCAAGACCACCATTTGCAGCCTGCTGGCGCGCTTCTATGACCCGCAGGGCGGCAGAATCACCCTCAGCAGCCATGACCTGCGCGAGTTCACCTGCGACAGCCTGCTGTCGAACATCTCCATGATTTTCCAGAATGTGTATCTCTTCCACGACACCATCCGCGCGAACATCCTCTTCGGCAAGCCGGATGCGACCGAGGAGGAGATGGTCGCCGCGGCAAAGAAGGCGCGCTGCCACGAATTCATCATGGCGCTTCCCCAGGACTATGATACCGTCGTCGGTGAGGGCGGCGGCACGCTCTCCGGCGGCGAGAAGCAGCGCATCTCCATTGCGCGCGCCATTTTGAAAAACGCCCCGGTCATCATTCTTGACGAGGCGACAGCCAGCATCGACCCGGAAAACGAGCATCTGATCCAGCATGCCATCTCCGAGCTGACGCGCGGCAAGACCATCATCACCATTGCCCACCGCCTGGCGACCATCCAGAACGCAGATCAGATTCTCGTTGTGGACGACGGGCGGATCGCCGAGTGCGGCACGCACGCGGAGCTGGTACAGCGCAATGGATTGTATAAGCGCTTCACCCAGATCCGCGAGCAGGCCGAGGGCTGGCGCATCGCGGCGGAATAAAGCCAAAAGCGGCGGAAACGATTGACAATTTGCCGCCGCTTTATATTATAATGGAAACAGAAAATCCGGAGGAGGCTGCCGCAGGGCGGCCTTTCCGAGAATTAATGATTAGCTTTTGCTAACTGAAATACGCGGCGAGAAAGAGGGAGATTTCGTGTCCAGAAAGGCAACCGAGTTTCAGAAAAAGGAAATGAGCAGAATGTACCGCGGCAAAGAGATTTTCAAGCCGCTGAACACCGGCTGGGTCGACGAGCATGTCGCCTGTGTGCGCGAGTGGGTGGCGAACATCTTCTTTTACCGAAAGGGCGATACCACGATCATGATCGACGCGGGCTACAACTATGACCGGCTGGAGGAAAAAATGAGCTGGCTCGGCATTGACCCGAAATCCGTCCGGCACATTCTGATTACCCATCAGGACACCGATCATGTCGGCGCGGTGGAGGCGGACAGTCCCGGCCTGTTCAAAAAAGCGAAGCTGTACATTGGCGAGACGGAGAACCGCTATCTCACCGGAGCGGTGCGGCGCAAGGTGATCTATCATCTTTACAAGCTGCCGCAGGTGACGATCAATAACAAAAAGCGCCTTGTCCGCGACGGCGAGACGCTGCGCATCGGGGACATCAAGATCAAGTGCTTCCTTGTTCCCGGCCACACCTGGGGCCATATGGTTTATCTCATCGACGACAGGTATCTTTTCACGGGGGACACGCTCTGGTTTGGTGCGGACGGCGGCTACAGCTTCATCTCCGCGCTGGCGGAGGACAATAAGCTGGCCGTCAAATCCCTGGCAATTCTGGAGGCAAAGCTCAAAAAGCTCGGCGTGCAGCCGGTTTTCCTGACTGGCCACACCGGCTGGACGGACAACTTCGACTTCGCCTTTGCCCATAAGGACAAGCTCTGTTCGCCGTTTAAGAAAAAAGTACACGATCCGAACGCGCCCTATGACGCCTATGACGAGTCGGACGACACGCAGGAACGCGCAAACAGCGGATTTTTAAAGGGAGTGGGAAGATGAAGGACAAGGAGCTGCAATTCGACCGCACCTGCCATGTGCTGTATTCCAAGGCCTGCAAAAAGCAGATTCTTCAGAAAATCGCGCTGCATTACCCGCAGAACACCGAGGAGGTATGGGAACGCGTACAGCGGCAATACGCGGCTTATCTGTCCGACTGGCGGACGGATCTCGGCGGAAAGAAGAATTTCCACAACGGGAGGGGCGGCACCTATGACTGCATTGCGCTGATGACCTACTACGCCGTCTGCCGGGAGACGGCGAGCCTGGCGGAGATCGAGGAGATAGAGGGAAATCTCATCCTGCCTGCTTTCCGCAAGCTGAAATTTGTCGACTGCAACCGCCCGCTTTTCAAAAGGCTCATGTATCGCGCCTTCCGGATCGCGAAGAAGCAGTGTGACAAGTGGGGCGACTATCAGATGTACGTCGCGCCGTTCGACAAGGACAAGCCCATCTATTATGAATTCACTGCCTGCCCGGCAGCGGAGTTTGCCAAAAAGCACGATCTGCTCGAGGTAATGCCGGCGCTCTGCAATCCGGACTATACCTCCATGGAGCTGATTCACGCCCGGCTGGTGCGCGAGACGACCTGCTGCAACGGCTGCAAGTGCGACTATACCATCTGCGGCGACCGGGATGACTATCTGAAAAAAGCACCCGGAGTACCGCGACGCGGCGGGTTACCGGCGCAATCGAACAGAAAAATGAACAGGAGCCGCGGGCTGCGGAAGAATTTTTAATTTCGCAGCCCGCGGCTCTTGCTTTTTTGCAAAAAGTGTGCAATAATTAATACGCGTACTAGAACGACGATGAAAGGCGGTGGAGCGATGCCTTCAAGACAGGAAGCCATTGAAACCAGGAAGCGGATTCTCTCCGTCTGTGCCCGGCTGTTTTTAGAGCAGGGCTACCGGGAGACGTCCGTCAGCCAAATCGTGGAGGAGTCCGGCGTTGCCCGCGGCAGCTATCAGAATTTCTTCCACACCAAGGACGGAATTCTGATGG
Source organism: uncultured Oscillospiraceae bacterium (assembly GCA_934622035.1). Taxonomy (GTDB): domain Bacteria; phylum Bacillota; class Clostridia; order Oscillospirales; family Oscillospiraceae; genus JAZOXB01. Next base: position 12,733 of record CAKTVG010000021.1, read on the forward strand.
AATATGTCAAGGCGATGTTCGGCGGCCAGTTCGGCGTGGCGCGGACGACCATCGGCGCTTCTCTCCCGCCGGTCTACGCCTATGCGGTGGAGACGGCGATCCAGCTGACGCTGACGGAGCTGAATGAAAATCTGCGCGAGATTTACATTGAAGCCTACTCGCTGCCGAACACCTCGGAATATATCTATCTACAGACGACGAAGGAGCTCAAGCAGATCTTCGGCTCCTATTTTCCGGACTACACGGAAAGCGATTTCTATGAAATGGAGATCGGCTCGGCGGGCGTGATGCGCAGCTATATGGTGAAGACATGCGACATCCACTTCCCGCTGGAGCGCAAGCTCGAGCGCTTCCTCACGGCGACGCTGCGGATTTACCGCGTCCCGGAGGAGGAACAAAAGAAGGTACTGGCCTATGTTGCCGGACTGGATATGAAATCAATCGCAACCGCAGTCATGCAAAAACTGTTCACCCTGTTGGAAATGAAGTTCGACTTCACGCTCTCAAAACCGGAGGTAACAAAATGAAAGTGAAAGTCCTCAGCATCATCCTGACGATCTGTATGATCGTCGGCCTATTGCCGACGCTTGCGCTGGCAGAGACGATCATCCCGATCAAAGACCCGGATGACCCGATCATCATCCCAATCAGAGAGCCCGACCCGGAAGCGGGCGAGGTCAGCGGCACCGACCTGCTGACGCAGATGGAACAGCAGATCCCCGAGGTTCCGGAGGACGCGCTGCTGCCCTATGAGAAGACCGAGGAGCCGCTTGTCCTCGTGGAAAAAAATGAGCTTTATATGTTTACAAACGGACCGGCGGGCGCCGCGATCTATACGGAAAATGCCGACTCCGGCGCTCAGGGCGCCCTCGGCCTCTTTTCGGAGGGACTTAAGCGGCTGCGTTTCACGAAAGCCGTCGCCTTTGACCCCACGGGAAGCGGCAAGCGGAACCATATGGCGATCCTCGGCTTTTATCCGGCCAGCGGCAACAAAAACGGCGCTGCCTATCTGTACATCATCAACGCGGACACCAACACCCTGGTCAAAAGCTACGAGCTGGATAAGGACTGGTTCGGCTGGATCGGCGAGCTGACGACCGTGGACGCCAACAACTTCTTTGCTATCACCGCGGGCGACTATAACGGCGACGGCCGCGATTCTCTGGTCGTCTACTGCACGACCTTCCGCGGCGACGGCAGCAACGCCCTCAAGGAGATCAGCTTCGACGGCAAAAACTGGAGCAACCCGGTATACATCTCCGTCTCCCGCAAGGGACACGAGCTGTTCAACAAGACATACATGGAGAAAGAGCTTTATAAGTCCTATGCCCTGTGCAACAAGCTCTCCGTCGCGCTGGAAAGCGGCGACGTTAACGGCGACGGCATTGACGATCTCGTCGTCGTCTCCACTGCGAACAAAATCTCCGACAATTATGCCAACGATGGAGCGAAAACTGCGACGCACCCGATGGTGGCCGTGGCGAAGGGCCAGAAGGGCACGAAAAACATCGGCGAGCTGAGCGTGCAGCGGTATGAGCCGGATACCGACACGTGTATGGTCACGCCGGACGTCTCCATCGGCGATATCAACGGCGACGGCATCAACGAGGTCGTGGTCGCCGGCGTTTACCAGGTATACCATGACCTCGAACCCTCAGATAACGGCCTGGTAGTCTATTGGGTCCTCAACTGTGAGTGGACGCCGACCCGAATCAGCAAAGAGTGGGTCCTGTCGGTCGATAACGGAGAGGTTTCCGCCATCAGTATGGGCGACAGCATCCGCGCGGATGAAAGCAACTGGCAGCAGTTCTCCACGGAGTGCGTCAGCCTCGACGGCAAGGGGACGAAGGACTATGTCTTCCTCAACGGCTATTTCTACCAGTGGGATGATTCCAGCAAAAAGCTGGTGCGCGCCTCCGGTTCCGATGCGCTGGATCAGAAGAGCAACCAGAACGACGGCAATTTCGCCTTCAACTTCCTTGTGACCCACTGCAACGGCACGGACGTCAACGAGGTCTTCATCCGCAGCGCCGCGGTCGGCAATTTCTACGGCAGCGACGGCGGCAAGGAGGGCATCTCTCTGATCGTCGGCTTTAAGACCAACAAGGATAACAAATACTTCATGAAGAAGATCGACATCTACAAGGATGATTCTGGAAGATGGGTTCTGAAGGGCAACGCCGCCGGGTATCTTTATTTCAATCAATCGGTAATGGACAGCATTTTTGCCGGCGATTTCCTTTGCCCGATCGACATCGGCAACGACAGCGTTATCCTCCGCTACCGCACCACGCTCAGCGCCTACACCGACCCGAACGTCGTGGCGTTCTTACAGGCGGCGCCCTACTTCTATGAGCTTGGCGCGGGCAACAGCGTCACCTCCTACAGTTATTCCGAAAGCTACACCCAGTCCACCTCCAGCGGGAAGGAATTCTCCTGCGGCGTCGGCGTTTCGGCGAGCTTTGAAACGCCCGTCCTGAAAACCGAGGTGGAGACCTCGCTTACCTCCAATATCAGCGAGGAATTCACCGAATCGCGCACGACGGAATTTACCACCACCTTTGAGGCCAACGACAAAAACCAGGTTATCATCCGCCGGACGCTCCTCTATCTCTACTGCTATGACCTCCTGACGGGCTTTGACGAGAACGGCGAGCCGGTCTTTGACGAGTGCGGCGTGACGCTGTCCGTCCCGCAGTACCCGGTGCTGATGTCCCTGTCCATGGAGCAGTACGACGAATTCGCGCAGGCGTATAATGAAAAGTACGGCGCGGGCAGCAGCGGCTATCCGTCCTACTATCTCGACCTGATTTCCAAGAACGACGGCGCACTGCAAAAGAAGTACTTCCTCAACAACGAGGGCAATCCCTTTGCCTATGCGACGGACGTTTCCAAGTACGCCAACGGCTTCAACATGAGCCAGAATAACGTCTGGATGGGTCTGTCCCACTCCGGCGGCACCTCCCAGCTGGCCTACAGCACCTCCGTCGGCACGGAGCGCAGCAAGACTGCGTCGGACGGCGTGTCCGTCAACCTGTCCGTCTCCGTCGGCTCGAGCTTTATGGGCTTCGGCGCGTCCGTGGGCGTCAGCTCCAGCCTGTCCTCCCTGCGTTCAAGAGGCGTCTCTACCGCGCAGGTTACGACCACCCAGACCGGTGGCTCCGTGCAGAATCTGGACGCTGACCGAAATAATTATGGCTTTGACTGGCAGCTCATCGGCTGGAAGACCGAACCGGCCGACAGCCTGTTCAAGGACGTTCCCTTCGTCGGCTATGCGGTCAAGAACGTCTCCGCGCCCATGGCCTTCGTCAACGATCTGAAATGTACCTATACGGACAATCCGAGCGAGGTGGTTCTCTCCTGGACCGCACCGCCGGATCAGGAGGGACGTATTCCTGCCAGATACTTCGAGGCCTACCGCACGGACGGAGGAAAACGGGAGATGATCCGTGGCACCAATGGCACAAGCTTCACCTACAAGTGCACGGATCTGACGGCCAACTTCGTCGTCGTGGCTCAGGATGGGGAAGGCAAAACCCGCAGTGCGGACTCCAATGAGGTCACGGCCATCTTCGCCCTGACCGAGCCGCAGGTGCGCGCGCTGATCGAGCAGACCGGCGGCAATCTGGAAACGGCCATCGCCGAGCTGAAAAAGGCGCTGGAGGAGAGCCAGGCCGAGGCCATCGAGAAGGCCATTGCCGACCTGACCGCGGCCTACAAGGCGGCTGACGAAGTGTTGAAGTCGGAGCTGGAGGGCGACCTGTCCGACCTTGAAGAGAAGATGCAGGCCGCGGTGGACGCGGTGCAGGCGAGTCTGGACAAGGCAATCGAGGATCTGACGAAGAAGATCGAAGAGGGCGACCAGGCGAACGCCGATGCCCTGCAAAAGGCAATCGCGGACCTGACCGCAGCCTACAAGGCGGCCGACGAGATCCTGAAGTCGGAGCTTTCCGGCGACATGACTGCGCTGGAGGAGAAGCTGACCGCGGCGGATGCGGCGCTGCAAAGCGCGATTGACACGGTGCAGGCGAACCTCGATAAAGCAATCGCAAATCTCACCGAGCGGATGCAGGCGGGCGACAATGAAAATGCCGAGGCGCTGCAAAATGCAATTACCGAGCTGACTGCGGCCTATCAGGCAGCGGACGATCTCTTACAGGCGGGAATCGACGACCTGTCCGGTAAGCTGGCCGCACTGGAGGCGAGACTCCTCAAGGCGGAGGAGACGCTGCAGGCGGCGATCAAGACCGTGCAGGAAAATCTGGATAAGGCGGTCGAGGATCTGACCAAGGCGAGAGAGGCAGGCGACGCCGACACCATCGCAAGACTGAATGCCGCAATCGACGCACTGACGAAGGCCTACAAGGCAGCCGACGAGCTGCTCAACTCCGATATCCGGAAGCTCGAAACGTCCACGAAGGAGGCCGACGAGGTTCTCCAGGCGAATATCGACCTGCTGGAACAGGAAATTGAAAGCCTGAAAAGCGAATTACAGGCGTTCAAGGATCAGGTTGCCGCGCAGGATACGAAGAATGCCGAGACCGTGAAGACGCTGACGAATGTCAACGATACGCAGCAGAGTGAGCTCTCCACGCTGAAAACCGTTGCAACGGTTGGCCTGTGCATCTCCATTGCGTCGGCTCTGGGCAATATCGCCCTGCTGGTGCTGTACCTCCGCAAAAAGGCGGGCGTCCTGACCGGAACGAAATAAAACATACGCAAAAAGAGCAGCTGTCAGAAGACAGCTGCTCTTTCGCACTTGTATCAGGCGGTCACACCGAACAGAGCCAGATACCACGAAAGCCCGGCGACGACGATGACAAGGTAGGCGATATAGATCAAAAGCATGACGATGCCCTGCCAGCGGCGGAACCGCTTCTGAAGGATGGTCGGAATCAACGCGATTGCAGAGACCAGAATGGCCACAGGGAAATCCAGATAGATGTTCTGTGCGGAGACGGGAAGATTGCCGCCATAGACAAAGGAACACACGGCGAGGATGAGCGTAGTGTCGATGATGTTCGCACCGATGACATTGCCGACGGACATGGAGGCCTGCTTTTTCACCACCGAGGCAATGGCCGTCACAAGCTCCGGCAGGGAGGTGCCGACGGCGACGATGGTTACGCCGATGATGGCCTCTGAGACGCCCCAGGACGCTGCAATGTCGCTGCCGTTGTTGACCAGCAGCTGCGAGCCGACGACGATGGCGGCTGCACCGGCGACCACGCGGAGAATGTTGAGAAAGACGGACTTTTTGTCCGCAGCGGGGGCTTCGGACGACACGGTGTCGCCCTTGGCGGAGCGGATATTCTCAAAGATATACACGGCAAAGATGAAAATCAGGACAAAGGCGCCTGCGAGCGAGAACGAGCCGTTCATGGAGAAGAGGAAAAGCGCAATCAGAGCCGCAAGCAGCAGCGCGGCCTTCGGGGCGAAATCTCTGCGCTTGATCGCGGCGGGGACAAAGATGATGCTGATGGCAAGGATCATTGCCGTGTTGCAGATGACCGAGCCGATGCCGTTGCCGATGGCCATGCCGACCTTGTCCTGCGAGGCGGCGATATAGTCGCCCACGCCGGAGACGAGGATACCGTGCCCTTCGACGGCGGCAATGGTGGAGACGATGATCTCCGGCAGGGTCGTGGCAAGGCTGACGATGGTTGCGCCGATGATGAACTTCGGAATTCGGGTGATTTCCGCGATCCAGACCGCACCGTCCACGAACCAGTCGCCGCCCTTGACGATCAGGACGACGCCGACGATGAACAGGAAATACATCAAAAAGGTTTCCATAGAGAGCTCCTCCGTAAGAAAAAAAGTGTATGGACGCAGTCCATACACCGAAAGACTGCATGCACACCGGAATTGTACATGAGTCTCATCAATTAAGATATGCCAGGCGCGGGGCACCAGGATGTTGACATATCGCGCACAAGACGCCAATTACTCCCTCAAGTTCCACGATTATACCGTAAATTCCGGCGCTTGTCAACAGGAAAATTTGCCGGGGCTTACTTTTCAAGCGTTTGCAGCACAAATTCTGCAAAGCGCTTTGCGGCGGCGGGCGGCTCGCTGCCGCGGCGGCTGCACATGGAGACGGAGCGCGCCGGCAGCTCCTCGGCGAGCTTCAGCTCGCGAATGACACCGCGCTCCAGACCGGAGAGGGACATCTCCCGTGTGACGCAGGCGATGCCGAGGCTGATGCGTGCCAGAGAGATCAGAAGGTTGTGGCTGGCAGACTCCATTTCCGGCTCGAGCTTCAGACCGCGCTGCAAAAACTGCGCTTCCAGGAAGCGGCGGGAGCTGGCGTCCCGGTCGAGCACCAGCAGGGGAAAGTGCGTGATCTCCTCCAGCGTGTAGACGTGCTCGAAGTCGCAGGGGTAGTCCGGCGCGGCGACAAAGGCCGTGTGCGTCGGGAAGCAGGTGACCATATGCAGGGCGCTGCTCTCCGCAGGCGTGGTGCAGAAGGCAAGGTCGATCTGCCCGTCCTTCAGCGCTTCGAGGACGCGGCCGCTCGTGCCGCCGTGGATGTGAATGCGAATCTGCGGATAAGCCTTGTGGTAGCTTTCCAGAATGGGCATGAGGAAATATTTCATCAGCGTGCTGTTGATGCCGATGGACAGCTCGCCCGTGACCAGCTCGCGCATCTGCTGCAAATGGTGCTCTCCCGCCTGCAAAAGCCCCAGCGCCTTGGAGGCGTATTCATAGAGCGTCTGCCCCTCCGCCGTCAGACTGACGCCGCGCGGCAGGCGCGTGAAGAGCTGCGCCTCCAGAGAGGCCTCCAGCGCCTTGATGCTCTGGCTCACAGCGGACTGAGAGATATAGAGCCGCTGTGCGGCGGCAGTGAGGTTCCCCGCGTCAGCGACTTCTTTGAAAATGCGGTATTGCTCCAGCCTTGCGATCATTTGCGATTCTCCATTCGTATTTCTAATGCCTGATATTAAAAACGGGTATTTTACTTATGCCTTCCTGCGTATTATAATGGGGCGGTTGTGAAAAAGCAAGAGCATATGGAGTGAAAATTATGGAAAAGAACTATGATATCGTGATTGTTGGCGCAGGCCCCGGCGGCATTTTCTCCGCCTATGAGCTGACGCAGAAGAAGCCCAGCCTGCGTGTCGCCGTGCTGGAGGCGGGCCATCCGCTGGAAAAGCGCCGCTGCCCCATCGACGGCGACAAGGTCAAAAGCTGCATCAAATGCGGCTGCTGCTCGATCATGAGCGGCTTCGGCGGCGCAGGCGCCTTCTCCGACGGAAAATATAACATTACAAACGACTTTGGCGGCACGCTCTATGAGCACGTCGGCAAGCAGCAGGCCATCCAGCTGATGAAGTATGTGGACGAGATCAACATGCGCTTCGGTGGCGAGGGCACGAAGCTCTATTCCACCGCGGGCACGCGCTTCAAGAAGCTCTGCCTGCAAAATAAGCTGAACCTGCTCGACGCCTCCGTGCGTCACCTGGGCACGGACATCAACTATGTCGTTCTGACGAATCTCTATAACGAGCTGAAGGAGCATGTCGATTTCTATTTTGACACCCCTGCGCACGAGATCGACAAAACGGAAGAGGGCTACCGCATCGACTGCGGCGAGCTACAGTTTACCTGCCGCGAGTGCGTCGTTTCCGTTGGCCGCAGCGGCAGCAAGTGGATGGAAAAGGTCTGCGGCCACCTGAATATCCCGACAAAGTCCAACCGCGTGGACCTCGGCGTGCGCGTCGAGCTGCCTGCCGTCATCTTCTCCCATCTGACCGACGAGCTCTACGAGAGCAAGATCGTCTACCGCACCCAGCAGTTTGAGGACTGCGTGCGCACGTTCTGCATGAATCCGAACGGCATCGTCGTCAACGAAAACACCAACGGCATTGTTACCGTCAACGGCCACAGCTATGAGGGCAAGGAAATGCAGACGGAGAACACGAACTTTGCACTTCTGGTCGCCAAGCACTTCTCCGAACCCTTCAAGGACAGCAACGGCTATGGCGAGAGCATCGCGCGGCTGTCCAATATGCTCGGCGGCGGCGTTATCGTGCAGCGCTTCGGCGACCTGATCCGCGGCCGCAGAAGCACGGTCAAGCGCATCGAGGAGGGCCTTGTTACGCCCACGCTGGCTGCGACGCCCGGCGATCTGAGCCTCGTGCTGCCGAAGAGAATCCTTGACGGCATCATTGAGATGATCTACGCTCTGGATAAGATCGCACCGGGCACCGCGAACGACGACACGCTGCTCTACGGCGTGGAGGTCAAGTTCTATAATATGGAAGTTGAGCTGGACGAGAATCTTGAAACGATCTACAAGGGCCTTTATATCATCGGCGACGGCAGCGGCGTGACGCATTCCCTGTCCCACGCCTCCGCCAGCGGCGTTTACGTAGCGAGAAAAATCGCCGAGGCGCTGTAAAAGCTGTCCTCAACATAACAAAAGCAGCCGCAGCGGTTTTGCTGCGGCTGTTGCCATACGCATCAGGGGTCAGCCCTGGTGCGTTTTTGCATAATTCAGGAATTCCTCCGTTTTCGACCAGTACTTGACGCCCCAGTTTTCAAAATTCCATTCGTCCATATAGGCGTTGCATTCATAATCGATGTAGTAGAGTTTCCCTACGTGGAGGACGAAATTCGTGGGGAAATAGTCGATATTCAGCCCGGCGGCGTAGACCTTTTTGCACATGCCGTGCAGCTGCGTCAGGCAGGACGGCGGCAGCGCGTCGCGCAGGACAAGCTCATAGGCCGTTTCTCCGGGAATGAACTGCTTGAGCAGGCGCTCGTTTGGCTCGTCGATTTCCAGCAGCTTTGGCAGCGGCAGCCCCAGGGCCGAAAGACGCTCGTAATCATGCAGCTCGGCGGCCAGCTTGTCGCCGAAATGATAGTAGGCACAGGGCTCGTGGTGGATCTGCTTGAGAACGTACTGGTGCAGACCGTCCGTGACCAGATAGGAATAGCCGCCCTTTCCCTTACCGAGCAGGCGCTTGACCGCGTAGCTCCGGCCGTTTACCGTCAGCTCCGGCATGGCCCTACTCCTTGCGGCGGGCGCGCAGCACCAGCGGCAGAACCGCCATGGCAACGCTTGCGCCGATCAGTGCGGTGACGAGCTGCGGCCAGGAGAACATGGTCGAAAAGGCGGCGGCCTGCTTCTCCGGCAGAGTCAGAACATGACACAGCAGCTGCACGACCAGAAGGTACAGCACGACGAACTTGCTCGCGGCGGCGGTCAGCACGCCGAGAATGCTGCGCAGCGGCGTGATGCGCTTGCGCAGAAAGAGCCAAAGCACCATCACAAGCACGGCGTTGCCCACGGCAATGGCCGGCACAATGGCGATGTTCTTTGGCCCAATGCCGAGCAGAAACGCCGCAAAGGGGGAGACGACGGCAACGGTCAGGCCGCCCTGCCAGCCGGCAAGCAGCGCCGCCGCTGCCAGCACGCAGTTGACGCAGCTGCCGGTCACAAGCTGGCCGAAGCCTGCCGTGGCCCATTGCAGAACGATCAGCAGCGCCAGCAGCGCTGCGGTGTAGGTGATTTTCAGGGTTGCCTTTTTCATCAGTCGATCAACTCGCTTCCTGTTTCACTGTAACGGCTGTCCAGAGGACTTTCCTTGTCGGCCTCTTTTTGATACTGCCCGACCACGCGCGTCGCCAGATCGACCGGCAGGATCGTTCCCGCGCCGGCCACGCAGCCGCCGGGGCAGGCCATGCCCTCGAGCAGATAGCCGTTGTATTTCTTGGCCTTGGCCAGCGCCATGAGCTGGCGGCATTCGCGCAGACCCTCCGCGCTGGCGGTTTTGATCTCGTGCTCTGGCGCAATTTTGGAAATGACGCTTGCCACCGCGCCCGCCACGCCGCCGGAAACCGCAAAGCCGCGGCCCGCAGCGGTGCCCTCGCGCAGTCCCTCGCCCGGCGCAATCTTTTCAAAATTGATCTGCTTCGCCTCGAACATGCCCATCAGCTCCTCGAAGGTGAGGACGAAATCGACGTCGCTGCGAATGCTCGTGCGCATGGCTTCGAGCTTTTTCGCCGCGCAGGGGCCGACGAAGACGATCTTGCAGTCCGGGTGCGCCTTTTTCTGAAGGCGGGCGGTGAAAACCATGGGCGTGAGGGTCATGGAGATGTTCTGCGCCTGATCGGGATAGAGCTTATAGACCATGGAATGCCAGGCCGGGCAGCAGGATGTGGCCATATAGGGCTGCTTTTCAGGAACCTTTTCCAAAAAGTCCTTTGCTTCCTCCATCGTGCAGATATCCGCGCCGACGGCGACCTCAACGACATCGGCAAAGCCCAGCTGCTTCATGGCGGCGGTGAACTTCTCCGGGGTGGAGAACTTGCCAAACTGGCCGACAAAGGCAGGGGCGACAATGGCGATGACCTTTTCTCCCTCCATGATGGAGCGGACGACCTGATAGATCTGGCCCTTGTCCACGATCGCGCCGAAGGGGCAGTTGACCAGACACTGGCCGCAGGCGACGCAGCGATTCTGGTCGATGATGGCGCGGCCGTTGTCATCCTTTTTGATGGCGTCCATGCCGCAGACGGACTGACAGGGACTTTCGATCATTGCAATGGCGTGATAGGAGCAGGCCTTCGAGCATTTGCCGCACTTGATGCAGGCCGTTTGATCGATGCTGCTTCTGCCGTTGACAAAATGAATCGCTCCGCGCGGGCAGACCTGCTGACAGGAGGCGGCCAGGCAGTTCTGGCACAGCTCCGTGACGCGGTACTGCTTCGTGGGGCAGGCGTGGCAGGCGTAGGGAATGATATTGATGAGCGGCGGCTCATAGTACTGCTCGGCAATGGCGGCGTGGTCCATGCCCTCGGTCAGCAGGCTGCGCTGCTTCACGGGCTGCACGGAAAGACCCATTGCCAGGCGGATGCGCTCGCCGGCGATGGCGCGCTCCAGGAAGATCGATTCCCGGTGCAGCGGGTTTTCGCCGGGGACGATGACATAGGGAAGATCCTCTGCCTTGGTGTAGTCGGCGCTTTCGTAGGCCATTCTGGCAACCTCGGTGAAGACCTTTTTCCGAATGTCGGTAATCAGGGACGGTATTCCTCGCATGATGCTCTCCTTGTGTTTTATAACACGACTGTAATGATGCATTCATTTTAGCACAGACCGCAGCCGTATGCAACTGTCATTTTCACATCCGGTACGAAAAATGTCTGCAAAGCAATGACATTTGTGTTGATTCTTTTGCGGAAATGTGGTAATATGAGTAGAAACCTGTATGGAAAAAGAAACTTATCGCGAAAGAGGCGTTTTGACTATGACTGAAACCGTACCGCAGAAGAAAAGAATGCTCTCCGGCATCAAGCCCTCGGGCGACCTGACGCTTGGCTCCTACCTCGGCGCCATCCGTAACTGGAAGGACCGTGCGGATGAATTCGACTGCTATTATTTCATGGCGGATCTGCACGCCATCACCGTGCGTCAGAACCCTGCCGACCTGCGCCGCCGCTCTCTGGAGCAGCTTGCGCAGTATATCGCCTGCGGCCTGGATCCGGAGAAGAACGTGCTGTTCTTCCAGAGCCATGTGCACCAGCATGCGGAGCTGGGCTGGGTGCTCAACTGCTATGCCATGTTCGGCGAGCTGAGCCGCATGACGCAGTTCAAGGATAAGAGCGCGAAAAATGCCGACAATATCAACGGCGGCCTGTTCACCTATCCCGCGCTGATGGCGGCAGATATCCTGCTGTATCAGGCGGATCTGGTGCCGGTGGGCGAGGATCAGAAGCAGCACGTCGAGCTGACGCGCAATATCGCCAAGCGCTTTAACGGCATCTACGGCGACGTGTTCAAGCTGCCGGAGCCGTATATTCCCAAGGTCGGCGCGCGCATCATGAGCCTTGCCAATCCGGAGGCGAAGATGTCCAAGTCCGAGGACGAGGATCCCGGACGCGTCTGCCTGATGGATAAGCCCGAGGACATCATGCGCCTGTTTAAGCGCGCCATTACGGACTGCGACGCCTGCGTGCGCTATGACCCGGAGAACAAAAAGGGCATTTCCAATCTGATGACGATCTATTCCGCCGCCACGGGCAAGTCCTTCGAGACGATCGAGGCGGAGTTTGCCGGGCGCGGCTACGGCGACTTCAAGAAAGAGGTCGGCGAGTCCGTGGTTGAGCTGCTGCGGCCCATTCGCGAGGAGGCGACACGCCTGCTGGCGGACAAGGCCTACTTGCAGAACATCTATGAGGAAGGCGCGCAGAAGGCGGAACGCATTGCCGAGAAGACCCTGCGCAAGGTCTATAAAAAGGTGGGCTTCGTTGCGCGCTGACGAAGCCGAGAGGTTTGTAATATGATTCTGGATCCGAGCTTTATCGGAAGAGTCGGCCTGGCGCTGTTGGTTTCGGCAGTGCTGGCCTTCCTGATCACGCCGCTGGTGAAGCGCCTGGCGGAGCGGGTCGGCGCGATGGACGTGCCGACGGACAGCCGGAGAATGCACCATCGTCCCATCCCACGCATGGGCGGCCTGGCAATTTTTATCGCCGTTCTTGTCAGTGTGCTGATTTTCGCAAAAATCGACCGGGAGGTGCGCGGCATCCTGCTCGGCGCGATCATCATCGTGATTCTCGGCGTGCTGGACGATATCATGACGCTGCATGCCGGCCTGAAATTCATCGTGCAGATTCTTGCGGCGATTCTCGTCGTGCTGCACGGCTGCCGTATCGAGCACTTTATGGGCCTGACGCTGGCCAACTGGCTGTCGTATCCCGTGAGTGTTCTGTGGATCGTTGCAATCACGAATGCCGTCAACTTCATCGACGGGCTGGACGGCCTGGCGGCGGGCGTCTCCGCCATTTCGGCGGGCGCGATGCTGGTCGTGGCGCTGCTGGTCGCGGATTTCACCTCAGCTGTGATGCTGGCGGCTATCGTTGGCGGCTGCGTGGGCTTCATTCCCTATAACTTCAATCCGGCGAAGATTTTTATGGGCGACACCGGTTCGACCTTCCTGGGCTTCATGCTTTCGACGATCTCCATCTATGGCCTGTTCAAGATGTACGCGATCATCTCCTTTGCCGTGCCGTTTCTGGTGCTGGGTCTGCCGATCTTCGACATCTGCTTTGCCGTGGTGCGCCGCGTGTCCCATGGACAGAGCCCCATGCACGCCGACCGCGGTCATGTGCATCACCGGCTGATCGACATGGGCTTCAGCCAGAAGCAGGCGGTTGCCATTGCCTATATGCTCTCTGCCATTCTCGGCATGGCGGCGGTCGTGCTGACGAACGACGGCGAGATGCAGGCGCTGGTTTTCATTGCCACAATTGTGGTCGTCGGCGCGATCGGCTTCTGGGTGATTTTCGGACGCCGCCACAAAGAGGATATTTCGGCGGACGCGCCGCAGAAAGAGGAAAAAACGGAGGACAAACATGAAGAAAATTAAAGTAATGTCCGTCTTCGGCACGCGCCCGGAGGCAATTAAAATGGCGCCGCTCGTCATGGAGCTGGCCGCGAGAGAAAAGATCGAGAGCATCTGCTGCCTGACGGGCCAGCATAGAGAAATGCTGGATTCCGTGATGCACATCTTCCGCCTGAAGGGCGACTATGATCTGAACATTATGCAGAAGCAGCAGACCCTCTCTTCCATCACGACGCGCACCATCCTCGGTATGGACAGCGTGCTCGATGAAGCACAGCCCGATCTTGTGCTGGTTCACGGCGACACCTCCACAACCTTTGCCGGTGCACTGGCGGCCTTTTACCACAAGGTGCCCGTCGGTCATGTGGAGGCCGGCCTGCGCACATATGACAAGTATTCTCCCTTCCCTGAGGAGATGAACCGCACGCTCGTCGGCGATATCGCCACGCTGCATTTCTCCCCGACGGCGGCGAACGCGGCCAATCTGCGCCGTGAGGCCGTACAGGGTGAGATTTTCATCACTGGCAACACGGTCATTGACGCGATGAAGACGACCGTCCGCGACGACTACCGCTTCTCCACGCAGGAGCTGAACGAGCTGGATTTCCAAAATCACCGCGTGATCGTCCTGACCTGCCACCGCCGCGAGAACTACGGCAAGCCCATGCATGATATCCTCAGCGCCGTGCGCGAGGTAGTCGAGCGTCATTCGGACGTCGAGGTGGTCTACCCCGTGCACCTCAGCCCCGCCGTGCGCCAGTGCGCGCAGGAGGAGCTGGGCGGCGTGGAGCGCGTGCACCTGATCGACCCCGTGGACGTGGAGGAAATGCACAACCTGATGGCGCGCTGCTGCTTCGTTATGACGGACTCCGGCGGCTTGCAGGAGGAGGCGCCCGCGCTGGGCAAGCCTGTGCTGGTGCTGCGCCGCGAGACGGAGCGCCCCGAGGCCGTCACCGCCGGAACGGTCAAGCTGGCGGGCGTGGCGCATGAGGACGTTGTTCGCCTGGCCTGTGAGCTTCTGGAAAAGCCGGAGGTCTACGCCGCCATGGCACACGCCGTCAACCCCTACGGCGACGGCAATGCCTGCGCCCGCATCGCCGACGCCATCGAGTGGCACTTTGGCCTGCGCGAAGAAAAGCCTGCAAATTTTGAAGCGAAATAAGAATATAACAGCAACCGCCTGTGCATCGGCATTGATGCGCAGGCGGTTGTTATTTCCTGGAGGCTTGGTTGTTCCGGGAAAACAGAAGAAGGACGAACAGCAGGATCACGATCAGAATCCCGCCGAAAAGCAGCGCGTTATGCCATGGACTGCGCCAGCGAATGGTGACGGTTTCCTGCGAGGCCTCCTGCGCAGGCGCCGCAGAAGCGGCAGCTTCAGCCGGGACGGTTGGCGCACTTGCCGTGTTGGGCGTGTTTGCGCCGCCGGAGGTGCCGGATTGCTTCTTCGCGCCACAGACGGTGCAGGTGCGGCCGCCTTTCCAGCGATGACCCGTCGGAGAAATCGCTTCGGTCTGCGTGTCGCCGCAGGCACAGCTGCGCGTGCGCAGACCGGCTTCCGTGCAGGTAGCGGGCGCCGATGTTTCCCAGCTGCCGTATTCATGTACATGTGCGCCATGCACCGTGATGCGAAAGGCCGCCGCGCCGTTTTCAAAGCGGACGACGATCTCCTGCTCACCGAGCACGTCCAGCGGCTCCTGCGGAACCGTCAGGCCCTCGCCGTCCACGGAATGAAACACGCCGCCGGAATAGAAGACATCGACGCGAAGCCCGGTGAGGTCGAGGACCTCGCCGCTGGCGTATTCCAGCTTGTCCGGCAGGGAGACGATGACCAGATCGTACCACGGCGCTTCAAAGCACACGCTGATCAGACGGCTGAAAACCGCCTCGCTGAGCGCCCCGTCATGAGAGCAGCGCACTTCAACGCAGTAATAGCGCTCGCCGGTGAGAACCGGCGGAATATAGGCTGCATCCTGCGCGCCGTCGATGCGCGTGAGCGCGGAAGCATCCGCCGTTTCCGCCGTGTACCACTGGTACAGGAGCGTCCCGCCCTCCTCACAGTGCGCCGAAACGCGCAGCTCCGGTGCGGGCAGATCTGCGGGAATCATGCAGTCCGGCGTGACGGCGTCGATCACCGGCGGAGCGGCGGCAAGCGCGGGAACCGCCAGCAGAAGCAGACAAAGCAGAAAAATCGGAAAGCGCTTCATTTTGTGGTCATTTCCCTAAACAAAGAAGAATGGATTCTCCACCTGCTTGCCCCAGAGCGCGGCGGCGGTGCGCCACATGGCGCGGGCGTGGATGCGGTCGTGCCAGAGAAAACGGCGCAGCCCCTTGCGCAGCGTCCACAATTCGCCGTCCGGTGCGGTATAGACCTTGCCGGAGAGAAAATCCGGCAGCTGCTCCAGTTCCGCCAGCGCCTGCATGCGGTTCACATACAGCTCAGGCAGATTTTCCAGCGCTATGCCGAAGGCTGCGGCATAATAGGCGGTAGTTTCGTTGACATGAGTGTACATCTGCCGGGGCGTGCGCGGCACCACGCCGTAAAACGTGCGCCGCGGCGCACGGCCGGAGATATCCGGGTGGGGGATGCTCTGATACAGCGCGCAGAAATCCCGCGCAGATTTCAGAACCAGCAGCTTCTGCGCCTCGTATTCCACCTCCGTCATGGGGCGGCGTTCAAGATCAAAGAGGACGTCGCTGTCCGCGTCGCAGATCTGAAGCTCGGAGAGCTTGCGCTGGACGATCTCGATCTCCGGCGCGTCCTTTTCCGGTGCGCCGCCGCACCAGCGCAGATAGCTGCGCAGTTCACCGGGGAACTTGGCCAGCGCCTCGTTTTCCGTAGTGCCCCGGACGAACGCACCGGGGAAATTCGCGGCGTAGATCAGATAGCCGAGATCGTTGTATTCACAGACAGCTTCGATTTTCATATTACCCCTCCTGAATCGGACAATGCAAAACAGCGTCTACCGGGATGTCGTGCGGCTGCGTTTCAAGCAGCGGGAAAAGCTGAAATTCATAGCAAAGCGCAATGGTTGGATGCGGCTCTGCGGCGAGAAAACGGTCATAAAAGCCGCCGCCGTAGCCCAGACGGTGCCCCTGCGGGTCAAAAGCCAGGCCGGGCATCAAAACGAGCGCCGTGGGGTCGTCGGCGACGGGGCCGTCGTCCACCGGCTCGGGGATGCCGCAGTAGCCCTTGGCGATGCGGCTCAGGTCGTCCAGCCAGAGAAAGCGCATTTCCTCGCCGAAGACCTTCGGCACGGCGATGCGCTTGCCGTCCAGCTGCGCCCGGCGCAGCAGGGGGAGCGTGCGCACCTCCTGATTGTAGCTGAGATAGCCGTAAACGGCGCGCGCCGCGCGGTAGAGCGGGTGCGCAAGCAGCTGCGCGGTGAGCTGCGCAGAGGCAGAATCGATCTGCTCCTGAGTCAGGCGGCGCTTCTGCGCCGCAATTTCCTTACGTAATGCGGTTTTGTCCATATTCAATAGGCCCAGAGGGCGTCCAGAACCGTCTGCACAAAGCGCTTGCGGTCTACATCCAGAACGACAAAGGCGTTCTTTTTCTCAAACTGATGGTCGCTGTAAAGATCGGTCACGGTCTTGCCGAGGGTCAGCGCGCCGCGCGTTTCCACATAGACGCCGGCTTCCTCACCGGAGAACAGCTCCGGGTGCGCCAGATAGAGCACCGGGCACACGTCGTGCAGGCACAGGCCGCCGCTGTAGCGCAGATTGAGCTGCATGGCTTTGCGGGTAGCGCCGCAGAAAAAGTGTGTGACGGCAGAATCCTTCTTTGCAATTTCGGCCATGTCCTCCGGGGTGACGAAGGCCTTTTCCGTGACGTCGAGGGGGCAGAGAACAATGGGAATGCCGGAGCGGAATACCGCCTGCGCGGCGTCCGGGTCGGTGTAGATGTTGTACTCCGCACAGGGCGTGCAGTTGCCGCCGACGGCGGCGCCGCCCATGATGAGAATGCGGGACAGCAGCCCGCGGAGACGGGGATATTTTTCAATCGCCGTGGCGGCATTGGTCAGAGGGCCGGTGACAATCAGCGCCAGCTCGCCGGGGCGCACCAGCGCGGCGCGGTAGATTGCGTCCCAGGCGGCCTCGGCCTCAGGCTTTCGGGAAGGCTCCGGCAGCGCTGCGCCGCCGAGGCCGTCCGCCCCGTGGAAGAGAGAGGCGTCGCGATATTCGCGCAGCCAGGGTCTGACTGCACCGGGGTGGACGGGGTAGTCCGCGCCCATCAGATCGCAGATTTTTAAGGTGTTGCGCGTGGTTTTTTCCAGCGCGACGTTTCCGGAGACGGTGCTCAGTCCGAGAATCTCGAGATTTTCCATGCGGTTGGCGACGAGCAGCGCGGCGGCGTCGTCCAAGCCGGTGTCGCAGTCGATCCAAACGGGAATGCGTTTCATTGTTCAGTCCTCCCGTAGACCGCGGCGGCGTCCCGCAGCAGCCGGGCAAAGCCCGCGCGGTCGATGTCCAGAAGCACCGTGGCGTTCGGCGTATGACCAAGGACGCCGCGGCGGTCGCCGACGGTCGTGCCGCGGCAGTATTCGCCGGTGGTTTCAATCTGCACGTACATGTCCTGCGTGCGCATCAGCTCGGGATGCAGCAGCGCAGCGACGGCGACGGCGTCGTGCACCGGCGCGCCGGCATAGCCCAGCTCGCGGTGGAAGCCATAGAAAAATTCCAGCCAGTCCGCGACCACCCGCGCAACGGGATTGCCCACGGCGCGGATCGCCTGAAAATCCTCCGGGAAGATCAATGCCTTTTCCGTGACGTCCAGGCCGGCCATGAGGATCGGTACGCCCGAGCGGAAAACGATGTCGGCGGCCTCGGGGTCAACCAGAATGTTGAATTCCGCCGCGCAGCTCCAGTTGCCATAGGCAATGCCGCCGCCCATCAGGCTGATGCGGGCGATGTTGGACTTCAACTCCGGGTGCGCCAGCAGGAGCGCAGCGACGTTGGTCAGCGGGCCGGTGGCGACGATGGTCACGGGCGCTTCGCTCTCGTGCAGCACCATTGCCATCAGCTCCGCCGCGTTCAGCGGGCTTTCCGAGAAAGCGGGTTCGGGGAGCGCCGGACCGTCCAGGCCGGATTCCCCGTGGACGGAGGGCGCGTTCATCGCTTCGGCCAGCAGGGGACCGGGGCGGCCCCGCCCGACCGGGCAGCTAAGCCCCAGCAGCGTGCAGACGCGCAGGGCATTATAGGTCGTTTTTTCTATCGTCTGGTTGCCGCAGACGGAGGTAACGGCGCGGATTTCGAGCGCGGGGCTGGATGCGGCAAGCATCCAGGCGATGGCGTCGTCGTGTCCGGGATCGCCGTCAAGAATGACAGGGAGCTTCAGCATAAGCGGGTCCTTTCCGAGAGTTTTGCTGTGTTTATTATAGTTTGCAGACAGAATGCTGTCAATCAAAAGTGTAAAGTTTGTGCAAAATGCTGGCGTGGCTCTCGGGACCGAAAGCCACGCCGGGTGTTACTCTATGAATGCGTATTTTTCCAGCCGGGACATTGCCTCAATCAGCAGCGCCCTGGGCAGGGCGAGGTTCATGCGGATGCTGTCCGGCGCATGGAAAGCCTCTCCGTCCTGCCAGATTACGCCTGCGCGGACGCCGCGGTGTGCCAGCTCACGCAGACTGCATCCATGCGCCCGCAGCCAGTCGCCGCAGTCGAGGAAGAGCATGTATGTTCCCTCGGGCCGCATGGCCTTCACGCCGGGGAAATGCGCCGCGATGAAATCGCAGGCATAACGCAGATTTTCGTCGATCACCAGCCGCATTTCGTCCACCCATTCCTCGCCCGCCGGGCTGTAGGCGCCGAGTAGGGCATGCAGGGACAGCACGTTGCAGTCATTGTAATGTGTTGCATCGCTTACGCGGCGCACGCGGTCGCGCAGAACAGGATTGAAAATGATGTGGTAAGAGCCGATCAGCCCCGCCAGAGAGAAGGTCTTGCTCGGTGCGTAAAAGGCAATCGTGCGCTGCCGCGCGTCATCAGAGAGAGATTGCAGCGGAATGTGGCTGTGACCGGGCATGACGATGTCTGACCAGATCTCGTCGGAAAGAACGGTGCAGCCGTTGGCGGCGTAGATATCCATGGCCTTTTCCAGCTCCCAGCGCTCCCAGACGCGGCCGCAGGGATTGTGCGGCGAGCAGAAAATCGCCAGATGGATGCGGTTTTCCCGGAGCTTTCGGTCCATGTCCTCGTAGTCCATGCGCCAGATGCCATTTTCGTCGCGGCGCAGCGGCGAGAGGACGATTTTGCGTCCGAGACCGTTCAGCGTGTGGGTAAAGCCGATGTAGGTGGGACTGTGCAGAAGGATCGGCTCGCCGGGGGCGGTTAGTGCCTGTACGGCGGAGCTGACTCCGCCAAGAACGCCGTTTTCATAGCCGATGTCCGTCTTTGTCAGACCGGTGACGCCGTTGCGGCGGCTCTGCCAGCGGATAATTGCGTCAAAATAGGCGTCCGGCAGGTCGAAGTAGCCGAAGTTCGGCATTTCCAGCCGCTTTTGGATGGCCTCCAGAATGGGCGGTGCGGTGGGGAAGCTCATGTCCGCGACCCACATGGGAATTGTGGAAAAGCCCGGCTCCGGGCGGACATCCCAGGGCACGAGGTCGGCGGCGATGGAATCGCGGCCGCGCCGGTCGAGCAGAGTCGTAAAATCGTATTTCATGGTTTCACCTTTGTTTTTCAGGATAGGGCGTTTTGACGTCTGTGCGGCCGAGAAGATAGTCTACGCTCACGCCATAGAAGTCTGCCAGCTTGTCGAGCACCTCGACTGGATAGTTCAGAACGCCGATTTCATATTGAGAATAGGTATTCTGCTTGATATGAAGATAATTCGCAATCTGCTGCTGCGTGTAGCCGCGGTCGATGCGCAGGCTGCGGATGGCTTCGTATTTCAGGACATCGTAGCGCATAATTATCACCCGCACAAAGCATAGCGCATCTTGAAATCAGATATTGAATTCTATCTGGAAACAAGATATACTATGCCAAAGGGAGGTGGTTTTATGCCGGACTATGAGAAGCTGTACAGCGCGCTGTTCAACGCCATTACGGACGCGCTGGCGCAGCTGGAAGAACAGAACTACGGCATTTCTGCGGAAATTCTGCGCCGTGCGCAGCGCGAAGCGGAAGAACGGTATATTACAGCGGGGGAGTAGGACTTGTTTTTTTGCCGGTTTTCTGTATAATGGAAGGAGAACCGTTTAGGAGGACAAGCAATGAACATCCTGTTGAAGCTGGCATATCTGTTTTTTCTCGGCTCCGTGGCCGGATGGTGCATGGAGGTCATTTTTCGGCGCTTCTTTTCCTCGGCAAACCCTGAACGCAAGTGGATCAATCCCGGCTTCTGCACGGGGCCGTACCTGCCGCTCTACGGCAGCGGGCTTTGCATCCTCTATCTGATCGCGTCCCTGGAGGAGTTGCACCTGTTCCACAACGATGTGGTCAATAAGCTCATGCTGTTCCTTGCGATGACGATTCTGATGACCGTCATTGAGTACATCGCGGGCTATCTCTCCCTGAAGATCAACAAGGTGCGCCTGTGGGACTACACCGGCCAGTGGGGCAACATTCAGGGCATTATTTGCCCAAAATTCTCCCTGATCTGGGGCATTCTCGGCGCAATTTATTACTTTTTCATCCATCCGCACATCCTCAGCTCGCTGGACTGGCTCGGCCGTAATCTGGCCTTCTCCTTCTTCATCGGCGTCTTTTTCGGCGTGTTTATCATCGACGTGGCACATTCGCTGCAAATCGTCTCCAAGCTGAAGAAGTACGCGGTGGAGAACAATGTCATCCTGCGCTATGAGCACGTCAAGGCGCAGATTCGGCGTTCCGCCGAGGAAAACGCGAAGAAGTATCATTTCTTCCGCCCCTTCTCGACGGAAAAGCCCCTGGCTGAGCACCTGAAGGAGCTGCGCGACACGCTGGAGCAGAGGAGAAAGTGACATGAGAGAGCTAATGAAAACCAACGTCTACGACGTGGGTGAAACCGTCCTGATCGTGGGCAGCTGCCTGCCGCAGATGGAGCCGGAGGGCTTTGCCCGGCTGCGCGAGGGCGCGGACTCCGTGTTTGAGCTGTGCCTTGAGCAGACGCATGTGAACATGGCCATCACGAAAATCAGCGCCATGCTCTACACCGGGAAAATCAAGACGCTGATTTTTGCCACGGTGGACCGTTCGCCGCACTGCGTGCAGATGCACTATATTCAAAACGAGCTGCGGCGGATGATGGACCTGTCCAAGGTGAGAATTAAAAATTACGTCGTGGAGAAGGGAGAGCTCACGCGTCTTTCCCCGGAGTTGATTTATCTGTCAAAATATTTGGGAGAGCTTTCCCGGAAAATGGGGGAAAAAGAATGATGGATTTTATGAAATTGGCTAAGCGCAGGTTTTCCGTTCTGGACTACCGGCAGGAGCCGGTGGCGGAGGACGCCGTCCGGCAGATTTTGCAGGCGGGGCTTGCCGCGCCGACGGCCTGCAACTTCCAGCCGCAGCGCATCAAGGTCATTCGGACGGACGAGGACCGGCAGAAGCTGAACGCGGCGATCCCCGGCAAAAAGGGCTATGTTCCTGCGGCATTTCTGGTCTGCTATGACCGGACGAAAAGCTGGACGCGGGCTGTGGACGGGAAGAACAGCGGCGAGATCGACGCAAGCATCGCAGCGACGCACATGATGCTCGAAGCGACGGATCTGGGCCTCGGCTCCATCTGGGTCATGTCCTGGAACCCGGAGAAGCTGCGCGCGGCTTTTGATCTGGGAGAAAGCATTGAGCCGGTGGCGCTGCTGATCGTGGGCCACACGGCCCCGGAGGCGCAGCCGCGCAAGGGCCATTTGGAAAGCATCGCTCTGGAGGATATGCTGCTGTAAAGAACTGGAGGTTATCTTATGATCCGATTGAGAGCGCTGGAGCTGCTGGAAAAGAAGGGAAAAACGAAATACTGGCTGTATAAGCAGCTCGGAATGAGCTATCAGAATTTCAGCCGGATGGTCAACAACCAGACAAAATCCATCCAGTATGAGAACATCGAGACGCTCTGCCTCCTGTTGGAATGTACCCCGAATGAGCTGTTTGAGATCACGGAGGAATAAAGACTGTACTTCCGCATGATCCGTATGATATGAGATAAAGAAAGCCGCCTGCTTTCCAGCAGGCGGCTTTGTTGTGCCTTTTTAAATTACAGGGCCTTCTTGGCGGTGTCGACCAGCGCGGCGAATGCGGCAGAGTCGTTGATGGCCAGCTCGGACAGGCTCTTGCGGTTCATTTCGATGCCGGCCTTCTTCAGACCGTTCATGAAACGGGAGTAGTTCATGTCGTAGGGCTTCACGGCAGCGGAGATACGAGCGATCCACAGACGGCGGAAATCGCGCTTCTTCTGCTTGCGGCCGATATAAGCATAAACGCCGGACTTCTTGACGGCCTGCTTGGCCATCTTAAAGTGGGTGGACTTGGAGCCCCAGTAGGACTTTGCGAGCTTCAGGACTTTATTTCTTCTCTTGCGCGTCATCATTGCGCCTTTAATTCTTGCCATGTTTGAATCCTCCTATCCGATTATTTGTACGGGATCATCTTTTTGATGCTCTCGACGTTGGTGACATCTGCGTAAGTCGTGCTTCTCAGGCGACGGCCGCGCTTGGTGTCCTTCTTGGTGAGGATATGGCTCTTGAATGCGTGCGCTCTCTTGACCTTACCGGTCTTCGTGAGGTTAAATCTCTTCTTGGCACCGCTGTGGGTTTTGAGTTTCGGCATGGTTCTTCTCCTTTGTAATTATTTTGCGTTTTTCGGCGACAGGAACAGAGACATAAATCTGCCGTCGAGCTTAGGCTTCTTTTCAACGTTTGCGACTTCGGCGCATCCTTCGCCAAACCGGATCAAAAGCTGCTCGCCGATTTCGGTGTGGGCCATCTCGCGGCCGCGGAAGCGCACGGAAACCTTCACGCGGTTGCCGTCCTTCAGGAACTTCGTCGCGTTGCGGATCTTTACGTTCAGATCGTTCGTGTCGATACCGGGGGACATGCGAATCTCCTTGACCTCGACGACGCGTTGATTCTTTCGGGCTTCCTTTTCCTTTTTGAGCTGGTCAAAGCGGAACTTGCCATAGTCCATGATCTTGCAGACAGGCGGAGCGGCGTTCGGAGAGATCTTCACGAGATCGAGCTCCTGCTCTTCAGCCATTGCCAGCGCAGCTTCGGAGGAGACGATACCGAGCATGGTTCCGTCGGAAGCGATCAGGCGGACTTCCTTGTCGCGGATTTCTTCGTTGAGCTGATGATCTAATTTGCCGATGATAAAGCACCTCCATTACAGATACAGAAAATGCGGATGCCGCACAGCACCCGCACCGAACAAACCGCGCCCACAGCGCGGAAGCTTCGATATCAGACCTCTTTGCCGAAGCGTGAGGTGAGGACGGGGCTGCCGACCTTCTTCCTTTTGCTTGTGTATTGTAGCATCCGGCGGGACGGATGTCAAGCGTTTTTTGCGAAAAAACTTGCAAATTTCTGGAAATATGATATGATTGCGGCAGAAGGACAGCACCGCGGCGGCGTGTTTTTACGAAACCGCGGCGCAAACGCAGCTTTTGATTGTAACGCGGAAATAATTCAGACATTCGGGCATAGTTGCATGATTTTGACACACGGGACCGCTTTTGACTATTGCAACTTTTTTTGTCTCTGGTAGAGTGGGGAACAAAGAAAAGTGTCGGGAAACGGCACACGATCAGAAAGGATGAAACCATGGGAAAAACAGCCTTCCTGTTTTCGGGACAGGGTGCGCAGCACGTCGGAATGGGCAGAGAGCTTTACGAGACTTACGCCTCCGTCCGCGCGCTGTTCGACGCCGCAGAGGAATATCGCCCCGGAACGCTGCATCAGATGTTTGACGGCAGCGAAGCGGAGCTGCAGCAGACGGAAAACACCCAGCCCTGCCTGTATCTGGCAGATATGGCCGCGGCGCTGGCGCTGAAGGAATGCGGCCTGATGCCTGAGGCTGCGGCGGGCTTCTCCTTGGGAGAAATCCCCGCGTTGGCCTTTGCCGGGGCCTATGACGCGGTGACGGGCTTCCGCCTTGCCTGCGCTAGAGGCAGCTATATGGCTGCGGCGGCCGGTGAGCACGATGCGACAATGGCCGCGGTAGTGAAGCTGTCCGACGAGACGGTCGAGCGCCTGTGCGCCGCCTATCCGCACGTCTATCCCGTAAACTACAACTGCGACGGCCAGATCGCCGTGGCGGGCGACCGCGTGGAGCTGGAGAAATTTTATCAGGATGTTGCCGCGGCGGGCGGCCGCAGCGTGCCCCTGAAGGTCAGCAGCGGCTTCCATTCGCCCTTTATGGACGAGGCCGCGCAGCACTTCCACGCCTATATCAGCAACGTCGCCTTCTGTGCGCCTGCGCTGCCGGTCTATGCCAACCGCACGGCTCAGCCCTATGGCAACGACGTGCGCACGCTGCTTTTTGAACAGATCAACCATCCCGTCCGCTGGGCCAAAACCATGCAGGCGCTCAGCGCCGCGGGCTTTGATACCTTTATCGAGTGCGGCGCGGGCGCCGTTCTTCGCCGCCTGGCGACGAAAAACCTGCCCGAATGCCGCGCCTATGCGGTCGAGGATCGCAGCGGCCTTGAGAAGCTGCGCGCGGAGGGGCTGCTATGATGATTCTGGAGCTGCTGCGCGAGCGCACGCTGGAGCATCTTCCCGCTGCACCTGTTGCAGAAGAGAAAAAGCCGAAGCCGCCGGTGACCTGCCCGGCCTGCCATACGGAGCATCCCTACGACGATCTGCTGGCGCGGGGCAAGGTCTGCCCGGCCTGCAATAAGTACCTGCGCATGACGGCGCGTGAGCGCATTGCGCAGATTTTCGACCCGGACAGCTTTCAGGAAATCGCAAAGGATCTGACCAGCGTTGATTTTCTCCAGTTCCCCGGCTACGCCGAGAAGCTGGAAAAGACAAAGGCGGCGACCGGCGAGCAGGAGGCGGTTCTGTGCGGTACGGCCTCCATCGGCGGCGTGATGTGCGCGGCCTTTGTGATGGATTCCAGCTTCTTTATGGCGTCCATGGGCTCCGTGGTCGGCGAAAAGATCACGCGCCTGTTTGAGCTTGCGCTGGAGCAGCGCCTGCCCGTCATCGGCTTCACCGCCTCCGGCGGCGCGCGGATGCAGGAGGGCGTCGTGTCCCTGATGCAGATGGCCAAGTGCTCCGGCGCGGTCAAGCGCCACAGCGAGGCCGGACTTCTGTACATCGCGGTGCTGACCGATCCGACGACCGGCGGCGTGACGGCCTCCTTTGCCATGCAGGCCGACATTATTCTTGCCGAGCCGCACGCGCTCATCGGCTTTGCCGGGCGGCGCGTCGTCGAACAGACGACCGGCTCCCAGCTGCCCGGCAACTTCCAGAGAGCGGAATTCTTGCAGGAGCACGGCTTTGTGGATGCCGTGGTCGAGCGCTGCCGCCTGCCGGAAACGCTTGGCAGACTCCTGCGTCTGCATGGAGGAGAATGGACATGACGACGGCTTATGAAAAACTGAAAATTGCCAGAAACAGCAGCCGCCCCACGGGCCGCGCCTATGTGCAGAAGCTGTTTCATGACCGCCTGGACCTTTGCGGCGACCGCCGCTTCGGCGAAGATCCTGCAATTCTCTCCGGGATCGGAACGTTGCAGGGTCGTCCGGTGACCTATATTGCCATTGACAAGGGCGTGGACTTCGGCTCCCGCATGAGCAACCACTTCGGCTGTCCCATGCCGGAGGGCTACCGCAAGGCGCTGCGCCTGATGAAGCAGGCGGAGAAATTTCACCGCCCGGTGATCTGCTTTGTCGATACTCTCGGCGCCTATTGCGGCGCGGAGGCCGAGGAGCGCGGTCAGGGAGAGGCCATCGCCGAGAACATTCTGGAAATGATGGGTCTTCGCACGCCGGTGATCTCCGTGGTCATCGGAGAGGGCGGCAGCGGCGGCGCGTTGGCGCTGGCCGCGGCGGACCGTGTATACATGCTGGAAAACGCCGTGTATTCCGTGGTGTCGCCGGAGGGCTGCGCGAGCATTCTCTGGAAGGACGCCGGGCGCGCGCCGGAGGCGGCACAGTGCCTGCATATTACGGCGCAGGATATGCTGGATCTTCAGGTCGCCGAGCGGGTGATCCCGGAGGATCCCGAGGACTTTTCGGGCATGTGCGCCGCGCTGGCCGTGGAGCTCACCATGGATTTGGAGGAGCTTTGCCGCCTGACCCCTGCCGAGCTTCTGGAGCGGCGCTACCGCCGTTTCCGCCGCATCGGTGTTTATGAGGAAAAGGGCTGCGTTATTCGCTTTACCGAGGTATAAAAACGGCATTGCGCCAGAATTGCTTGCAAAACCGTGCAGCGATGCCATATAATTAATTAAAATAAAAACGGAAAGGAAATAGAAAAAATGAACGAACAAATTGCTGAAAAGATCAAGGAAATGATCCACGAGAACCTCCGCATTCCCGAAGATATGCTGGACTATGACGCCGAGCTGTTCGGCGGCGACATCGGCCTGGACTCCGTCGATTCCCTGGAAATCATCGCCGGCATCGACGACCTGTTCGGCGTGGACATGACCGGTGCGGACCGCGAGCACTTCCAGACCATCAACGCCCTGGCAGCCTACGTTGCTGCGAATGCCGAGCAATGAGCCGCTACGTTATCACAGGCCTGGGCCTGATCTGCGCCGTCGGCAACGACGTTGAAACCTGCTGGAGGAATGTCTGCGAGGGAAACACCGGCATCTGCGAGGTGCAGAGCGTCTCGACGGAGGGCTGTGTTTCCCACGTCGGCGCCGAGGTGCGCTGCGAGGAGCTCCCCGCTCCCGAATATGACCGCTCCGTGCGCCTGTGCCTGCATGCGGCGCAGGAGGCCATGCGCGACGGCGGCCTGAAGAAGGACGACCTGCGTGAGGCGGGCGTGATTCTGGGCAGCTGCGTCGGCGGCGCAGCCAGCATCGACCATTACTATACCGGGCTGCTGCACGGCGAGCAGCACAAGGAGGACATCCTCAAGATGTCCGCCTCCGCCATCGCCTGCAACGTGGCTCATGAGCTGGGCGCCTCCGGCGAAACGGCCAATATCGTCAATGCCTGCGCGGCGGGCACGATGAGCGTGGCCTTCGCCTGCGACCTGATCCGCGCCGGCCGCGGCAAGATGTACCTCGCCGGCGGTACGGACGCCTTCTCCTCTTTGGCCTATTCCGGCTTCAATGCGCTGCATGCGCTCTCTGCGGACGCCTGTTCGCCTCTGAACCACAGCAACGGCATCACCCTCGGCGAGGGCGCCGGCGTGCTGGTTGTGGAGGAATATGAGCATGCGGTTGCCCGCGGCGCAAAGATTTACTGTGAGATCGCGGGCTACGGCGTCAGCTCCGACGCCTTCCATATCACCGCGCCCCAGCCCGAAGGCGAGGGCCAGATGGCGGCGCTGCGCCGCGCCATGGTTAACGGCAATGTCAGGCCGGAGGAGATCGGCTATATCAACTCCCACGGCACCGGCACCAAGAAAAACGACGCGGCGGAATTCCTGTCCCTGCATACGCTCTTTGACGGCTGCACGCCCTCCGTCAGTTCCACAAAGTCCATGACCGGCCACTGCCTTGGCGCAGCGGGCGCGATCGAGGCGGTGCTGAGCGTCAAGGCGCTCACGGAGAACATGGTGCTTCCGACGACGAATTATGCCCCGGAGGATCTTCCCGCCCTGGCGGAGAAGGCCGGGCAGCTCGACTGTGTCGTCAACGTGGGCAGGAAAAAGGAAATGCAGAACGTGATGTCCAATTCCTTCGCCTTCGGCGGAACGAATGCGAGCATCATTTTTACGAAAAACGAACACGAGGCCCCTGCGCAGCAGAAAAAGAGCGTTGTTGTCACGGGCTTCGGCACGCTGGCCGGGGCCGCCGTCGAGCTGACGCCCGAGGGCTTTGATGCACGCGGCGTGAAGCTCGGCTTCTATCGTAAGCTCGACCGCTTCAGCCAGATGCAGGTGCTCAGCGGCGTGGATGCGCTGCGGGACGCCAGATTTGAGGTCACGGCGGAAAATGCGCCGATGGTCGGCAGTATCATCGGCACAGCCGACGGCCCGATGGCGGAAATCTCCGCCTTCCAGAAGACGGTCTGCGAGAAGGGCCCGGCAGCGGGCAGCGCCTTCAGCTTCCCCAATACGGTCTATAACGCCGCAGGCGGTCATCTTTCCATTTTCACCGGCCTGAAGGGCTACTGCGCGACCATCGCCAACGGCGCGCAGGCGGGGCTTCAGGCGGTTACGGCGGCCTGCGATATGCTGCAAAACGGCACGGCAGACCTGATCCTGACCTCCGGCACGGATGAAACCTCCGGCAACATCGCCGCGCTCTATGACGCCATTGGCAGAGGTGAAAACCTCGGCGAGGGCAGCGTTACCGCCATTCTGGAGACGGCGGAGCATGCCGCCGCACGCGGCGCGAGCGCCTATGCCGCCGTCCTGAGCTATGCGGCCCTGCACGAGCCGGACGCCTACGGCGTTGAGACCTCGGACGAGCTGCTGCAAGGAGCGCTGTGCGAGGCCTGCGCGGATGCGGGCATTTCCACAGAAGAGGTTGAGAAAATCTACGGCGTCGCCGCGCCCGAGGCGCAGGACGTTACAAAAGAAATCGGCAACAGCCGCGCCGCTGCTGCTGCGTATGCCTTTGAAAAGGCGGCGCGGGCAATCGCAAACGGCGAGTGCAAGGTCGCCGCGGCGATTGCAGGCAGCTGGACCGGCTGCGTCAGCGCCGTCATTCTTGGGAGGGCAAAAGCATGAGCGTAGCAATTGTAACGGGCGCGTCCCGCGGCATCGGCAAAGCCTGCGCCGTCGCGCTGGCCAAGCGCGGCTATGACGTCGCCGTCAACTATGTTTCCAACGAAGAGGCGGCCAGGAGCGTCGCGGCGGAGATCGAGAGCTATGGCGTCCGCGCCCTGACGGTGCGGGCGGATACCGCCGACCTGCCCTCCGTGAAGGATATGTTCCGCACGGTGGTCAAGGAGCTTGGCGGCGTGGACGTGCTGGTCAACAATGCCGGCGTCGTCGACGATCGGTTCCTGCTGATGCTCACCGAGGATTCCCTCGACCGCAGCCTGAATATCAACATCAAGGGCTATTTCCACTGCGCGCAGCAGGCGGCTTTGAAGATGATGCGCAAAAAATCCGGCGTGATTGTCAACGTCTCCTCCGTCAGCTCCATCATGGCCATCCCCGGCCAGAGCGTTTACAGCGCGACCAAGGGCGCGGTCAACGCGCTGACGGCCACGCTGGCGAAGGAGCTTGCGCCCTATGGCATCCGCGTCAACGCGGTGGCGCCGGGCTTTGTCGAGACGGAAATGCTCGACCACATCCCCACAGACCAGAAGGAGGGCTATCTCAAGGCCGTCCCCATGGGCCGCTTCGCCACGCCTGCGGAGGTCGCGGACGCTGTCTGCACGCTCTGCCAGCCGGAGCTTTCCTACCTCACCGGGCAGACGCTCGTGCTGGACGGAGGCCTGAGTCTATGATGAACCTGCTGGAAATCAACCGCCGCATCCGCCAGCGCCCGCCCTTTCAGATGATCGAGCGTGTCACGGAGCTGGAACCGGGCAAATCCGCCACGGGCATCAAGTGCGTCTCCGTGAACGAGCCGTATTTTCAGGGCCATATGCCGGGGCTGCCCATCATGCCCGGCGTCCTGCTGATCGAGAGCGCCGCACAGCTGTGCTCCCTCGTCATCGAGGCCGACGGCAGCGACGAGAATAAGGTCTATGTGCTTTTGAAGGTGCGGGATTTCAAATTTGTCAAGCCGGTGATTCCCGGCGACCGTCTGGAGCTGCACGCAGAGCTTCTGCGCGGCGGCGCGGGCGTGTACCAGTTCGCCGTGGATATCCAGTGCGACGGCCAGACCCGCGCCAAGGGAGAGCTGATGTTCACAGCCGTTGCACAGGACGCAATCTATGGAGAAAACGCATGAGAGTGCTGGTTCTCAATGCCAGCCCCCGCGGAGAAAGCAGCCACACCATCGTCGTGACCCGCGCCTTTGTCTCCGGCTTCCCGGAGGGAACGGAGATTGAGACGTTGGAGCTGCGCAAGCTGGATATTCGTCCCTGCCTTGGCTGCCTTGCCTGCTGGACGAAGACGCCGGGCAAGTGCATCCAGAACGACGATATGCAGAAGGTCTATGCCGCCATTGACCGCGCGGACGTGATTGTCGAGAGCTTCCCCCTGTATTTTTACGGTCTGCCGGGAACGCTCAAGACCATGACCGACCGCTGTCTGCCCTACACTAAGGCCTACGGCTGGAGCAAGGGCACGCAGCACGAGCTGCGCGACCCGAAAATGCTCGAAAAAAAGCTGGTGCTGATTTCCACCTGCTGGCACACCGGGACGGAGCAGCTCTACGGCGCCGTGCGCCGGGAATTTGAGCTGCTCTGCGGAGATCGATTCGCCACGATCTTCTGCCCGCAGGGAGAATTGTTTGCCATCGATGCCTGCCGCAGGCAGAAGGAGGCCTATCTGGCCGATGTCCGCCTTGCGGGGCAGGAGCTTGCGCAGAGCGGGCGCATCAGTGCGGAAACGCAGAAGCGCTTGGACCGGCCGATTCTGTCCGATGCGACATTTGAGCGTATTACCCGCCCGCACTGGCAGATCGTGGAATAGAAAGGATTGCTTATGAAGCGAATTGCCGCCATTTTTCTGACCCTTTCCGCCCTGCTTCTCGCGGCCTGCGCGTCGGAGGAGCCATTCCCCACGGCTGCGCCCTCAACGCAGCCGGTGAGCGTGCCGGAAAGCAGCGAGACGACCGCGCCGTCCGAGACGGAGCCGGAGGAATCCACCGAGATTTTCCGGGTTGCTGCGCAGCGCTGCGAGCCGTACTGGAACCTCTCGGGCGAGCTTTGGGCGCAGGTGATCGTGGAGGTTGCCAACACCGGCACGACGCCCCTGCGGCTGGAGAACGCGCCCTATCGCATCAGCGATGCGGAAGGGAAGACCGTTGCCTCGGACAAGGCGATTTCTGCCTATCCGCAGGTGATTGCGCCGGGGGAGACGGGCTATTACTATGTGGAAACCTATCTCGACACGCTTTCGCAGGAGGGCCTGACGCTGGACTTTACGCCCGCCGCCGCCCCCTGCCAGACGCAGCCCGCCCGCTTTGCGGCGGAGGAGACGACGCTCAGCGACTCGCGCTACGGCGGCCTGGAGTTGGTTGGCACGCTGCGCAACGAAACAGAGGCGGACGCGGTGCGCTACTGCGTCGCGGCGCTGCTCTTTGACAGCGAAAACGAGCTGATCGGCCTGTTTTCCGATCTGCCGGAGCAGACGATTCCCGTCGGTGGCACGCAGCACGTTGAGCTGGCCAGCTATATGCTGCCGGATACGCTCAAGGCGGCGGATGTCGCGCGCTGCGAGGTTCTGGCCTATGAGCTGCTGGACTGACGGACATGAAATCAAATCAGGCAGGCGCCGCGGGATTTTCGCGGCGCTTGCCTTTTGCTGAAAAGGTGGTATAATAATCAGAGAAAATTTCGAACTCCGGCGAAGAAAGAGAGGCGATTTGATGCAGAACGGTCCTGTTGCAGTGTTTGATTCCGGCCTGGGCGGAATCAGCGTCCTGCGTGAGCTGGTGCGTCAGATGCCGCAGGAAAACTATCTCTATTACGGCGACTCTCTTCATGCGCCCTATGGCTCCCGCCCGACGGCGGAAATTCGGGATTTAACCTTTGCCGCAGCGGAGCGCCTGTTCGCCCGCGGCGCGAAGGCACTGGTCGTCGCCTGCAACACGGCGACGTCCGCCGCAATCGACGAGCTGCGCGCGGCCTATCCCAACCGGATTATCATCGGCATAGAGCCTGCCTTAAAGCTGGCCGTTTCCCGCCACCCCGGTGGGCGCATCCTCGTAATGGCGACGGAGGCGACGCTGCGCGAAAAGAAATTTGCCCTTCTCATGGAGCATTTCGGGAAAAACTGTGAGATTCTGCGCCGCCCATGTCCGGGACTGGTGGAATTTGTGGAGCGTGGAGAGCTGACAGGCGCGGCCGTGGAGGCGCGGCTGCGCGAATGCCTTGCGGATTGTCCGACGCCCGACGCGGTGGTCCTGGGCTGCACGCACTACCCTTTCCTGCGCCCGCTGATTCGCCAGGTGCTGGGCAGGGAAACGGAGCTGCTCGACGGTGCGGAAGGGACAGCGCGTGAGACAAAGCGCCGCCTTGCGGAGGCGGGTCTGCTGCGCGAAACGCAGCCGGGCAGCGTGAAAATGGAAAACAGCCTTGGAACGGCAGAAATTCTGGAGCGTTCCCTGTATCTGCTGCGTGCAGAATGATTCGACAGGAATGGACGCCCGCGGACCGGCACATTGAAGCATCGGAAGCTTATTTCCCCGGAAATTGCGGGATTTGCCTGCGGTTTCCGGGGTATTTCTACATTTTGCGGCAAAAATCGTCTGAAACCGTCCGGCGATTTTAGTGGCACGGCGGCCCTGCCTGTGGTTCAATGACAGCGGGGAGGTGACGGCATGGAGGTGCGGTTCGGATTTCGTTTTCTGCGCGAGGTCGGCGTCGTCTATTACGACCGGTTGGAAAAACGCACGCAGGAGGGAGGAAAAATCTACGGTGTGCGTGTCGTGCTGCATCGAGCGGGGAACACAGAGGAGGCGTCCTGCTATGTTACGGAAAACCGTGCGGAGATCGAGCGGCTGCTGACGCTCCTGCACCGGAACGCCGTGACGCCCTGCACGCTGGAAGAAATCATAGATATGCAGGTTTTTTGAAAAAACGATGGACTTTTTTCCTTTGATTTGCTAAAATAAGAAAAAAGATGCAAAGGAGACAGCATCATGAAGTGTCCGTACTGTGGCTACCAGGAGAGCAAGGTCGTGGATTCCAGACATTCCGAGGACGGCGTGAGTATCCGCCGCCGCCGTGAGTGTCTTTCCTGCCAGAAGCGTTTTACTACCTATGAGACGGTGGAGAGTCTGCCCATCGTGGTGGTGAAGAAGGACAATAGCCGCCAGGCCTTTGACCGCAACAAGATTCTCAACGGAATGGTGCGCGCCTGCGAAAAGCGCCCCGTCAGCATGGCGGAGCTGGAAGCGGCGACATCGGAAATCGAGCAGATCATCCAGAACTCTCTGGAGCGCGAGGTCAGCACCGGCAAGATCGGCGAGCTGGTCATGGAGCGCCTGAAGCCGCTCGATGAGGTGTCCTATGTTCGCTTTGCATCGGTTTACCGCCAGTTTAAGGATATCAACAGCTTCATGCACGAGCTGAACAAGATTCTCGAGGAGAAATAAGACATAAAGCAGGACCCACAGGAAATGCTGCTTCTCTGTGGGCCCTGTTTTTTCGCTTGCAAATACCGGGGTTTCGATTTATAATTTAATTTCAAAGGAATTGTGCACGGCAGATCAGCAGCGCCAGCACCGGGATGACCGAGCCAACGAGCAGCTGCGAGACGGTGTGCCGCTTGAGCTTCACACTCGACCAGATCACCGGCGTCAGCAGCAGATAGCCGAAGAGGAACCACGGGCAGATGTAAACCGACAGCATTGCCACAGGTCCGGAGCAGCCGCAGGCGTGGCCGCTGGCCCTGTAGTGCATGCAGGTGCAGACAGCGAGCGCACAGCCGGAAATCAGGTAGGTGCCGAAGAGGACCTTTTCCGTCGTTGTGCCGCGCGCCAGTAGGGCGAAGAGAAAGCCGCCGATGTAACCAAGTACAGAGAAGACAATGGCGAGATTCCTCTGGCCGTTGCGGCCCTTGCGGCGCAGCGCCGGGATAATCGCCGAGACGGGATAAGCCAGAGCCGGGAGCGCGGTCAAAAAGAAAATGGCCATCAGATAATGCTTGAGCGAGGCAAAAGAACCGTCCACCAGAGCATACAGAAGCGTACAAAGAATGCCGGCGAAGATCGGCGCGGTCGTCAGAACGCGCAGAAGCTTAGCAAATTTTTCCTTCATAGGTGTGACCCCCATTGCGTTGTGTTTGGCCCTATCATAGCCACCTGCAATGCAAAAGTCACGCCACCGATGGGGGAATGCGCTCTACCTGACAGGGAGAGCGCATCTACAGAGGCGAGAACGCTGCTCTACTGACGGTAGAGTCGTTGCGCCGCAAGGCTTTGCGGGCTTTTTACAGGAAGAAGAAGTTGAAAACGGAAGAAACGGAGTTGCAGAAAATGCACGTGAACGAAGAAACGTTACGGAAAAGAATCGCAGAGAATATCGCCTATTACCGCAAGCAGAGCGGCGATACGCAGGCGGAACTGGCTGAAAAGTTAAATTACTCAGACAAATCCGTTTCCAAATGGGAGCGCGGCGAGGGCACGCCGGACGTGTACATTCTCTCGCAGATCGCGGAGCTGTATGACATTACGGTGCAGGATCTGCTGCGCGAGAAAAAGGTGCAGAAAACGCGGACGAAGCACCTGCTCATTACGCTTATGGCGGTGGGCCTTGTCTGGCTGGTGATGACGGTACTGTTCTGCGCCGCTCAGATTTTCAACGTCCTGCCAGAGTATGCATGGCTGCTGTTCATTTACGGCATCCCGGTCATGGGCATTGTCTGTCAGGTCTTCTCTGCCCTCTGGTGGGGGCGAATTGCGCAGATGCTCTCCTGCTCTCTCATCCTCTGGGGCATCGGCCTGAGCCTTGTTCTGAGCTTCCAGCAGGATTCCGTGATCCTCCTTTTTGCCATTTGTGCGGTGGTCGAGGTGCTCATCATTCTGTTCTACATTCTAAAGATTCAGATGCGCTGGCGTGAAATGCGCGAAAAGCGCCGGAAGGATTCCGAAGAATAAAGAATCAGCGCCCTGCGGATTACACAATCCGCAGGGCGTTTTTTTACATATCGATCGCCGGATTCATGTAGTACACATTCCGCTCGTCAAGCCGCTCGCGCAGCCGCTGTACGGCTTCACCGAAACGGGAAGATACAAGTAAATTTATCCTTAAAAACGACGTTCTTTCAAACGTCATATATTCCATGTGATTTCAATGTTTCCGTCCGCTATGGTAATGACTTTGATAAGAGCGTCAACAACCGCTTGCTTATCTTCAAAGGTTGTTTCGTCCCATTTCTGAACATGGTCGGATATAACGCTCAAAGAGCTGTTGTCTGGCTGATAAGTAAGTGATAGATTTTCTTCTTGAAGTTTCCGTCGCTCTGCGTCCAATGCTTCTACCTTGTTATTGATGTACTCCATTAGGATAGCATTTGCGCCGACTACCTTTGATAGTAAATCCTCTATCGCTTTGTCGATTTCAGCCAAGCGGATTTTGTTCTCATTGATTTTAGGGCTTGCATGAGTTTCTTCTTGCTTAGACAGAGTTGTAAACTCAGCTAACCGTTCCCGGATTGCGTTCAGCATATATTCTTCCAGTACGTCGGCATAAATCGTACCGCCTGTACCCGTACACTTTGCCTTTTTGGTGGAAAGTGCAGTAGCACAAATAAAATATCTGTGCCATTTCGTATTTGCCTTTGCAATCGTTAAACCGTAACCGCATTTACCACATTTTACTTTTCCTACAAGCCATGAGTTTTTCGGTTTACAAGTTCTCGTTGATTGTCTGTTATTCAGACAGCGTATCCGACATTTTATCCAATCGCGTGATGATACAATTCCTTCATGGGGCGCAAGCACGATTTCCTTGTCTGTCAAATCACATTGCTTACGTGTTGTCGATACCGTACCCTTATACAGATAACAGGCATTGTAGCCTGTAAAGTCAGATACGGGATTGATTACATTTGCTCCCTGCGCCTTGAAAAAGTCATACACATCTGCGTCCGCTTTCACATATACAGGATTGCGAAGCATATCGCTAATTCTTGCTGTACTCCACATACCGCCCCGTAAATGTTCTATCCCATGTTCATTAAAGTAGTTAATAATATCCCCTAATGAGTTTTCCGGGTTAGAATACAGAGAATACATAAGGCGCATTTGCTCGGCTTCTTCTGGGACAGGCACATACATAGACGTTTTAATTCCGTCAATAACGGTTTCCGTCTTTGCAAATCCGTAAGGAATACGTCCGCCCATGTAAAAACCGCGTTTGCAACGTGAATAGTATGCGTCAGTCACGCGCTTTTGGATTGTTTCGCGTTCCAACTGTGCAAATACGATACAGATATTCAGCATAGCGCGTCCGATAGGAGTTGACGTGTCAAACCGTTCTGTTGATGAAACAAATTCCACATTATGCTTTTGAAATATGTCCATCATGTTTGCAAAGTCTAAAATGGAACGACTGATACGGTCTAACTTATAGACGATTACCCTTGATATTTTTCCCTGCTTGATGTCCTCAAGCATTTCTTCAAAGGCGGGGCGGTTGGTATTTTTACCGCTGTAACCCCGGTCTATATACTCTTTATACGGATTTCCGCGTGTTTCATACTTGCAGTATTCAAGCTGGCTTTCAATGGATATACTGTCTATTTTTTCTACCGACTGGCGGGTATAAAGTGCGTCATACATCGTTTTCCTCCATAACGATGTATTGAATTGAGCCGCCCACACTTATATTATACCACGTCCCCCGCCAGTTCTCAATGCTACGGACGCGCATATTTGCAAAAAACCGCAAAAAGCTGTTTTTCTATGTCAGCCTTTACGGTTTCCTTTTCTCCTGCCGGATATTTGGGGCGGCGATTGATAATGTTAAATTGCATTTTCTGTTCTGAAATTTTTGCTCTGTCAATTCGATAAGTAATGTTGTCAGTCATAAGGATAACCCCCTTTACATAGCGGACACTACATCTTATGAAAGACAGCAAGTACACTATTCTAAAAAAGGCTTTAATCAGACGGCTTCGGCAAGCTCCACGGGAATTGCACCCCTGCATGGTCCTCATGCAGCCCTACCCATTAC
>CAKTVG010000022.1 GCA_934622035.1 uncultured Oscillospiraceae bacterium
CAAGGTCAAGCTGCTGTGCGTGCGGGAACGGATGATGATCGACAGCTCCAGCTTTTCACCATTCTTCACATAAAAAAAGCAGAGTGTCCATTACAGGATACTCAGATCCTATAAGGACACTCTGCATGGTCCGAGTGACTGGTCTCGAACCAGCGGCCTCGTGGTCCCAAACCACGCGCTCTACCATCTGAGCTACACCCGGAAATGACCGGCACGCGCCGGACGCACTATATTATACACGCTCCGCAGAAAAAATGCAAGAAAAAGCTGCGTTTCTCTTTACGCATTCGCTGGATTCTGCTATAATTTGTTTCATAATTGCAAATAGAATTGAGGACCAATGCTTATGAGAATGCGAAAGCGGAATAATTTGGAGCCGAGAATGGAGGCGTGCAGCGCCGTCTGGCTGCGCGATGCGCAGCGGCTGCGCGGCAACTGGCGCTCCCTGCTGCCCGGTGCGAAGGAGCTGCGGCTGGAGGTCGGCTGCGGCAAGGGAAAATTCACGGTGGAAACAGCCGCAGCGGAGCCGGACGTGCTCATCATCGCGGTGGAGAAGGTGCAGGAAGCGCTCCTGCTTGCAATGGAAAAGGCGCTGGCCATGGGACTGAAGAACGTCTTTTTCCTCTCCATCGATGCTGCGGAGCTGGAGGACTACTTCGCCGAGGGCGAGGTCGACCTGATGTATCTGAACTTCTGCGACCCCTGGCCGCGCAAAAAGAACGCCAAGCGCCGCCTGACCTTCCGTACATTTCTGGAAAAGTACAAGAAAATTCTGCGCCCGGAGGGCGAAATCCATTTCAAAACGGATAATTCCGGACTTTTTGAGTGGTCACTCGAGGAATTCACGGCCTGCGGGATGGAAATTCGCGATCTGACGCGTGATTTGCACGCGAACGGCCCGGTCGGCATTATGACCGGCTATGAGGAAAAATTCTATGCGCTAGGCACGCCCATCAACCGCTGCGTGCTGGTCAATCACAGGCAGGAGGCGCCCCATGCAGAAAATTGAAATGAAAACGCCGCTCGTCGAGCTGGACGGCGACGAGATGACCCGCATTCTCTGGAAGGAGATCAAGGAGGAGCTGCTCGAACCCTTTGTCGAGCTGAAAACGGTCTACTTTGACCTTGGCCTGCCGGAACGCGACAGCACGGCGGATCAGGTGACGCACGATGCGGCGGAGGCCATCCGGCAATACGGCGTCGGCGTCAAGTGCGCCACCATCACGCCCAACGCACAGCGCATGACGGAATACAAGCTGCACGGCATGTGGAAGAGCCCGAACGGCACCATCCGCGCCGCGCTGGACGGCACGGTTTTCCGTGCGCCCATTCTGGTCGAAGGCATCCGGCCGGTCGTGCGCAATTGGAAAAAGCCGATCACCATCGCGCGTCATGCCTACGGCGACATCTACCGCGCCACGGAGCAGCGTGTCCCGCAGGGCAGGGCGGAGCTGGTCTTCACCGACCTTGAGGGAAAGGAAACGCGGCAGACGATCTATGATTTTGAATGCGGCGGTGTCCTGATGGGGCAGTACAACAAGGACAGCTCCATCGCCTCCTTTGCCCGCGCCTGCTTCAATTACGCGCTGGCGACGAAGCAGGATCTCTGGTTCTCTGCGAAGGACACCATCGCCAAGGTCTACGACGGCACGTTCAAGCAGATTTTCCAGGAGATCTTCGACGCGGAATACAAGGACGCCTTTGCCGCGGCGGGTATCACTTATTTCTACACGCTGATCGATGATGCGGTCGCGCGCGTGATCCGCAGCGAAGGCGGCTTCATCTGGGCCTGCAAGAACTACGACGGCGACGTGATGAGCGACATGGTTTCCACAGCCTTCGGCAGCCTGGCGATGATGACCTCCGTTCTGGTTTCGCCGGACGGCAAATATGAATATGAGGCGGCGCATGGCACCGTGACCCAGCACTATTACCGCTATCTGCGCGGCGAGCAGACCTCCACGAATCCCGTTGCGACGATTTTTGCTTGGACGGGCGCGCTGAGAAAGCGCGGCGAGCTGGACGAGCTGCCCGCGCTGTGCGCATTTGCCGGCCGGCTGGAGGAGAGCTGTCTTGCCGTGATCGAGTCCGGCAAGATGACCAAGGATCTGGCGGCCCTCTGGGAGGGCGGCAAGGCGGAGGTTTTGACCTCTTCGGCGTTCCTTGCGGCGATTCGCAGAACGCTGGAAGAAAAAATCGCCTGCGGCTGAGGTATGAGAAAGCAATTTGGCGGGTATCCTGTGGGATAGCCGCCAAAATTTTGCCCGCAGGGGATTAATTTTCTCAAAAAAGAAGATTTTTCTCATTTTTTCACGCAAAAAAGCTTGCGAAACTTGACATAATAATGTATAATGAATTAGATACGCCTTATGGGCATATACTTGTTCGTCAGCAAGGAAGTGCACTATGTCCGACTCTAAGAAAAACAGCAAGCCGAATGAAGAACTGATGGCGCCGCTCACTGCCCTGATCAGCAAGGGCCGCCGTGACGGCATGCTTTCGTCCTCTGAGCTGCTTGCAGCATTGGAAAAACTCGATCTGTCCGTTGACAAAATCGAACAGATCTATGATACCTTTGAATCCATCGGCATTCAGATTGTCAGCGCAGAGCCCGAGAATGATCTGCTGCCGGATATCCTCGATGATTTTGATGACGTCCCCGATTCCGAACTGGAAGAGGAGGAGCCGCTGGTTGATCCGGTGGAGCTCGCGGCGGAGTATAACCTCGACGACCCGGTGCGCATGTACCTCAAGGAGATCGGCCAGGTTCCGCTGCTGTCTCCGGAGGAGGAGCAGGAGCTGGCCCGCCGCGTTGCCGACGGCGACCAGGCCGCCAAAAATAAGCTGACCGAGGCGAATCTGCGCCTTGTCGTCTCCATTGCGAAGAAGTATTCCGGCCGCGGCCTGCACATTCTGGACCTGATCCAGGAGGGAAACACCGGCCTGATCCGCGCGGTCGATAAGTTCGACTATACAAAGGGAAACAAATTCTCTACATATGCGACCTGGTGGATCCGTCAGGCAATTACCCGCGCGATTGCCGATCAGGCGAGAACGATCCGCGTTCCGGTGCATATGGTAGAGGTCATCAACAAGGCCACGCGCTGCAACCGCAAGCTGGTGCAGGAGCTGGGCCGCGAGCCGACGCTGGAGGAGATCGCGGACGAATTGAATCTTCCCATCGAGAAGATCATCGAGGCCAACCGCACCGCGGCGGACACCCTCTCGCTGGACACGCCCGTCGGCGATGAAGAGGACACGACCATCGGCTCCTTCGTCGA
Organism: uncultured Oscillospiraceae bacterium; assembly: GCA_934622035.1. Taxonomy (GTDB): domain Bacteria; phylum Bacillota; class Clostridia; order Oscillospirales; family Oscillospiraceae; genus JAZOXB01. The sequence continues at coordinate 3,282 of CAKTVG010000022.1, forward strand.
GGACGACAACACGCCCGGCCCGGCGGACGCCACGAGCAACGCCCTGCTTGCCGAGGCGCTGGGAGAGATCCTCAACACGCTGACCGACCGCGAGGCCGACGTCCTGCGCCTGCGCTTCGGCATGTACGACGGCAAGACGCACACGCTCGAGGAGGTCGGCCAGATCTTCGGCGTGACGCGCGAGCGTATCCGCCAGATCGAAAACAAGGCGATCCGCAAACTGCGCCACCCCAGCCGCGCGAAGAAAATCCGCGATTTTTACTGCTGAATCCAAAATCCCCCGCGTTTGCGTCAGGCAAGCGCGGGGGATTTGTATTTGCGATCAAGCGACGTTTCCGTCTTTGTCGCAGGAGAGGGTCAGCGTATAGCTGAAGGATTTGTCCTGCCCCTTGTGGTACATGACCAGATCGACGATGGCGGTGCTGCCGCTGATCCGGACGTTCTTCGACTGCTGCGACCAGTTGGTGTCGGCAACGCTGACCGGGCAGCTTGCGTCGGTGCACTTGGACGTCAGGCCGTTATAATAGAAGCTTGCCGTGAGAACGGCCTTCCATTCTGTCTTTCCGTTTTTGTTATATTCAAACGTTTTGCGGCTCGTTATTGTTTTCAGCGCCCGCTGCGTGGAGGCGGAAGAAACCTCCTTTGTCAGCGTGATGATCAGCCGTGCGCCGTCTCCCAAATCGATGATGGTCGTTATGCCGGTGTCCTTCGCGAAGGCCTGCGGAATGCACGCGAAAAGCAGTGCGACGATAAGTAAAATACTGAAAATGCGTTTCATGTGGTTCTTTTTATCCTCTCTGCTTACGGGTAGTAGGCCGTGGTTTCCCATGTCTCCCAATATGCGTCATCGTGGGGATTGTCTTCCACTTCAGTGATGACGTAAATCGTTCCCTGCATGGCCTTTTGCAGCGCTATCTCTGCCCAGATGCCGATCGCGCAGGCGACGAGCGCAGCAATCGCAAGGACGGCAATCACGCCCCGCACGATTCGGTCGTGCAGCCGGAGCTTTTGCAGCAGCTCCTCCGCGCCCATGGTTTCCACATAGGCGGCGGCGATGGACTCCGGCGAGCCGAACTGCTCGCGCACGGTCTGCGCCGTGGCGTCGGGATGCTCGGAAAGATAGTCGGTGATGTCCGTGTGCAGCCGCTCCTTCAGGCCCGCGCGAATCTTGCGCGCGCAGGGGAGCATCCGGACGGTTTGGCGGTAATAGCTGCGCAGCTCTGCGTCTCTGCTTCTCATTTGACCCCTCCGTTGATGATTTGAAAGACCCCGCCGGTCAGCGCGGTGTATTCCGCGATCAGCGCTTGCAGGTGCGCCTCGCCCGGCGGTTCCAGATGGTAATACACCCGCGTCATGCGCTTGCCGACCAGCACCTTGCGGTCGGAGATATAGCCCGCCTCCTGTAGGCGGTACAGGACGGGATACAGCGACCCCTCCTGCGTGGTGACCCTTCCGCCGCTCTGACGCTCCATTTCCTGCACGAGCTGATAGCCGTACATGTCCTCCTGCCTCAGAAGCGCCAGAATCACCAGCGGCGCGACCCCGCGCCGGTAATTGCTTTGCGTTGTATTGTTCTGCATGGCATCCTCACCAATCTAATTACATATTTAGTCTACCATGTTATTATTGAATTGCAATACTTTTTTTAGAAAAGTATTGTTGACAAGAAATGATTTCCTTGCTATAATAGTCCAAGAGGGATACATTCCCTGCAATCGAGCTTGCGGATCGATTTTCAAGGCCGGGGGGCGAGGGCACGCGTGATTGCCGCGTGAAATCGCAATGCGGCAGCATGCAGCCCCCTTCCGGCGACTCGCAGTCGCCGGTGCATTCGACGAGAGGAGACAAAATAATGAAACATCAAAGAATTTTTTGCCTGCTTTGCGCCCTGCTGCTGACGCTTGCCCTGTGCGCCTGCAATTCCGACCCTGCCCAGCCGAGCGAATCCTCCGCGCCTCCCGTCACCGAGGTTCCCACGCAGCGCATGACGGATGCGGTTCCCCCGTCAACACAGGCGGAGGAGATCGAAGTGCAGCGCGGCCTGGAGGAAATCAGAGTGTACCCCTTTACGGAGCAGGAGCTTGCCGACGCGCAGACTGCGGCGCAAAAGGCGCTGGTGGATTTGTTCGCGGATGGAATTGAGCTGGATATTCTGAAATTCGCCTTTGACCCGGCGCTGACGGATGCCAATATTCGCCAGAAGCGCATGGACACCGGCGGCTCCGAGACGGAGGAACAGGACTATGCCCGACAGGCTACGTTTATTGCGGAGTGCTTTGTAATGCGCTATAAGGAAGTGGAGGGAAGACCGGAAATTCCCAACAGAATGCCCGTTCAGATCACCGTTTCCCGTGCAGATAAGGACGGCGCATGGCAGTATCTTGAGGACAGCTATGCCCCTGAGGGCGGCAAATTCTCCGACTGGGTAATTCGGACGTCTGACCTTCAGCGCCTTGACGTTGATGTTTCCGGCCGCGTGATTGCCGGCTATTGGCGCAGTGACGATGCGCTCGACCTGTATTGCGTCGGAGAGGACGGCAAGGTTTCGTATTGCGGCGGCGTCCTGCCAAACGTTCAGAAATACGGCACAGAGGTCGATGCGGACACGCTGGCTTCTCTGCAAAAGGTGTTCGATACACAGAATATGATTCTGACGGAGGAAGACTGGTACGCGCAGTGCCTGACAAGTGATTTTACCTCTCCGGAAAAGGTTGATCTGCTGATGCTGTTCTATTGCGGTATTCGCGGCAAACAGGATGAGCTGAACCAGCTCAGCGAGGAAGAGCGCGCTCATCTGGCATCGATTTGGGGAGAAGATGCACTGGCGCATGATGTTGACCGCATGCCCGTCAAGGAAATGAATCGGGTTTTGCAGAAATACTTCGGCATTACCTTGGACGAAACCGAGAAAATCGGCCTGGAGCATATGCTCTACTGGGATAAAACGGATTGCTATTATCGCTGGCACGGAGATTCCAATTTTTACCGGCCGCAGGTTTACAAAGCCTTCGTGCAGGAGGACGGAACGATTGCCATGTATTATGTTTGCAATTTGCAGCTGGGTGACCCCAACGCCCTCGCTATGCTTAAGCCCGTCGGGGACGGATATCAGATTCTCTCGAACGAATATTTTGATTAATAAAAATGCCCGCTGCCGGTGCCCCGGTAGCGGGCTTGCGCTATCTTCTCAAAACTCAGGCGATCAGCAGCTCGTTTTCCTGCTCGATGTACCGGCAGAAGGCAAACAGACCGCACAGCACCTCCGGCGCAAAGCCGTAGGAATCTTCCAGATTCCAGCCGCCGAGAATGCCGCGATGCCGGATGCGCAGAAGCTCCCGGCCCTGCGCGTCGCTGAGCGTGTAGCTCTGGCCGCTGCCCATGGTCAGAAGATCCTTCGCACCGTCCAGCTCGACCTCCGCGTGATCGACGCGCGGCATCCGGCAGACCGGCCAGCCCGCCTCCTCCGGAGCCTCGCCCGCGGCATACTCCGGGTGACCCTCCGCGACGATGTGTTCGTCGTGGTCGAGTAGGAGGTATTCCTTGCTGCGGACGTCCGCAGTCGATTCTGTTTCGTTATATTGAATTTTGGCCTCCATCAGCGGCTCCTCGCCGCCGGTGTAGATCTCCTTGACCGGCCCGGTCAGGCCGCCCTTCATCTTCGCCACCGCCTGATGCGTCGGCTCCTGATAGAGAATTCCGGTTTTCATTGTGTACAGCATGATGTATCCCTCTTTCAGAAAATTGCGTAAAGCAGCACGCCCGCGACGCCTGAGCCTGCCATGACCCAGAGCGGGTTCGGCTTCCATTTCCGCAGGATGAAGAAGCCGATTGCAAAAATGACCAGCGCGATGATGTCAATCGCCGCGGCGTTGACGGGAATCGTTCTCTGACCGTAGAGCGCCATGATCAGAAGCGAGATGCCAGCCGAGGCGATCATGGCGATGACCGCGGGGCGAAGTCCGGCCAGAACACCCTGCACAACGTTCAGCCCGCGAAAGCGGTAGTAAAAATAGGCGAGCGCCAGGACGATCACGCAGGACGGGAACACGCAGCCGATCGTGGCGATCAGCGCACCGGGCAGCCCGCCGACCTGGATGCCGACGAAGGTCGCAGAGTTGATGGCGATGGGGCCGGGGGTCATTTCTGCAATGGTCATGATGTCGGCAAACTGCGTCATGCTCAGCCAGCCGTGCAGGTCAACGACCTGATTCTGAATCAGCGGCATGGCTGCGTAGCCGCCGCCGATGCTGAACAGGCCGATCTGGAAGAAGCTCCAGAACAATTGAAGATAGATCATTTCTGCTTCACCTTCCTCGGCAGCTTTTTGTGCTGAATGGTGGTCAGCGCGCCGATCAGGCCGCAGACCACGATGATCACGATGACATTGACGTTGAAGAAGCGGACGGCAATGAAGGAGCCGAACATTACGAGCAGCGGCAGAATCTTCTTCTGATCAATGACGCTTTTTGCCATGCTGATGACGACGTCGAAGATGACCGCCGCCACGCCGCACAGCATGCCCTTCATGGCCATGCTGACGATCGCGTTGTCGCGGAACGCCTGATAGAACAGGGAGATGACGGAGATGATGATGAGCGGTGGCAGAATTGCGGCCAGAACCGCCAGCAGCGCGCCGGGAACGCCGGCGACGTGGTAGCCGACCAGAATGGAGGCGTTGATCGCGATGGAGCCGGGCGAGGACTGCGCAATGGCGGTCAGATCCAACATTTCCTGCTCCTCAATCCAGCCGAGCTCGTCCATGAAACGCTTGCGCATGAGAGGAATAATGACAAAACCGCCACCAAACGTACAGGCGCTCAGCTTAAAGGTGGAGAGAAACAACTGTAAATACTTCTTCTTATCGACTTTTTTCATATTTCTACGCCCTTTCTTTTCTTCGTTCGCATTATACCTCTTGATTTTCAATAATGGAAATACTATAATTTTAGAATAATCATAAGAAAAACGATATAAGAGGTATTTTCATGACACTGCGGCATATGACGATTTTCCGCGCCGTCTGCGAATCCGGCTGCAATACGACAAAAGCCGCCGAGCGGCTGCATATGAGCCAACCGGCGGTGAGCCTTGCCATCAAGGAGCTGGAGCAGTATTACGGCGTCTGCCTGTTCGACCGCCTTGGGCGGCGGCTGCAAATCACGGACGTGGGAAAGCAGTTTCTGCAATATTCCATCCATATCTCCGACCTCTTTGAGGACATGGAAACCGGCCTGCGGAACTGGGGCGCGAAGGGTATTCTCCGCATTGGCGCAAGCATTACCATAGGCTCGCAGTTCCTGCCGAGCTATTTAAAGGCCTTTGCCGCCAAATGCCCGGAGGTCGATGTGCGTGTGGTCGTGGAGCCGTCCGGCGAGCTGGAGCGGAAGCTGCTTGCCAACGAGCTGGATTGTGCGCTGGCCGAGGGCATTACGCACGACCCGAACCTCGTCTCGGAAACGTATATGGAGGACCACCTGAGCGTGGTCTGCTCCTCGCAGAAGGGCTGGACACAGGGACAGGTCATCCCCATAGATGAGTTCAAGCGGCAGCGCTTCCTGCTGCGCGAGCGGGGAAGCGGCACGCGGGAGGTCTTTGACCGCGTGGTGGAGGCGGCCGGGCTGAGCATCACGCCGATCTGGGAGGCGATGAGCACGACGGCGCTGGTCAACGCGGTGGTAAACGATCTGGGCATCGCCGTCCTGCCGCACCGCATGATCCTGCCCGCGCTGCACCAGGGGCTGGTGGTGACCGTGCGGGTTTCGGGGCTGGTCTTCCGGCGAAATTTCAACATTGTCTACCATAAGAACAAATACCTGACCCCGGCGGCAAAGACCTTTCTGGGGCTTTGCAGAAGCTATGAAGAGGATTATCCCATCCCGGCCTATAACGGGCTGTATGAATGATACATAGAAATAGCGCCGCGGCGCATCGAGCCGCGGCGCTGCGTTATGAAAAAGTCAATCCATGGCAAGACCGAGGTAAATATGCGCCGGCAGGGGAACCTCGGAGAGCGGCTTACCCATGCCGTAGGGGATGACTCCCTCCGGCGTGAGGCAGACGCCATGCCTGCACCTGCTTTCGCGCAGCAGCAGCGCCGCTGCGGCGGGGGAGTAGGGGAGCAGCTCCTTGACGGTCAGGCCGTCTTCGCTCTCCGCGCAGACGGCACAGTAGACGTCGTTTTCCGTTTCGATGCGGCAGAGACGGTCACTGGTGCCCTGATAACCGAGCAGTGCCGCGGGCAGGGAGACAAAACCGGCCGGAAGCAGCAGCTCCCGCAGGCTGAAGTATGCCTCTGGCGAGATGGCGCGCACCTCGCCCGCGCAGGCGGGAGCGGCGATTTCCTCTCTGCCGCGGAAAAAGCAGGTTTCGTAGCCGAGCCTCCGGTAGAAGGGGAAGAGGGGCTGCGTGCTGGGAACCAGAAGGGAGAACTCCACGCCGCTCTTTTTCAGCTGCGCTTCGGCATAGTGCAGAACCTCGCCGCACAGGCCGCGGCGGCGGAAAGCCCTGTCCGTGGCGACAGCGTAGAGATAGGCGGCGGCGTGAGCCTCGCCCGCTTCGTCGATCAGCTGTACGGGCAGGGCGCTGGCCATACTGACGGCGCGGCCGTTTACACGCGCGCAGAAGACCTGAACACCGGGCAGCTGCCAGAATGCGGCAATGTCCTCGGAGCGGTCGCCGAAGCAGTCCTGCCAGAGACGGGTGAGCTGCGGCAGATCCCGGCGCTCGGCGCGGGCGATCAAGCGGTTCTCTCCTCTGCCAGATATTTTTCCAGCAGAATGTCGGGCGTGTAGCTTTCCTTGGCGCGGCGCAGGCCCTCAATGCCCATGTCGTCCTCACGGTTGAGATAGCGGACCTCGGGATAGCGCTCGCGGATGCTGCGGGCGAATTCGCGGTTGATCATGGCGTAGGCGCCGTTGATTTCCGGCTGAGCCTTTTCAAAGTGCACGTCAAAGGTATCCTTGCGAATGCGGCTGCCCATGCAGAAGGCGAAAATTTCGCCGCCGACCTCCAACGCCAGACCTTCGAGGCTGAGTGCATCGAAGTGGTCAAAGGCCTTGCCGATGGCGATGCGCTCACCGGCAAAATCCTCCTCCTCGCCGCGTTCCAGATGTGCGGCATACCAGCTTTCCGTGAAGGCGCGGCAGCGCGGCAGAAGCGCGGCGTCCAGCGGCAGCAGGCGGTAGTCCGGATAGGCCTCTTCAAAGTGGTTGCAGTGGTTGCGCTTGGCCTGCAATTTTTTTCCGTGCAGGTCGGCAAGATGGTCAATTTCGTAAATGTAGTCGAAGCTGTTGCGCACCGGTCGATAGTGGAACCGGCCGGGGAAGAGCGATTCCATGCGGGCGACGTCCGATTCCAGCAGGCCGAAGACGCGGCAGGGGAAGCCGCGGTCCTTCGCGTCCTCCAGGAACGCTTCGATCGTCGCCTTCAGATCGCGGTTGCAGCCCGGAAAAGCATAGGATTCGCTGGTGAACTTACTGAGAATGACCGGCTCTCCCTCAAACAGCGCGACGTTCTGCTCGCCCCAGAGGAAAATCGTCGCGAAGGACGCCTCTGCTCCGTAGCCGTCGGCGCGGTAGAGAAACGGGCGCAGGATGTCCTCGTCCGCAAGGGTCACCGGATGAAAATCAAGCATAATAACCTTCCTTTTCTGCCTGTGTCAGGCAAATTCTGCTTCTATTGTACCACATTTTTCGGCGCGGTCAACCGCCCCTCTTGCAATTTTCCCGCCGATGCGGTATGATGAAGCGCAGAAGGAGGTGCTGCCATGCGGAAAATACTCACGGCGATGTCCGGAGGCGTGGACAGCGCGGCTGCCTGCCTGCTCCTGCGTGAGCAGGGCTATCTCGCCGGCGGCGCAACGATGCTGCTGCGCGACGAGGGACAGACGCAGGAAATCGAGGATGCCCGCAGCGCCGCAGAGCGGATGGGGATCGATTTTCATGTCTTTGATCTGCGCGAGGAATTCCGGCGCTTTGTAATCGAGCCCTTTACCGAGGTTTACCGGCAGGGCGGCACGCCGAATCCCTGCATTTTCTGCAACAATGCGCTGAAATTCGGCCTGTTTTTGCAAAAGGCGCTGGAGCTTGGCTATGACGGCATTGCGACAGGGCATTACGCCCGCGTCAAGGAAGAAAACGGCCGCTTCCTGCTGAAAACCGCGGCGGACGCGGCAAAGGATCAGACCTACATGCTCTGCGGCCTGACGCAGGCACAGCTGTCCCGGACGCTTTTTCCCTTAGGTGGCGTGCAGAGCAAGGCGGAGGTACGCGCGCTGGCGGAGCGCAGCGGCTTACGGCTTGCGGGAAAGCACGATTCGCAGGATATCTGCTTTGTGCCGGACGGCGACTACATGGCCTATCTGACCGCGCACGGGCTTGTGCCGCAAAGGGGCAATTTTATCACGCCGGAGGGAAAAGTCCTCGGGCCGCATCGCGGGCTGGAGGCCTATACGACGGGCCAGCGGCGGGGGCTGGAGCTTTCCTGCGGGCACCGCGTGTATGTTCTGGGCAAGCGCGGAACGGATGTGATCGTCGGCGAGGGCGAGAGGTTGTTCACCCGGCGCGTGCGCGTCGGCGGGGTGAATTATATCCCCTTTGACCGGCCGGATGGCCCTCTGCGTGTGCAGGCAAAGCTGCGCTACACGACCAGAACCGCGCCTGCGATTCTGACGCCCATCCCCGGCGGCTGCGAGCTGCTGTTTGACGAGCCGCAGCGGGCGGCGACGAAGGGCCAGACGGCGGTATTCTACGACGGCGAGAACGTTCTCGGCGGCGGAACCATTGAAACATTGGAGGAATCAATATGAAAAAACTGTTTGCATTTGCGGCGGCGCTGGCGCTGCTGCTTGGACTTCTGGCGGGCTGCGGCACGTCCGGCAAGCACCATGTGGAGATCGTGCTCAAGGACTATGGAACCATCGCCGTGGAGCTGGACGCGGACGCCGCGCCCATCACCGTGGGGAATTTCCTGAAGCTGGCGAAGAGCGGCTTCTATGACGGCCTGACCTTCCACCGTATCATCAACGGCTTCATGATCCAGGGCGGCGACCCCAAGGGCAACGGCACGGGCGGCTCGGACGAGACGATCAAGGGCGAGTTTACGGCCAATGGCGTGAGCAACACGCTCTCGCACACGCGCGGCGCGATTTCCATGGCGCGTGCGCAGCCCTATGACAGCGCAAGCTCGCAGTTCTTCATTGTCCATCAGGACTCGCAGTTCCTTGACGGGCAGTATGCCTGCTTTGGCTATGTCACCTCCGGCATGGAGATCGTCGATGAGATCTGCGAAAACACGCCGGTCACGGACAACAATGGCACCGTCAAGGACGGCTCCCAGCCGGTCATTGAAACCATCCGCGTGATCGATTAACACAAAAAGCCTGCTGCAAAATACTTTGCAGCAGGCTTTTTATTTGCCGTATTCCAGCAGATCCTCGACCCGGCAGTGCAGCACGCAGCAAAGCCGCGCCAGAATGTCCAGATCCAGCTTTTCCACATTTCCCTGATACCATTTGTCCACAACCTCGAATCTCGCCCCGATGGAGCGGGCCAGCGCGTTGCGGTTGATGCCGCGGCTGTCCATCAGCTCCTTCAGCTTCAGGCGGACGCGGCCATAATCCCGAAGAACAACAATGGTCTCCTCCTGCATGCAAATCACCTCGGATAGATACTACATAGGAAGTAACCTATTGACAATTTCCATAATTGTAGTTACTATTAGAATAGTAATATCGACAGGAGGCGGTTTTATGCAGAAATGGGAGAAAATGTATTATAAGGTATTTCGTGCAGTCTCCGAGACACTGGATATGCTCGGCGAACAAAATTACGGCAGCGCAAAGCAGCGCCTGGTGCAGCTGCAAAAGGAGCTGGAGGAGTATTATATCGAGCACGATGAAAACGCGCAGTAATTGCGCGGACACGGCTGAGTTACGCCCTTATGGCGGTTTCCGTTTCCGGTGAATCCATAGGGCATATCTGCAAGGGGTATGCCGCAATTTTGTATTATCCGTAGGGCCTACCCGCAAGGGGCACGCCGCATCCGTAGCGCTCCTTTGTCGCTGACGGCTGCGCAGACGGCGTGCCGTGGCCGCAGAGCGCACCCGCCCTTGCCCAATGCGCTTGAAAGCCCCCGTCCGATGGACGGGGGCTTTCCGTTAAATTGCGTATTGACTGGTATAAATCTGATGATAGAAGCCCTTCTTGGCCAACAGCTCGGCGTGCGTGCCCTGTTCGACGATCCGGCCGTGGTCGAGCACCAGAATGAGGTCGGAATCGACGATGGTGGAAAGGCGGTGCGCAATGACAAAGCAGGTGCGCCCGTGCATGAGCCGGTCCATCGCCTTTTGCAGCAGCGCCTCCGTGCGCGTGTCGACGTTGGAGGTCGCCTCGTCGAGAATCAGCAGACGGCGGTCTGCGAGCATGGCGCGGGCAATGGTCAGAAGCTGCTTCTGACCGCCGGAGAGGTTGGTCATATCGTCGCCGACGATGGTGTCGTAGCCTGCGGGAAGCGTGCGAATGAAGTGGTCGCAATAGGCGTGGTCGCAGGCGGTGACAATCTCCTCGCATGTTGCGTCCGGCTTGCCGTAGGCGACGTTTTCCGCAATCGTTCCGCGGAATAGCCAGGTGTCCTGCAAAACCATGGCGAACTGGTCGCGCAGCTCCTCGCGGGAGAGCGTGGCGCAGTCCACGCCGTCGAGGAGAATGCGGCCGCGATCCACGTCGTAAAAGCGCATCAGCAGATTGACGATGGTTGTTTTGCCGGCGCCGGTTGGGCCGACGATGGCGACCTTCTGGCCTTGCTTGACATCGATGTTCAGATCCTGAATGAGCGGCGCGGCCTTGTCATAGGAGAAATCCACGTGCTCAAAACGGATGTTGCCCTCCGCCTTGGACGGGAGCTTCCCGTTGGCGTTCTCTTCCTCCGGCAGGTCGAGCAGCTTGAATACGCGCCGCGCGGCGGCCTTGGCATGCTGCAAATCGCCGAAACCACCGGCGATCTGCTCCAGCGGCGCGGAAAACTGCTTGGCATAGAGCAGAACCGTCACAATCACACCGGCGCTTACGCTGCCGGTGCGCAGCGCCAGCCAACCGCCGACCAGGCAGATGGCAATGTAGGCCAGCGCATTGGTGAAGGCAATGAGCGGACGGACGATGGAGGAAGTGAAATTGGCGCGTCCCTCGGACAGGCGCTGCCTGTCGTTGATCTCGGCGTGCTTTTCCTGTGTGTAGGCCTCCAGATTGTAGGCCTTCGTCGTGGCAAAATTCGTGAAGGATTCCTCCACAAGGGAGTTCAAAACGCCGCTCTGCGTGAACATCTGATAGAAGTGCTTCTCACTCTTGGAGGAGATGAAGGAGGACAGCAGAATGGAGAGCGGCGTCAGCGCGAGGACGATCAGGCCGAGACGCCAGTCCTCGCGCAGCACCATGACCGCGATGGCGGCGATCATCAGAAAGCCGGTCATCAGGGTGTCGATGATCTGGTGGATATAGTTGCCCATAGTGGACACGTCGTTTGTCATCCGCGACAGAACGTCACCCACGGAGGTCTGGTCAACATAGCTCACGGGAAGGCGGCGGATTTTGTCCGAAATGCGGATGCGCAGGTTGCAGGTGAAGTACCGGCTGACTACCTTGTTCAGCAGCAGCATTTTCAGGTAGGAGCAGAGACAGTAGCAGGCATAAACGCCCAGAAGCATTGCAAGGCCGGGCCGCAGCTGCGCCAGAAGATCGCCGGTTTCGGTACCGTTCCAATAGGCATAGAGGCGGTCAATGAGCCGGCCGAGCAGCTTCGGCCCTGCAACGGCGCAGACGATCAGGCCGATGCAGAGCACGCAGGCCAGCGCCAGCCATTTCCAGATGGGGCGCGTTTCCAGCACGAGGCGGCGGAGCGTGTGTTCCTTTTTCATTTTACGCCACCTCCGGTCTGCGAGGCATAAATGTCCTGATAGATTTTGCAGCGCGCGAGCAGATCTTCATGCCGCCCGGCATCGATCAGGCAGCCGCGGTCCATGACGAAGATGCAGTCCGAGTGCATGGCGGAGGTAATGCGCTGGGTCACGACAAGCTGCGTGCAGCCGCGGATTTTTTCGTTCAGCGCGCCGCGCAGCTTCTTTTCCGTCAGAAAGTCGAGCGCAGAGAAGCTGTCGTCAAAAACGTAAATGGGCGCGGGCTTGATGATCGCGCGGGCGATGGAGAGCCGCTGCTTCTGTCCGCCGGAGAGATTCTTGCCCGCCTGGCGGATTTCATAGGCATAGCCGCCCTCGCAGGAGTCGATGAAATCCGAGAGCTGGGCGATTTTCGCCGCCTGGTGAAGCTCTTCCTCTGTGGCGTCAGGCTTGCCCATGCGGATGTTTTCCTCAATCGTGCCGGTGTAAATTGCCGCGCCCTGCAGGACGCTGCTGATGCCTGCGCGCAGCGTGTGCTTGCTCAGCTCCGCGGTGGAGCAGCCGTCGAGGAGTACCTGCCCCTTTGTCGGCAGGCGGAAGCCCAGCAGCAGGGAAATGAGCGTGGATTTGCCGCTGCCCGTGCCGCCGATGATTGCGATTTTCTGTCCCGGCTTGATCTCCAGCGAGATGTGACTGAGCGCGTCCTCTGTGCCGCCGTAGGAGAAGCTGACGTCGTCGAAGCGGATGGCGCCGGTGAGCTGCATGGTCTTTCCCACGGCGGGGTCGCCCATACCCTCGGCATCCATCACCTCGCCGATGCGGTCGGCGGCGATGCGCGCATGGGGGAACATGATGATGGCAAAGGAGGCCATCAGAACGCCGTTCATGACCATGGTGATGTACTGAATGATGGCGAAAATGTCGCCGGCGCTGACGCTGCCGCCGTTTACCATCTGCCGCCCGCCGAGATAGACGATGAGCACGATCGCAAGATCGAGCAGGAACGTGGCGATGGGCAGAAGCGTGCCCATGGAGACGTTGCTGCGGATGATGTTTTCGGCCATGATATGCGTCGCGTCCGCGATGCGCTCGTGCTCGTGCTCCTCGGAGTGGAAGGCGCGAATGACGCGGATGCCGCGCAGGCGCTCACGCATGATGCCGTTCTGCTTGTCAATGTAAAGATCGGATTTTTTCCACAGAGGGAGGACATGCTTTCCGGCCAGCCAGCCGCCCGCCAGAATGACCGGCACAAAGGCGAGCAAAATGAGAGACAGTGTGACGTCCTTCAGCATGGCCAGCACCACGCCGCCCACGAAGAGCATGGGGATGGTCGCTACGGTGCCGCAAAGCATGGAGGCGACCCAGGAGACGGTGCCCACGTCGTGCGTGGCGCGAGTGACCAGAGCGGCGGTGCCGAGCTGGCCGAATTCCTCAAAGGAGAGTGTGTTGACCTTGCGGAAAATGTCCGCGCGCAGGTCCGCGCAGAAGGCGGCGACCACCTCCGAGGAGGTTTTGGTGCCCAGCAGAATGCACACCAGGCTGACCGCCGCGACGGCGAACATCGCCAGGCAGGTGTACAGGATCTGCGAAAATGCGCCTGCGCGCAGACCGCTGTTGAGAATGTCCGACATAAGCGTTGGCAGCAGCAGATCGCACAGCGTCGACACCGACACCATGATCGCCGCGAGGGCAAGCCTGCCACGATAGGGCTTCAGATATTTGATGATTCGTTTCATAATTTCCTTCCGTAATAGTCCGCGCCGCAGAGCAGCGCGAAGCAGGCATTGACCTCGTCGTCCGTAAAAAGTGCGTTGTATTTCGCACTGACAATCAGCGCTTCCAGACTCAGATCCAGTCGTTTTGCCGCAGCAAGGGCCTCAAAGCCCTCCGAGGCGCGGCCGCGGCGGATGCAGTTTTTTGCTGCGGCAGTGCCGCCGTACTCCTGTACGGCCTGCGCAAGGCGCTTCTGACGCACGCCGCATTCCTCCTGCGCGGCTTGCATTGCACGAAGCAGGGCGGCAGTGAATTCGTCCATGGAAATCCCTCCAGACCAAATAGACAGATATTTATTCTATCACACTTTCCGGCAGGGGGAAAGTGTGGGCGCAAAAAAAGGTGTACATTTTCAAAAATTGTTAGTATAATATAACAATATTAAAAAAACGAAGGGGGAGACGCAGATGACAGAGCTTCTGCTGCGCCTTTTTGTGAAGAATTATAAGAATACGGAGGCTCCCGCCGTCCGCGGCGCGTATGGCAGGCTGGCGGGCGTGGTCGGCATGCTCTGCAACCTGCTGCTGGCGGCGGCAAAGCTGCTGGCCGGTACGCTGGCAGGCTCCGTGGCCATTACGGCGGACGCGGTCAACAACCTCTCCGACGCCTCGTCCTCTCTTGTGACGCTCCTGGGCTTTCGGCTGGCGGAGCGTCCGGCGGATGAGGAGCATCCCTACGGCCACGCGCGGATGGAATATCTGTCGGGCCTTTTGGTTTCCGTGCTGATTCTGGTCGTCGGCGTGGAGCTGGCGAAATCCTCCGTGGAGAAGATCCTGCATCCGGAGACGGTGGCATTTTCCGTGCTGACGCTGTGTGTTCTGCTCGGCTCCATTCTGGTAAAGCTCTGGATGTGCCTGTTCTGCCGGAAGCTTGCAGCCAGGATTCGCTCCACCGCGCTGGAGGCAACGGCGGCAGACAGCCGCAACGATGTCATCGCGACCTCTGCCGTGCTTCTGGGCTGCCTCGCGGGGCATTTCTTCCACTGGCGCATTGACGGCTGGGTCGGCGTGGCGGTCGCGGCGTTTATTCTGTTTTCCGGGTGGTCCCTTGCCAAGGAGACGATCAGTCCGCTGCTGGGAAAGCAGGCGGATCCGGAGCTGGTCAAGCGCATCAGCACGCTGATTTTATCCCATGAGAAAATCCTCGGCATCCACGACCTGATGGTGCACGACTACGGGCCGGGGCAGTGCTTTGCCTCCGTCCATGCGGAGATGGATATGCATGAGGATCCGCTGCACTGCCACGATATTCTCGACGACATCGAGCGCGACGCCCTGCGCGAGCTGCATGTGCATCTGGTAATCCATTACGATCCCATCGTCACGGACGACGCGGAGCTGAACCACATGCACCGGCTGATTGCGGAGAAGCTCAAAACGATCGATCCGCGGCTTTCTCTTCATGATTTCCGCATGGTGCGCGGCCCGAAGCACACAAATCTGATTTTTGACCTTGCCGTGCCCTTCTGCATGAGCGGAAAGACGGCGGAGCTGAAGCGGCAGATCGATGCGTGTGTGCAGGAGGAGGGGCACAAGTACTATACGGTCATTACCTTCGATCATGCAAGGGACGAAGCATGAGGTCGTAACATTGTTACAGCCTTAGAATAGCATAACACTGTTACAGTGTCAAGCCCCGAAACAAGCTTTTTTGCTGTTCCGGGGCTTGACATCCTTCACTCTTTTGTAACAATTTTAAAATTTCTGTTTCCAATTGGGAGAACCTCTTTTTTTCTGTTCAAAAGTGTGCTATAATCCGTCTATTATGATGAATGCATGACGAAAGGTCAGTGGAAATATGGGATTTTTTTCGAAATTGTTTGGAACCCGCTCGGAGCGCGAGGTCAAAAAGCTCCTGCCGCAGGTGGAGCGCATCGAGGCACTTGGCCCAGAGATGGCAAAGCTGTCCGACGAGGCGCTTCGCGCCAAAACAGAGGAATTCAAGCGCCGCTATCATGACGGCGAAACGCTCGACGAGCTGCTGCCGGAGGCCTTTGCGGTCTGCCGTGAGGCGGCGGAGCGCGTTCTGGGCATGCGCCCCTATCGTGTGCAGCTCATCGGCGGCATCGTGCTGCATCAGGGCCGCATCGCCGAGATGAAGACCGGCGAGGGCAAGACCCTTGTGGCCATTCTGCCTGCTTATCTGAACGCGCTGACCGGCGAGGGCGTGCACATCGTCACCGTCAACGACTATCTGGCCAAGCGTGACTCGGAATGGATGGGCAAGGTCTACCGCTTCCTTGGCCTGACGGTTGGCCTGATCGTGCACGATCTGCGGCCGAATGAGCGCCGCGCGGCCTATGCTGCCGACATCACCTACTGCACCAACAACGAGCTGGGCTTTGATTATCTGCGCGATAACATGGCGCTTTACAAGGCTGACATGGTTCAGCGCGGACACTGCTTTGCCATCGTGGACGAGGTGGACTCCATCCTCATCGACGAGGCCAGAACGCCGCTGATCATCTCCGGCAAGGGCGAGGAATCGACCAAGCTCTATGAAATGGCGGATATGTTCGTCGCCGGGCTGCGCAAGAAAGTCTTTGCATCCACGGATGAGAAGGAAATTCAGGACGATCTGGACTGCGACTACTATGTCGATGAAAAGGCGCGCACCGCGTCTCTGACCGCCTCCGGCATTGCCAAGGCAGAGAAGTACTTTGGCGTGGAGAACCTGGCGGATGTGGAGAACACCACGCTCTCGCATCATATCAATCAGGCAATGAAGGCCCGCGGC
The DNA here is from genome assembly GCA_934622035.1 of uncultured Oscillospiraceae bacterium. GTDB lineage: Bacteria > Bacillota > Clostridia > Oscillospirales > Oscillospiraceae > JAZOXB01. The sequence goes on from CAKTVG010000022.1 coordinate 19,678, forward strand.
ATCATGAAGCGCGATGTGGACTACGTCGTCAAGGACGGCCAGGTCATCATCGTCGATGAATTCACCGGCCGCCTGATGTATGGCCGCCGCTATAACGAGGGCCTGCATCAGGCCATCGAGGCCAAGGAGGGCGTGAATGTCGCCAGCGAGAACAAGACCCTTGCGACCATCACCTTCCAGAACCTCTTCCGCCTGTATCGGAAGCTCTCCGGCATGACCGGCACCGCCCTGACCGAGGAGGAGGAATTCTCCGCAATTTACAATCTGGATATCATCGAGATCCCGACGAACAAGCCGGTCATCCGCATCGATCACCACGACGTGGTGTATAAGACCGAGGCGGGAAAATTCCGCGCGGTCATCGAGCAGATCAAGGAGTGCAACGCCAAAGGACAACCGGTGCTGGTCGGCACGATTTCCATTGAGAAATCCGAGTTGCTTTCCAAGCTCCTCAAGCGCGAGGGCGTGCGCCACACCGTCCTGAACGCCAAGCACCACGAGCGCGAGGCGGAGATCATCGCCCAGGCCGGTAAGCTCGGCGCGGTGACGATTTCGACCAACATGGCGGGCCGCGGCACGGATATCATGCTGGGCGGCAATGCGGAATATCTGGCGCTGTCCGATCTGCGGAAGAAGGATCTGCCGGAGGAGCTGATTGCCGAGGCGAATTCCTACGCCGAAACGGAGGATCCCGAAATTCTGGCGGTTCGCGAGGAGTACAAGCGCCTGCTTGCTCAGCACAAGGCCGAAATTGCAGAGGAGGCCGATCAGGTGCGCGCCGCGGGCGGCCTGTTCATCATCGGTACCGAGCGCCACGAGTCCCGCCGCATTGATAATCAGCTCCGCGGCCGTGCCGGCCGTCAGGGCGACCCCGGTGAAACGCGCTTTTTCCTCTCTCTGGAGGACGATATCATGCGCCGGTTCGGCGGCGAGCGCGTTATGAGCATGATGAACAGCCTCGGCATCGACGAGGATACGCCGATCGACGCCAAGCTCCTGTCCAGCGCGATCGAAAACGCGCAGAAGACCGTGGAAAGCCGCAACTTCCAGCAGCGCAAGAACGTGCTGGAATACGATAACGTCATGAACACGCAGAGAAGCGTGATTTATGAGCAGCGCCAGAAGGTGCTCGACGGCGAGGACCTCTCCGCCACCATCGACGGCATGATGAAATATGTCATTGACACCGAGGTCGAGGACGTCTACGGCGCGGCAGAGCACCCCGAAACGCCGGAGCAGCTCGATCCGCTGCGCGCCAAGTTCGAGGGCATCTACTTTCCCAAGGGCGCGTTCCATCCGGACACCTCTCTTGGCAAGGAGGATGCGAAAAAGACCCTGGAGACGCTCTTCCACGAGACATATGCCAAGCGGGAGCAGGAGTTCGGCGCGGAGCGCATGCGCGAGATCGAGCGCATCATCCTGCTGCGCGTGGTGGACGAATACTGGATGGACCAGATTGACGCCATGGACGACCTGAAGCAGGGCATTTATCTGCGCGCCTACGGGCAGACCGACCCCGTCATTGCCTACAAGCGCGAGGGCTTTGCCATGTTTGACGGCATGATCAACGCCATCCGCGAGGAAACCGTGCGCCGCCTCTTCCTTTTCCGCCTGCGCACGCAGGAGGACGTCAAGCGCAAGCAGGTCGCAACGATCGTTGCGACGGGAGGCGCGGGCGACAAAACCGTGAAGAAGCAGCCGGTGAAGAAAATTAAAATCGGCGCGAATGATCCCTGCCCCTGCGGCAGCGGTAAGAAGTATAAGTACTGCTGCCGGGATAAGGACGAAGCAAAGTAATGAGTTTTTATGTTAACCGAAACGGTGGGCTGGAATACCTGACCTCCGATCTGCTGGACGGCGCGGTGCACTGCTTTTCCACGCGCTTCGGCGGCGTGAGCGAAGGAGCGCTTGCCAGCCTGAACCTGGGCGTGCACCGCGGCGACCGGCCGAAGAACGTCTGGGAAAACTATCGCCGCCTCGGCGCGGCGGTGGGCTTCACGCCCCGGCAGACCGTTTTTACCAAGCAGGTGCATTCGGATATCGTTCGGCGCGTTGGCGCGCAGGAGCGTGGACGCGGCCTGATTCTGCCGGTGCAGGAGCCGCGTGACGGCCTGATTACCAATGAGCCTGGCGTCGCGCTGACCGTTTTTTCGGCGGACTGCACGCCGGTGCTCCTGTATGACCCCGCCGGCGGAGCAATTGGCGCAGTGCACGCCGGCTGGCGCGGAACTGCCGCCGGGATCGCTGCCCGTGCGGTGGAGGCCATGCAGCGGGAGTTCGGCTGCAAGCCGGAAAACCTTCGCGCTGCCATCGGTCCCTGCATTTCCGCGTGTTGCTTTGAGACGCATGCGGATGTGCCGGAGGCCATGCTTGCCGCACTGGGCGAGGAAGCACGAGAGGCGATCCGCCCGGCAGGAGAAAAATATTATGTTGACCTGAAACGTCTGAACGCCATCTGGCTGGAGCGGGCGGGCGTGCGGCAGATCGACATCTCCGCCGACTGCACGGCCTGCCAGCCGCAGCGCTTCTGGTCGCACCGCATTGTCGGCAATCACCGCGGCTCCTTGGCGGCGGTCATCATGCTCAGGGAGGAAGAACGATGAAAAAGCTTCTGACCCTCTGCCTTGCGCTGGCGCTGCTGCTGTGCGGCTGCGCCAAGCCGCAGGAGAGCGCGCCGTCCTCTGTCCAGACGGAACCGCCGTCCGAGTCGGAACCGACGGAGCCGGTGCAGAGCGTGGACAATAGCGCCTTCGGCCTGTCCTATCTGCCTTCTTACGGGCTGAATCCCTTTACCTGCGCCGCGACGGTGAACCGCGCGGTCTTTTCGCTTGTGTTTGAGAGCTTATTCGTGGTCTCCAACCAGTTCCGCGCGGAGCCGCTGCTGTGCGACAGCTTTACGGCCTCCGAGGACGGACGGACGTATTATTACACGATCCTTTCCGGCGTTTCCTTTTCGGACGGGACGCCGCTGACGGCGAAGGACGTCGTCGCTTCCCTGAATGCGGCGCGCGACAGCGAGCTGTATTCCGGCCGCCTGAGCCATGTGACGCAGGTGTCGGCGTGGGATGAGAATGTGGTCTGCATCACGCTGAATACGGCCTATGAAAACTTTTCCCTGATGCTGGACGTGCCTATTGTCAAGGCGGACACGGTTTCCGGCGCCGCACCGGTGGGCACCGGCCCCTATGCCATCGACAATAACGTCCTGCGCCGCAATGAAACCTGGTGGCAGGAGCGCGAACCCGCGGTGCACGCGGCGACGATCCCGCTCGACGCCGCCGGTTCGTCCAACGACATCCGCGACGATTTTGAGTTCGGCAGCACGGATCTGGTCTACTGTGACCCCAACGCCGCCGCGGCGGTGGGCTACCGCTGCGACTACGAGGTGTGGGAGGTTCCAACGACCATCCTGCACTATATCGGCTTTAATGTGAACGACGGCATCTTTTCCAATGCGGCGCTGCGCACGGCCGTGACTTATCTGATTGACCGCGACACGCTGAGCAACGGCGCCTACGGCGGCTTTGCCACGCCGACGACGCTGCCCTGTGCGCCGGATTCCGATTTGTATGACACGCAGCTTGCTGCGGAATATACCTACAATCTGCCGCGCTTCAAGGCGGCGGTGAACAACAGCGGCGTCGTATCCACGGCAGATGCGCCGGGCGTGTTTCTCGTCTGCTCGGACGATCCCACGCGCGTTGCCGTGGCGGAGCAGCTGGTCGAGGCCTTCCGGAGCTGCGGCATTTATCTGAAGCTCAAGAGCCTGCCGCTCAAGGAATACCGCGCAGAGCTGTACGACGGCAACTTCGACCTGTACTACGGCGAGGTTCGGCTGGCAGCCAACTTCGATCTGGCGCCCTTCTTTGCCCCGAACGGCTATTTGTGCTACGGCGGCCTTTCCGGCACGGGCCTTTCCGGCCTGTGCGCCTCGGCGCTGGAAAACTCCGGCAACTATCCCGAGCTGTGCACAAAGATTCTGGAAAACGCGCCGATCTGCCCCGTTGTGTTCAAGAGCTACGCGATTTATGTCACGCGCGGTAAGCTTTCGGCCATAACGCCCGGCGTGGACTGCCTGTTCCACACCTCCGCCACCGCGCGGACGCTGGCGGACGCCGACCGTACCTATGACAGGACGCAGGATGCAAGCGAACCTCCGTCCGAACCGGAGAATCCATAGAGAAAGAATGTGCCGCCTGCGGCACAGAGAGGAGAACCCCTGTTGAAAGCATTTGCAGTCTTTGAAAACGTCATTTGCCGGAAACGGCTGGAGCGGAAGTTTTTCGGCTTTTGCCGCCGCCGTCAGCCGGCGCTGCTGCGCTTTGTGCCTGCGCACATTGCGGCAGATTTCCTGTACTTTTTCCATCTCATTCCCCGTCAGCGCTATCTGGAAAAGCGCTGGAGCTTCTTAAAGGAGGTCAAAAATCCGGAGGCAAAGCTCTCCGCCTTCTTCAAAAAGCAGAAGACCTTCCTGCCGGAGCCTGAGGTGGAGGTCGTTTCCGATCAGCCGCGGCAGGTACTGTCCGCCTTCTGCGAGCCGAGAGGGCTGACGCTGCATGCGAACGATTACGATGTGCAGACCTGCCGCTTTGCGTCCTTCCGCACGGAGCCGCAGCTCATTGAGGGCGAGACGGGCTACACCACCTACGGCACGCTGCGCGGGCCGCTGATGGCGGGGGCGGCACGGAAAATCTACGTCTACCGCAGCTGGATGACTGACAGCCGCGGCAAATATCTCAAGGAAATCGCTTTCCGGGCGGTTTTGACCTACGGCGCGCTGCTTGTCTATGCGGTTCTGCTGGGCTATCTGTCACTGCACTATGCGGCGCTCGGCTCACAGGACGGCCCGGCGCTCTGGCAGTCCTATCTGGACTCCCCGGCCATTCAGCTGCTGAACATCGCGCCGGTGGTGCTGCTGATCTTCCTGCTGTATTTTCTGTTCAATAATGCGGCGGTTGCTGCACTGCTGACCTCGGCCCTGACGATGGTTCTGACGTGGATCAGCTGCTTTAAGATGATGTTCCGAGGCGACCCCTTCCTCTTTGAGGATATTCTGCTTGCCAAGGAAGCGACGGCCATGACCGGCAGCTATAAGGTCGTGCTGAGCCGGAGTATGATTCTTGTGATCATTGCGGTGTTGATTGCCGTTGCGGCCTTCGCGCTGTTTTTGCAGTACCGCTCGTACAAGCCGCGCACGCGCTTTGTTCTGGTGCTGGCGCTGATCGCCGTCGCTGCCGTGGCGTATCCGAAGCTCTACCTTTCCGACGAGGTCTACACGAAGACCTACCGCCAGCTCTCCTTCCAGAGCTACTGGAGCGAGAGCGACCAGTTCCAGAACCGCGGCTTTATCTATCCCTTCCTGCGCAGCACCTCCAAGGGGCTGGATCATGCGCCTGCGGGCTACAATGAAAAGCGGGCGAAGGCCGCGCTGGGACAGTATGAGTACACGGATATCCCCGAGGAAAAGAAGGTCAATGTGCTTTCCTTTATGTTCGAGGGATACGCGGACTTCACGCGCTTTGACGAGCTGACCTTTACCGAGGATCCCTACGAATTCCTGCATGCGCTGGAAGAAGAATCCTACAGCGGCTCGACGATCAGCTATGCCTTCGGCGGCGGAACGAACATCCCGGAGCGGCAGTTCCTGACCGGCCTGACGCAGCTGCCGAACTTCCGCAAGGCGACGAATTCCTATCCCTGGTACTTCCGTGAGCAGGGCTACACGGTGGAGGGCAGCCATCCGTATTACAACTGGTTCTATAACCGCATTAACATCAATCAGGAGCTGGGTTTCCAGAACTATTACTTTGACGAGGATACCTATATGGACCTCAACGGCGGCGAGCACCGCAGTCCGGACAGCATACTGTTCCCGCATGTGCTGGAGCTGTTCAACGAGGCGGCGGCGCGCGGAGAAAAGTACTTCTGCTTCAACGTGACCTATCAGGGCCACGGGCCGTATTCCGCTGAGGTGGAGTACGACCACCCGTTTATCGAAAACAAGGGCTATACGGAAGAGTCCTTCAACTATTTCAATAACTACTTTGCCATCATCGACGATATTGACGACGCGCTGCGCGATATGGTCGAGACTCTACGCGAGAGCAGCGAGCCGGTGGTTCTGATTTTCTTCGGTGACCACATGCCCTGGATGGGCAACAATGAATCGGCCTATCTCGAGGCGGGTATCAACCTTGAGCTGGAGACGGACGAGGGCTTCTATCAGCACTACTCTACGCCCTATGTGATCTGGGCGAACGACGCGGCGAAGCAGGTGCTTGGCAGCGATTTCGTGGGCGACGGCCCGGCAATCGGCACGAACTATCTGATGAACCTGTTCTTTGAGCAGGCGGGCTACACCGGAAATGCTTACACGCAGTACACGACGCAGCTCATGCACGAGTTCCAGGATGTCCACAACACCGGCATCTGCCTGTCCGACGGACAGGTTCTCCGGGAGCTGACGCCGGAGCAGCAGGAGCGGATCGACGAATTCCTCGATGTGCAGTATTACTGGCGCAAGCACTATATGACGCGCTGAATAATGCGAAAAAAAAGACTGAGTTCAGAAAGAACTCAGTCTTTTTTCCGTGGAGCTTAACCCTCCATGATCTTCAGCGTTGCGCTGGCGCCGAGGCGGCTTGCGCCTGCCTTGAGCATGGCGACCGCTTCTTCATAGCTGTGGATGCCGCCGGAGGCCTTGACGCCCAGCTCGGGGCCGACCGTCTCGCGCATCAGGCGGACGTCCTCGACCTTTGCACCGCCGGTGGAGAAGCCGGTGGAGGTCTTGACGAAGTCCGCGCCTGCCAGCTTGGCGGCGGTGCAGGCTCTGACCTTTTCCTCGTCGGTCAGCAGGCAGGTTTCGATGATAACCTTGACCTTTGCGCGGCCCTTGACGGTGTTCACGACGCCCTCGATGTCGCGCTTGACGAGCTTCCAGTCGCCGGATTTGACTGCACCGATATTGATGACCATGTCCACCTCGCGCGCGCCGCGGTTGGCGGCGTCGAAGGCCTCAAAGGCCTTGGCCTCCGGCGTGCTGGCGCCGAGCGGGAAGGCGATGACGCAGCAGGGCGTGACGTCCGTACCGGCGAGCTGCTGCGCGACAAACTCAATATAGGAGGGATTGACGCAGACGCTGGCGGTGCCGTATTTTTTGGCCTCGTCGCAGATGCGGCGGATGTCCTCCAGGCTGGCCTGGGGCTTGAGGTAGGTGTGGTCGATGTATTTGGGCATATCTGCGGGAGCGAGGCTGCCGGCCATCGGCTCGGGAGCACGGGGCGCGTCGGCAAGCGCCTGCGTGGTTTCTGCGATAATCTTCTGAATATCCATGAACTTTACCGTTCCTTTCTGTGATGTTCTGCAAAAAGTATAGCATATTCCAAAGTCGGTGTCAATGCGTATAAAACGCCGCGAAGGGCATACACTGAGGGGGAAAGGGAGTGGATAAGCTTGGCGGTTACGGAAGCGACGCGGCGCGCGGAGCTGGAACGGGGACGCGTGCTGGTGGACTTTTATGCGCAGTGGTGCGGCCCCTGTAAGGCCTTTGCGCCGACGTTTGAGGCGCTGGCAGAGCGCTATGGCGGGAGGACCGAATTCTGCCGCGTGGATGTGGACGCCGCGCCGGAGCTGGCGCGGGCGTTTCAGATCATGAGCGTGCCGACGCTCGTGCTGCTGGAGGACGGCGCGGTAAAGACGCGCCTCAGCGGCGCAAAGTCGGAGGAAGAGCTGATACGGCTTTTCGCACTGGAGGAATAAAGCACCGGGGCTGCTTGTCAAAACTCTTTAGACAAGCAGCCCCGGTACGGTTTTTTACAGGGGCAGCATGTTTACGAAAGCGTAGAATGATCTCGTGCCGTCGATGAAATAGACGAGAAGCGCGATATAGAGAATCAGGCAGAGAATGGATACGGGAATACCGATGATGGACAGAATTCTGCCGATGTGCGTTGGCTTCGTGTCGCGGCCGTAGTTCTTCCCGCGGCCGATTCCGGCGGTGATCAGACCGGCAATGGCGAAGGGCAGCCCGACAAAAAAGCTGCACAGGGAGGCGATGCCGAGGCCCAGCGTAACATAGCCCAGCACACGCGCAGAGGTGGGCACGATGGGCGAGGCGTTTACCGGAATGTTGGAATACCGGTTGTCAAATTCGTTGAATTCATTCATAGAAATCATTCCTTTCTGTTGGTGAAACGGATTCGGTGGGTTCTTCTATTGCAGGCTGCACGGGGGCAGCGGGCTTGCGCTTGGGGTCGGGGAAGAGGACGGGACGGCGGCGCAGGCCGATCCAGAGTGCGGCGAGGGCTGTAAGACAGACAGCCGAGACGGCGATGCCGGTGTTTAGCCCCGGCGCGCGGTAGCGCAGGACAATTTCATGGCGGCCCTGCGTCAGGGGGAAGGCGATGACGCTGTCCGTCAGCTTCAGGTCCTTATTTTCCGGGTCGTAGGTTTCGGCAAGCGCAACCTCCTGCCCGTCGACAAAGGCCTGCCAGCCCGGCTCACAGGGGATGGAGGTGTAGAACAGGCCATCCTGCACGGCGTCGATGGTCCCGGCGATTTTCGTGTCGGAGAATTCCGTCAGCTCCCAGGGGCTGCGGGAAAGCAGCTCCAGACCTTCGTTGAAGACTGCGTCGTTCTGCTCGGCGACGTCCAGCGAGATCGTGCCGCTTTTGCCGGCCTCCACGGCGTAGGTGAAGGTCAGGGTATCTCCGGCGGAGAAGGTGCCGATGCCGAAGAGACAGCGCACCTTGATGTTGCGGCTGAAGAGCAGCTCACCGTTGCAGTAGACATCGAGGTCATAGTTGCCGCTTGACTTTGTCGTCGCGCAAAAGAAGCCGTCCTCTTCGACGGTGTAGCTGATGCTCAGGTCAGTGGAGTCCGTCTGCTTTTCGGTGGAGTAGCTGTACTGCGTGCCGCTGGTGCCGCTGGCGCGGATGGTCGCCTCGCCGGGGGCGTCCAGGCCGCTGTGCTTCAGGTGGGTATAGAGCGGCGCTTCCAAGCCCGTGGCCAGGCGGAACATCTCCTCCTGTTCCAGGATGGGGTTATAGCGGTTTTCCTCCGTGACGAAATCGCCCAGGGCGCTGCCGGCGAGAAAGCCGAGGGAGACATAGGCGGTGTTTTCCATCAGAAGAACGTTGCCGGAGGAGGCGGCGAGCGTGTGATAGCTCTGGTCCGTCTGCTTGCCGTCGCGGTCGATGAGGTACTTGACGCCGCACATCAGGTCGGTGAAGGGTGTGCTCTGGTAGTAGAGATAGCGGTTGCTGGCGGGCCAAGAGGACAGCCCCAGCGAACGCGAGAAGCGGTTGAAGCGCACATTGGCAGACGAGGTGAAGATGGACACGCCGTGGTAGCCGTTGAGCGCGCCGTCGTTGAGCGTCTGCGTGTTGGAGACCTCGGTGCGCCAGAAGAGTTCCTCCGACTCCCGCTCCTGCATGGCCTCAAGCACTGCCTGCACGTCCTCTCCCTCGCGGGGGTAGGTGGAGCGTGTGGTCATGGCGACGGTGGCCACGCCGATGGCAAAGCTTGCGACCATCTCCAGAGAGAATACGCCCGCCAGCACGATGGCGGCCGCCTCGCGCCGGTTTTTGTAATAGAGCACCATCGCCACACAGCAGATCAGCAGACATACGGCGCTCAGCGCGATGCGCCGGACGGCGTCCTCCTCACCCAGCCCGCAGGCGGCCAGCCCCAGGCAGACCGGAAGAATTACGGCAAGGTGCCAGGGCTTGAACCAGCGCAGCTGCGTATAGGCGCGGAAGGCCATGGTGATCAGTACAAAGCTGAAAAGGAAGCTGAACCGGTAAGGCAGCATGTTGGGAAAGTGGAAGCCGTGCCAGACATAATCGAGAATGCGGAAAATAAAGCTTGCCAGGAAGAACAGCAGCAGCGCCAGACTGACCAGCTTCTCGCGCAGGCGGATGCGCTTGCAGCAGAAGTAGAACACCGCCAGCGCCACCGTGGAGAAGCCGCAGAAGAGATTGGGCAGGCCCTCCATTTTCGTCGGCACCGTGGAGGTTAGCAGACCGGAGAGCACCTGCCGCGCGGCGGAGAGAAAGCCGGGGATGGTTTCCGTGCGCAGCGTTTCCCAGACGCCGCCCTCGCCAATGGTGCCGGAGCCGCTTTCCGCGATGTTCATCGCCAACAGGCGCGGCAGCTCACTTGCAGCGGAGTAGGTGTTGCCCAGCGCATAGAGCGTGGGCAGGAGCAGCGCTGCCGTCACGCCGACGGAGAGCAGAGTGCACAGCGCAACGCGCGCCAGCCGCCGCCAGAAGCCTGCAAAGCCGTTCGGACGGCAGATGCAGTAGCCAAAGAAGGCCAGCGCGACGAAAATACAGCAGAAAAAGCTCAGATAGTAGTTGCACCAGAGACTCAGCGCCAGAGAGGCTGTGTAGAGCCGGAATTTTCCATCGCGCAGCAGGCAGACTGTCCCCGCCACGAGCAGCGGGAAGATGGCGAGCACATCCAGCCACATGAGGTTCCAGTAATAGCCCGCAATGTAGGCGCAGAAGGCGTAGAGCATGCCGAAGAAGGGCAGCGTCCAGTCGTTGCGGTAGAAGACCAGCTTCAGATACCATGCGAAAAACAGCCCGGAAAGGGAGACTTTCAGTACGATCAGAAGGGCGAAGTATTCGCGCAGAAGGGACGCCGGGATCAGCACCGTAAGGAAATTCAGGGGACAGGCGAGGTAATAGGCATACAGTGAGAGGTAGCTCGTGCCCATGCCGACGTCCCAAGTGTATTGCAAGGAGCCGCCGGAGAGCAGCTTTTCGCGGAAGGCGGCGAAGAAGGGATAATACTGGTGCCAGCCGTCGTGCGCCAGCGCTTGCCCGTCGCCTACGGGCCAGATGCCCGCGACGCAGAAGGACAGAACGACGACGGCGAAGGGAATGCAGAAGGAGAGCACAAGCGGCAGCCGGCGCTTCCTCCTTTGCAGATGGTTCATGCTTCCTCCTATTCTCCCAGACTGCTGATCAGCAGGGGAAGGGTTGCTTCAAAGTTTACGCCGTACCAGCGGGCGTCCGGGTCGGCAGCGGTGACGCGCAGAGTCTGCACGACATAGTCCGAGGCGCGGGTGATGGCCTCTGCGGCGGAGCAACCCAGCGTCAGAAAGCCGACGCAGGCGCTGGCGAAGAGGTCGCCCGTGCCGTGGAAGACCACGGGGATGTACTCCGTCAGGTGCAGGGAAAAGGCGCCGCCGGCGTCCATGGAGGCAACGCCCATCTTCCCCTCCGCAGGGCGGACGCCGGTCAGGATCGCAGTGCGTGGGCCGAAGGCGAGCAGCTTTTCCAGAAGCGTGCGAAGATACTGCTGCGTGTGCGTTTCGCGGTAGGGCGTTCCGGTCAGCAGGCAGGCCTCGGTGATATTTGGTGTGATGATGTCTGCGCGGGCGCACAGGCGGCGCATCTTCTCCGGGAAGGCATCGTCAAAGCCGGCGTAGAGCCTGCCCTGATCGGCCATGACGGGGTCGACAAAGCGCAGCGTATCCGCTCCGCCGAACTGCGCCAGAAAGCGCTCCACAAAGTCTACCTGCGCGTCCGAGGCGAGGTAGCCGGTGTACACGGCGTCAAAGCGCAGCCCGAGCGCCTGCCAGTGCGCGGCAATGGGGTTGAGCTGGGCGGTGAGATCCTTGCAGACAAAGCCGTCGAAGGCGGTGTGCGCGGACAGGACGGCCGTCGGCAGGGCGGCGCACTCGATGCCCATGGCGGAAAGCACCGGCAGCGCGATGCTCAGCGAGCACTTGCCGACGCAGGACAGGTCTTGTATCGTTGCAATTCGTTTCATTGGAATTCTCCGGGAAAATGCCGCTGCGCACGCGAAAAACGCGGCGCGGCGCTTTGTTTTCCTTATTATACCGCAGAATGCGGGGAAAGAAAAGCCCCGCTCTTAAAAATTCGAAGGAACAAACTTTTTGGAAAAACTGGAAAATATGGTGTTTCCCTCTTGAAAAAAACACAAGATATAGTATAATATCTCTCGAACACTTGAATGCAGAACGAAAACGGAATGTGAAATCGGGAGGAAAACTTATGAAAATCATCAAGAGAAACGGCGCAGAGGCCGTTTTTGATATTGAAAAAATCCGGACAGCCATCGCCAAGGCCAACGACGTCGCCGAGGAGCGCGAGCGCATGACGCCGCTGCAGATCGACCGCATCGCCGAGAGCGTCGAGATCCAGTGCCAGGAGATGAATCGCAGCCTCTCCGTGGAGGAGATTCAGGATCTGGTGGAAAACCAGATCATGGCGCACGGCGCATTTGAGGTTGCCAAGCGCTATATCACCTACCGTTATACCCGCTCTCTCGTGCGCAAGTCCAACACCACGGACGACCGCATCCTCAGCCTGATCGAGTCGAACAACGAGGAGGTCAAGCAGGAAAACGCCAATAAGAACCCCACGGTCAACGCCGTGCAGCGCGACTACATGGCGGGCGAGGTGTCCAAGGACATCACGCGCCGTATTCTCCTGCCGCAGGACATCGTCGAGGCGCACGAGGCCGGCATCATTCATTTCCACGATGCAGATTACTTTGCGCAGCATATGCACAACTGCGACCTTGTCAATCTGGAGGACATGCTGCAAAACGGCACCGTCATCTCCGGCACGCTGATTGAGAAGCCGCATTCCTTCTCTACCGCCTGCAACATCGCCACGCAGATCATTGCGCAGATCGCCTCCAACCAGTACGGCGGCCAGTCCATCTCTCTGACGCATCTGGCGCCCTTCGTGGACGTTAGCCGCAAGCGCATCCGCCAGAGCGTGGAAAGCGAGGTGCGGGAGCTGGGCACGAGCGCCACGGAGGAGCAGATCTCCAAAATTGTTGAGGAGCGCCTGCGCGAGGAGATCAAGCGCGGCGTGCAGACCATTCAGTATCAGGTCGTCACGCTGATGACCACGAACGGCCAGGCGCCGTTTATCACCGTCTTTATGTACCTCGGCGAGGCCCGCAATCCGCAGGAAAAGAAGGATCTTGCCATTATCATCGAGGAAACGCTGCGCCAGCGCTATCAGGGCGTCAAGAACGAGAAGGGCGTCTGGATCACGCCGGCCTTCCCCAAGCTCATCTATGTGCTGGAGGAGGACAATATTCACGAGGATTCCGAATACTATTATTTGACCCGCCTTGCCGCGGAGTGCACCGCCCGCCGCATGGTGCCCGACTACATCTCCGAGAAGAAGATGCTCGAGCTGAAGGTAGACAAGAACGGCGAGGGCCACTGCTATACCTGCATGGGCTGCCGCAGTTTCCTGACGCCTTATGTGGACGAAAACGGCAAGCCGAAGTACTACGGCCGCTTTAACCAGGGCGTTGTGACCATCAATCTGGTGGACGTGGCGCTGTCCTCCGGCCGCGATATGGACAAGTTCTGGAAGATTTTCGACGAGCGTCTGGACCTCTGCTATCGTGCGCTCATGTGCCGCCACAACCGCCTCAAGGGCACGCTCTCCGATGCCGCGCCCATCCTCTGGCAGTACGGCGCACTGGCGCGCCTGCCCAAGGGCGAGCCGATCGACAAGCTGCTCTACGGCGGCTATTCCACGATCTCGCTGGGCTACGCGGGCCTTTACGAATGCGTGAAGTATATGACCGGCAAGTCCCACACCGACCCGACGGCCAAGCCCTTCGCCCTTCAGGTCATGCAGTATATGAACGACGCCTGCAAGCGCTGGAAGACCGAGAACAACATGGACTTCAGCCTGTATGGCACGCCGCTGGAATCTACGACGTATAAATTTGCAAAGTGCCTGCAAAAGCGCTTCGGCATTATTCCCGGTGTGACGGATAAGAGCTACATCACCAATTCCTATCACATCCATGTGACTGAGAACATCAACGCCTTTGACAAGCTGGCCTTTGAGGCACAGTTCCAGGCGCTGTCCCCCGGCGGCGCGATCAGCTATGTCGAGGTGCCGGACATGCAGAACAACATCGACGCGGTGCTCGAGCTGATGAAGTTCATCTATGACAACATCATGTACGCCGAGCTGAACACGAAGTCCGATTACTGCCAGGTCTGCGGCTACGACGGCGAGATCGAGGTTGTGGAGGACGAGGACGGCAAGCTGGTCTGGACCTGCCCGAACTGCGGCAACACCGACCAGAGCAAGATGAACGTCGCCCGCCGTACCTGCGGCTACATCGGCACGCAGTTTTGGAATCAGGGCAGAACGCAGGAGATCAAGGAGCGCGTGCTGCATCTGTAAGTTATTTGACGAAAAACGGAGCGAAAGGTTCGCTCCGTTTTTTATAAAGAGGGAAAAAGCAATGGAAGATCTGCATATTCACATGATTCTCGACGGCGTGGACTGGAAAGCGGCCATTGGCGCGCAGAAGCTGCAACCGGATGATGCGCTGATCCGTGCCCGTCTGGCCGATTACCGTGCCCGCGGCGTCACGCTGCTGCGCGACGGCGGCGACGCCTGGGGCGTCTGTCTGCGGGCGCGGGCGCTTGCCGGGGAATATGGCATCGACTACCGCAGTCCGGCCTTTCCCATCTATCAAAAGAGTCATTACGGCGCTTTCATCGGCCGGGGCTTTTCCGATTGGACGGAATATGCCCGGCTTTTGGACGCGGCAGAGGAGAAGCAGGCAGACTTTGTCAAGCTGATGATCTCCGGCCTGATTGATTTCAACGTCTATGGCCGGTTGACGGAGGCCGGGCCGGAGCCGGCGGACATCCGGAAAATGATCCGGCTTGCGCGGGAGCGCGGCTTTGCCGTCATGGTGCACGCCAACGGCGATGCGGCAGTGCAGGCGGCGCTGGAGGCGGGCGCGGCATCCGTTGAGCACGGGGCTTACCTCAGCCGGGAAACGCTCCTGCGGCTGGCGGAGACGGAGACAGTCTGGGTGCCGACGCTGGCGACGATCGCAAACCTGATCGGCTGCGGGCGCCATCCGGACGAGGTGCTGCGGCTGCTGCTTGCCGCACAGCAGGAGAGTATTGCCTTCGCTGCCGCGCACGGCGCGAGCATCGGCAGCGGCAGTGACGCCGGGGCGTACCGCGTATTTCACGGGCAGGCGGCGCTGGACGAAAGAGGTTATCTGACCGCAGCGCTGGGCACGGCGGCGGAGCGGACGCTCTCCTATGCCGCAGGGCAGATCGAGCGGAAGTTCCGAAGAATGTGAGCAAACCACATTTGCCCGGTGCAGGCAGTTGCGGATTTGCAGATTCCTCGCTGCGGCCACGGCACGCCGTCTGCGCAGCTGTCAGCGACACAGGAGCGTTTACAGATGCGGCGTGCCCCTCGTGTCCTACAGACATGTCAGAAATAGACCCTACAGACGTGACGGAAACAGGCGGTGCCTTTGCAAAAAGAATAAAGAAAGAGGACGGGCAAGCCCGTCCTCTTTTTGATTGATTCAGCTGTCAGGGAAAAATTACTTAATCTTGCCCTGGTCGTCGAGCGTCACGTTGGTGACAGTGGGCATTGCGGAGATGTCGTTGGAAACCTTAACGGTGCCATCGAACATAGCCTTCACGAGCGCCTTGTAGTCTTCCTGGGTGAACTTGCCCTCGGCCCACTGCGTGGACTCCATCGGGATCTGGACATAGTTGAGGGTGGGATCGTCGCCGGAGACAAGGCCCAGGGTTTCGATCTTGCCAACGTACTTATCCCAGTTGCCGTTGAGGACAATGTCAGTCAGGGTGTCGATGGTAGCGGGAGCGAGGCCCTTCATTGCGGAGGTAACAGTCATGCCTTCGCCGTAAGCGCCGTCGATGATGCCAGCCTGGTCGACGTCAACGCCGATGACCTTTGCATTGACCTTCTTCGCAGCTTCCGCAGCGGAGGTGAAGATGCCGCCGCCGCAGGCGAAGACGATCTCAGTGCCGCCGTTGTACCAGGTATCCATAACAGCAGTGATGTCTGCATCGCCCTGGAACATGCCGCCGTAGACGTACTTCAGTTCGACATTGATGTTCAGTTCCTTTGCAGCAGCGTCAACGCCCTGCACATAGCCGTAGCCATAGCGCATAACGGCGGGGACACCCATGCCGCCCAGGAAGCCGAGCTTGGTGTAGCCGAGCTTCACAGCTGCGTAGCCGGCCATGTAGCCGCAGAGCTCTTCCTGGTAGACAACGCAGTAAACGTTGCTCATGTCAACGTAGTCGTTGAGTTCATAGGTAGAGGGATCCCAGTTGTATTTCTCGCCCTTGTTGGCAACAGCGGTCTCAAGCAGGTCGCCCTTGCCGACGTCCAGTGCAAAGAACTTGACTTCCGGATATTCCGGAGCTGCCTCGACGATAGCGCCGCCGAAGGCGTAGCCGGGCATAACGATGAGGTTGTAGCCCTCTTCGACAGCCTGGTCGATGGAAGCGACACGCTCAGCAGTGGAGTCGCCGGTCGGCTTGTAGTACTTGAACTCAACGCCGTTGGCATCTGCAAACTGCTTGCAGGCTTCGTAAGTAGTCTGGTTGAAGGACTTGTCGGTGATGTCGCCGTAGTCGGTGATCATCGCGATCTTGTAGGTTTCGCCGGTGGGCTCGTCAGTGCTGGGTTCGTCGTTCGTGGACGCATCATTGCTGGAAGCCGGGGCCTTGCTGTCTTCGCTGGGCTGAGTATCGCCAGCGCAGCCTGCAAACAGGCAAGCGACCATGGCGAGAGCCAGGAGAAGTGCTAAGAGTTTCTTCATTTTCTTAACCTCCAAATTAATTTGCGGCTGAGCCGCTAACATATTGTGGCACAAAAAACTCAAAAAATCAAGGGGGTGCACAATATTTGTGCATATTACCAAAATTTATTTAGGAAGATCGCTGTTTCCAAAGCTGAAAGGCAGCATTTCCTCCAAAGTCGCCTCAAAGTATCCACCTTCCGGTGCGGCGAGGTAGATTTTGAAGTCCGAATTGCAGAATTCACGCATGACTTGGCGGCAAATCCCGCAGGGGCCGCAGGGCACGGTGGCTGCACGAGTGTCCTCGCCTTGTGGACCTCCGACGATGGCAATGGCTTCAAAATCGCGCTCGCCTGCATAGACCGCGGAGAAGAACGCGGTGCGCTCGGCGCAGTTCGTCGCGCCGAAGGAGGCGTTTTCGATGTTGCAGCCGGGGTAGACCCTGCCGGACTTCGTCAGCAGCGCCGCGCCGACGGCGAAGCGGGAGTAGGGGACATAGGCGTGAGTGCGCGCTTCCATTGCGCGGGAAAGCAGCTCCTGCGGTGTCATAATACTTCCTCCTTACAGGATTTCTCCGGCGAAGCTGATGCCCGGCGTCCGGTATTCGACGCCCAGCAGCTCCGTGACGGTGGCGGCGATGTCCGCAAAGGTTTTGCGGGTGCCGAGGTTGACGGGTCTGACGCGCTTGCCTGCAATCAGCAGGGGGACATATTCGCGGGTGTGGTCGGTTGTTGCAGTGTAGGCGGGGTCGCAGCCATGGTCGGCGGTGATCATGACGAGGTCGTCCTCGCCCAGTTTTGCCAGGAACTGCGGAAGCCAGGCGTCGAATTCCGCCAGTGCGGCGGCGTAGCCGTCGATATTGCGGCGGTGGCCGTAGAGCATGTCAAAGTCCACGAGGTTGACAAAGCACAGGCCGTGGAAATCGCGGGCGGCGGCGTCCATGGTTTTGGCCATGCCGTCGGTGTTGCCCTTGGTGTAGACGTGCTCGGTGATGCCCTCTCCGGCAAAGATGTCGAAGATCTTGCCGACGGCGAGGCTGTCCAGCCCAGCGGCCTTGATCGCGTCGAGCATCGTGGGCGCGGGCGGCTCCAGAGAGAAGTCGTGGCGGTTGGAGGTGCGGGTGAAGCCGTGCTCCGGATCGCCGATGAAGGGGCGGGCGATGACGCGGCCGACGCCGTGCTTGCCGCGCAGAATTTTGCGGGCGATGCGGCAGTATTCATACAGCTGCTCCGGCGGGATGATCTCCTCGTGGGCCGCGATCTGGAAGACGGAGTCGGCGGAGGTGTAGACGATCAGATCGCCGGTTTTCATATGCTCCGCGCCGTACTTCTGGATGACCTCCGTACCGGACCAGGGAGCGTTTGCCAGCACGCCGCGGCCGGTGGCCTCGCGGAAGGGCTTCAGGACCTCCTCCGGGAAGCCGTTGGGATAGGTGGGCAGAGGATTCTCGGAAATCAGACCGGCAATTTCCCAGTGGCCGATGGTGGTGTCCTTGCCGGCGGAGGACTCATGCAGACGGGCGCAGGCGCCGGTCTGGGGGTCGGCCTTTTCCAGATAATCGATCCCGTCGATGCTGCCCAGCCCGCAGGAAATCAGGTTGGGGACGTGGAACTTCGGGGAGGTGGAGCAGCTTTTCAGCGTGTTGACGCCGTAGTCGCCGAATTTTGCGGCGTCCGGCGCTTCTCCGCAGCCGCAGGAATCCAGGACGATCAGAAAGACTCGTTTCATAGTACCATTCTCCTTTGCAGTTTACAGGACAAAACAGGAAACGGTTTCCCGTTTCCTGATGTGCTTGATTATTTTTCCAGCTTGACTGCCGTTTCCAGGGCGACCTGCATCATCTCGCGGAAGGAGGTCTGGCGCTCCTCGGCGGGCAGCGCCTCGCCCGTGAGCATGTGGTCGGAAATCGTGCAGATGGCAAGGGCGTTCTTGCCCCAGCGCGCGGCCTGCATGTAAAGACCGGCGGCCTCCATCTCGCAGGCCATGACGCCGAATTTGCGCCAGGCGTTGACGGTCTGGAGCACCTCGGGCATGCCCTCGTCGTCGTTGTAGAAATTATCCGTGGAGAGGATGTTGCCGACGTGGTAGGTTGCGCCGACCTCTTCGCAGGAGGCGACGGCGTGGCGCAGCATCTCATAGGAGGCGATGGGCGCGAAGTGGCCGTCCACATGGTACTGATGCCAGAAATTGGAGTCGGTGCAGGCGCCCTGCGCGATGACGATATCGCGGACGTGGATGTCGGGGTTGATGGAGCCGGCGGAGCCGATGCGCATGATGTTCTGCACGCCATAGGCGTTGAACAGCTCATAGGAATAGATGCCGATGGAGGGGATGCCCATGCCGGAGGCCATGACGGAGACTTTTACACCCTTGTAGTAGCCGGTGTAGCCCTGCACGCCGCGGACATTATTGACGAGCCTTGCGTTTTCGAGGAAGTTTTCAGCAATGTACTGCGAACGCAGCGGATCGCCCGGCATCAGAACGGTCTGGCCGAAATCCTCGGGGGTTGCTTTGATATGGGGAGTCGGATAGTTCATAGCGGATCTCCTTTATTATAATAGTATTATTTGACCTTGCGATGTTCCCGAATGTTGCGCACCCAGCACTTGTGGCACATGGCGATATAGCGATCGTTGCCGCCGAGGAGAAGTTGTGCACCCTCGGTGACGACATAGCCGTCGGCGTCGAGACGGGCGTTCGTGGTCGCCTTTGCGCCGCAGTCGCAGATGGCCTTGATCTCGGAGATGGTGTCCGCAACCTCGAACAGGCGGCGGCTGCCGTCGAAGAGCTTGCTCTGGAAGTCCGTCCGCAGGCCGAAGCAGAGGACGGGGATGTTTGCATCGTCCACGATGCGGCGCAGCTGGTCGATCTGCGCAGAGGTCAGAAACTGGCACTCGTCGGCGATGATGACGTCCGTGCGGCTGCGCTCACGGAACAGCTCGCAGATGTCTGCCGCCGGGGAGACGACCTCGGCAATGGCTTCGAGTCCGACGCGGCTGCGGAGCACGACCTCGCCGTCCCGGCTGTCCGCCGCGGGCTTGATGAGCCAGACGAGCATGCCGTTTTCCTCGTAATTATATTTGGTGATGAGCGCCTGCGCCGTTTTTGAGGAGCCCATCGAGCCGTATTTGAAATAGAGCTTTGCCATTGCAGTACCTCCGCATTCGGATTGTCTGTTCATTATACCGGATTTTTTCCCGTTATGCAAGGGCATTGCAGGATTTTGGCTGTTTTGCTGTGCGCGGCGGGCGGCAATTTGTGAAAAAAGCCGACACTTGCATTTTGGAAGAAGTTGTGATATTATATACTAAATATACAAACAGGAAGGGAGATACGATCGTGCATTTACAGGAATCCGGCGAAATGTATCTGGAATCGATCTATGTTTTGACAAAAACGCGCGGCGCGGTCCGCTCTCTGGATGTCGCGGAGTATATGAATTTCAGCAAACCCAGCGTCAGCCGCGCCGTCGGCCTGCTGAAATCCGGCGGCTACCTGACCGTGGATAAGGACGGTCTGCTGTATCTGACGGAAACAGGCACCGCAGTTGCCGAAAAAATTTACGAGCGGCACACGCTGCTGACCTCGTTTCTGATCCGCCTGGGCGTGGACGAGAAGGTCGCGGCGGAGGATGCCTGCAAAATGGAGCATGTGATCAGCGACGAATCCTTCTCGGCAATTAAAAAGCATGTAAAGAAAGTAAAATAAATAGCATGTCTGCCCGGACGGAAAACTTTCCCCGTCCGGGCGTTCTGTATCCTTATTCAGAACTTCCTTTACATAGATTTTACAAAACCCCGATAACGGATTTGACATTTTCTTGATATTCTTTTTACGTAAGATGTGTAATCTGGGAAAAGAGGATAGAAAGAGATGGATTTATTCGATGTACTTCGCATGATCGGCGGACTTTGCCTGTTCCTGTTCGGCATGAATCTGATGGGTCAGGCGCTCGAGCGCCGTGCGGGCGGTAAGCTGCGCACCCTGCTCGGAAAGATGACGGGAAAGGTCATGGCGGGCTTTTTGACCGGCCTGGGCGTGACGGCAATTATTCAGAGCTCCTCTGCGACGACGGTTATGGTCGTTGGCTTCGTCAACTCTGGCCTGATGACGCTGCGTCAGGCAATCAACGTAATTATGGGCGCGAACGTCGGCACGACCGTGACGGCGTGGCTGTTGAGCCTCGGCGGCATTGACAGCGGCAATTTCTGGGTCAGCCTGCTCAAGCCCTCGTCCTTTACGCCGGTGCTGGCGCTCATCGGTATCGTTTTGTACATGTTCTGCAAGGACAACCGCAAGAAAGACAGCGGCATGATCCTTTTGGGCTTTGCCATACTGATGTTCGGCATGGAGACCATGAGCGGCGCGGTTTCGGGCCTGAAGGATGTTCCGGCCTTTACCAATCTGTTCCTTGCATTCAAAAACCCGGTGCTCGGCGTGCTGGCCGGCGCAGTACTGACGGGTATTATCCAGTCCAGCTCGGCCTCCGTCGGCATTTTGCAGGCGCTGGCCATGACCGGAAGCGTCAGCTACGCCGCCGCGATTCCCATCATCATGGGTCAGAATATCGGCACCTGCGTGACCGCGATGATTTCCTCCGTAGGCACGAACAAGAACGCCAAGCGCGCCGCGGTGGTGCACCTGATGTTCAACGTGATCGGCGTGGTTGTGCTGCTGGCGGTTTATCTGATCGTTAAGGCGGTCTTCCACCCGGCGCTGTTTGACGAAGCGGCAACCATGGGAGGCATTGCCGTGGTGCACTCCGTGTTCAACATTCTCTGCACAGCTATGCTGCTGCCGATGGGCGGTTGGCTGGAAAAGCTGGCAAAATGGATGGTTCCCGATGCCAAGCGCGCCGAAAAGACGGCGGAGCTGGACGAGCGCCTGCTGGCGACGCCCTCTCTGGCACTGGAGCGCAGCCACGCGGTGGCCGCAGAGATGGCGCAGCGTGCGGTGCGTTCCCTGGAAAACGCTCTGACCTGCATCACGGCCTACACGCCTGCGCTGGCGCAGAGTGTGCAGGAGGATGAGAGCGCCTGCGACCACGATGAGGATATTCTCGGCACCTACCTCGTCAAGCTCAGTGCCAGAAAGCTGGGCGAGAGCGAGAGCGAGGAGGCTGCGGGTCTGCTGAAAACGATAGGCGATTTTGAGCGGATCTCCGACCATGCAGTGAATATTCTGGAATCGGCGGAGGAGCTGCGCACGAAGAAGCTCACGTTCAGTGCGGATGCGCAGGAGGAGTTCGCCACGCTGTCCAAGGCCATCTGCGATATCCTCGGACTGACGCTCCGCGCCTTTACGGCGGGCGATTCGGCCACGGCGGCGGAGGTCGAGCCTCTGGAGCAGGTGATCGACAGCCTGAAAGAGCAGATGCGCACGCGGCACATCCTGCGCATGCAAAAGGGCAATTGCAGCATAGAGGCGGGCTTTGTCTGGTCGGACCTGCTGACGAATCTGGAGCGCACCTCCGATCACTGCTCCAACATTGCCGGCTGTGTGATCGATACGGCGCAGCACAATCTGAACCTACACGAGACGCTGCGGGCGGTGCGCCACGGCGACGCGGGCTTCCAGGACAGCCTTGCGCGCTATGCGGAGCAATACGCCCTGCCTGCACCAAGGGCATAATCAGGAATTTTGACCCGCCGGGGGAAGCTCCGGCGGGTTTTGTTTTACAAAGTACCTCTGGAACAGACGTCTTTGCCTTCCCCTGACGAGGGAGGCAAGGACGCTGCCGCGCCGGGCAGGTGCCTTCCCGTGAGCGGGGCAGAGCCTCGTCCCTACGCAGTACAACTGTTATTCCGATGATGCGTGCGGAATTTGTAGGTGCGCTTTGCGGCCACGGCACGCCGTGGCCCTACGGCCGGGACGGAACCTGCCGGGGAGCTTCCCCGGCGGTTTTTTTGTGCTTTTTCAACCCCCTGGGGGGCTTGCGAAGGCAGGAGGGGCCTTTTATAATATTGTCGGAAAAGGGGAAACGCCATGATTCACGCAGAGCATATTACATTTACATATGACGGTGCGGCCGCGCCTGCCCTGCGGGATGTCAGTTTGGATGTCGCACGCGGCGAGTTTGTTGCCATCCTCGGGCACAACGCCTGCGGCAAGTCCACGCTGGCCAAGCATTTCAACGCGCTTCTTCCGCTTCAGGAGGGCAGACTGACCGTCGCCGGGCTGGACGCCGCAGACGAAGACACCGTCTGGGAGCTACGCCGCCGGGTCGGGATGGTGTTCCAGTGCCCGGACAACCAGTTCGTCTCCACCATCGTCGCCGAGGACGTCGCTTTTGGCCTGGAGAACTACGCCGAGCGCGAGGACGGCATTGCCGAAAAGGTCTCTGCCGCGCTTGCCGCCGTCGGCATGGCGGGCTTTGAGCGCCGCTCGACGCACATGCTCTCCGGCGGGCAGAAGCAGCGCGTCGCGCTGGCGGGTGTGCTGGCGATGGACCCGGAGCTTCTGATTTTTGATGAGGCGACCTCCATGCTCGACCCGCAGGGCAGACGCGAGGTCCTCGACACGATTCGCCGCCTGCACCGCGAGGAGCGCCGGACGATCGTGATGATCACGCACTATGTCGAGGAGGCGCTGGATGCCGACCGCGTTTATCTGCTGCATCACGGCAGACTCATCGGCCAGGGAACGCCGCAGGAGATCTTAACGGATCCGAAGCTCCTGTATGCGGCGGGCCTTGCCGCGCCGGCGGCGGTGCGGGCGTACTACGATCTGGCGGAGCGCGGGATTCGTCTGCCGCGCTGCCCGCTGACCAATGCAGAGCTGGTGGAGGAATTATGCCGATTACAGTAGAGCATCTTTCGTACTGCTACAGCAGGGGAACGCCCTTTGCGGCGCAGGCGCTGCGGGATATCTCGCTGACCGTCGGCGACGGGGAATTCACCGGCATCATGGGCCACACCGGCTGCGGAAAGTCGACGCTGCTACAACTGATGACGGGCCTTCTTGCGCCAACGGAGGGCAGCGTTCTGCTCGACGGCGAGGATATCAACCGCCGCGGCTTTGACCGCAGCATCCTGCGCCGCAGACTGGGCATTGTGTTCCAATACCCGGAGTGTCAGCTCTTTGAGACGACCGCGCAGCGGGACGCCGCCTTCGGCCTGAAGCATCTCGGACTGAAAAAAAGCGAGATCGACGCGCGCGTCCGCTGGGCGCTGGAGCTTTGCGGCTTTGACTACAGCGAAATCTGCGGCAAGGCGCCCATGGGCCTGTCCGGCGGGGAAAAACGCCGCTTGGCCATTGCCGGTGTGCTGGCGGTCAAGCCGGATTATCTCTTCTTCGACGAGCCCTTTGCGGGGCTGGACCCGCTGGGGCGCGACGCCTTTATCCGCCTGACGCAGGAGCTGAATCGCGAGGGCGTCACCGTGATTGTCGTTTCGCACAACGCCGCCTGCCTTGCCGAATGCGCCCGGCGCATTGTCGTGCTCGACGGCGGGCGTATCGCTGCCGACGGAACGCCTGAGGAGGTCTTTCGGGATGTGGAGCGCATGCGAGAGCTTCAGCTCGGCGTGAGCGACAGCCGGGAGATTGCCTATCTGATGCAGCAGCGCGGCAAGCGCTTCCCGCAGGATGTGGCGACGTATGACGACCTCCTGCGCGCCGTTGCCGAATGGATCGGGGGTGGGGCGCAATGAACGCACACCTGACCGGGCAGTATGTGCCCGGAAGCAGCCTTCTGCACCGGCTGGACCCGCGGGCGAAGTTCTTCGGCTTCCTGTTTCTGGTCGCCGCCTCGGTCATCGCGGACAACGCGGCTGGCTACGGGCTTGTAGCGGCATTTTTGCTGGCGCTGCTGCTTGGCTGCCGGTTGAATCTGCGGCTGGTGCTGGGCGCGGTTGGGAGGCTCTGGAGCCTGTATCTGCTGGTGTTTCTGATGAACGCGCTGTTCTTCTCGGCGGCGGAGCCAATCTGGCACTGGTGGATTTTCACCCTCTCCGTCGAGGGCATTTTGCAGGGTCTTCAGGTGGTCGGGACCATCGTTCCGGTGATGGTTTGCAGCAATATTCTTACGCAGACGACCCGCCCGCTGGAGCTGACCGGAGCAATTCAGACCTTCCTCAAGCCGCTGCGGCTGCTGCGGCTGCCGGTGGAGGAAATTGCAATGATCCTCTCCGTCGCCATTCAGTTCATTCCCACGCTCCTGGAGGAGACGGATACGATTAAAAAAGCGCAGATTGCGCGCGGCGCGCGCTTTGAAAGCCGCCGTCTGCACGAACGCGCGGCGGCGCTGCTGCCGCTGGTGGTGCCGATTTTCCTCTCCGCCTTTCAGCGGGCGGACGAGCTTGCCACCGCAATGGAGGCACGCGGCTACCGCGGCGCGAAGCATCGGCTGAAGCGCAGGGAAACGCCCCTGCCCGCAAGCGGCTGGGCGGCCATGGGCATCAGCGCGGCGCTCTGCGGCATTACCGTTATTTGTCATTATTATTTCATTTGAAGGCTCTAAGAAAAGAACACAAAAAAGGAGATTACCATGAAAAAGATGTCCGTTGTCAAAAAGTCCATTCTCACGGCGGTCTGCATTGCGCTGTGCTATGTTGTGCCGCTGCTGTTCCACGGCGTGCAGAATGCGGGACGCGTTTTCCTGCCCATGCATCTGCCGGTGTTCCTCTGCGGTCTGCTCTGCGGCTGGCCCTACGGCCTGCTGTGCGGCCTTGCCGGCCCTGCGCTGTCCAGCGTTCTGACGCAGATGCCGCCCGTGGCGATGCTGCCGTCCATGATGCTGGAGCTTGCCGTTTACGGCACGATCGCCGGCCTGATGATGCAGCTTGTGCATACGAAGAACACCTATGCCGACCTCTACATCAGCCAGATTACCGCTCTGGTCTGCGGCCGTATCGTCGCCGGTCTGGCGCAGGCGCTGATCTTTGCCCGCGGCACCTATTCCATCACCGCGTGGGTCAGCGGCTATGTTGTGACGAGCTGGCCCGGCACGCTGATTCAGCTCGTGCTCCTGCCCAGCGTCGTCTTTGCCCTGATGAAGGCGCACCTCATCCCCGAGCGCTACCCGAAGCACTGAGGTGAAACCGTGAGCAAGCAGGATGTCATTGCGTTCTTTGACCGCTGCGCACCGGGCTGGGACAAGGATCTGGTGCGAAATGAGACCGTCATTTCCAGGATTTTGGACAACGGCGGCATCCGCGCCGGGGTGGACGTGCTGGACGTCGCCTGCGGCACGGGTGTGCTGATCCCGGACTATCTGGCACGCGGCGCGGCCAGCGTGACGGCGATCGATATTTCGCCGGAGATGATCCGCTGCGCCCAGGCGAAATTTCCGCAGGAACAGGTGCAGCTGATCTGCGGCGATGTGGAGACGGCGCAGTTTGCGCGGCAGTTTGACTGCTGCATGGTCTATAACGCCTTTCCGCATTTTCCCAGACCGGAGGTACTGCTGGAGAAACTGGCTTCCGTGTTGAAGCCGGGCGGACGGCTGTCCGTGGCGCACGGCATGAGCCGCGCGAAGATCGACAGCCACCATTCCGGCGCTGCCAGCGGCGTTTCCGTCGGGCTGATGCCCGAGACGGAGCTGGCGGAGCTGATGCGCCGTTGGTTTACCGTGGACGTTGTGATATCCGACGACACGATGTATCAGGTTTCCGGTGTGAAAAAGTAAGACAAAAAAGCAAGTGCCTCCCACCGGAGACACTTGCTTTTTTATTTATTCCCGCGCGGATGGGGCGTGACGCCCCATTCGGGCAGGGGGAGACGCTGCATTGCGCCAAAAACACGGTTTTTCAGGTCGGGATAGGTCGCCGAAAGGGTGACGATCAGGTCCTTGATTTCCTGGCGCTTTGTGTGCTTGTCCGAGGGGCAGACGTTATGCACGACGGGAAGCGCGTGCTCCTCGGCAAAGCTGCGCACCATGCCTTCCGTCAGGTACAGCATGGGGCGAATCTGCGTCACGCCGGTGCGGTCGAGATAGGTTACGGGCTGGAAGCAGCTCAGCCGCCCTTCGAACAGCAGACTCATCAGGAAGGTCTCAACGGCGTCGTCATAGTGATGCCCGAGCGCGATTTTGTGAAAGCCCTGCGCCAGCAGCGCCTGATTCAGTGCGCCGCGGCGCATTTTTGCACACATGGAGCAGGGGTTCTTTTCCTTGCGATACTCAAAAATGATCGGGCCGATTTCGGTGGGAATGCGCTGGAAGAGGACGCCCAGCTTTGCACAGTAATCCTCCACGGGGGAGAAATCCATGCCGGGCAGCCCCATGTCGATCGTGATGGCGGTGAGGTCGTAGGGCTGGGGATAGTATTCGCGCAGTGCCGCAAGAAGCGTCAGAAGCGTCAGAGAGTCCTTACCGCCGGAGACACCGACGGCGATTTTGTCATTCGGCTCTATCATGCGGTAGTCGTCGATGCAGCGCCGCATCAGTCCCATCATTCTTTGCATAGTGAAAAATCTCCTTAGAAATTGGATTTTTGCCTTGTGAGTATTTGAGAGAAAATGAGAGAAAACAAGAGAATTCGAGAGTTTTCTCGGAGAAAAATGAAATTCTGAAAAAAGATGCTTGACACCAGGATTTTCTTGTGGTATAAAGAAAAAGCTGCGCAGTCGTATTGTACGCGCAAATGCAGAGTTTGTCAAAATATTTATTTCAAAATATACGGAGGAAATCACTCATGTCCACTACTCTGGTCAGAAAAGAGGACGTCCAGCGCAAATGGTACGTTCTTGATGCAGCGGATAAGCCCCTGGGCCGCACCGCTGTGATCGCTGCGAACATCCTTCGCGGCAAAACCAAGCCCGACTTTACCCCGAACGTTGACTGCGGCGATTATGTCATCATCATCAACGTCGAGAAGGCCATTCTCACCGGCAAGAAGCTGGAGCAGAAGTACTATCGCCGTCACTCCGGCTGGATCGGCGGCCTGAAGGAAACCAAGTACAAGACTCTCATGGCTGAGCGCCCTGCGTTCGCTATGGAGCTGGCCGTCAAGGGCATGCTTCCCAAGAACACCATCGGCCGCACCGCACTCACCCGTCTGAAGCTCTTCACCGGCGCTGAGCACACCCACGCAGCCCAGAAGCCCGAAGCATGGACGATGGACTAATCAGGAGGTAAGAGACTATGTACGAGAGCAAGAAACAGTATCAGTACGGCACCGGCAGACGCAAGTCCTCCATCGCGCGCGTTCGCGTCTATGAGGGCGGCACCGGCTCCATCATCATCAACGGCCGCGATATCGACGATTATTTCGGCCTCGATACCCTGAAGCTGATCGTTCGTCAGCCCCTGGTCACCACCGACACCCTCGGCAAGGTAGACATCGTCTGCACCGTCACCGGCGGCGGCGTGACCGGCCAGGCCGGCGCCATCCGTCATGGCATCTCCCGCGCCCTTCTGGGTGTCAACGGCGAGTACCGCGCTGCCCTGAAGGCTGCCGGCTTCCTCACCCGTGACCCGAGAATGAAGGAAAGAAAGAAGTACGGCCTCAAAGCCGCTCGTCGCGCACCGCAGTTCAGCAAGCGCTGATCGAGACTTTAAAATGCCCAAAAACCCTGGAAACTCAACTGTTTCGCCCCATAGGTACACAATGTGTCATGGGGGTACAGTCGGTACGGGCAAAAGCAAGACGCAAACTCATGCATTTGAGTTTGCGTCTTGCTTTTTACATAAGGATGGAGCTTAACAGGAGCTATGTCGATTGTCGGAGTTTTCAGGCATTAACTGATAAAATGCTGTGTTTTCAAGGGTTGTACGGTTTTTAACGAGAACAGCCAGCTTCTCTGAACTTTACGAAAACCATTGAAAACACTGGGAAAATTAGCTTTTTCGGTTTTGCGGATGGTAGTAGTCAAACAGTAGTCAGATGCAAATCATGGTTTTGGCTGAGTGATTCGCTTTTGCTGCAATTCTGCGCGGAGAAGAATGCCGAGTGTCAGGCAGAAGTCCGGATCCTTGAGGTCGCAACCGAGCATCTGTGTGATGTGGGCGAGGCGATCCAGCAGCGTCGAGCGGTGCAGATACAGCGCCGCCGCCGTTTTGGTGACGGAAAGGTTGTTGTCGAGATAGACGCGCAGCGTCTCCAGATACGAGACCTGCGAGCTTTCGTCGTGCGCTTTCAGCTTCTTCAGCCCGTCTGGGTAATAGACCCAGGAAGGTCTGCCTGCCAGCGCACCGGAGAGAAGCTGCGGCAGCAGATAGTCCTGAAAGTAAAAGACTGGGCAGCTTCCGTCCTGCAAAAGTCCGTTTTGCAGCGCGCTGGACGCCTGAAACCACGCCTGATTTGCCTCGTACAGATTAGAAAACGCGCCGGATACGCCGCAGATCAGACCAAGCTTGTCCAAAAGCGGCAGCAGCTGCGCCGTCGTCTCGCGCTCGGCCTGCGCGGCGGGCAGAAACGCGGCGACGGTGCGCTCAAACTCGAATGCCATCGCGCCGGGGTGCCGTTCCTCCAGTGCGGCGGACAGATACGCGCC
>CAKTVG010000023.1 GCA_934622035.1 uncultured Oscillospiraceae bacterium
GGCTTCGTTTGCCTCTGCTCTCTCGCGACAGCTTGTACATGATACCACGCCCCTCCCCTTTTGTCAAGCTCTTTTTTCACCTTTTTCACCTTTTTTCTTTGCGATTTCTGTGCGATTTCTGTTCTACTATATCTTGGCCTCAAATGCGTTCGTTTATACAATATGTCTGTCTCCCGGCAAGCTTTGATCCCGCTCCCCCTCCAAGCTCTCTTTATCTTTTTTGCTTTCATCGGTCTACACTATATTATATCTTCTTCTCCCCTGCTTTCTCTCCTGCTTTTTGCTCCCTACCGCTGACCCTCCAGCTTCTCCAATTATCCTCACTGCGTGCACAGTTGTTCGTGTTCCATGTCTGCTAGCTGTTTTTTCGTCGTTTTACACAAATTATCTAACGATTTGTTAGCCTGTATGCAAAAAATTTTAGTACTTTTTCTTTAAAAAAACTGTTGTGCATTTTGGTTTTTTTTAGTATGATAATAGCTAAGCAAACCCGCATGGCAACGCAT
This sequence comes from uncultured Oscillospiraceae bacterium, assembly GCA_934622035.1. Taxonomy (GTDB): domain Bacteria; phylum Bacillota; class Clostridia; order Oscillospirales; family Oscillospiraceae; genus JAZOXB01. The sequence continues at coordinate 507 of CAKTVG010000023.1, forward strand.
GTTGATTCGGGCTTTGTATATCCAAATTGGGCGGTTCCCAAAATTACAGGAGGTCAATGAAAATGAAGAAAATTCTGGCACTCATCCTCGCTCTGGCGATGATCGCTGCGCTCTTCGTTGGCTGCGCCAACAACGAGACTCCCACCGATCCCGTCAACAGTGAATCCAAGGGCAACGACACCCCCGATGACTCCAAGGACGCCACCACCGGCAACAAGACCGTTAAGGTTGGCCTGATCTGCATCGGCGACGAGAACGACCAGGGCTACACTTACAACTTCATCCGCGGCAAGGACGCTGCCACCGAAGCTCTGAAGGCTGATGGCATCGATGTCGAATGGGTTGTCAAGTGGAACATTGGTGAAGACGCCAAGTGCGAAGAAGCCAACATTGAGCTTGCCGAAGCAGGCTGCCAGCTCATCATCAACAACTCCTTCGGTCACGAGCAGTTCATGCTGAAGGTCGCCCCCGACTACCCCGACGTTCAGTTTGTCGGCTGCACCAACCAGGGCTCCTACAACGACGGTCTGGATAACACCCACAACGCGTTTGCCAGTATCTACGAAGGCCGCTATCTGGCCGGCATCGTTGCAGGCATGAAGCTCCAGGAGCTCATCGACAACGGCACCATTAAGGAAAACGAAGCCGTCATCGGCTATGTCGGCGCTTTCTCCTTCGCAGAAGTTATCTCCGGCTTTACCGCTTACTTCCTCGGCGCGCGCAGCGTCTGCCCGTCCGTGACCATGAAGGTCCAGTTCGTCGGCTCCTGGTCTGACGCGACCGAAGAAGCGAATGCTGCCTCCGCCCTGTGCGACATGGGCTGCGTTCTCATCTCCCAGCACTCCGACAACACCACCCCCGCTACCACCGCGCAGAACAAGGGCGCTTTCCATACCGGCTACAACAACGATATGACCGGTGTCGCTCCCGATGCTTCCCTGATCGGCACCCGCATCGACTGGAGCGTCTACTTCACCGAGGTCATCCGCGCTGTTGCCAACGGCGAAGCGTTTGATCAGGACTGGTGCAAGGGCTACAGTGACGGCGCCGTCGTTCTGACTCCGCTGAACGAGAAGATCGCTGCTCCCGGCACTGCCGAGAAGCTCGCAGAAGTCGAGGCCAAGCTCGCCAGCGGCGAAATCCAGGTTTTCGATACCAGCACCTTCACCGTTGACGGCGGCAAAACGCTGGAGCACGCTTTCGCTCTGGACACCGACGGCGACTTCACCGCCGACTCCGAGGAGGCCGTTACCGACGGTTACTTCCACGAGTCCTACTTCCAGTCTGCTCCGTACTTCACGACGCAGATTGACGGCATCGAGTGGCTGAACTCCGCATTCGGTTAATCTGAATCCTTCCGAACCGGGCTGCTTTTGCAGCCCGGTTCTTTGTTTATCCATGCGCAGAGCATTCATTCCTTCCGGTCATTAGCAAACAAACTTTTTTAGTATCTAAAAATTTTTGTTTGCTTTTGACAAAAATGACTGTATATTTTCTGCATATTTACCCAACGACTTTTTATTTACATCAATAGGGAAATGTGGTATGATAAGCGTATCGTATTATACGAGAAAACGGGTGCGGCGGTCTGCCTGCCCTTTCAGAAAGGATGACAGCCTTGGAAACTGCTTATGCAATCGAGCTGCGGCACATCACAAAGCGTTTCGGCTCCGTTGTCGCCAACGACGACATCTGTCTTGGCATCCGGCGCGGTGAGATTCTCTCGCTGCTCGGCGAAAACGGCAGCGGCAAAACGACGCTGATGAACATGCTGGCGGGCATTTACCTTCCCGACGGGGGCGAGATTCTTGCCGACGGCAAGCCCATCTCCATCCGCTCGCCGAAGGACTCTTTCGACCACAAGATCGGTATGATTCACCAGCATTTTAAGCTTGTTGACGTCTTCAGCGCAGCAGAAAACATTGTCCTCGGCCTGAACGAGGGCGGCAAGCTGGATATCAAGGCGACCAACGCCAAGGTGCGCGACATCTGCCTGCGTTACGGCTTCGATATTGACCCGGCGCAGAAGATTTATGACATGTCCGTCTCTCAGAAGCAGACGGTCGAGATCGTCAAGGTGCTCTACCGCGGCGCGGACATCCTGATTCTGGACGAACCCACCGCCGTTCTGACCCCGCAGGAAACGGAAAAGCTCTTTGCCGTTCTGCGCAACATGAAAAAGGACGGCAAGGCCATCGTCATCATCACCCACAAGCTCAACGAGGTCATGGAGCTTTCGGACAAGGTTGCGGTTCTGCGCAAGGGCAAGTACATCGGCACCGTCAACACCTGCGATACCAATCCGCAGGCCCTGACGGACATGATGGTCGGCCGCTCCGTCACGCTGAACATCGACCGCCCCCGCTATGACAATCCCGTCGAGCGCCTGACTCTCAAGGAAGTCACCTGTATCGACGGCGAGGGCGTGAAAAAGCTGGACAACGTCTCCTTCACCGCCATGGGCGGCGAGATTCTCGGCATCGCCGGTATCGCCGGCTCCGGTCAGAAGGAGCTGCTGGAGGCCATCGCGGGCCTGTATCCCGTAGCGCACGGCTCCATCGTCCATACGCCCGAGGGCAGCAAGGCCAACGAGCTGGTCGGCAAAACGCCGATGCAGATCAAAAAGAGCGGCGTGTCTCTGGCCTTCGTCCCGGAGGACCGCCTCGGCATGGGCCTGGTCGGCTCCATGGGCATGACCGGCAACATGATGCTGCGCAGCTGGCGCAAGGGCCGCACCGCCTTTGTCAACCGCAAGGATCCCAACCAGCTTGCCATGCAGGTCTGGAAGGAGCTGGAGGTCGTCACCCCCGATACAGAATATCCGGTGCGCCGTCTTTCCGGCGGCAACGTCCAGAAGGTTCTGGTCGGGCGCGAGATTGCAACCTCTCCCTCCGTGCTGATGAGCGCGTACGCCGTCCGCGGTCTGGATATCAATACATCCTATACCATTTATAATCTGATGACGCAGCAGAAGATGCAGGGCGCAGCCGTCGTGTTTGTCGGCGAGGATCTGGACGTTCTGCTCGAGCTCTGCGACCGGATTCTTGTCCTTTGCGGCGGCAAGGTCAGCGGCATCGTTGACGCCCGCAGTGCAACCAAGGAGCAGGTCGGTCTGCTCATGACCAGCGTCGGAGGAAAGGAGGTAGCCACCCATGAAGCATGAAAACAAAATGCCCCTGATCCGCCTGGCAAAGCGTGAAAACATGAGCCGCTCGCTGGCGTGGGCGATTCGCCTCGGCTCCATCCTTGTGGCGCTGCTGATCGGTTCTCTTGTCATCCTGATCACTGGCAACAACCCCTTTGTCGCATATAAAACCATGGTCGTCGGCTCTCTCGGTAAGGTCACAGCCATCCGCCAGACCGTCAAGATCGCCATTCCCCTTCTGGGCTGCGCGCTGGCCATCGCCCCCTGCTTCAAGATGCGCTTCTGGAACATCGGCGCCGAGGGCCAGATCACGGCAGGCGCCATCGCGGCGACCTTCTTCGCGCTGAAATGGACCCAGCACTGCAACCAGCTCGAAACGGCTCCCTCCACCGGCATGTCCGTGCTCGTACTGATCGTCATGGCACTGGCCGCGGCGCTCGCGGGCGGCATCTGGGGCCTGATTCCCGCCTTCTTCAAGGCAAAATGGAACACGAACGAAACGCTCTTCACCCTGATGATGAACTACATCATCATCGGCATCGTTGCATGGCTCCAGGGCGGGCCGTGGGAAGGCCGTCCCGGCTCCCAGATCATCCCGACCTTTGACAAATCCGTGTGGCTGCCCAAGGTGCTCGGCGTGCACTGCGGCTGGATCATCGTGCTGGTTCTTGTGGTGTTCCTGTACATCTACATGCGCTATACGAAGCACGGCTATGAGATCGCCGTCATCGGCGACTCCGTCAACACCGCGCGCTATGCCGGTATGAACGTCGGCCGCATCATTATGCGCACCATGCTTCTCTCCGGTGCGATCAGCGGCCTCGTCGGCTTCATCGTCGCCTCCGGCGCGAACAACACCCTCTACAGCGGCGTTGCCGACGGCGTCGGCTTCACCTCCATCACCGTCGCGTGGCTCAGTCAGCTCAATCCCTTCGCCATGATCGTCATCTCCTTGATGCTGGCCGTGCTGTCCAAGGGCGCGGAAACGCTGCAAACGCAGCTCGAGGTTCCGGCTTCCATTTCGGACATCATCACGGGCCTGCTGCTGTTCTGCATGCTCGGCTGTGAGTTCTTCATCAACTATCGTCTGATTTTCCGTAAAAAGCATCAGGAAACGGAGGCGGCTAAATAATGAAGGAATATATTGCACTGTTTATCGCATTGATCGTTGCGGCGATCACCTATGGCACGCCGCTGCTGTTCGGCACGCTGGGCGAAATCCTGACGGAAAAGTCCGGCAACCTGAACCTCGGCGTCGAGGGCATCCTGTTCATGGGCGGCGCGTTCGGCCTCGGCGGCGTGTTCTACTATGAAAAGCTCGTCTCCACGCCCAACGGCATTGTCGCCGTTCTGATTGGCATTTTCTTCGCCTTCCTTGCCGGTGCGCTGGCCTCGCTGATCTTCAGCTTCCTGACCATCACGCTCCGCACGAATCAGAACGTCACCGGCCTCGCCCTTTCCATCTTCGGCACCGGCGTCGGCCAGTTTGTCGGCGAATTCATGCGCGTCCGCGAGGGCGGCTACGTCGCCATCGGCAACGAGCTGAAGACCTTCTTCGTCTTCTCTCCCTTCCCCAAGGCGCTGCAAAACATTCCCTATGTCGGCAACATTCTGTTCGGCAACAGCATCTTCTTCTACATCGCCATCGCTCTGGCCGTGGCGCTGCACCTCTACCTGAAGAAGAGCCGCTCCGGCCTGTATCTGCGCGCCGTCGGCGAGTCCCCCTCGACCGCGGACTCCGCCGGTATCAATGTCACGCGCTATAAGTACCTGGCTACCATCATCGGCGGCGGCATCTCCGCGGTCGGCGGCATGGTCTATATCACCACCATCGCAGGCTGCGTCTGGAACCACGAGGGTCTGTCCGGCGTCGGCTGGCTGGCCGTCGCGCTGGTCATCTTCTGCACCTGGCGTCCGCTCTCGGCCATCTGGGGCTCCGTCCTCTTCGGTGCCCTGATGATCCTGTATCTGCGTTTGCAGATCAAGGCGATCCCCACGCAGCTTTACAAGATTCTGCCCTATGTTGTAACGGTGATCGTTCTCGTCGTTTCGAGCATGCGCAATAACAAGGAGAAGCAGCCGCCCGAGGCCTTGGGCCTGTCCTATTTCCGGGAAGACCGGTAAGCTTGAATCTCTCGTCCGCCGTGTGAATGCACGGCGGACGCTTTTTTGCGTCCGTTCCCCTTCAGCCTGCACCCGCACATTGCGCTGCGGCCAAAATTTTTGTTAGTTTTGTACAAAATTTTTCATATATTTTTCACACGCCGAATGTAAAAAAATGATTGCGAAATTATGAATTGTCTGTTATCATATGGATAGGAAGTTTGGCCGTTCATGCAGCCGCTTTGCCGGAGCGGAAGACGCGAACCGCCCTTCTTTCGGGAGAAAAAACCGCAGCGTAACGCGGCGGAATAAAAACGTGGAGGTATTTCATGGAAAAGTACTTTGGACTCAAAAAACATGGTACGACAGTAAAGACTGAACTCCTCGCCGGCTTAACGACATTCATGGCTATGGCCTACATCCTGATGGTCAACGCCGGTATGTTCGGCAATCTCGGCGACGGCTACTACAACGCAGTTTACATCGCCACCGCACTTTCCGCCGTGGTCGGCACCGTCCTCATCGGACTGTTGTCGAATCTTCCCCTTGCGCAGGCCTCCGGCATGGGTCTGAACGCATTCTTCGTCTTCTCCGTCTGCTTCGGCATGGGCTTCAGCTATGCCAACGCGCTGGTCATGGTTCTTGTTGACGGCATCGTCTTCATCGTCCTGACCGTCACCGGCCTGCGCCGCGTCATTTTCGACGCCATTCCGAAGGCTGTCAAGGCTGCGATCTCCGCAGGCATCGGCCTGTTCATCGCTTTCCTCGGCCTGCAGAACGCCGGCATCATCGTCAACAGCGATTCTACGCTGGTTGACCTGCACTCCTTCAACATCGTCTTCAACGAGAGCGTGACCTGGGCACAGATCATGCCGCTCATCCTGACCATCCTTGTCGTTGTCGCCATCGGCGCAATGTCCAAGAAGAAGGTCAAGGGCGCCGTGTTCTGGGGCATGATCGGCGGCGCCGTGATCTACTACATCCTCGGCCTGCTCACCGTCGAAGGCTTCTATGAGACCTCCGTCAAGGCCAGCCTGTCTCTGGACGTCCTGGCTCCCTTCAAGGATTTCGCAAACCTCGCATTCGGCAAGGTCTTCACCGAAGGCATTGACTTCCAGCCTTGGATCGCTGCCAACGGCATGGCCAGCTTTATCGTCACCTTCCTGACCACTATGCTCGCATTCTGCATGGTCGATATGTTCGATACCCTCGGCACCCTGTTCGGCGCCTGCTCCGTCGGCGGCCTGCTCGACCAGGACGGCAACGTTCCCAACATGAACAAGGCCATGCTGGCTGACGCCATCGCCACCTGCTTCGGCGCTGTCTGCGGCACCTCCACCGTCACCACCTTCGTTGAGTCCTCCGCCGGTGTTGCGGAAGGCGGCCGTACCGGTCTGTCCTCCATGTTCACCGCGCTGATGTTCTTCATCGCGATGTTCCTCGCCCCCGTGGCTGCCCTGATCCCGTCCTGCGCTACCGCAGCGGCTCTGATCTATGTCGGCATCCTGATGATCGGCGGCGTCAAGAACATCGAGTGGACCGATCCCGCGGAAGCTGTTCCCGCTTTCCTGACCATGGCCATGATGCCCTTCTCCTACAACATTTCCTACGGCATCGCGTTCGGCCTCATCTCCTACATCTTCATCAAGCTGTTCACCGGCAAGATCAAGGAGATCAACGTCGGCACCTGGATCATCGGTGTTCTCTTCACCGTCATGTTCTTCGTTGCCCGCTAAATCTAAGGCACACAAAAAGCAGAGAGCTTCGGCTCTCTGCTTTTTTCTGCATATAAAAAGCCGGGACAGGAAAAATCCTGCCCCGGCACGCGTTTTTTACTATACTGTTCTTCCGGAAACCTCTATCCCTCAGAGGTTCTTTATTTATTTGATGTCCTCGATCAGGCCGTAGCCGCCGTCGTTTCTCTTGTAGACCACTGCAAAGGCCTCGTCGTTCTCCTCGTCGCGGAAAGCGAAGAAGCTGTGCTCCAGAAGATTCATCTGCAGAATGGCTTCCTCGCGGGTCATCGGCTTCATGGGGAACTGCTTGGTACGCACGATCTCGAACGTGCTCTCCTCCTGCTCCGGCGCAAAGGACGTGACCTCCGCCGTGCGGACAAAGGCGTCCTGACGCAGGCGGCGGGCAAGGCGGGTCTTATTCTTGCGGATCTGGCGCTCGATCGTCGCAACGGCGGCGTCGATGGACGCATACATATCCGAAGTAGCCTCGCTGGCACGGAAGTAGGTGTTTGCAGCGTGAACCGTAATCTCAGCACGATTACGATCCTTTTCTACAGAAAAGGCGACAAGTGCCTCCGCATCATCTTTGAAAAACCGTTCCAGCTTCATCACTTTCTTTTCGGCGTAGGCGTGAACGCTTGCTGGTAAACTGACTTTCTTCTCGGTGAACTGGAATTTCATAATCAGTCGCTCCTTTCAATGTTCGGTTGTACAGAAAAGACTGTGGTATCTTTTCTGAGTCTATGATACCACAGTCTTTCGATTTTTTCAAGTCCCTTCCTCGGGGTCAATGAGAAGCTCGTCCATAATGCCGGAATAAATGCGCTCGGCATTCTTCGTGAAGGCGTTCGCCAGCCGGTAGGCCTGCTTCTGGTTCGGCGCCATCAGCTCCAGCTTTAGCAGGTCGCCCGCCTCGTCGTTCAGGCTCATCAGAACGGAGTAATCCCCGCCCTCCCGCTGGGAAACCGTCGTCTTGACGAAGCCGCTGCGGCGCACCTTGTCGTTGAATTTCTCCACAGCCTCGCCCGCGCGCTGCATAACAGGGTAGGCAATCGCATCCTGCGTCACGCCGCAGGCCTCGCGGCCCTTCGCCGTGATCACATAGCGTCCACCCTCCAGCTGCTCCAGGTGACCGGACTCCACCATCTGCGGCACCGCCTGCGCCACGTCGAAATAGCTCAGACCGTCGTCCTGATAGGACAGCTCGTAAATCTTCTGAAGATCCACCGGATACTTCGCCTTGGACATAACATACAGAATCAAAACCTTGACATCCAGCATGTCGTGAATAAAGCCGTGCTGCTCCATCGCGTTTTCCTCCTTCGGCATCGCTCTGCTTATATAGTATACCGCATCGCGCGTCGCCTGACAACTTTTTTTCACAAATTTCGGAAAAAAGGCATATTCTGGAGCAGAAAGGAGGTGGAAATCGTGCCCGATGCCTATCATGTTTTCTGCGGCGACGCGCGGCAGGGCTGGGTGCTGGAGCTGCTCCGCGCCCGCGGCTGCGCCGCCGCAGCCTACGGCGTGCCCGGTTGGGAGAGCTGGCCGCTCCCGGAACGCCTGCGCGGGCGGGTCATTCTCCCCTTCCCCTCGTTTCAGGGAAGCTTCCTGCGCGGGAAAAGCGGTCTGGCCGTACAGGAGCTGCTGTCGCGTCTGACGCCCGAGGCCCATGTCTACGGCGGCCCCTTCGGCGCGCAGCGCGCAGCCTTCGAGGAAACCGGCGCCGCCGTCACAGACCTCTACGGCACGGAGCCGCTGACCACCGGCAACGCCATCCCCACCGCGGAGGGCGCCATCCGCCTTGCCATCGAGCAGACGACCGTCACGCTGCACGGCGCGCGCTGCCTGGTCATCGGCTTCGGCCGCGTCGGCAAGGTGCTGGCGCAGAAGCTGCACGCGCTCTCCGCCGAGGTCACGGTAAGCGCCCGGAAGCCCGCCGACCATGCGCTCATCGGCGCATGCGGAATGCGCAGCACGCTTACCGGCGTCTATGCCGAAGGGCTGGACGAATTTGATCTGATCTTCAACACCGTCCCTGCGCCCGTGCTCACCCCGGCGCAGCTGGCCGCGCTGAAAGCCTCCTGCGTGCTGATCGAGCTGGCCTCTAAGCCGGGCGGCATCCCGGAGGAGGCGTGCCGCGCCCTTGGCCTGCATTACCATTTCGCGCCGGGCCTTCCCGGTCTCTGTGCGCCGGAAACCGCCGGGCGGCTCTATGCCGGCTGCATCCTCGACGCAATTTCAAAGGAGTGACTTTCATGGATCAACAAACCATCGGTTTTGCACTGTGCGGCTCCTTCTGCACCTTCCGCAAAACCATCGACGCTCTGCGCCCTCTGGCGGAGCAATATCATATCATTCCCATTCTCTCGAACGCTGCCTATGAAACGGACTCGCGCTTCGGTCCCGCGGCGGATTTCCGGCGCGAGATCGAGGATATCTGCCAGGAGCGCATCCGGCACACACTGCCCGATGTCGAGCCCTTCGGCCCAAGGGCGACGCTTGATCTGTTGGTCGTCGCACCATGCACGGGCAACACCCTCGGCAAGCTCGCAAACGGCATCGCAGACTCCCCGGTCACCTTCGCCTGCAAAGCGCACCTGCGCAATGCCAGGCCCGTCCTCCTGGCCGTTTCCACAAACGACGGCCTGTCCGCCAGCGCAGAAAACCTCGGGAAGCTGCTGAATCGAAAGCACTATTACTTCGTCCCCTTCGGGCAGGATGCGCCGCAAAAAAAGCCATACAGCCTGGTCGCGCACCTGGAAAAGCTGCCGGAAGCCGTCGCCGCCGCGCTGGAGCACCGGCAGCTTCAACCGCTGCTGCAATAGCGGCCGTAATTTAGAACCCCTTCGTAGGGGCGCGGCCCCGCCTCGGCCGGTGCAGGCAGTTACGGATTGGCAAATTCCTACACACGGCCACGGCACGCAGGAACTACCAAATCTTGTATGTACCGCCCAACCACACCGTAGGGGACGGGTTTCCCGTCCCGAAAGAACATGTGCAAACGGCCCCGTATTACGATCGTAATACGGGGCCGTTGTATTTTCCTCAGACCTGCCAGCCGGAAAGATACTGCTCCTGCTCCGGCGTGAGCGTATCAATACGCAGGCCGGCGCCGTCCAGCTTCAACCGGGCAATTTCATCATCCAGCGCCTGCGGAATCTCATAAAGCTGCTTGTCCATCTTGCCTGCATGCTTCAGCAGATATTCCAGTGCCAACGCCTGCACGGAGAAGCTCGTGTCCATGATCTCCGCCGGGTGGCCGTTGCCGGAGGCGAGGTTCACCAGCCGCCCCTCGGCCAGCAGGTTCAGAACGCGCCCGTCGGGCAGCTCGTAGCCTACGATCTCCTCGCGGCGTTTGTATTCGCGCACGGCGATTTTTTTCAGGCCTGCCACGTCCACCTCCACGTCGAAGTGACCTGCGTTGGAGAGGAAGGCGTTGTTTTTCATCTTGGCGAAGTGGCGCAGCGTGATGACGTCGCGGCAGCCGGTCGTGGTGACAAAGAGGTCGCCCAGCGGCGCTGCCTCGTCCATCGGCAGGACGCGGCAGCCGTCCATGGACGCCTCCAACGCCTTGATGGGGTCGATCTCCGTGACGATCACATTCGCACCCATACCCTTTGCCCGCATGGCCACGCCGCGGCCGCAGTAGCCGTAGCCCGCGACGACGACCGTCTTTCCTGCGACAAGAAGATTTGTCGTGTGCATGATCGCATCCCAGACAGACTGTCCGGTGCCGTATTTATTGTCATAATAATGCTTGCACTTCGCGTCGTTGACATTCATCATCGGGAAGGGCAGCACGCCCGCCTTCGCGCGGGCGCGCAGGCGGTGGATGCCGGTGGTCGTTTCCTCCGCGCCGCCAAGAATTTTATCGCCCAAATGCGCATATTCTCCGCTCAGCAGGTCTAAAAGGTCGCCGCCGTCGTCAATAATCAGATCAGGGTGGCAGGACAGCGCCTCGACCAGCAGGCCGCGGTATTCCTCCGCCGTCACACCGTGGATGGCGTAGGTCTCGACGCCGAGGGAGGCCAGGCCCGCCGCGACATCATCCTGTGTGGACAGGGGGTTGCAGCCCGTGGCGTGTACCTCTGCGCCGCCCGCTGCAAGGCAGAGCGCCAGAAAGGCCGTTTTGGCCTCCATATGGATGGAAATGGTGATTTTCTTCCCTGCAAAGGGCTTTTCCTTTTCAAAACGCGCCCGGATGGCGACAAGTGCGGGCATGAAATCCTGCACCCATTCAATTTTCATTCTGCCGGAGGCGGCAAGCGACATATCTTTCACATGGCTCATGGCGATGCTCCCTTCTGTTTCTCCGGTTATCATAGCATATTCCCGCGAAAAATTCAAAGTTTATCTATAGACAAGCCCTGCAATTTTCGTTAAAATAAGAAGCAGTCCTTCAAAGGAGGCACTTTATGAGCAATTTACGCAGAAACATCAACCGTTTTTTCTACCGCAACCGAAATAAGGGCATTCCGAACCTGATGCTCTATATCGGCATCGGCAACCTGATCGTCTATTTCTTCTCCCGTTACGAAAACGGCCTGCAAATGTATGAATGGTTCCGCTTCAGCGCCGAGAAAATCTTTCAGGGTCAGGTCTGGCGGCTGTTTACTTATATTTTCACCTTTGGCTATTCCTACAGCAGCTCCAGCATTTTCGGCTTCTTTCTGATGCTGCTAGCCATCTATTTCTACTATTGGCTCGGCAAAACGCTGGAGGCCACCTGGGGCACGCTGCGCTTTAACCTCTTCTACCTGTCCGGCCTGCTCCTGATGGACGCCGCGGCACTGATCCTCTACGCATGCTTCCCCTTCAAAACCATCGAGCTGCCTGTCACCGTGACCTATCTGAATCTGTCCATGTTCCTTGCCGTGGCGACGCTCAACCCGGAGCAGCGCGTGCTGTTTATGATGTTCATTCCCATCAAGATGCGCTGGCTGGGTCTGGTGGATCTCGGTCTGACGCTCTACGGCGTGATCGACGGCATCTACAGCGGTATTCTCTACTGGACGCAATATGGCCCGCTCTTCGGCGTGTACTTCCTGCTGGCGGCGTGCTTCCCGCTCGTCGCGCTGCTGAACTACTTTCTCTTTCTCGGCAAGGATGTTAAAAATCTGCTCCCGCTGCGCTGGCAGCGCTCCCGTAAGGAGAGAAAAACCGCCAGAAACTACCGCGCAAAGGTCGTGGAGGCAGAGGTGGAGCCGAATCCCGATTGGGCGAAAAACTACCGCAGCAGCACGGGTGCGCGTCCCTACCGCCACAAGTGCACCGTCTGCGGCAGAACAGACACGGATTATCCGAATCTGGAATTCCGCTACTGCTCCAAGTGCAAGGGCTATTACTGCTACTGCATCGACCATATCAATAACCACACACATATTCAGTAATTCATAAAACCAACAGGTATCCATGCAGAAATCTGCATGGATACCTGCTTTTTTACAATAGCTTCTTCAATTGCCGGATGACGTCCGCAACGGCGCCCTCGCCGCAGGCCGCGGCTTTCCGGAAGGGGTGCTCTCCCAAGCCGGCGTCCGCCGGGCAGAAGGAGTAATCCGCCTCACGCAGCAGCGGCAGATCGTTCGGCGCGTCGCCCGCACCGACCAGAATGTCGCAGTCGAGCATCTCCGCCAGACGGCGCGCGCTCCTGCCCTTGTCGCATTCCAGCGGCCAGCATTCCACGATGCGCCCCATCGACCGCGCCACATTCGCACGGCCATGCGTCAGCTCACGCAGCAGGCGCTCGACTCCGTCGAATTTCTGAAGGTCCTCCGACGTCAGAGAGCCCGCCGCATCATATTCCGGGCGGCGGAACTTGCCATAGACGACGATTTTCATCCAGGGGCGCGGCACGGGCCGCTCGCCCGCATAGGCAAACGACACACCGGCTCGGTGCAGATACTCATCCCGGAAGGGATCCTCGCCATAGGCATAGATCATCTCCTGCGTCTGCACCTCGATACGGACATCCTCCGCACGCGTGCGCAGGCCGTCCAGAATCTCCTGTGCACACTCCGGCATGCAGTAGGAGAACAGCGTCTGCTCCGTCCGGTAGTCGTAGCACACCGCGCCGTTAAAGAGGATACAGGGCGCATTGATGGGCAAAAGCGAGAACTTCTGCCGGAACAGCGGGACGCTTCTGCCGCTGACGACGGAAAATCTGCCGCCCCCGGCAAGGAATTCCCGAATTGCGGCAATGTTGCTTTCGGGAATCGTCCCGTCCATCGCAGAGATGGTATGATCGAAATCGCAGGCGAAAAGCACGCCGGTAAATTTTCCCATAGAATTCTCCTTAATATTCTCCCTCAAAGACGGCGTCCGCGCCGCCGGTGAGGTAAATCTGCGTGCCAGACGGCACGATGTCCACAAAAAGGACGCCGCCGTCGTTGACCACACGCGTCTGTTTTCCGGAAACCACGCCCCGCAGCGTCAGCGCCGCAACGGTCGCGCCCGTTCCCGTGCCGCAGGCAAGGGTAAAATCCTCAACGCCCCGCTCAAAGGTCAGCAGGCGAATTTCATTTTCCCCGGTCTTTTGCCAGAGGTTCACATTCGCGCCGCGCGGAAAGGCCGCGTCCCAGCGCCGCGCCCGCGCCGCCTCGCGCAGTGCATCGCGATCCTGCGACAGATCCGCCTCGAGCACGGCGTGCGGAATGCCGGGATTTCCCAGCTCCAGATAATCGCAGCCGGGCTTGACGTCCTGCCGGATGCAGCTCGGCGAATTCAGACGGATCCGGTACTGGTCCGCCGCGATGCGCTCGCCGGTCACAAGCCCCGCCGGGGTCTCGATGCGCGGCTGTCCCTTCGACAGACCATGATCGACGCAGTAGCGGCACAGGCAGCGCGCGCCGTTGCCGCACATCTCTGCCGTGGAGCCGTCGTTGTTGTAAAACAGCATCTTGCAGTCGCCGCCCTGCTCCGGCCGTTCGAGCACCATCAGGCCGTCCGCGCCGATGCCGAAGCGGCGGCGGCAGAGCCGTTTCGCCAGGTCAGGCAGGGTGCTGTGCGCAATTGCGCCGTCAAAGTTCTCGATAATGACAAAATCGTTGCCCGCACCGCACATTTTCGCAAATTTCATTCCGTTTCCTCCGTGATTTGCTTTGCGCCCTCGGTGTCAATGTGCAGGGAAAGCACCTGCCAGCCGGGGCATTCCTTCGGAAGCCGGTCCGCCAGGCGGCGTCCGGTTTCGTCGTCCGCCGCAATGCACAGGCAGGTCGGCCCCGCGCCGGAAATACAGAAGGCCGTCACGCCGCATTCCCGCGCCAGCGCATGCACCCGGTCATAGTCCCGGATCAGGCCGCGGCGGTAGGGCTGGTGCAGCCGGTCGTCCAGGGCCAGGGCGATGGTCTGGGTGTCCGCCGTTTCAAGCGCGCGCAGCAGCAGCGCCGCATGGGAAACGTTAAACACCGCGTCGGCGAAGGGCACCATCTCCGGCAGGACGGAGCGCGCCAGCTGCGTGCTGAGCGGAAAATCCGGCACCAGCGCCAAAAAGCGCAGCTTCTCGGACAGGGGAAAGCGCGCCGTCACCGGCATGTCCCCGCGCATCAGGCTGGCAGTCATGCCGCCGTAGAGCGCAGGCGCAAGGTTATCCGGATGGCCCTCCACGGCAGTGCACAGCCGCAGCATCTCCTGCGTGGAGAGCGGGCTGCCGTTGAGCAGATTTGCCGCCATCACGCCGCCGATGATCATGGCAGAGGAAGAACCGAGGCCGCGGCAGACGGGAATCTCCGCCCGCACATGCAGCCGCAGGCCCGTCATGGGCAGGCCAAGCGCCCGCAGCGCGTATTCATAGGCCTGCACGGAGAGGTTATCCCGGTTGCAAAACTCCGCCGGGCAGCCGGTGATCTCCAGTCCATCCTCCGTTCGTTCAAACGTATATGTATTATAGAGCGTCAGCGCGCAGCCAAAGGAATCAAAGCCGGGGCCGAGATTCGCGCTCGTCGCCGGGACACGCAGGGTCACACGTTCCATGAAGCCACCTTGCTTTCCACATAGGCGCGCATCTCCTCGCGCGCGATGCAGTCGTGGTGCCGCACCGGCTTGCCGGCCAGCTGTGCCAGCGCCGCAGGAACCGGAACGCCGGTTCTTTCGTGCAGCCGCTGCAAAAGATCAAATTCGTCTCCCACCGTGTCGCCGCCGATGGCCGAGAGCACCGCCGCCGGGAATTTATAGGGCGAGGCCGTGGACAAAACAACCATGGGTGCGCTGCCCGTATGCCGCTCGGCCGTGTGCCAGGCGACGGCGGTGTGCGTATCCATCAGATAACCCTGCTCCCGCCAAACGCGACCGATCGTCTCCTTCGTCTCCTCGTCCGTGCAGGAGCCACAGGCAAATTCCTCATGCAGCGCGCGCAGGATTTCCTCGCTCACGCGGTAGACTCCCTGCTCCCTCAGCGCGTTCATGTACGCCGCGACCTCCGCCGCGCCGCCCGGCGCCAGCAGGAACAGCAGCCGCTCCAGATTACTGGAGACGAGAATGTCCATGGAGGGCGAAAGCGTCTGATAGAAGGGGCGGCGGCGGTCATAGACGCCGGTAGTCAAAAAGTCCGTCAGAACGTCGTTCCGATTTGACGCGCAGACAAGCCGCCCGACCGGCAGGCCCATCCGTTTGGCAAAATAGCCTGCCAGAATGTCACCGAAGTTGCCCGTCGGCACCGTATAGTCCACCGGCTCACCTGCGGTGATCCGGCCCATGCGGACCAGATCGGCATAGGCTTTAAAATAGTATACCACCTGCGGGGCCAGCCGTCCAATATTAATTGAGTTTGCCGAGGAATAACGGACGCCGGAATTTTTCGGCGCACCGGCGGCGAAAAGCTCCTTCACACCGGCCTGCGCGTCGTCGAAATTCCCGCGCACCGCGCAGACGCAGACATTTTCGCCCTCCTGCGTGACCATCTGCGCCTTCTGCACCGCGGAGACGCCGTCCGCCGGATAAAACACCAGAATGTGCGTGCCCGGCACATCGCGGAAGCCCTCGAGCGCGGCCTTGCCGGTATCGCCTGAGGTCGCCGTCAGGATCAGCGTCTTCTCCGTCACGCCCTCCTGCCGCCGCGCGGCCGTAATAAGCTGCGGGAGCATGGAAAGCGCCACATCCTTAAAGGCCGAGGTCGGCCCGCGAAACAGCTCGAGCACATACCGCCCGCCCACGGGAACAAGGGGCGTCAGATCCTCCGTTTCAAATTTGCCCGCATAGGCGCGGCGAACCAACTCGCCCATATTCTGAAAATCCGGCAGCAGGAAGGACAAAATCCGCTCCGCCAGCGCCAGCGTATCCAGCTCCAGCGCCGCCCGCCAATCAAAGCCGGTCAGGCTTCGGCGAATGTACAGGCCGCCATCCGGCGCAAGTCCGCGCAAAACCGCCTCTGTCGAGCTTGCCGTCAGAGAATCGCTCCTCGTGCTTTGATAATCCATACAAAACCACCAATCTTTATTCTTGCAATTTTCACAAAACTATGATATACTGTTTTCCGTAAAAATGCAAGTGTTTTTCTCAGAAAAACACTTGCCCACAGAAAATGGAGAAACAGACAGATGAGCAACAAGCGAACCCCGATGCGAATCGGCCTGCTCGGCTTCGGCACCGTCGGAGGCGGCGTATACGAATTTGTCCAGGCGCGGCAGGACATGGAAATCAAATATATTCTCAGCCGCCGGCCCCGGCCGGAGCTTTCCTGCATCGTCACCGCGGACTTTTCGCAGATCGTCTCGGATCCCGAGGTGGACGTGGTGATCGAGGCCATCGGCGGGCTGCGCCCTGCCTATGACTATGTCGCCGCCGCGCTGCGTGCAGGCAAGCACGTCATCACCGCGAACAAGCAGCTCATCGCCGCGCATTACCGTGAGCTTGTGGAGCTTGCGCAGGCGCACGGCGTCGCGCTTCGCTGCTCTGCGGCGGTCGGCGGGGGTATCCCCTGGCTGCCCAATCTGGAAAAAACGCTGGAGCAGGAGCCGGTCATCCGCATCAGCGGCATCATGAACGGTACTACAAATTATATTCTCGACCGAATGCACTGCGACGGCAGCAGCTTCTTTGCCGCCCTGGAGCAGGCGCAGGCGCTCGGCTATGCCGAGGCCGACCCCACACAGGACCTGAACGGCGGCGATATCTGCCGCAAGCTCGTTATCTCTGCCAACATTGCATTCGGCTGCGTGCTCGAGGAGAGCGAGGTCGCCGTCATGGGCATTGAATCGCTGCGCGCGCAGGACATTTCCGCCTTCCGGCGGATGAATCGCGTCTGCAAGCTCATCGCCGGTGCAAGAAAGCTCGACGGTGCCGTCGCCGCCTATATCGAGCCGGCGCTCTTCCTTCCCTCCGTCCATGAGGCTGCCGTGCCGGAAAACTTCAACCTCATTTCTCTGACCGGCCAGCACATCGGCAAGCAGAGCTTTTACGGTCAGGGCGCAGGGCGCTACCCCACGGCATATAATGTCTTGCAGGACTGCGTGGATGTCCGCAACGGCCTGCACCATTTCTATACAAAATCGCTGGCGCCGATGCATGTGGACAACAGCAGCATCTGCCGCCCATATTACGTCCGCACCTCCGGCGTGGACCATTGGCTGCAATCCCGTATTGACAAAATTCTGGACTGCGGTATAATAACAAAGCCCACATCTGTCACGCAAATGCACGCGTGGGCAAAAGAAAGAAAGCAAACGGACGCAGAGTGCTTCTTCGCCTCGCTCCGTTGAACGAGGAAAAGTTATGCTGAAGGTTTTGAAATTTGGCGGTTCGTCCATGGCGGACGCCGGACAATATCGCAAGGTCCGCGAGATCGTGGAATCCGACCCCGCGCGCCGCGTGGTCGTCGTCTCCGCCGCCGGCAAACGCCGCAGTGACGACACAAAGATCACAGACCTTCTGTATCTGTGCTATGCGCATCTGCAATACGGCGTCTCCGGCGAGGATATCTATCAAATGATCGTCGACCGCTATTGCTCCATCCGCGACGAGCTGGGGCTGAAGACCGATCTGGAAGGAGAATTCGCCGCTCTGCGGCAGAAGATGGTCTCCGGCATCTCTCAGGATGAGCTTGTCTCCCGCGGCGAATACTTCTCCGCCCTGCTCATGGCGGAATATCTCGGCTTCGACTTCATCGATGCCTCCCGCTGGCTCTATTTCCACTACGACGGCACGATCGATCAGGGCAAATCCTACGCTACCCTGCGCACGCTCGCCAAGGATCGGAACGTCGTCATTCCCGGCTTCTACGGTCTCATGCCCGACGGCAAGATCCGCACGCTCACCCGCGGCGGCTCCGACATCACCGGTGCGCTGGCCGCTGCCGCGCTGGACGCCGACGTCTATGAAAACTGGACGGATGTCTCCGGCATCCTGATGGCGGATCCGCGCATTGTCGATCACCCCAAGACCATTGACCGCGCGACCTACTCCGAGCTGCGCCAGCTCAGCTACAGCGGCGCGCAGGTGCTGCACGAAATGACGGTCTTCCCCGTCCGCGAGAAGAACATCCCCCTGAACATCCGCAACACCAACGAGCCGAACCATCCCGGTACGCTGATCTCCGACGATTTCATTGAACCGCGCAATACCCAGCGCTTTATCACCGGCATCGCCGGAAAATGCGATTTTTCCATCATCACCATCTCGAAAAAGGGTCTGTCCGGCTCCACCGGCACGCTGCGGACCATTCTCGGCGTGATCGAAAAGAACAGCGTTTCCATCTGCTATACGCCCTCCGGCATCGACTGCGTCTCTCTGGCCATGCCGACGGAAAAGCTCTCTCCCCACCTTTACACCATCGTAGACGAGATTCGCTCCGAGGTCAAGCCCGACAGCATCAAGGTCACGGACAACATCGCCATCGTCGCCGTCGTCGGCAGAAAAATGGCCTTCCGCGCCGGTACCTCCGGCAAGATCTTCGCCGCACTGGGCCAGCACGGCATCAATATCCGCATGATCTCCCAGGGTCCGGAGGAGCTGAACATCATCATCGGCGTGGACAACAAGGACTATGCCGAAACCATCCGCGTTCTGTATAACGCATTTGTGAAATAGGAGGTTCCTATGAAAGAATATAAGGTCGCCATTCTCGGCGCCACCGGCGCCGTCGGCAGAGAAATGATGAAAATTCTGGCCGAGCGCAAGTTTCCCATCTCCGAGCTGCACCTGCTGGCCAGCAAGCGCAGCGCAGGCAAGGTCGTGGAATGGTGCGGCAAGCCCGTTATGATCGAGGAAGCCTGCGACGCTGCCTTCGAGGGCATGGACATCGTCCTCGGCGCAGCGGAAAACGACATTGCAAAGCAGTTCGCCCCGGCCATTGTCAAGGCAGGCGCGGTGTTTGTCGATAACTCCTCCGCCTTCCGGCTCGACCCGAAGGTGCCGCTGATCGTCCCGGAGATCAACCCCGAGGATGCAAAGCTGCATCAGGGCATCATCTCCAACCCCAATTGCTCTACCATCATCACCGTGACGGCGGTCAACGCCCTCAACGCCATTGCCCCCATCCGTTCCATGGTCTGCTCGACCTATCAGGCCGTTTCCGGCGCAGGCGCGGGCGGCCCTCTGGAGCTGGCGCAGGAGGTCGAGGCACTGCGCACCGGCGCAGCCGTCGAGCCGAAGGTCTTCTCGCACCAGATCGCCTATAACCTGATCCCGCAGATCGGCGGTGAGCAGTTTGAGGGCTATACCAGCGAGGAAATGAAGATGCAGAACGAAGGCCGCAAGATCATGCACCTGCCCGAGCTGCGCGTCACCTGCACCTGCGTCCGCGTTCCCGTCGTCCGCAGCCACTCCATCTCCGCCACACTGCATTTTGACCGTCCCGTCTCCGTTAAGGAGGCGCGCGCAGCCATTGCCAAGGCGCCCGGCTGCCGCCTCGTGGACGATCTGAAAAACAAGCAGTATCCCATGCCGCTGGACACCTCTGACCAGGACCTCGTCTTCGTCGGCCGCATCCGCCCCGACCTCACGGACGACAACGGCCTGACGCTCTGGTGCTGCGGCGACCAGGTCCGCAAGGGCGCGGCGACCAACGCCGTGCAGATTGCCGAGCTGCTCATCGAAAAAGACTGAATCGCACTTTTTACCGCAAAGCTCTGACCTCCGCCAAAGCTTTGCGTTTTTTTACCCAATTGTGAATCCTCGCAAAGCGCGAACAAAATCATACATGGAGGTACCCATCATGAAAAAACATCTGGCACTCCTGCTGGCGCTCTGCCTCTGTCTCTGCATGGCCGCCTGCGGCGGCGATGACATTGCCGGCGCGGACTGGCGCACGACGGGCGTGGTCGATGCCCGCGGCACGATCACGCAGAACGGCGAAAGGGTGGACGTGTGTGTCTGCATCAAGCCGGACAGCGCGGCATTCTACCGCGACACTGAGACGCAGGTGCTCTTTGACAGCGTCTCCTTCCCGCAGTCCTTCTCCGACGCCGATCAGGCCTTTGCAAGCATCAGCTTCGACGACATCACCGGCGACGGCGAGAGCGACGTGGTCGTCGATCTGACCCATGAGGACATGAGCTGCACGCACATGGTCTGGTTCTGGGACGCGCAGGAGCGCTATGTCTTCCAGCCGGACTACTCCTATTTCCACCGGAACGATGTGCAGACCGAGCCGCCGCTGGATTGCTACGCTGACCCGTACATCGGCCTTTGGAAATACACCGATCTGGATCGCTGGCTGCGGATCAACAGCGACGGAACCTGGGAATTTCTCAACAGCGAGGGCGGCGTGCTCGATTCCGGCACGCTTCTCATCGACGAGAACGGTCTGGAGCTGCAATATGAGAGCGGCGATCTTCTGTGGCTGGAGCCTTCGGAGGACGGTTCGCTGATCGACCGCGCGAACGAGGGCGTTCTGGTGCGGCTGGACTCGGACGAGATCAGCGCAACGCCCGCCTTCCAATCCCTCGGCGTTGATTTCTGCTCCATGGACAGCGGCACGCATCTTCTGGAAAACGGTGTCGTCAGCTTCACGGACGACGGCAGCGTCTTCACACGCGGCGACTGCTACTGGGAGGTCAGCAAGGTCGGAGATTACACGCACGACGGCCTGCGCGAGATCGAATTCACCGCCTACTGCTACGTCCCTCACGGCGCGCTGCCGGATCTTGCCAACCCGTTTATTTATTCCACTACCTCGGAGCTGTACGATTCCTACAGCGGCATGTGGCTGACCGCCTCCTCTTCGTTTCAGGAAAGCGAACGCGCGGACAATCACTATCTGCACACCGTCGAATGGCAGGGCGAGCGCTACGACATCGAGTTCTTCTATTCCACGCAGTGGGAGGAGTATGTGGACGACTGGCGCGCCGTACTCACCAAGAGCTACATTGTCTATCTTCCCGAGGAATATGACGGCTTGATCTTCGCCGCCCTCGCGGAGCCGGACAATTTCGAGGACGAGCAGCGGCGGCAGATTCTCGACACGATCTGCCCGGAGGCAAGCATCCTAACCTGCGATACGGTCGATCCCTACAGCAATCTCTATTTCACCATCTGTGAATAACACGGCAGCGCCGCCGAATAAATTCGGCGGCGCTGAAATGATATATTTCGGGGCTTGACAAGAGTCCCATTTCGGACTATAATCTCCAGAAGTCCGAAATGGGACTCTTATTTTCTGGAGGTTACCATGAACACCGGTTATTTTATCGACCAGCTTGACCAGCAGTTCAAGCAGCAGGATGCCATTTATCACAGCGCAGCCGTAAAATGCGGCCTTTCCGACAGCGCAATGTGGGTTTTGTACGTCGTCTCGGAATCGGAAAAGGACTGCACGCAGCAGGAGCTGTGCCGCCAGTGCTTTTTCGCCAAGCAGACCGTCAACAACGCCATCGCCGGCCTTGTTAAGGGCGGTTTCATGCAGCTGGAGGTTCTCCCCGGCACCCGCAACCAAAAAAGAATTCTGCTCACGGCGCAGGGCCGTGCGCTTGCGGCGAAAACCACGGCGCGCATCCGCGGCGCCGAGCTCCGCGCTTATGACTCGCTGGGCGAAGAGGAGCTGCAAGCCTGCCTGCGCAGCATGCAGAAGCTCACCGCCGCTCTGCGCTCTGAGATTGAGAATCTATAAAGGAGTTATCCATGAAAATCCAGCTCTCCGATCACTTTACCTACGGCCGTCTGCTGCGCTTCACGCTGCCGTCCATTCTGATGATGATCTTCATCTCCATCTATGGCATGGTGGACGGCTATTTTGTCTCCAACTTCGTCGGCAAAACGGCCTTTGCCTCCGTAAATCTCATCATTCCCTATCTGCAAATCATCGGCGGCGTCGGCGCCATGCTCGGCGTGGGCGGCAGCGCACTGGTCGCCAAGACGCTCGGCGAGGGCGATATTCCCCGTGCCCGGCGCTACTTCACCATGATGATGTACCTGATGCTCGGCACCAGTCTCTTCTTCACGGTGCTCGGCATCGCCGTGCTGCGGCCCGTCGCCTACCTCTTTGGCGCAACGGACGCGATGATCGACGATTGCATGATCTACGGCACGATCTGTCTGATCTTCACCACCGCGCTTCAGGCACAATACACCTTCCAGAGCTACCTCGTCGTCGCAGAAAAACCGAAGTTCGCGCTTGTGGTCGTCATTCTGGCCGGCTGCACCAACATGGTGCTCGATTACCTCTTCATGGCCGTGCTGAAGCTCGGCGTTGCAGGCGCGGCGCTCGCAACCGGCCTGAGTCAGTGCGTCGGCGGCATTGTTCCCCTTGTCTGGTTCCTCAGCAAGCGCAACACCTCCGCTCTGCGCTTTGCCAAAACCAAATTTGAAGCCTGGCCCATGCTGAAGGCCTGCGCGAACGGCTCTTCCGAGATGATGAGCAGCGTTTCCGCCTCCGTTACCGGCATTCTCTATAATCTCCAGCTCATGAAATACGCCGGAGAGGACGGTGTCGCCGCCTATGGTGTCGTGATGTACGCCGCCTTCATCTTTATCGGCATCTATGCCGGATATTCCTCCGGCAGTTCCCCCATTACGGGCTACCACTACGGTGCGGGCAACCACAGGGAAATGAAAAACGTCCTGAAAAAGAGCCTGATTCTTCTGTCCTGCACCGCCGTGGTTCTGACCGTCGCCGCCATCGCGCTGGCGCGGCCGATCGCCTCCCTTTTCGTCGGCTACGACAAGGAGCTGCTTGAGATCACCGTCCACGCCTTCACCATCTGCGCTCTGCCCTTCTTTGTGATGTGGTTCAACGTCTATGCCTCCTCCTTCTTCACCGCGCTCAACGACGGCGGCGTGTCCGCTGCAATCTCCTTCCTGCGGTCGCTGGTGCTGCCCGTTGCCGCCATCATCGTGCTGCCGCTGATCTGGCAGCTGGACGGCGCGTGGTACGCGCTGGCCGGAAGCGAAACTGCAAGCATCTTCATCTCCCTGACTTTCCTGCTGGCAAAGCGGAAAAAATACGGATATTGATACAAAAAGGCGGCTGGAAACCTCCAGCCGCCTTAATATTATCGGATAATCTGGTTTGGCTTGCGGTAGCGCTCCTCCTCGGAAAAGACGCAGCCGCAGTATTTCTGAATGTACATGCCCAGCTCCCGTGCGCGCTCCTGTCCGGCGCGGAAATAAGGACGGAAATCGCGGTAGAGAAACGCCACGCCATACTCTGCGGCGGCACGCTCGGCCACCTCGCGCAGCAGCTCGTGGTTCTGATAGGGGCTGATAAACAACGAAGAGGTAAAGCTGTCAAAGCCGCCCTCCTGCGCCATCTGCGCCGCGGCAAACAGCCGCATTTCGTAGCACTTCACGCAGCGCCCGGAGATATCCTCCGCCACCGCACGGACAAAGGGCCGCAGCGCATACTCATCGCGCTCCAGCAGTGGCAGCTCCACGGTTTTCGCGTATTCACGCAGGCAGTTGCGGCGGCTGCGGTATTCCGTGAAGGGATGGATATTCGGATTGTACCAGAAGCCCGTCAGCTCATAGCCGTCCGTGCGCAGCACATCGATGCACTGGTTGGCGCAGGGTGCGCAGCAGATATGCAGCAGCGTTTTCATAAGAATGCCCCCTTTTTGGATTTTTATTATAGCACATCACCGCGCCCGCGGCAACGGATGTATCAAAAATCGCCCTGGAAATTTGTACATTATTCCACTTGGACAAAGGCCATTTTTTGTGATATTATTTTTAGTAACCCAAAGACCCAGGACAATTTCAGAAAGGATGATGTCCCATGGCAGTGCCAAACGAAACCTACGCCGCAAGAATTCAGCGCAAGCTGATGAAAAAGCAGCACCTTGTTGACGTCGCCGCCGGACGGAAAAAGGCGGACCTCGTTCTGAAAAACGCTACTTATGTCAATGTCTTCTCCAATGAACTGTGCCAGGGCGATATTGCCGTCGCCAAGGGCCAGATTGTCGGTATGGGCAGCTATGAAGGCGAGCGGGAGATCGACGTCTCCGGCAAGATCGTCTGCCCCGGCTTTGTTGACGCGCACATTCATCTGGAATCCTCCCTTGTCTCCCCGAAGGAGTTCGCCCGCGCCGTTCTGCCGCACGGTACCACCACCGTCATCACCGATCCCCACGAAATCACCAACGTCATGGGCACCGACGGCATCGACTATATGCTTCAGGCCACGGAGGGTCTTCCCATCGACGTGCGCTTCATGCTGCCGAGCTGCGTTCCGGCGACTCCTCTGGATGAGTCCGGCGCAAATCTCGACTACCGCGCCATCGACTCCTTCTACGAGCACGGCCGCGTGCAGGGTCTTGCCGAAATGATGAACTTTGTCGGCGTCATCAACGGCGACGCCGAGGTCATCTCCAAGATTGTCGCTGCCCAGGCGCACCACAAAAAGATCGACGGCCACGCTCCCGGCATCCGAGACAAGGATCTTGCCGCCTATATCGCCGCCGGCGTCTACTCCGACCACGAATGCTCGGACATGGAGGACGCCATGGCCAAGCTGCGTAACGGTCAGTTCATCATGATCCGCGACGGCACGGCCGCCAAAAACCTTGAAGCGCTTGTGGACCTGCTGAAGCAGCCCTATTACGACCGCTGCATGTTCTGCACGGACGATAAGCATCCCATTGATCTTCTGGAAAAGGGCCACATCGATTACATCATCAAAAAGGCCATCTCCTACGGCGTGGATCCCATCGTCGCCATCAAGACCGCCTGCCACAATCCGGCGCGCTACTTTGCGCTCAACAACCGCGGCGCCATTGCCCCCGGCTACCTGGCCGACTTCGCCGTCATCGATAACTTTGAGGACTTCAATGTTGAGCTGGTCTTCAAAAAGGGCGTGCTCACCTGCAACCACGGTCAGGTGCAGGATTTCCCCGCACCGGAGATCGACGACTATCTCGTCAAGCGTGCGCACGACACCTTCCACGTCGCTCACCTCACCGCGGAGGACTTCCACGACGAGCGTCCGCGCGGCGTCATTGGCCTGGTTCCCGGCGAGATCGTCTCCACGGACAACGGCTACGCAAGCGCCGTTGATCTTGAAAAGGACATTCTGAAAATCGCCGTCATCGAGCGGCACAAGAACACGCATCACATCGGCCTCGGCTATCTGCAAGGCTACGGTCTCAAGAGCGGTGCCGTCGCCACCTCCATCTCCCACGACTCGCACAACATCATCGTCGTCGGAACGAATGAAGAAGACATGGCCGCTGCGGCCAACGCCATCGTTGAGCATCACGGCGGCATCGCCATCGTGGAAAACGGTCGGCTGATCGGCGGCGTGGTGCTGGAAATCGCCGGTATCATGAGTGAGGAGAGCCTCGTCACGGTTAACGCAAAGCTGGAGGATGCCAAGCGGCAGGCCTTCCGTCTGGGCGTCTCCGAGGGCATCGACCCCTTCATGACGCTCTCGTTCATGTCCCTGCCGGTCATCCCGACCCTGCGTCTGACCACCCGTGGCGTCATTGACGTCATCAAGCAGCAGTATATTTAATAACACATACAAAAAGTGCCTGGAGAATTTTCTTCTCCAGGCAACTTTTGTTTCTGTCCGGTATTTCTCAGGGAGCCTCTGATGAAATCAGCGCAGAGGCTCCCTAACTTCTAATACTGCGCTCCTGTGACCTCGCACAGAAGCCCCGTCTTTTCCGAATAGGAGGACTTGCACATCGTGACATACAGCGTCCCGTTCCAGGCAAGCTGCGGCAGGTTCAGTGTAAAGTTTGCCGCCGGCTCAAGCCGCGCCGTTCCCGGCAGCGTCACCTGAAACTGCCGCCGCCTGCGCATCGTCTCATAGATGATGTAGGTGTCGGAATAGACAATGTCCTTCATGTAGCGCGTGCAGTGGCCGCCCTCGCCGAGGAAAACGGTGTTCTGCCGCGGCGTGTACCCCTCGTCCTCGATCAGGCGGAAGGAGGACACCACCCCGCGCCGCCGGTCCAGAAGCCTTGCCGAAACGGCATCGCTCTCCGTCAGCGTGACATTTGAATTCTCTCGCGTAAACGTGAAGCGCAGATAGCCGTCGGCCGTGATGCGGCATGGCAGCGCCCCGACCGCCGCGCCGTAATTCGACAGCACGCGCAGCGCGCTGTCCGCCAGCCGGACCTTGAAGGTCGCCGGCGCGGTGGCGGCGCTGTCATAGTAGCTCGCCACGCCGTTCGCCGATGCGTATTTCCGGATGATCGTGGCGGTTGTCGGGCTGCTGAGCTCCTCCGCCGGATGCTCGTTGTCCATCAGCAGCGCAGCCGTGCTGCGGCCATAGATCCGGCAGACGCTCTCGTTGACGTCCAGCCAGACCTTGTAGCCGTCAACAATGCCCGTAAAGAGCGGCGCACCGTTCTCCTTGATCTGGAACTGCGTCGCCATGGACAGCTGCTCCCGCAGTGTGCTCTGGAAGGGAAACACATAGGAAAAGCTGTCCAGCTCCGCCATATCCGCCCGCGTGAACTCCCATTCGATTGCTGGCGGCAGCGGCGTCCACGCGCTGTTCTCCCCGTACACGCGAATCGATGCCTGAATCATGCCGCCGCCTCCAGAAACGTGAATTTGTAGCGCACGAAGTTCTCCCGCGGCTCCTGCACGGCCTCCAGCGCGGTAAAATAGGCCGAAACGCTCCCCCACTGCGGGTGCGTCAGCGTTCCTGCACCGCCCGCGCGCAGGAGCGTTTGCAGTGCAAGGAAGGACGCATAGGCTCCGCTGCCCGCAAAAATGCCCTCTCCGCTATAAACGCGCGGCGCGTTGCCGAACTCCTGCGTCACCCAGCTGCCGTTCATAAGATGATGCTGCACCGTGCAGCGTCCCCCCGTTACGGAAACCGTTTCCGGATTATTCGGCCAGGTAAAGGTCTTGTAGCTCATTTTGCTCTGCATCACGTTTCCTCCAATACCGTCCGTGAAACCGCCAGCAGCGTCAGCTCCTCAAAGACGGATTCTCCCGCCTCCGCTCTTTCCAGCAGCTCGCTCCATTCACAGCCGCCGAAGCTCACCGTCCGATCCGGCGCCGCCAGCTCCAGCTCAAAATTCTGTAGAGAATACAGATCGATGCCGCCCGTCAGCTCCGCCACCGGCGGCCGCAGCCGCCGCAGCCTCACCTCATAGTGCTTCGCTCCGCGCTGGATTGCGCTCGCGTCGCTGTCGCCGAAGCCGCGCAGCGGTTCGCACTGCACAATACAGCGCACCTCGTAGCTCTGCACTGCGCCTGCAAGCACACTGTTCAGTCGAACCTCCGTCAGCTCCTTCTGGAAAAAAATCTCTTCCATCATGTGCCTCCTCCCGACGTGTCCTTCTGCTTGGCGGACCATGCGCAGATGCTCGCCTGCACACACCTGTGAAACGCGTTCAGCCGCGCGTCAAATGCGGCCTCTCCGGCGGATACCGCCCGGCAGTAGAAGGGCGTCTCCGGCCGCAGCAGTGCGTTGATCAGGCTGTCCGCCAGCTGATCGCAGATCTTCGCGCCGCTCCTGCGCGGGCTGTAGAGATCAAACACCAGCGTGACCGCCAGCCGCTGCCCGTACCAGTGCCGGTTCTCCGCATCCTTGCCCAGATAGGCAAAATGCAGCACCGGCTGCATTTCAATGCCGCCCACGCCCGCTGCAACGCAGGCGCTTTGCAGCCGCGGAAAGCTCAGCTCCGTCTCAAAGGAACGCACAAAGCTGAACCCTTGCTGCGTCAGCCATTGCCGCACCTTCTGCATAATCAGCTCGTCCATGGGTCCTCCCTTCCGCTCTTCGAGCAAAGCGCCCACACAAACAGATTCTCATCCCGGACGCGGATGATCTCTCTTCTCCGGACGATATAGTCCACCCCGTCCATGGTCAGATATTCCGCATCCGCCAGCGTTTCCGACGGCGGCCCGACATAAATATACTGTCCCATGGGGATCGTGCCTCCCGGCACGATCCCTTCCTGCATGCTCTGCATGCTCTTCGTGTTCACCGGCTGCAAAAGTGCCCGTACCGTCACGGGGTCGCCGACGGTCTTCTCGATGCTCACCGCATTGCCGTAGCGCTGCAAAACTGCGGAAATCGCCTGCTTCATGCGCGCACCCCCAGAAATGCGGTTCCGCCGTCGCACCACGGTGCGAGCAGTCTCTGCGCCATCTGCGCGATGGGCCCGGAGTCGCTGCGCAGGGTAACGGAGACGCCGCCCGCGTCGAAGCCGGAAATTTCCCCGTCCTGCACTGCCCGGAAAAACGCCGCCGCGCTCAGCGCCGCCGCAGCGACGAAGCTGTCGCCGCAGTCCTCCGGCGTTACACCGGGCCGCAGCCGCAGCTCCAGCTCCCGCGCCGCCGCGCCGCACAGGAGGCTCAGCAGTCCCTGCTGGCTCTCCGAGAGCGTGCCTCCCACGATCTGTGCCGCCGCGCTTTGGATGCTTTCCAGCGTCGTCATGTCAGATCACGAGCATCTTCGCGGCATCGTCGCAGATTTTGCCGAAGCCGGAGATGGAGGTAATCGCCGCACGCTCTAGCTGGCGGTCGATCAGCTTGTCGTACTCCACATTCACGTCGCCCGCGCGAACCATTTCCAGCGCGCAGCGGTTGTCGAAGGCAAGGATCTTGCCGTCCGCCATGGCAGACGTGCGCAGCAGCTCTGCTCCGAGCGGAGAGGTGAACTTGCCGGTGCCCTGGAAGTTCAGTCCGGTCAGCGGATTCTGGAACTCGGAAAGCTTGAGCATGGAGACCATCGTGCCCGAATTGACAAGCATGGTGTTCATCTCATAGGGCGCAAACTGTCCCCAGAATTCCACCAGCTGAGCATAGGTCAGCGTGCCCTTGGTGCCGCTGATGGGCGTCGTGCCGATCTTGAAGGTCTGCGCGGCGTTGTTGTTGCCGTCGCCGCGGATGAGCACCTCGACTGCATCCTCCAGATGCATTTTCTGGATGTACGCGCCGATCTGCTTCAGCATAACGGAAAACAGATCCAGCTTCTGGAAACGCAGCGCCTCATAAGACGCAACGAGCATTCTGCCGCGCTTGCGCAGGCAGATCAGATGATCTCTGGTTCTGACGCTGGTCGCCGGAATCTGCGTGCCCTCCGCGACCTCGACCAGACGCTTGTTTTTCTCCTCCGGCACGGAGTAAATGCTTCTGTAGTCCAGCGAGTCGATCTCCGTCACCGTCGCGGTGATCTTCGGCAGGATGTTCTCCTCCTCCATGCCCTGCTTGACGACGCGTGCGATGAACTCCGGGAAGAGGACGGCCGACTCAAAGGTAGAGAAGAATTTCTCCACCGCGTCGGACCCGGGGCCCTTCACACGGATACCAAAGCGCTTGAGCTGACGCTGATAGGCATCGGTGCCCTCGAGCGCTGTGCCCTTGTAGTTTTCGGAAGGATCCAGGCGCTCCAGCACCTGCGCAAAAGTTTTGCCGCTCTCGCGGTACATGCCCTTTTCCAGACGAATGTTGTCAAATGCCATAATGTTCTTCTCCCTTCGTTACAGAAAAAATTCGACGGTCTTTTCGGTAGTGTCCACGTTTACGATGAGATAGCTCGTGCCGCTGGCGGCGGTGCACACGCCGCCGTCGCCGTCGGCGCAGAGAATGCCATAGCCCACGCTGGGCGCGGTGTCGCCGCTGTAGTTCAGCTTGACGCAGCCGGTCAGGATCACGGATGCGATTCCCTCGCGGATGCACTCAACCACGCCGCAGAACTTCCCGCTTTTTGCCGCAGGGCTGACCGTGTCGTTGGCGCTCACCATGCAGGGTGCGTCGGTAAGCAGCCCGGACGCCGCCTGGAAGCTGGCGCTCAGATTGCCGATGGATTGAAAAGAAATAGCCATAATAATTAACCTCCAAAAATCAGATGATGTACGCGGACTCCATAGGTTCCGCCTTTTTCCCCGCCGTGGGAAGCTGCGGATCCGGCGGGAAAAGCGCCGCAGCCCTCTTGTTCATCTCCTGCCGCCAGGCCAGAAGAGCCCTGCCGTCCAACGCGGCGGCAGCCTTTTTCAGTGTATCCTCCGAAGCGCCGAAATCCAGCAGCAGGCCCAGAGAGACGACCTCGTTCTCCAGCGCAGCGCGGCGCTCCCGTCCGAAGGCCGCATCCGCCTCCAGCTCCCGCAGCGCCGCCTTGAGCATTGGGTCGCCGCAGCGCTCCACCAGCTCCTTGAGCGTCGCAGCGCCGCGCATCGTCTTCAGCACGCCCGCGCCCGGCTGCGCCGGAACGGCGACAAAGGAAAACTCATACGCGTCCTGCGGATCCGTCAGCACCGCCAGGCACACCTTGCCGTCATAGGCCGCACCCTTTTTGTGTGCACAGGAGCCATATTCCGCTCCGCAGATCGAGCAGTACGCCCGTCCCATGGAGCAGCCGACAGAGACCTCCTTTTTAATGCCGCCCTCGATCTCCGCGATCAGCGCGGCATTTTTCTCGCAGCGCAGCATATAGGCGCTTGCGATCAGGCTCGCCGCGCCCTCCTCCTGCACGACCTTCGTGTCGAAAATTCTTGCCACCTGCCGCTCTGCGGACCACTCATGGTCACAGATGCCGGTCTTGCCGAGAAACAGCGCCGCGAGCTTTTCCAGCGCCGCCCGGTCAAAGCGTTCATAGTCCCGGTCTGGCCGGTCGTCGCACAGCCGCACGCTGAAGCAATACACGTCCTCCGCGCGCAGCGGCGTTCTGGCATACCGGTTGATTTTTTCGAGCTGCCCGCCGTCCGGCGCACCGGCATTCATCAAGCGGGCTTCCTTACAAAATTTGATAACCAATCACCTCTCGCTTTCCTCTTTTTTGAGCTTGTCTGCCTGTGCGCGGTAAAGCTCAGCCTGTGCCTCCTCGACCAGATCCTGCAAGCAGATGTCGTCCCAGACGATCTCGGCGCTGCCGCCGAAGCCGTTGAGCCGCAGCCACAGCTCGCAGATGCGCTCCAACGCCGGCTGCACCGTGCGGCGGATCGACCAAAGCTCGCTTGTCAGCATGTCCGCCTGCTGGCGGCTCATCCGTTCCGTTGTGGACCAGCTCAGCCCGAGCAGGAAGGGCGGCAGCCCGGTTTTTGCCACAAGCTGTTCCAGAAGCTGCTTGACCGGCACCTCCGAGTCCAGAATCTGCCCGTCCGAGCCGATCACCTTGACCGAAACGTCGCCCACAGCCACAAAATCCCGCACCACGCCGGACTTCGCGTCCTGCATCGCCGCCGACCACTCCTTTGCCATCGCCTCCGCACGCTCCGCTGCGCCGCCCTGCTCCTCGCTGTTCGGCTTGCATACGACCGCATAGCGCACATTGCCCGCACGCTCCCAGTTGACGCCGATCGTGTTGTAGATTTTCAGCAGGATGTCCGTCAAAAAGGGCATGCTCCGCAGCATGGAAACGCCGTAGGGATTCGCAGGCTCCGGGTTCAGCGCCGTGAACAGCAGCAGATGCTGATACGGCAGCGGCCGCAGCGTTCCGTACTCGTCATAGGCGCACAGTCGGAAATCCAGCGGGCCGTCGCCCTCCTCCACCTGCAGCTGCGCCGCGTCGCCCCAGCAGACCGCTGTAAGCTGCCCGCGCGAGACGATCATCTCTCCGACGGCGCGTCCATAGGTCAAAAGGCTCCCGAGATATGCCGCCAGAAAGCTGTCGATTCCCCGCTGTCCGCGCCCGCAGGGCACCGTGCGCAGAAACTCCGTCAGGCCGCGCTGCGCCGCCGGATCAGAGCAGGAAACATTCATGCTTCCGCTCAGCCGGACAAGCTTCTCGATCGCCGCATCCAGAATGGGCAGCGCCTCGCGCATGGACTGGTATAGCCGGTATTCCGTTCCACCCAGCGGCACATACGAGCGCAGGCTGCCGAAGGGATGCCCCTGTCCGTTTCTGAGCTGCGATGCCGCCGCAGTCAGTGGTTTTCGCTTTGCTCTCAAAAAAATTACCTCCTTTCACGAAAAAATTTATGATAAAACGCAGATTGCGTATTATCCTCTTCCTCCGCGCTGCACCGCCCGCGCCGCAAAGCCTCCCGCCTGGCCCGGACAAAGCGCCGTCGCAACAAAATAGCGCATGTCGTCCATCGCATGGTCGTGCTCCTTGCGCACGGTGTCCCGCCCGGCATCCACATCCCACACATATTGCTCCATCTCGCGCAGGCAGTCGCGGCAGGGCGCGCAGATGACCAGCTTCCCCCGCTTGAGCAGATCCGACGTTCTTCGAATGCCGGAAAGCACATCGTTCTTCGCCCGTCGCACCGTCCAGCCCTCCCGCTGCAAGAGCGCGATAAAGCTGGCCGCCGACGGGTCCACAATCACCGCAGTGATGTGCCTTCCCCCTGCCAGCTCCTGCAGCGCGGCGGCATATTCCGTGTCCGTCATCTGCCGCATCTCCCGCCGGGAATCAAAATAGAATTCCTTCACACGGTACCACACGCCCTCCTGCAAGCCCCAAAGCCCGAAGGACGCCGGGTTGACCGTCCCGTAGTCGCAGGAAATGTACCACTGGGAAAACGTCCCCTCCGGTGCCTGCGGCGCATGCTCCGTGTCGTAGAAGTCATACACGCGCCCCTCCGCCGCAACCCATTGTCCCAGTACAAACCGCCGGTAGAACACGCCGCTGTAAAGCCTCTCGTACCGCTTCCGGATCGCCGGAGCCAGCGCCGGGTTGTCCTCCATCATAAAATGCAGCCGCAGGCAGTTTCTCTCCTCCGCACCGAGGATCCACTCCCGGTAGAACCAGTGCTGCGGCCCCTCCGGGTTGCAGTTGAACCACAGCCGGCTTCCGGCGACGGAGCACCGCGCGCAGGCCTGCTCAACAAAGCTGCGCGGCATCAGCGCCGCCTCGTCGAGCAGAATTCCCGCAAAGGTAATGCCCTGAATCAGCGCCGCCGAGCTTTCATCCTGCCCGCCGAAGATATAAAAGTCATTCTTTTTCCCCTGATAGCCGACCTGCACCAGGTTATCCGTCCGCTTTTCCTGTACGGAAAAGCCGATTTCCCGCAGCTTTGGCAGCAGCTCCGTCAGAACATTCCGCCGCAGCGAGGAAATGGTCTTTCCGCAGAGGCCGAAGCGCATCCCGGAAAAGCAGCTGCACGCCCAGAGGAAAAAGCTCAGCCCCATGCAGAGCGTCTTGCCGGAGCGAACTGCCCCGTCGCAGACGATTGCCTCCCTTCCTGCGTGCGGGTTTCCGTCCCGCCACCAATTGAGCACAATTTTTTGCTTTTGGGAGAACCTCACGCCTCATCGCCGTCCAAGGCCGCAGCAAAAAATGCCGCCGCACCGCTGCCGTCCTCGTCCGCATCCAGCAGACGCTCCAATGCGCGCACCCGGTCAATGAGCTTGACCTCCACGCCCTTGTCGCTGCGCTTGATCTCTGCCAGCAGGCTCAGGTCCAGCTTCTGAACCTCCACTTCCGGTTCCAGTACAAGCCTCACGCAATCGTTCGCCTTTCCGAACGCGAGGGCCTCCAGCTTTTTCAGCGTCCGCTCTTTTCGAGACTTCGCCGTTTGCATTGCTTCATCATCCTTCCCCGGCGCGAAAAAACCGCGCCTTCAACCCTAGGCGCGGTTTCTGCGTTTTTTGCACGCTTCCGTGCAAAACTCCGAAAAATTTTTTTAAATTTTCAACATCCGGCAGGTGATGCCTTGCAGGATTCTCCCGTGGTTCTCCTCCTGCGCTGCCAGCTCCTGAAACAGGCGCCGATGCTCCGGCCAGCGTTCTGCCGCCGCACGGTAGCGCTTCGCGCCCTCCAGCTCCACGGCAAACCGCGCCCGCAGCGTTTCGCAGAGGCTGCCCTCGCACCTCGGCGCGACCTCCGGTGCATAGCACTCCCCCGTCAAAAGATAGTAAAGCGCCTGCAAGCGCCTGCCGTGGCAATCCTCCTGCATGGCGATCTGCCGCAGCGTCGCCGCATGCCGTCCGGCGCACCGCGCCGCCGCCAGATAAGTAACATGATCCGTGTGCTCCCCGGCGATCATCTCGCGCAGGCTCTCCTCCAGTGAAAGCGCCTCCGGCGCACGATCCTGCTGCATCACGCGGTTCCAAACCGCGCGAGTCGCAGTGCTGTCATAGGGATCCATTGTCATTTCTCCTTTCGCACCCGGTTCTCCGGGCTCTTTGCCAGTCTATGCGTCTGTGCGTTTCGGTGTTCCTTCCCGTTTTTCCGGCTTGCATTCCTTCAAAAAGCCTGATATAATAACAAAATATGATTTTGCGGAACATTTTGGAAGCATCCGCGTCTATGAATCTCAGGAGGTTCCTATGAAAACGAAGCTCGGAAGGCGGTACCTCGGCAGCGCCGCCTTCTATAAAATGGTCCTTGCCGTTGCCGTCCCCATCATGATTCAGAACGGCATCACCAATTTTGTCAGTCTGCTGGATAATATCATGGTCGGCCGGGTCGGCACGGAGCAGATGACCGGTGTCGCCATCGTCAATCAGCTGATTTTTGTCTTCAACCTTGCCATTTTTGGTGCCGTCTCCGGCGCGGGCATTTTCGGCGCACAGTTTTTCGGCTGCGGCGATCACGAGGGTGTCCGTCACGCCCTGCGCTTCAAGCTTTATACCTGCCTGCTGCTGACGGCGCTGGGCATTGGCGTATTCGTCCTCTTCGGCAACCGGCTCATCCGCCTCTACCTTCAGGGGGAAGGCACACCCGAGCAGATCGAAGCCAGCTTTGGCTATGCGCAGGAATACCTCCGCATCATGCTCTTCGGCTTCATTCCCTTCGTCATTGCGCAGTGCTATTCCGGCACGCTCCGCGAATCCAACCGCACCGTTCTTCCAATGGTCGCCGGTATCGCAGGCGTCCTGGTCAACCTGCTGTTCAATACGCTTCTGATCTTCGGCTATCTCGGCTTTCCCTGCCTTGGCTCTTCCGGCGCGGCGATTGCCACGGTTCTCTCCCGCTTTGTCGAAGCCGCCGTTGTTGTCGCCTTCTCCCACTTTGGCAAACATCGTGCGCTCTTCCGCGGCCTTTACCGCTCGCTGCGCGTGCCGAAATCCCTCGCGCTGCAAATTGGAAAGAAAACGCTGCCTCTTTTGATCAATGAAGCGCTCTGGGCCGCAGGCTGTGCGCTGCTGCTGCAATGCTATTCCTATCGTGGCTATGACGTCGTCACCGCCAGCAATATCGCCTCCACCATTTCCAACGTCTTCAATGTTGCCTTCCTAGCTCTGGGCAACGCCGTTGGTATCATCGTTGGCCAGCTCCTCGGTGCCGGAAAAATGGACGAGGCCGTGGATACCGACCGCAAGCTGATCGTATTCACCCTGGCCGTCTGCGTCGTTGTGGGCGGCGTCATGGCGCTGGTTGCGCCGCTTTTCCCGCAAATTTACAACACGACCGACCACGTCCGTTCGCTTGCCGAGAGCTTCATTCTCTTCTGCGCGCTCTGCATGCCCATCAACGCTCTGGCCAACGCCTGTTATTTTACGCTGCGATCCGGCGGCAAAACGCTCATTACCTTTCTCTTCGACAGCTTTTATGTCTGCGTTTTCACCGTCCCCATCGCCTACCTTCTCGGCCACTTCACCAGTCTTCCCATCGAGCCGCTGTACCTGTTCTGCCAGCTCGCCGATATCGGAAAATGCATCATTGGCCTGATAATGATCAAAAAGGGCCTCTGGCTCAATAACATCGTGCAAAAGGAAATTACCAATGAAGACCACACAGTATTATCAGAAGCATAGTCTTCTTCGCATCTTTCTCTCCTATTTCCGCCCGCACATGGGGCTGTTCACACTGGATATTCTCTGTGCCACCTTCGCCTCCATGGTCGATCTGGCATTCCCCATTCTCTCCCGACGGGCAATCAACGTGATGCTGCCGAACGCGCAGTACCATAAGCTCTTTTTCATTGTCATGGGCCTGCTGGCCGTCGCCTACCTCATCCGCGGCTTTCTCTATTACATCATCGGCTATTACGGCCACACCTTCGGCATCCGCGTCGAGGCCGACATCCGCCGCGATCTTTTCCGTCATATGCAGAGCCTTGGCTATGAATACTATGACCGCAACCGCACCGGCCAGCTCATGAGCCGCCTGACGAGCGACCTGTTTGAGATCACGGAGCTTGCCCACCATGGCCCGGAGGACCTCATCATCTCGCTTCTGACCATCACCGGCGCTCTGATCGTGATGTTCCGCATTGAGTGGCGGCTGGCCCTGGTCGTCCTGATCATTCTCCCCATTCTTGTCATCGTTCTGGTACTGCGCCGCCGCAAGATGAGCGCCGTCTCCAAGAATGTCAAGAGCCGCACCGCCGCGATCAACGCCGAGATCGAGTCTTCTCTCTCCGGCATCCGCACCGCCAAGGCCTTCGCCAATGAGTCCATCGAGCTGGAAAAGTTTGACCGCGCCAATGAGCGCTTCAAGGTTTCCAAGCGCGAATTTCACAAGGAAATGGGCATTTTCAACGGCTCTTTGGAGTTTTTCATGTCCATTCTCTCCGTCGCCGTCATTGCCTTCGGCGGCGCGCTGATGATGAAGGGCAGTCTGGAGGTTGTCGATCTTCTCACCTTCACGCTCTATATCGGCACCTTCACCAACCCCGTGCGCAAGCTGGTCAACTTCGCCGAGATGTTTGCCAACGGCTTTGCCGGTCTGAACCGCTTTGCCGAGCTGATGCGCACCGAGCCGACCCTTCAGGACGCGCCGGACGCCGTAGCGCTGACCCACGTCCGCGGTGAAATTTCCGCCGAGCATGTCGGCTTCGCCTATGACGGCGACCTCGACGTCCTGCGCGACGTCAGCCTGCACGTCTCCCCCGGCGAAACCATTGCCATCGTCGGTCCCTCCGGCGGTGGCAAGAGCACGCTCTGCCGTCTCATTCCCCGCTTCTATGACGTCACGAGCGGCAGCATCCGCATCGACGGCCTGGACGTCCGCGCCGTCACACAGGAGTCCCTGCACCATGCCATCGGCGTCGTGCAGCAGGATGTCTTCCTCTTTGCCGACACCATTGGCAATAACATCCGCTACGGCAAGCCGGACGCCACCATGGATGAGATTATCGAGGCCGCCAAGCGCGCCGAGATTTACGATGACATCATGCAGATGCCGGACGGCTTTGATACCTACGTCGGTGAGCGCGGCACGCTTCTCTCCGGCGGCCAGAAGCAGCGCGTCAGCATCGCGCGCATCTTCCTGAAGAATCCGCCCATCCTGATTCTGGACGAAGCCACCAGCGCCCTCGACAGCGTGACGGAGGCAAAGATTCAGAGTGCCTTGGACGCGCTTGCCGTCGGCCGGACTACACTCATCATCGCCCACCGTCTGTCCACCATCCGCAGCGCCTCGCGCATTCTGGTCGTCAGCGGCGGCAAAATCATCGAGCAGGGCACGCACGAGCAGCTGATGCAGCGCGGCGGCCTCTATTCCGAACTGAGAAAAACGCAGAATCTTGCGCTCTGAACACGGAAAAGCGTCGAAAATGCAAAATTTACTTGCTTTTTTGGTAAACGCACAGTATAATATTTAAACTATCACACCGGGACATCCCCGGTGCATAGAATGAGGAAAACCACGGAAAGGATGATACCGTTTTGAGCAACACCTGTTGTGTGAAACCGGCGATCCGTCACTTTTGTATCGAGGGCAGCCCTGTCAGCGCCGTCGAATTCGGCGGCGGCCACATTAATCTGACCTGCAAAGTAACTACCGACAGCGGAAAGTCCTATATTCTCCAGCGTATCAATCGATATGTCTTCACAAATCCCAAGGCCGTCATGGAAAATGTCGGCGCCGTCACGGAGTATCTGCGCACCCGCGTCAGCAACCAGAGCGAGATTCTGCACTTTGTGCTCTCCGATGCCGGAACCTATTATTATGTAGACGAGGGCGGCGAATACTGGCGCTGCTATGAATTCGCTGACGGCCTGTGCCTTGACCTGCCGGAAACCGATAAGGATTTCTACGAAAGCGCCATCGCCTTCGGCCGTTTCCAGGAAATGCTCCGCGATTTTCCCGCGGAAACCCTGCACGAAACCATTCCCCTCTTCCACAACACCGCCAACCGCTACCGTCAGCTCCGCGCCGCGATTGAAGCCGACCGTGTCGGCCGCGTCGACGGCGTTAAAGACGAGCTTGATTTCCTGCTTGCCCGTGAGCACGAGGGCGAAACCATCTGCCGCCTGCTGGATAACGGTGAGCTTCCCCTCCGCGTCACACATAATGATACCAAGCTGAATAACGTCCTGCTCGACCCCGAAACGCGCGAAGCGCTCTGCGTCCTGGACCTGGACACCGTCATGCCCGGCTCCTCGCTGTATGACTACGGCGATTCCATCCGCTTCGGTGCGGCAACCGCGCCCGAGGATGAAAAGGACCTGTCCAAAATGGGCGTCAACCTGCACCTGTTCCGCGTCTACACCGCCGGCTATCTCACCGCCTGCCCGAGCCTGACGGCAAAGGAGCGCGAGCTGCTGCCTCTGGGCGCGAAGATCATGACGCTGGAGCTGGCCGTCCGCTTCCTGGCCGACTACCTCGACGGCGACCGCTATTTCAAGACCGACTACCCCGAGCATAACCTCATCCGCGCCCGTGCGCAGATGAAGCTCGTGGCCGATATGGAGTCCAAGTGGGACGAGATGCAGAAGATCGTCGCGGAAGAAACCGCAAAATAACGGAGGAACAACATGAATTACCTGGGCATCGACTATTCCGTCAAGCATCTGCCTGCGCTTGACCCTGATTTTATCCCCTTCGGCGTCTGGCTCGACGCCTATGAAAAGGGCGCACAGAAGCCCCTCGCCATCGCCATTGAGCGTGACCGCGGCCAGATCTCCGTCCGCCGGACGAAGATTCATGGCACCCCCGAAATGGCGGAGGCGGATTACCGCTACGTCGAGCGCTATGTGAAGTTCCTGCTCTGGTCCATCGGCGGCTTCCGCATCTGGATCTGCGGCGACAGCTTGCTGGCGCAGCGTCTGCAAAAGGCCTATACGCTCGAGGGCGAGCGCAAGTTTGACGTCCAGTTCATGCAGGATGTCTATGAGGTGCCCTTCGAGGTCATCGACTGCACTCTGGAAGCCTTCCCGCAGGCAAACGAATCCTCCGTCGCCATCGGCGGCCATATGGAGGGCTGCCGCATCGGCTTTGACGCCGGCGGCTCCGACCGCAAGGTTTCCGCCGTCATCGATGGCAAGACCGTCTATTCCGAGGAAGTCGTATGGCATCCGAAGACGGTCGCCGACCCCCAGTACCATTTTGACGGCATCGTCGCAGCCTTCCGCACCGCCGCCTCCAAAATGCCGCGCGTAGATGCCATTGGCGTCTCCTCCGCCGGTGTTTTCATTGGCAACAGCCCGATGGTCTCCTCTCTGTTCATCAAGGTCCCGCGTGAAAAGCGCGACCTCGTCAAGACGATCTATGACCGCGCCGCTGCGGAGCTGGGCAATGTTCCCATTGTCGTCGCCAACGACGGCGACGTGACCGCCCTCGCCGGTGCCATGGGTCTGGAGTGCGGCTCCGTCATGGGCATGGCTATGGGCACCAGCGAAGCCGTCGGCTATGTCGATGCGGACGGCAACGTCCTCGGCTGGCTCAACGAGCTTGCCTTCGCACCGGTCGATCTCTTTGAGAACGCCATGCAGGACGAATGGTCCACCGACTTCGGCGTCGGCTGCAAGTATTTCTCTCAGGACGCCGTCATCAAGCTCGCCCCGCGCGCCGGAATCGAGCTGGACGAGAGCCTTACCCCCGCCGAAAAGCTGAAGGTCGTGCAGGGCCTGATGGAAAAAGGCGACGAGCGTGCCCGCCGGATCTTCGAATCCATCGGCGCTTACCTTGCCTATACGCTCAAGCTCTATACCCGTTTCTATGACGTACATCATATGATCGTCCTCGGCCGTGTCATGTCCGGCCTCGGCGGCAACGTGGTTCTGGACACCTGCCTGCACATCCTGAAGGACGAATATCCCGAGCTTGCCGCCCATCTGCGCGTCATGCTCCCGGACGAGAAGACCCGCCGCGTCGGTCAGTCCGTCGCCGCCGCGAGCCTGCCCGAATGTAAATAACCATTTTTGCAGGGTCACGCTCCGCCGTGGCCCTGCTGCATCATATCACGGAGGAACCCCCATGAATTTCAAAAATGCAATGCTGTACACCGAGGATTTCCGTTTTGTCCCCGGCGCCTTTTCCGTCGAAAACGGCAAATTTGTCAATGTTCTGGCCGCGCCGCAGCCGGATGCCATCGATCTTCAGGGCGCCTACGTCATTCCCGGTCTGATCGATGTCCATAACCATGGCAATTCCGGCGCAGACTTTTCCGATGGCGATTACGACGGCCTCGTCAAAATGGCGGAATATCTCGCCAAAAACGGCGTGACCTCCTTTGCGCCCGCCTCCATGACGCTGCCCTACGACGTGCTGGCCAAGGCTTTTTCCACTGCGCGCCGCCTTGCCGATGAGGTGCCAGAGGGCGCAGCCGCGCTGCGCGGCATCCAGATGGAAGGTCCCTTCTTCTCCGAGAAGAAAAAGGGCGCGCAGAACGGCGCCTACCTTCGCGACCCCGATTTTGCCGCATTTTCCAAGCTCTACCACGACTGCGGCGGTCTTGTGCGCATCGTGGACGTCGCGCCCGAGCTGCCCGGCGCCTGCGGCTTCATCCGTCAGGCCAGAGAACTGTGCACCGTCTCCATCGCGCACACCGACGCAAGCTATGACGAGGCGCACGCCGCCGTCCAGGCTGGTGTGACCCACCTGACTCACCTGTTCAACGCCATGCCCGCGCTGCATCACCGCAAGCCCGGCGTGATCGGCGCGGCCGCCGAGGCTGAGCAGGTCAGCGCAGAGATCATCTCCGACGGCCAGCATGTCCATCCCTCTGCCGTGCGTCTGGCCTTCCGCCTCTTCGGTGCGGAGCGCATGGTCCTCATTTCGGATGCGCTGCGCTGCTGCGGCATGCCGGACGGCGAATATGAGCTGGGCGGACAGGCCGTGTTCCTCAAGGGCGGCATCGCCCGCCTTGCCGATGGCACCATCGCAGGCTCAGCCACGAATCTCTATGACTGCATGCTGCGCGCCGTCTCCTTCGGCATTGCCAAAGAGGACGCCGTCCGCGCGGCGACATGGAACCCGGCGCGGCAGATCGGCTGCCTGGATGTTGCAGGCTCCATTGCCAATGGCAAAAGCGCCGATTTCGTCGTCTGTGACGAAGCGCTCAACCGCAAGGCCGTCTGGCTGCGCGGCAAAGCTCTCTGAACATCGCGCAAAAGCCGGGCAGGTTTTCGCCGTGTGCCGATAAGGCAGTAATTTAAGGAAACTACACAATCGGCATCTGCCCGACAGGATTGGCCAACAATGCAGGCGGCACTCAGCTTCAGTTGGGTTCCGCCTGTTTTTTTGCACATCTAACAGATAGCAGCTGCACGGAGCTGAAGTTCAGCAACGGCCGCATGATCGGTGCCGACTGAGAAACTGCGGAACGAAAAGGAGAAAAAACAATGAGCAAGGATATGTGCGTAGCCTGCGGCGAGGGGATTTTGAACATTCGTGCCGGTGCGATCATCATGAAAGACGGAAAGCTTTTGATGGTTGGCAATAACAGAAACTATCTCTACTCTGTTGGCGGCAGGTTAAAGTTCGGCGAAACTGCGGAAGAAGCTGCCGTTCGTGAAGTGTTTGAAGAAACTGGCGTTCAAATGGAAATTGATCACCTTGCCTTTGTGCATGAAAACTATTTCTACGGCGATGCGCCTTCCAATCTGAACAAGCTCGTTTATGAAATTTCGTTTTTCTTCTATATGAAAGTGCCTGATACTTTTGCACCGACCAGCGAATGTTTCACAGAGGGGAACAGCAAGGAACGCTTGGTGTGGGTTTCGCTCGATGAGGACATTCAGATATATCCGGAATTTTTCAAAGTCGAATTGAAAAATCCAGCAGGCACGGTTAAACATTTCACTACAGTAAAGCGTTTTGCGGCGGATGTAATGTGAACTTGCCTTAACGGAAGATACATATCAAATGCAGCCTTGCGGGCGACATTCCCGCAGAAGAGCTACGAAAAACAGAGCAGGCATGACCTCCATCATGCCTGCTCCATGGTATTTGAGTTTTACCGTCTTACCGTCAGGGAGCCTTCTCCCGCTCAGTTTTATTTCTCCGATAACAGCAGATCCGCCAGTGTGTCGCCGAAATACTCCGCCGAGCGCGTTGCTTCCTCCAGCGTGTTTCCCGCCGTCCCCACCTCCAAGAGGATGGAGCATGGCGTCAGATGCTCGTTGTAGCGCTGCGCCCGCACGGACATCTGCCGGAACCAGCCCGGAAACCGCTTCTCGCACAGCGCCTGAATCTTCAGCGCGCAGGAGAGGTTGTCCTCCCAATCCGGGTGATACATGCCCGAAACGTTCGTGCCCATCACCAGCAGCAGCCGCGCGCAGCGCTCTCCCTCCAGCTCCGCCGTCATTGCCAGCTGATTTCCCTCGTCGTCCTCAATGGCATCACGATGCAGATCGATCACCATCTGAATGGACGGATATTTCTCCAGATACGCCTCAATCACCTCCGCCGACCGCAGATACGAGTCATTGTAGCTCTCCTGATCGCAGAGCGTATCGTCATTGATCGTCTCAATTCCCCGCGCCGTCAGCCGGTCTGCCAGCACCTGCCCAACCTGCACCACGTTGTGGCGCGTGTCCTCCGTGTGGTAGCTCCCCGCTGCGGCATAATCGTCCTCCGCCGTCGGCGTATAGGCCTCCGTCCCGTGCGTATGGACAATCAGAACCAGAGGCCCATCCGCCCCCGCGTCAAACTTCAAGGGCCGGGCGATCAATTCCTCCGCGTCGAATTCCGCCTCTGCGCCGTTGCGGATGTCCACCAGCGCCGCATCCTCCGGACGCAGTTCCACGGCCGTCCCTCGCCTCGGGGGCGCATATTGCAGCACCGGATAGCTGCTGCGCGCCACCGTCTCCTCCGGTATTTCCTGCCGTACCTGCATCCGCGCAGCCATCTGCGCCGCCGTCCGTTTCAGGCCCGACTGCACCTGCGGCTGCGTTCCCAGCCGCAGCACCGCGGCAAAAATCAAAACGGCAAAGCACATCCAGCGCGCCGTCAGATGAAATTTTTCCTTTGTGTGCATGGTATCAACTCCTGACCCAGTCTATGCGGCGCGAATGCGTAAAAGACCGCCGCATGGAAATTTTCGCCAGAAGCAGCGCATGTTATACCCGAAAAAAACGCTTGTGTTTTCCCCGTCGATATCATAAAATAAAAAGCAGAGAAACCCGAAGGCTTCTCCGTCTCAAAATGTAAAGGCGGGCAAAGCCCGCCTCTCCCGGGAATCGCATCGTCCACGCAAAAGCATGCGACACACTTGACACAAAGCTATGGAACCTCGCTCGATCGGTTTGGCCGTCCTGATCGCATCTGTACACAATGTCGCGCGTCCTGTTTGCGTC
Source organism: uncultured Oscillospiraceae bacterium (assembly GCA_934622035.1). GTDB lineage: Bacteria > Bacillota > Clostridia > Oscillospirales > Oscillospiraceae > JAZOXB01. The sequence goes on from CAKTVG010000023.1 coordinate 44,181, forward strand.
CGAGCCTAGTATGGCTCCTTCCCGCGGAATTATCCCTGTTTCAGGAGGAATATTATGGAAGAAATTATTGGCATTATCGTCTCCGCCGCTGCGGTCTTTCTGCTCATCAAGCTGATCTCCACGCCCATTCGCTGGTTCTGGAAGATCTGCATTAATACGCTGGCCGGCTGCGTCCTGCTGACGCTGTCGAATCTGCTCGCACCCCTGACCGGGCTCTACATTGACATCACCTTCCTGCACGGCTGTCTGGTCGGCTTTTTCGGTCTGCCCGGCTATGTTCTGGCTTTGCTGCACCAACTGCTCTTCTGAGCAAATCGCATCAATCAAGATATCATCCCCAGGAGCAGTGCCTGCCGGCGCTGCTCCTGGGGATTTATCGTCCTCCCATGCAAATGCCATCCCTAGTGTTCCGGATTAACGCCGGCTTCCGCCGTCCAGATGGTGGATTCCGACGTCTTTGTCTTGAGGATGACTTCACGGATTTCGCCCTTGACGGGAATGGCGACTTCAAAATCGCCCGTTTCCCAAAAGTCGAATACTGCGCTGAAACGGAAGCCCACATAAAGCGTCCCGTTCTCTTCCTCGGCATAATAGCCGCAGAAGCCCTCCGGGAATGAGCCGGGGTAGAAGCCCTTGATCTCTACGGCGGTTTCCCCGACCTCCACGGAGTCAATGCCCGCGCCCTGGCAGGCGCGGAAGCCCAGCAGCTTCCATCCGCAGCGGCCAACAATACGACCGCAGCCAGCAATCCTATCATCGCTTTCCTGTGCTTTTTCATCGTTACTCCCTTCTATCAGAATCACAAATACGGTACTTTTCTTCCATTTCCTTCGTATGCGCATAAAGCAGCTCCAGCGCCCGCGCCTGAATGCAGGAAAGATCCGTTTGATCGACATCCGCAAATTCGCGTTTGATACGCGCAGAAGCAGCCGCATGACTGTCATTTCCTTTGCCTTCATCCGCAACCGAGAAAAACGCTTGCAGCAATCCCAAATCGCCGGAATAATGCAGCTCCACCAGCTTTGCCCGGTATTCCAGCTCTGTCGGGGTGATTCCCGGAAATTGCTTCATGTCCGCAGCATGCTGCGCCTCATGCTTGAGGAGAGAAACCCGAAACCGCTCGCTTTCAAGGTCATACGCCTTCGCAACGCAGTTGATTGTGCCGTCGGGCGAGGCCCAGCCGCCCGTGCCGTACCGGCCGAAGGTCAGGTAATCCATCCAGCCCCGGAACACGAAGTCCTTGAGAATATTGACCGTATATTCTGCCGTTCCGCCCGGCAGCTCGACATGGTAGACGGTCGGAACCGTCTCCCGCCAGAGATAGGGGCCGTAATAGCCCTGTGTCCTCCCGAAAAGTGCATGATAGCCCGCCGCTTCAAAGAGCGCTTGGAGCCGCTCAACCAGAGCGGCTTCCTCCGCCTCCGGCATATGCAGAAGCGCCTTCAGACGAGTTCGCAGCTTTTCCGCAGCCTCCGTCTCCGGCAAGCCGCAATAAAAGGCATCCCGAAAATAGATCTGATATAGGCGCAGGATGTCGTTGAGATTCTCCGCCATGTCATACGCGCGGTATTCCTGTTTTTCAAAAATCGACGTGTACGCAGGAAGAATGTCCTGGAATTCCTCGTGCTCGCGCATATAGGCAATCGCGCCTTTGATGTCCCCATTCAGGAAAAACCAACTGATTGGCATAGCTTCTCTCCTATCCATGCTTCCTTTCCGGCTCTCTGCATTCCATTCTGTTTGAAGTCATCGCTGCCGGAGCCTCTCTATTATACCTACCGAACGATAGGTTGTCAAGCAAAAGAAGCATACCCTACCTCATGGCGCAGGATCTCCACTTCTCCTGCTGCGCCTGCGCATCCGATACAAAGTGGTTGTTGCTGTATTCCCCCGTGATCTCGCCCGCAGCAGCGCCGTCAAGCAGCGTGTAATCGGCAATTTGCACCATGGAGATGCAGTCGGAAATACAGCTGCCGGCGTCGGCGATGCCGCCACATCCTCGCTGGAGAGGTCGCAAACCCAAGCAGTTCGTCCTCCGGGGACACTCGGCAATCGTGCCGTCCTGGTAAATCACCCTCATCTTCCGTTCCTTTCTGTCAAAACACGCAGCAAGGCGTTGTCTCCCTGTGCATGTATCCGTCCATAGGACTGCACGAGCAGGACGGCCGAACTGCCTACCGGCTCTGGCATACCCTTTGATATGCGTTGCGTTTTTTATCCTTGCATATTTACTTATTTGTGCGGTTCTTCTAATGCTCTGATTTTAACGGAGCGGTAGATACACGGTGCCAAAACGCACATACAGACACCACCAAGAATGATAAGCAGTGCAGCACCCCGGTCTTCGCCGGTGCCGATGATCTTGCCGACATTTCCATAAAGGAATCCGTTCTCTCGGAGTGCCGGGGCAAACACATAATCCGCAAGGACACCGCAAACGGCATTGGCCAGCACATATCCCATTTGCGAGATCAATCCGATCAGCCCCCATGCACGCCCTTGTGCTTCATTCGGTATGTTCTGGCGTATGCAATATTTACGCGCAGATACGGAGCAGCTGCGGTGCTGCACCTTAGTGGAGGGTGAAAATTATGCAGTCACCACCTAAAACAGCAGTTTTCGAAAGTGATCTTGCTCCGCTGCTGTCTGCATTCGTTGCAGAAAAACAGCGATTCGGATTCAAATACAACAGCACTGAAGCATATTTGAAGAGCTTCGATAAGGTACCGCTTGTCCTCCAGCTCAAATCGGTCAAACAAGGCAAACACCTCCCAGGAGATTTCAAGGGAATGGTATTTGTGCTGACCATCTGTGAATTCCAGATAGTAGCGCGGATGTTCTGTGTTGAGCCCAACTGTAAAAATGGTATAGGGATTGTCCTTGTCTTTAGCGCGCTTTGGGCGCGGATTTTTATTTTTCGGATGGTTTCCATCCATGATATTTTCCTCCGTTTCGATTTGAATTTTTGAATGATCCAAATCGGACGGAGGGCTGCGGCAGCCTACGCTGCCACGCAAAAGGCGCAGATATAGCAAAACGCACCTGCAAAGCGGCAAAAGCCGCAAAACAAGTGCGTTTATTTCATCATTATAATGGTCTGTTAGTTCAGTATTCGAGCCGTAATATCCCGATGACGAAAACAGGCTTTTTTTGACGGTTCACCGGGTAGACGATTCGTTATGTAGGCGAATTAAACTGGTGGCTTCTGACGGGCAGAGCTGCCAAACGCCGAGTCCAACGCATAAAAAAATCCCTCCAATCCAAAAACTCGGATTTGAGGGATATGGGCGTGTTTTTAGACCCCATCAAAGCCTCGTTTTCTTATTTGGCGGGGCGGTATCTTTGTTTAGTTCAGTTTCCACCGTACTGTTCGTTCACCGATAATTGAACGGCTGTGCCATTATCAGCATGAACGAAATCCATATAATTATATATGGAGATGAACGCACAGTGCAGAAACAACCTGAAATGCCAAGTGAGATCATCAAAGCGGCACGGGACAAGTCCGATTTGACTGTCGAGGAGCTGACCGACCGCGTGGGAATCACAGAGCAATACTTATATAGGATCGAGAACAAGGGCAAAGTACCGACATTTGAAGTCCTCAAGAAAATCGTCCGGGAATTAGCTATTGACGGGAGCTTGATCTTCTACCCGGAAAAGCCGGTCAAAGATTCGGAAGTTGAAGATCTCGTTCGTATGCTTTACAGCTGCGATGACCGTTCTCTGAAAATCATCCGGGCAACTGTGAAAGCCGCATTGGAAAGCCAAACAGAAAAGGAATAAAAACAGAGCCGATAACTCGCATTCCCATTGCAGGGAGAGGGTTATCGGCTCTGCGTCTTAGCGTCTGGCTCTTATTATACGATCGGTTTAATATGGCACCTTAGGGTGTTCTGCATCATTGTGTCCATTCTGCTCCCCTCCGTAAATTCGGCTTTGTTGCGCAAACTATATCACATATCTTTTCTGCATTCAACGATAGTCCAGTACGTCAGCGAACCATGAAATCCATACTGTTCACCGCGAATAGGCTGTTGTATTCGCCGCTTGCCGTTTTGCGGTATGCAGAGTCACGCGTAGGACGAGATGCTGGAAATCTACTGCCGCGAATACAAGCGCCGCTTCGCGTGGATCCGCGCGGGCAAAATCTCGAAGGATGAGTTTATGCAGCGGCAATATCGGAAATATCCGCTGCGGAGGGAATGAGTCTGCCCCGCAATTCAAACGGATGACGCCGTGAGATATCCGCCAGTTTGCAGGATTTCCTTTTTTCGCAGGATTCTCTAAAATAATAGCAGAGAATCAAAGAAAGAGGAGG
>CAKTVG010000024.1 GCA_934622035.1 uncultured Oscillospiraceae bacterium
GGCGGAATCATAGCGCATGGTGCTGCGCATGGTCAAAGTCAGAACGCCGTTTTTGTAGGCAAAGGGGGCGTACTGCGCCCAGTGCTCCTGCACATAGACTTCAACCTGCGGTGCTTTCTGCTTTCCGCCGCAGGCGGGGAGCAGAAAAACGGTGCACAGAAGCAGGCAGAGCAAAAGTCGTTTTTTCATCATTGCGTCCTCCTTGCAGCCATTTTACCGCAGGAAGGCGAAAAAGTAAAGACGGGAAAGCTATCAAAAATCCTCGTTTCCCTGAAGGCAGGTGGCAGTGATGGCATGGGCAAAGTCCTCGTGGTAGAGCTTTTCCTTTTCCGCGTCGCAGCGGATGCTCAGCGCATAGTAGTGCGTGCCGTCGAAGAACAGCGTGCCGCAGCAGGCAAGCTCACCCTCGTCTCCGGACGCCGTCCAGGCGTAGCGGTACTGCTCGACGGGGAAGCGCGCCAGTGTGATCGGGCAGAGCTCCGTCTCGTCCTTGCCGGTCAGAAAGCGCAGCGCGTCGTCCAGCGAGTTCGCGGTAAAGATGTCCGTCGTCATTTCATAATCGCCAGCATCCTGCACATAGCAGGTATGCATGCCGTCGTCCGTGGAGGCGGTGAGCAGCATCCGCAGGGGGATCCCCGCGTGCAGGACGTACTCGCAGGCGGGCGTTTCCTGCCAGACGTCCGTAACATATTCCGCCTGCGCAAGCGTCTTGACAGCGCAGCCGCTGAGCGATACAATGAGCACAAGAAGCAAAACAATGACTTTTTTCATACTTACCCCTCCGAAAGGAAGATTCTCTTGCTGAAATACTATGTCCCATGGATGCTGGTTATGAACCTGCTGGATTTTTTCCTGATGTGGCTGGACAAGCGCCGCGCGAAAAAGCACAAGTGGCGCGTTGCGGAACGGACGCTCCTGCTCGTCGCCGCGCTGGGCGGCAGCCTTGGCGGCCTTTTGGGCATGTACGCCTTTCACCATAAGACGAAGCATCCGAAATTCTATATTACCATGCCCATCCTGCTTGTGCTGCACCTTTCTCTGACGGCTGCACTTGCCTATCTGGGACTGTTGAAATGAGGCGCCTGAAGTGATCGGTATCAGCAGAAAAATCTATCTGGAGATGACGCCGCCGTCGGCGGAGGATGCCCGCTCCGCGCAGCAGCGGCTGCTGGGCGCCCTGGGGAAGGAAACTGTCCGGCTGCCGTTAAAGGTGCTGCAAACGCTCCAGCCCGTGTGTGAGACAAGCGGCTGGAGCGTGACGGCGTCCCTTGCGTGGGACGGCGCATGCTGGGAGGCAACCGGTCTGGAGGCGGGGAATACCTCAAGGCAGCACTATGGCTATGCGGCAGATCTTGGCAGCACGCGCGTCGTTATGCGCCTGGTGGACTGCTGCTCCGGCGCGGTCGTCGCCGAGGAGAGCACGGACAACCGGCAAATCGCGTGGGGGACGGATATCCTGAGCCGGATTTTTGCCTGCAAGGAGCAGCCGCAGACCCTGCGCGCCATTGCACAGGCGACGAGGGAAACCCTGCTTGCGCTGTTTGACCGCCTTCAGGAGGAAACCGGCATTGCGCCGGAGGACTGCATCAGCATGACCGTTTCCGGCAACACAACGATGATTCACTTTCTGCTCGGCCTGGACCCCTTCTGCGTATTCGCCGCCCCCTATGCGGTCTGCGCCGACCGGCCGGGCTTCCTGCGTGCGAGTGAGCTGGAGCTGCCGCTGCCGGGCTATGTGTTCTGCGTACCGGGAAAGTCCAATTATCTCGGCGGAGACATCATCAGCGGCATGATTGCAACGCAGCTCTACCAAAAGGATGGCATTCGCGTCTTTTTCGACATCGGAACGAACGGCGAGCTGGTCATCGGCGGCAGAGATTTCCTCCTCTGTGCTGCGGGAGCGGCAGGCCCGGCGCTGGAGGGCGGCGTCGTCCGCACCGGCATGCGTGCGGAGCCCGGCGCGGTGGACGCGGTGGAGCTTCGCGAGGGAAAGCTATTCTGCCATACGATAGGCGAAGCGCCGCCGCGCGGCATCTGCGGTTCCGGCATCATCGACCTGATCGCCGCGCTGTTTCTGGCAGGCTGGATCGATCTGCGCGGCAAATTGCAGGAGCGCGCGGCGGACTGCATCGGTCTGCATGAGGGCGAGCTTGCCTGCGAATATGTGCCGGGGCTGCTTTTCTGGCAGAGAGACATCGACGAGTTTCTGCGCACCAAGGCGGCGGCCTACACGATGGTGGAGTATCTGCTGCGCGAGGCGGGAATCCCGATGGAGGAGATTTCCGGTTTCCATGCGGCGGGCGCGTTCGGCGCGCATGTCAACGTGGAATCTGCTGTTACGATCGGGATGTACCCCGATCTGCCGCGCGACCGCCTGATTCCTGCCGGGAACACCTCGCTTGCCGGTGCGCAGCGGCTTCTGCTGAATCTGGAGCTGCATGAGGAGCTTGGCGAGATTCTGGAAAAAATGGTCTATGTTCAGCTGGGGGAGGCCGGAGATTTTCTGACGGACATGCTTGCCGCGCAGGCCATCCCGCATACGGATCTGAGCCGATTTCCCTCCGTCGTGGCAAAAATGAAAAAGAGGTAAGAAAACCGCCTCCGGATTCCCGGAGGCGGCGCTCGTTATTTGACGATTTTGATATTTGCCTTGCGGCCGAGCTTGTGTTTCGTACCGTCCGGCTCGACGATGTAGGTGTTGTCGAGCTGCTCGCAGAGATCTCTGCGAACGGAGGCGATGTATTCCTTACGCAGCGCGTCGCGTTCAGCCAGCTCTTCATCGGTCAGGCCGGTCGTTTTGGCCTTATGCGCCAGCTCGTTGATGCGGCGGATGGTATCTTCAATCATGATGCTTCCTCCTTAACCGACGCCAAAGGACAGCTGTGAGCTGACCTCGGCATTTTGCAGATTGACGGCGCAGACGGAGTCCGGCGCGCAGGCATAGAGATAATCTCCCTCAAAAAGGATGGTGGTCGCGGAATGCACGCCGATGGCCGGCATGCCAGACTCGAGGATTTCTTCGCCGATCCGCAGCAGGTGCGCCGCGCCGTTATAATAGAGCAGGGCGTTCGCGCCGTCCTCGGAGCAGGCAAAGAGGTAGCCCTCGCCGGTGTAGTCCTTCGGCTGATAGGCGGAGCCGAAGCTGCCGTCTGCGCCGAGGCGGGCAAGAGAAAGCGCACTTTCGGCGGTTGACAGGTCGAGCAGCGCTGCGTCCGCAGCGTAAAGGTGATGATAGCTCACTTGGTCGAGCGCGACCGGGGCGGCGGACTGCGCGGAAAGATCAATGCGCACCATTTCGCTGCTGCCGGAGGCCGCGGCATAGCAGACGGAGCCGCTGAAGTACACGGCGCCCAGCGTGCCTTCCGGAAGAAGCGTGTCGGATTGCAGAACGGGCTGCATGCCGTCGTTCAGGATCCAGAGCAGATTTTTCTGCGCCTGCGTCCCGTCGAGACGGTTGCTCCAGCCGTATTTCTGATCGGTGAAGATCTGATACTCGGAATAGGCGGCGGCGGTCGCCAGATGCACTTCGCCCTCCGTGACGTCCAGCGCCAGCGCCTGACCGTCCACGTTGTAGGAATTCAGAAGCGTGAGGGAGCTTTTGCTCGAAAGCTTTTTGATTTCCGTGACGACGGAGGTTGCGTAGCTGGTTACGGTATAAGGCTCCTCGGTGCGGCTGTCGCTCTGTGCGCGCAGATTGACGGAGCGGGCAAGATAGATGCCGGATTCGTCGATGCCGGTGAAGTAGTTGCCGTCCGTGAAGGCACAGGCGTCCGTCCGCCGTCCGTCGGTCAGGGCAATGGCAGAAACCAGCGTATAGGCTGTGGTGGAGGGATTTGCACAAACATAAACACGGCTGACGGGGATTGTGGCGTCCGCGCCGTTGTCGCGCAGACCGGGCAGGGGCGGAGTGTCCTCAAGAGCGGGCAGCGCGTCGATGGAAATGAGGTACAAAACGCCGTTGACAACGGCGGAATCCTGATAGACGCCGTCCTGACCGAGGTCGGCCAGCTGTACGGGAGCCTTTCGGTCCGAGATGTCATAGATTTTCGCGAAGCAGCGTGAGGTGCCGGTCATGCCGTCGCCGGAGAAGACGGAAAGATTCGTAACGACGGCGAGGCGGTTGTTCTCCACATAAATTGCGTTGGAAAGCTCATAGGCATCGCTGTCGCCCTTATCGGAGGAGAAATTCGTGGTGGACAGCAGCTCCACCGCGCCGTTTTTCGCCGAGAGGATCATGAATTCGGAGTTGCTCAGAACATAGGCATAGCCATCCTGCCAGACGGCGGAGGAATTCGTCTGCGTGAATTCCAGATTCATGGCGGTCGGCTCCGCCGGAATCAGGGAATCTTCCGTTGGCGGGACGTCCAGCGCCTCAGTAATATCCTTGATGCCGTCGGCGGGAACCGGCGCCGTCAAGGAGGAGGCGGAAAGCTCCGGCAGGTTCTGCACCTCCTGCTGCGGCGCAGCCGACGTGCAGCCCGCCGACAGCGTCAGCGCTGCGGCAAGCAGAAGGGCCGGAAGTGTTTTTCGTTTGTTTTGCATGGGGTTTCATCTCCGTAACGCCGCAATGCGGCGTGTTTTTTCAATTTTTCTTATTATCATAGCGTTTTTGAGGCGATCTGTCAAGAATCCTCTTGCCTCGCAGGCGGAAATGGAATATAATACAGCTGTATGAAGGACATGGAGGATGAAGATGAGGGTGTTGATTATCGGCGGCGGTGCGGCCGGAATGGCGGCAGCGCTGACGGCCTCTGAGGACGGCACGCGCGAGGTCGTCGTGCTCGAGAGGCAGGCGAGAGTCGGCAGAAAGCTCCTTGCCACCGGCAATGGCCGCTGCAACCTGACAAACCGAAATCTGAATATTGCCAATTATCACGGCGAAAACGCCGCGTTCTGCGCCGCTGCGCTGCGGCGCTTTTCCTCGGAGGAGACGATTTCCTGGTTCCGGGGCCTGGGGCTGCTGACCGTAACGGAGGACAGCGGAAGGGTTTACCCGCTGAGCGACAGCGCCAACAGCGTTGTGGATGTCCTGCGCCTTGCACTGTCGCAGCGGAAAAATGTCCGGCTGTGCACGGGCTGTGAGGTGCAGGCTCTGCGGCGGAAAAAAGGAAAATTCTTCGTATCTCTTCCGGAGAAAACACTGGAAGGCGACTGCGTGATTGTCTGTGCAGGTGGCTGCGCGGGGGCAAAGCTGGGCGGCACCGAGATGGGCTACCGGCTATTGGAAAGTCTGGGACACCACAGGACGGCGCTGTTTCCCGCGCTCGTGCAGCTCAGGACGGATACAGCGCTTGTGCGTGGACTCAAGGGTGTGCGCTGCGACGCGAGCGTGCGCTTCCGCGGAGAGGGAATGACGGCGGAGAGCTGCGGCGAGGTGCAGTTTACGGAGTACGGCGTGAGCGGCCCGGCGATTTTTGAGCTTTCCCGTGCGGCGTCCGTCTGCGGGAGGGGAACGCTCCTGCTTGACCTTCTGCGCGGCAGCGCGGAAGATGCGCTGTTTGACCTTCTGGAGGAACGCTGCCGCCGGACGCCAAACTGGGAAGCCGGTGAGCTGCTGACGGGAATTCTGCACAACCGGCTCGGAAAGACCATTCTGAAAAGCTGCGGTCTGCCCTTCGGGGAGACGTGCGGCAGCCTGGACGGGCAGGCGCTGCGGCGCGTCTGCCATATGGTCAAGTATTTTGCGCTTGAGGTCCGCGGCGCCATGGGAATGGATGGCGCCCAGGTGACCGCCGGGGGAATCCGTACGGCGGAATTCCGGCCGGATACGCTGGAAAGCCGCCTTTGCCGCGGCCTTTACGCCGCGGGCGAGGTGCTGGACATCGACGGCGACTGCGGCGGCTATAATCTGCAATGGGCGTGGGCATCCGGCCGCCTTGCCGGAGAACTGAGAGGAACACAGGATGCTGCGAATTCGTGATATTATTCTGCCGCAGGTGCATGACGAGCATGCGCTATATTACCATGCGGCGCAGGCGCTGAAGGTTCGCGCGTCGGACATCGCGTCCCTGCAAATCTATCGCCGTTCGCTCGATGCGAGAAAAAAGCCGGAGCTGCGCTGGGTCTACACCGTGGACGTGACGCTCCGCAGCGGAGAGGGCGCGCTGATGCGCCGTAACCGAAATCCGAAAATCACGCGTGAGGAGCCGTACCGCTATCGCATCCCGCGCGTTCAGAGCGAGAGCCGCCCGGTCGTCGTCGGGTTTGGCCCGGCGGGGATGTTTGCGGCTCTGGTTTTGGCGCAAGCCGGGCTGCGGCCCATCGTGCTTGAGCGCGGCGAGCCTGCGCCGGAGCGGCGAAAAAAGGTGGAGGCCTTCTGGAACGGCGGTGCGCTTGATCCGGAGTCGAACGTCCAGTTTGGCGAGGGCGGTGCGGGAACCTTCTCCGATGGCAAGCTGAACACCGGGACGAAAAACGAGCGCGGCCGCTGGATCCTGGAACAGTTTGTCCGCGCGGGCGCACAGGAGGACATCCTCTATGATGCAAAGCCGCATGTCGGAACGGACGTCCTGTTTACCGTTGTGCAAAATCTGCGGGCGCGCATTCTCGCCCTTGGCGGCGAGGTGCGCTTCGGCGCGAGATTGACCGGACTGACGCAGGAGAACGGCAGACTGACCGGCGCGGTTTATGAGAAAAATGGAGCGCAGGAAACGCTGGCCTGCGAAAGCCTGATTCTGGCCATTGGCCACAGTGCGCGCGATACCTTCCGCGCCCTGCATGCGCTCGGCATCCCCATGGAGCCGAAGGCCTTTTCTATGGGCGCTCGGATCGAGCACCGGCAGAGCGCCGTCGACCGCGCACAATATGGCAAGGCGCGCGATGGCGGTCTGCCGCCCGCGGACTACAAGCTCTCCTGCCATCTGCCGGACGGCGGCTCTGCCTATACCTTCTGCATGTGCCCCGGCGGCTATGTGGTTGCGGCGGCGTCTCAGCCCGGCGGAGTGGTGACCAACGGCATGAGCTGCGCTGCGCGTGACGGTGAAAATGCGAATGCCGCGCTGCTGGTGACGATCAAGCCAGAGGATTTTCCGGACCAGAGCACGCTCGGCGGCATGCTCTGGCAGGAGGAGATTGAGCACCGTGCTTTCCTGGCGGCAGGAGGCAGCTATCGGGCGCCGGCGCAGACGGTGGGCGATTTTCTGGCGCATCGCACCGGAGTGGAGCCGGGGGAGGTTCATCCGACCTATCGCCCCGGCGTGACCTTCTGTGACCTGCACGAGGTGCTGCCTGAGAAAATCACGCATACCATAGAGCAGGCGATTACGGAGCTGGACAAATCGCTCTCCGGCTTTGCGTCACCGGAGGCGGTGCTGACCGCGCCGGAGACGCGCAGCTCCTCGCCGGTGCGCATCCTGCGCGGCGGGGACCGCCAGAGCACATTGCGGGGCCTGTATCCCTGCGGCGAGGGCGCGGGCTACGCCGGAGGAATTCTCTCCGCCGCCGTGGACGGCATGCTCTGCGCGGAAGCGCTGATGGAAGAATTGACGAAGAAATGAGAGGTTGCAAATGGAACAGCCCTTTTCCCCCTATCTCAATCCGCAGCTGCCCGTGATGTGGCAGCCGACGCCCGAGCAGCTTGCACAGCAGGAACGGGAGCAGCGGCGCAGACTTGTGCGCGGCCGCACGAACCGCGTCACGGCGATGGTATTTCTCTATCTTGGCATTCTGACGCTGGGCGCCGGCCTCGGCTCTCTGGTCGTGCGGGTCATTCGTTCCGTCGGCTTTGTCGGCAGTCTGGAGGAGATTCTGTCGGAGGCAGTCGGCAGCCTGACGGATTCTCTGAACTCCGGCTTGGGCTACCTTGTGGCGCTTCCGCCGATTTTTCTGATGATTTTCCTCTGGAAAAGGAAACCCTTTTTCCGCAACGTTCTGTTTTCCACGCGGCGGAAAATGCGCTTCGGAAGACTGTTATTTCTGATTTCTCTTCTGTTTCTGGCACAGGCAGGTGCGGATCTTCTGGACAGAGGCTTTTCCTACCTCTGGCAGGGACTCGGCCTGCCGGAGGGCGAGTCGGCGCTGCATGTGGAGGACAGCATCAGTATGCTGATCTATGCCGGGATCGGTGCGCCGGTGATCGAGGAGCTGCTTTTCCGCGGCGCGGTCATGCGCTCCTTCCAGAATTTCGGAAAGGGCTTTGCCATTCTTGCGTCTACCGTCCTTTTCAGCGTGATGCATGGCAACTTTTCCCAGATCCCCTTTGCCTTTGCCGCAGGTCTGGTGCTAGGCTATACGGCGATGGAGTATAACATCTGGTGGAGCATTTTCCTGCACTTTTTCAACAACGCCATTCTGGCGGACGCGCTGCCGCGGCTCTGCAATCTGATTCCCTATGGCAATTGGATTTACACTGGCCTGATCTACGCCGTCGGACTGGCGGGGCTGGTGTTGTGCATCGTGCAAGGCAGAAAGATACGCGCTTACCGCCGGGAAAATGCGATTCAGTCCGGCTGCATGAAGGGCTTCTTTTCTGCGCCGACGCTGATTCTCATGCTCTGCTACGGCCTGGGCAGCGCGGTTTTGCTGGCTGTTCTGGAAATCCTATTTGTATAAAGAACCAGGATGCTTCGGCATCCTGATTTTTTTGCAGAATTTCGTTGCACCGGAGCGCTTTCTGGTGTAATATAGTATATGTACCTTTCTGCGCCTCTCGGCATACAATGGCCTGAGGTGATGGAGATGACAATACTGATTGCGGCGCTCGCCGCCTGCGGTGTGTTTTTGATCTGCTGGTCGATCTTTGAAGCACTGCTGATGCCCCTGCCGGAGAAGGACACCTTTTTGCTGGTCTACCTGCGCGGGGACGCAGCGCGGGTGCAGCAGCGCATCCGTGCCTGCGGTTGGCTGCGCGAACGGCGCGGCGTGCGCGGCAGGGTGATTTTTGTGGATACCGGCCTTTCTGAGGAGGCACGGTGCGCGGCCTTGCAGCTGACGCAGGGCGACGCGGCGATGCTTCTTTGCTGCGCCGGGGAAGAATACGGAATATTGGAGAAATGGAAGCGTGGAACAGGAACTGATTAGCGGTACGATTGCCGCGGTTGTTTTTCAGAACCCGGAGAACGGGTATGCGGTGATTAAGCTCGACAGCGAGGAGGGCGGTCTGATTACGGTTGTCGGGACGATTCCCGCGCCGGCGGCAGGAGAACGTCTGATCGTGACCGGTAAATGGAGCACGCATTCCAACTATGGCCGCCAGTTTGAGGCGGAATTTCTGGAGCGGCTGCTGCCCGACGGACGCAGCGAGATTTTGGCGTACCTTTCCTCCCGCGCGGTGCGCGGAATCGGCCCAAAGACGGCGGAGAAGATCGTCGCCGCCTTCGGAGACGACAGCCTGAAGGTGCTCGAGCGCACGCCCGAGCGCCTTGCCGAGATTCCCGGCATTTCCATGAAAAAGGCGCTGGAGATGGGCATGTCCTTCCGCCGCCAGGTCGGCGTGCGGCATTTGATCGAATTCCTTGGCGGCTATCACATCCCGGCGGAGATTGCCGTGCAGCTCTATCGCGCTTATGGCGAGGACGCGCTCGAACGCGTTCAGGAAAACCCCTATCTCTTGATTCAGCCGGAATTTGGCGCCGCCTTTTCTCAGGCGGACGCACTGGCGCTGGAGCTGGGCTTCGACGGAGACGATGCGCGCCGCGTTGAGGCGGGGGTTCTGTTTGAGCTGCGCCACAACCTCGGCAACGGGCACAGCTTCCTCCCGGCGGACAAGCTGACCGCCGCGACGGCGGCCCTTCTGGAGCTGGACAGTACGCTGGTTACAGAGGCGATGGATCGCCTTTGCGAGCTGGGGCGCATCGAGCTGGACGAAATTGCCGGGCTGAAGGCAGTGTACCTGCCGGAGTATTACGAGGCGGAGCAGTACATCACGCACAGGATCCGGCAGATGACCGGGGCCCGGCCGGAAAGCACCCAGGTTTCTATAGCAGCCATCGAGGCGGCAAACGGAATCCGCTACGCCGAAAAGCAGTGCGAGGCAATCTGTACGGCGGCACAGGAGCGGATCATGATCCTGACCGGCGGCCCCGGCACCGGCAAGACGACGACTCTGGCGGGCATTCTGACGCTCTTTGACCGCCGAGGGCTGGAAACGCTCCTTGCCGCGCCCACGGGACGCGCCGCCAAGCGCCTGTCCGAGTTGACGGGCAGAGACGCCTCGACCATCCACCGCCTGCTGGAAACACAGATTTCTCCGGAGACGGGGGAAATGGTCTTCCAGCGCGACGAGGACGACCCGCTCAAGTGCGACGCACTGATCGTGGACGAGATGTCCATGGTGGATGTGCTTTTGATGCACAGCCTGCTTTTGGCGCTGCCGGAGAAGGCAAAGCTGATTCTCGTGGGCGACCCTGACCAGCTTCCCAGCGTCGGCGCGGGGCGGCTGTTCTCTGATCTGATCACGAGCGGCGCGGTGAAAACCATCTGCCTGACCGAGATTTTCCGGCAGGCGCAGCAAAGCTTGATCGTTATGAACGCGCACGCCGTCAACCGCGGCGAGCTGCCGGTGCTGACGGTGAAGGACCGCGATTTCTTCTTTATGAAGCGGCGCACGCCGGAGGCGGTGGTGCAGACCATCGCCGAGCTTTGCTCTCGCCGCCTGCCGCAGAATATGGGCATCCGACCGGAGGATATCCAGGTCATCAGCCCGACGCGGAAGGGCGAGACGGGAACGGTCAACCTCAACCGCGTGCTGCAAGCGGCGCTGAATCCGCCCGCGCCTGCGAAAAAGGAGAAATTCTGCGGAGAAATTTGCTTCCGCGAGGGCGACCGGGTGATGCAAATCCGCAATAATTATGATATACTATGGAAAAAGCAGGGCGGCGGCGCCGGAACCGGCATTTTCAATGGCGACATCGGCACCATTCAGAAAATCGATCTGAATGAGGATCAGATCACCATTCTTTTTGACGACCGCGAGGTCGTCTACGATTCGGACATGCTGCCGGAGTTGGAGCTTGCCTATGCCATTACGGCGCACAAGAGCCAGGGCAGCGAGTATAAAACGGTCATCTTTGCCGTGTTTGGCGGTGCGCCTATGCTGCTGACCCGAGGCGTGCTTTATACCGCTATCACGCGGGCACGGGAGCTGCTGATTCTTGTCGGCAATGAGGAGGTCGTCGCGCAGATGACCTTCAATAACCGCCGGGATAAGCGCTACAGCGGCCTGCGCCGGCGGCTGATGCAGGAGTGAGAGTATGAGGCTGTTTCGCTGGCTGCTCGACCTATTGTACCCGCCGAAGTGCGTCTTCTGCGGGAAGCTGCTGAAGGAAAACGAGACGGAGCTGTGCGCCCACTGCCGCGCGTCTTTGCCGGAGGTTTCCGGCCCGGTCAAACGGGGCGAGTTTTTCAGCTCCTGCTGCTGCGTATACTATTACGAGGATGCGGTGCGCGAGTCCATTCTGCGATATAAGTTCCGGTCCATGCGGCAATATGCCGGGGCCTATGCGCGCCTGCTTGCCATGCGCCTTCTGCGGCAGGGCGGCGAGTACGACCTGATCACTTGGGTTCCTGTCAGCGCCAAACGGCGCAGGAAGCGCGGTTACGATCAGGCGGAGCTCCTCGCGCGGCAGACTGCGGCGGAGCTTGGCATTCCCTGCGGGCAGACGCTGCGCAAGCTGCGTGATACGCCCGCGCAGTCCGGTCTTCCGGACGCAGCGGCACGGCGTGCAAACGTCTCCGGCGTTTATGCGCCGGTCGCGCCCGAACGCTTTGCCGGTAAGCGGATTCTTTTGATCGACGATGTGATGACGACCGGGGCGACGCTTTCGGAGTGCAGCAAAACGCTGCGCCTGGCCGGTGCGGCGGAGATTTCCTGCGCTGCGTTGGCCGTGACCCGGAAAAACCAGAAATAGTAGGTGACAATATGATTATGTTCTCAAAGGACCTCGGAATTGACCTTGGTACCTCGAATGTTTTGATTTATGCGGCAGGAAAGGGCGTCGTACTGCGTGAGCCGTCCGTGGTTGCGTTGGATAAAAACAGCGGAAAGATCTTGCAGGTCGGCGCGGCGGCGCGGAGTATGCTCGGCAGAACGCCCGGCAATGTTGCTGCCATCCACCCCCTTCAGGACGGCGTGATCTCGGATTACGAGCTTACGGCGCAGATGCTAACGGAGATGATTCGCAGGGTCGTGCGCTTTTCCGTCGTCAAGCCGCGCATGATCGTCTGTGTGCCCAGCGGCATCACGGAGGTCGAGGAGCGCGCGGTCATTCAGGCGGCGATGGAGGCGGGCGCACGCCGCGTCTATCTCATTGAAGAGCCGTTGGCGGCGGCGCTCGGCGCGAATCTGGACATCAGCGCGCCGGAGGGGCATATGGTCGTGGACATCGGCGGCGGCACGACGGACATCGGCGTAATCACCATGAACGGCGTGGCGGTTTCCTCGTCGATTAAGACGGCGGGTATCGCCTTTGATGAAGCGATCGTGAAATACGTCCGCAAGCGCTTCGGCGTAATCATCGGTGCGAACACTGCCGAGGAGATCAAGCTCTCCATTGGCTGCGTCAGCCCGCGCCCGGCTAGCCTGACCATGATGGTCAAGGGCAGAGACGTGCGCTCCGGTCTTGCGCATGAGGTGACGATCACCTCTGAGGAGATCATGGAGGTTCTGCGCCGCCCGGCACGGCAAATCGCCGACAAGGTGCTCGACGTGCTCGAGCAGGCGACGCCGGAGCTGGTCGCGGATATTTCGAAAAACGGCATCCTGCTCACCGGCGGCGGCAGTCAGCTCTGGGGTATGGATCAGGTGCTGCGTGACAGGACGGAGATGCCCTGCGTTGTGGCAGACGACGCCGATTCCTGCGTGGCCTACGGCTGCGGAAAGAGCCTCGGCTGGATGAACCACATGCAGGAGGGAACCATTAATATATCCCGCAGAAGATTATTAAAAGAATGAGGGGAACTTTGTCAGAAGGAATTCGTCAAACAGAAAAGATATGGAGTAAGGAGGGAATGGAGAATGCCTGACAACCGTCAGCCGAATGACAGTGATCGCGCGCATCGCGCGTATGATTTTGATATGGATCAGGACTGGGATGTGGAAAAGTACCTCGCCCAGCGACAATCCGCAAACAATGCACAGCAGCGTCCGGCACCGGAGAATCGAACTGAGCGTTATGACGAGGAACCGATGCAATTCCCGCGGCAGGAGAACCGTCAAAGGCCGAATACTGCGTACCGCCCGGAGCAGGGCTACCGCCGCCCGCAGCAGCGCCAGCCGGAGCCGCATTCCGGGAATAGCGGCTACCGCCGCCCTGCGAAAAAGAAAAAGAGCGGCAATGGAAAGCTCTACGCCGTTCTTGCGATAATTCTTGTTTTGATTCTGATCGTTGTGATCTGGCTTGCAAAATCGCTTGGAAGCGCAGCGAAGAAGCCTGCGCCTTCCGCCAGCCAGGACTCCGTCCAGACGGAGCCGAGCGAAACGGAGCCGCCGACGGAATCTGCAGAGGTACGCGCCGCCGCTTTGGTGCAGCAGGCCGATCTGCTGGCAGCGAGCTATGACTATGACAACGCAATCGCCAAGCTGGAGGAATTCGGCAGCGGCTGGGAGCAGCAGCCGACGCTGGCGGAGGCAAAGCTTCGCTATAACAACGCAAAGCAGCAGACCGTCCGCTGGAACGACCCGAGAGAGATCACGCATGTCTTTTTCCATACGCTGATTGTGGATACCGACCGCGCCTTCGACTCCGATTACACGAACGCCGGCTACAATCAGTACATGACCACGATCAAGGAATTTGAGGCCATGCTCAATGAGCTGTACAAGCGTGGCTTTGTGCTTGTGCGCATTCACGATCTGGTGCAGCTCAAAACGGACGAAAACGGCGAGGAATACTATGATGACGGCGACATCTACCTGCCGCCCGGCAAGACGCCTCTGGTCATGTCGCAGGACGATGTGAACTACTATGAATACATGGTTGACGGTGACGAGGACCATCTTCCCGATGCAAAGGGCGACGGCTTTGCCGACCATATCATCGTCGGTGAGGATGGCTACCCCACCTGCACCTATGTGGACGCCAACGGCAACAAGCTCACGGGCGATTATGATCTGGTGCCCATCCTGGAAAAATTCTGCCAGGAGCATCCGGATTTCTCCTATCGCGGCGCACGTGCCATCATTGCGCTGACCGGCTATCAGGGCGCGTTCGGCTACCGCACGAACCCAAAGTGGGTGTCCGACGGTGTTATCACGCAGGCCGAGTTTGAAAAGCAGCAGGAGGAGGTCCGAAAGGTTGCGCAGTGCCTGCGCGACAAGGGCTGGGAGATCGGCAGCCACAGCTGGGGCCATATCAATTTCACCAACGCCTCCGCCGAAAAAATTGCGGAGGATACGCAAAAATGGGAAGACCAAGTGGAGATGCTCGTCGGCGATACCGATATCTTCATCTATCCGCACGGCGCGGATATTGCTGGCATTGAGAAGTACTCCGGCGATAAATTCGACACACTTTACAATGCAGGCTTCCGCTTCTTCTGCAATGTCGATGGCTCGACGCCCCATTGGGTGCAGATATGGAACAAGTACGTCCGTCAGGGTCGCCGCAATCTGGATGGCTACCGGATGTGGTACAACCCGGAGCTACTGGACGATCTGTTTGACGTCCAGGACGTGTGGGACGATGCAAGACCCACGCCGGTTCCCCCAATTTAAAACATGTAAAAAGTCCGTTCCGGCAATTGCCGGAACGGACTTTTTACATCAGGAAGAACAAGGGTTCTGTCAGCCGCCGAGGTAGGCCTTCTTGACCTGCTCGCTGCTGGCAAGCTCTGCACCAGTGCCGGAGAGAGTGATCTTTCCGGTTTCCAGAACATAGGCCCGGTCTGCGACGCTCAGCGCCATACCGGCGTTCTGCTCGACGAGCAAAATGGTCGTGCCGCTGTCGTGCAGCTCACGGATGATGTCGAAGATCTGCTCGACCAGAATGGGCGCAAGCCCCATGGACGGCTCGTCCAGCATCAGAAGCTTGGGATGGATCATCAGGCCGCGGCCCATGGCAAGCATCTGCTGCTCACCGCCGGAGAGCGTACCGGCGATCTGCTTGCGCCGCTCCTTCAGGCGGGGGAAGCGGGTGTAGATATCCTCGAGCGTATCGGAAATATCGTCCTTGCGCGTAAACGCACCCATTTCCAGATTTTCCTGCACAGTCATTTGCAGAAAAATCCGGCGTCCCTCCGGCACATGCGCCATGCCGTGGCGGACGAGGGTGTGCGCATCCGTGTGGGTAATATCCTTGTCCAGAAAGCGAATGCTGCCGGACTTCGGGTGCAGAAGACCGGAGACGGTTTTCAGCGTGGTGGATTTGCCTGCACCATTTGCGCCGATCAGCGCAACGGTTTCACCCTCGTGCACCTCAAAGGAGACGCCCTTGATGGCGTGGATCGCGCCGTAATAGACGTGGATATTGTCAACCTTCAGCATTTGCCGCGCCTCCTTTTTTGCCGAGATAGGCTTCAATGACTTCGGGATTCGAGCGGATCTGATCCGGTGTTCCCTTGGCGATGATTTTGCCGTAGTTCACGACGGCAATGCCCTCGCAGACGCCCATGACCAGATTCATGTCGTGCTCGATGAGCATGATGGCGATCTGGAAGGTGTCGCGAATCAGGCGAATGTGCTCCATCAGCTCGGACGTTTCCGAGGGGTTCATGCCTGCCGCCGGCTCGTCAAGCAGGATGATGGCGGGGTTTGTTGCCAGCGCACGGACGATTTCCAACCGGCGCTGCGCGCCATAGGGCAGGCTGCCTGCACGCTGGTTGGCAAGATCGGCCATGCCCATGAAATCCAGCAGCTCCATGCAGCGCTCTCTGGCAATGCGTTCACTGCGGAAGTACTGCGGCGTATGCAGAAGCGAGGAGGCAAAGGAGCATTTGATGCCGTTGTGCATGCCGGCCTTGACATTGTCCAGGACTGACATGCTGCCGAACAGGCGGATGTTCTGGAAGGTACGGGCGATGCCCATGCGGTTGACCTGGGCGGTGGTCATGCCCTTGGTGTCCACGCCGCGCAGCAGAATCGTGCCGCGTGTGGGCTGATAGACATTGGTCAGAAGATTAAAGATGGTGGTTTTACCGGCGCCGTTCGGGCCGATCAGACCGGCAATTTCCGTTGCGCCGATGGTGAGAGTGAACTTGTCCACCGCGGTCAGACCGCCGAAGTCGATGCCGAGATTGCGCACGTCCAGCACGGGCTGGCGGTGCAGGTCACGCTCCGGAATGATGGTGTCGGAGGGCATGGGGACCATTCTGGTATTCATGCGTCAGCCCCCTTTCTGCGGAAGATCTGTCGGAAAAAGCCGCGCAGCTTTGCTGCGGCGCTCTGCTTGAACTGCTGAAAGTGCATGTTGTTGTTCAGAACCATGACGGCGATCAGAACGACGGCATAGATGAGCATACGGTAGTCCTCCAGACCGCGCAGTGCTTCAGGCAGCACGGTCAGGATGACGGCGGCGATTACGGAGCCGCGCAGGCTGCCCATGCCGCCGAGCACGACCATGACCAGCACGCTGATGGAGGTGTTGAAATTGAACTTCTTCGCTTCGATGGTGGAATAGTTCATTGCAAACAGGACGCCTGCAAAGCCAGCCAGAATGGCGGAGAGCACGAACGCTTTCATTTTGAATGCGGTGACATTCAGTCCGACGGACTCGGCGGCGATGTGATTGTCACGGATGGCGCGGATGGCACGGCCCTCGCGGCTGTGCACGAGGTTCATAATGATGATCAGCGTGAACAAAACCAGCCCAAAGCCGATGGGGAAGGAGGACAGGCGCTGCGCGATTGTCGCACCCTGCGGTCCGGCAATCAGAGATGTTCCCGGAAGCCCGCTGCCGGAGAACATGGAAAAATGCAGACCGGCCTCGTCGAGAGTGACATAGAGACAGTCCATGATGTTGCGGATGATCTCGCCGAAGGCAAGAGTCACGATGGCCAGATAGTCGCCGCGCAGTCGAAGCACCGGAATGCCGATGAGCACGCCCGCAATGCCTGCGAGCACGCCGCCAATCAGCATGGATACGAGCATCAGAAGAATCGGACTGCCGATTCTATCCGCAAGCGAGGCCGCCGCGATGACGCCGGAGAAAGCGCCGACACTCATAAAGCCGGCATGCCCCAGACTCAGCTCGCCGGAGATGCCGACGACCAGATTCAGCGAGAGCGCCATGACGATGTAGACGCAGATGGGAACGAGCTGACCGCTCAGAGAACGGGAAAGTGCACCGGCGAGGCTGAGCGATTGCATCACGGCGTAGGCCGCGATAACAATGGCCAGCGTAATCAGGTTGCGCCGGGAGGTTTTGGATTTCCATAGCATAGCGGTCACCTCAGACTTTCTCGCGCACAGCCTTGCCGAGCAGGCCGTTGGGTTTGACAAGCAGAATGATAATCAGAACGGCAAAGACAATGGCGTTGCTTAGCTCCTGACTGATGTAGGCGCGGCTGAAGATTTCAATGATGCCCAGCAGCACGCCGCCAAGCAGTGCGCCGGGGATGGAGCCGATGCCGCCGAAGACGGCAGCGGTGAAGGCGCGGATACCGGGCAGAGAGCCGGTGGTGGGGGAGAGCGCGGGGTACATGGAGCAGTAGAGCACACCGGCGATTGCCGCCAGGGCAGAGCCGATGGCAAAGGTGATGGAGATCGTGCGGTTGACGCTGATGCCCATCAGCTCAGCCGCGCTGCGGTCCTCGGCGACGGCCCGCATGGCCTTGCCGGTTTTGGTGTGCTCGGTGAAGAGCGTCAAGCCGACCATAATGACGATACAGGCGGCGATGGTGACAAGACCCTCGCCGGTGATCGTCAGACGGCCGTCAAAGAGCTGAATGGAGTCGAAGCTCACGATGGACGGATAGACGACCGTATTCGGCGACCAGATGAGCTGTGCCAGATTCTGGAGAAAATAGCTCACGCCAATTGCGGTGATGAGGACCGCCAGCGAGGTTGCGGAGCGGAGCGGCTTATAGGCCAGACGCTCGACGAGCATGCCCAGCCCCGTGCATACCAGCATCGCAATCACAAGCGCCAGCAGGGGAGGTGTCCCCAGCGAGGTGATGCTGACGAAGGAAACATACGCGCCGATCATAATGACATCGCCGTGGGCAAAATTCAGCATTTTCGCAATGCCATAGACCATGGTATAGCCCAGAGCGATGATGGCGTAAACGCTGCCCAGGCTCAGTCCGTTGATAAAATTGGATAAAAAAGCCATGTTGGCGGCCTCCTGAAATGGTTTTGTTTTTACCGGGGGAGTGCCCCGCACCGCAAGGGCGGTGCGAGGCGGGGATGAATCAGCCTGCGCTGGTGTAGGCGCCGTCCTTGATGACGACGGCAAACGGAGCCTTATCGACCTGACCGTCCTTCCAGACCATGTCCGCGCCGGTGATGCCGCTGAAGCTCATGGTGTTGAACTGCTCCATCATGGCGGAGCAGACTGTCTCGTGGCTGGCATCGGCACTCAGTCCGGCGTTGGTAAAGGCCTGATAGACGGCGTAGACACAGTCATAGGCGTCGGCGGCGAACTGGTTGGGAGTTTCGCCATAGGCTTCTTTATAGGCCTTGACGAAGGAGGTGGTCGCCTCATCGGTTGCGTCGGCGACGAACGGGGTCAGAAGCATAACGCCCTCGGCAAGGGACGTGTCAAAGCCCTTGAGGGAGAGGATGCCGTCCATGCCGTCCACGCCGAAGAAGGTGGGCTGATACCCCTGCGCCTTGGCCTGATTGAGGATCAGCGAAGCGGGCGTGTAATAGATCGGGAGGAAGACGACGTCCGCACCGGCGGCCTTTGCATCGCCGAGCTGAACGGAATAGTCCTTGGTATCCTCCGTGCAGGTGCTGACGGAGACAACCTCAAGGCCAAGCTCCTTTGCCTTTGTCTCAAAGGTCTGGTAAATGCCGCTGGAGTAGGCGCTGCCGTTGTCATAGATGACGGCGACCTTGGCATCGGGCATGTGCTCAGCCATGTAACGGGCGGAAGCGGAGCCCTGGTTCGGATCGTTGAAGCAGATCTGATAGACGTTGTCCTTGCCTTCGGTAACCTTGACGGCGGAGGCGGAGGGGGTCAGCATGAAGACGCGATCCTTGTTGGCCTCGGCAGAAACGGCAACGGAGGGGCCGGTGGTCGTCGGACCGACCAGAACCTGCATGCCCCAGTCGAGGAGGTTGTTGTAAGCGTTGACGGATTTTTCGGCGTCGTTTTCATCGTCCTGGCCGTTTACTTCAATCTGCACGCCGCCCTTGGCGTTGATTTCCTTGGCGGCCAGCTCTGCGCCGTGCTTCGTGGCGTTGCCATACTGTGCGGCGTCACCGGTCAGGGGGCCGATGGTGCCGATCTTCAGCACGGGCGTGCCGTCAGATGAGGGCTTGTCGTTCTTTCCGCAGCCGGCGAAAAGACACATGACCATTGCAAATACGAGTGCGATGCAGAATACTTTTTTCATTTTCCTTATCTCCTTCATGGAAAAGTTATACAAAAACCGGTCGTGTCCGTTAGAACACGACCGGTTACGTATACGCTGTTACAGCGAAGCCACCAACGTGTCTTTCGGACGTCCTCTGCCGGATACCAGAATGCCTACCAGAACCAGGCTTACCAGCAGAATAATAAAAATGACGGGCGCCAGGCAAATGGCACCCGTCAGAATAAGCAGAGCGAAGGACGCGCAGCAGCGCGCTTCTGCGGCGGACGCAGAAGCGGTCATATTCATGCTGTGCGCGAACATACGGAACATTGCTGCGTCCTCCTTGAAAAATCTTGTAATTACTATACTGCTTTAAATCGGCAAAGTCAACTGTAGTACTCGACAAAATACACAATTCGACAGGGCTTGAATTGTGCGGTTTTTACAATCAGCGTACCGTTGCCTGGAAGAAAAGGGCGAGCGTGCCGGGGCCGGAATGCGCACCGATGACCGGCCCGATGATCTGAAGAATGATCTCCTTCGGGTTCAGGCGCTCGCGCACCAGGTCCGCAAGATACTGTGCATCCTCGACGCAGTCGCCGTGACTGATGAAAATGGTCTGCTTCTCCGGCTCGACCGCACTGGCGGCCATGCGCTCAACCATGGCCGCGATGACGCGCTTTCTGCCGCGAACCTTATCGACGGCAGTCAGGTGCCCCTCGTTATCCGTGTGCAGCAGCGGCTTGATGCCAAGGGCGCTGCCGAGAATTGCCGTTGCGGCGGAGACGCGGCCGCCGCGCTTGAGGAAATGCAGATCGTCTACGGTGAACCAGTGGGCAATGTGCAGCTTGGTTTCTTCCGCGTACTGCGCAGCCTCTTCGATGGTTGCACCCTCGCTGCGGCGGCGGGAGACGAGATAGCACAGTAGACCCTCGCCGGTGGAAGCTGCCAGCGTATCAACGGTGATGACCTTGCGGTCCGGATATGCCGCGCGCAGCTCCTCTGCGGCGATACAGGAGGAGTTATAGGTTGCGCTCAGCCCGGAGGAGAAGCCGAGGTAGAGCACATCCTTGCCCTGCGCCAGATACTTTCCGATTTCCTGAATAAAGGTATCGACATTGATCGCAGCGGTGGTCGCGATCGCGCCTGCACGCAGACGGGTATAGAGGTACTTTGCGGTGATATCCCGCTCATCGGGGTAATTCTTATATTCTTTGCCCTCCATCGCGACGGTCAGCGGCAGGACGACAAGGCCGAGCTCGTCAACAAGATGCTGGTCCAGATCTGTGGAAGAGTCGGTCATAATAATGTAGTTTTGCTCCATGGTGAAACCTCCTCGGGGTATGTTGAATTTGAAATGGATACCTGTAATTCTGCACCATAAGCATACAGAGCAATGCGGCAAAAGTCACGCCACGGATCCGGGAGGCGGCTCTACGCAGAATAGAACCCGGCTCTACCGTGAGTAGAGCCGGGTTAGAAAATTTAAAAATATTTGTAACGATTTGAAATGACCGTCCCAATTAGTCAAGAAATAAGGAGGAGAAGTACATTGTTAATCCGGCGAGTATCGGCTGATGCAGCAGATAAATCCACAGGGAATGTCTGCCGCAGAAGCGCAGGAAGCGCAGAAAGCAGAATTCTTCGTTCATGCGCGGCAGAAGCGTAGTCTTTTGGCGATAGGCTGTTCGGCCGATGACCGCGCCGAGCAGGAACCAGCCGAGGTTGGGGAAGATGGGAAAGTAGTCGCTGCTGTAAAAGCCGGCCGGGCGGACGCCGACGGCGCCTAACAGAATGCCTCCGGCGGAGGGAAAGGAAACGTCAACCGGCTGTCGCAGGGCAAGCCATGCGCCGATGGCGATAAAGGCTGCGCCGAGCACGGCCAGAGACCAAACGGGAAGGCGCTTGAACAGGGGGAAGACCATCATGCAAACGCCAAGCAGATGCAGAATGCCGAAATAGATGGTCAAACCGCGGAAGTGCAGGCCGAATTCCATGAAAAGCGTGACGCCGGTGATGAGCAGTCCTGCGCAGAAGACAATCACACCGCGGCGGAAGCTGCGCGAGGCGAGTGTGGCACAGATACCGGAAATCAGAATAAAAAGAATGTGGCCGTACTTTTGCAGGAAGTTGAACCAGCCGGGCGGCTGGATGCTCAGTCCGGCAAATTCGTTTAGATCAAAGACAAAATGTATGACGATCATACATAGTAGAAACAGCCCGCGCAGGGCGTCCAGCTCCCAGATACGCTGCTTTTTCATGCCTGCGCCCCCTTTTCGGATTCCTCCTCCAGTACGCGGTAGGCAACCTTGCCGACCAGCGTTTTCGGAAGTTCCTCCCGAAATTCAATTTCATACGGCATGGCATATTTCGCAATCCGCTCCCGGCAGTAGGCCATCAGCTCTGCGCGAGTCTCATCGGAGGGGAGAATGCCAGACTTCAATACGACAAATGCCTTGACCTTCTGCATCTTATAGGGATCCTTCACGCCGATAACGCAGGAGAGCAGCACCTTTTCGTGCCCGTCGATGATGTTTTCCAGCTGGCTGGGGTAGACGTTGTAGCCGGAGGTGATAATGACGCGCTTGATGCGCTGACGGAAGTAGACAAAGCCGTCTTTGTCCATCATACCGAGGTCGCCGGTGTGCAGCCAGAGCTTGCCGTCGGCATGGCGGCGCAGGGCGAGAGCGGTTTCCTCCGGATTATCCAGATAGCCCAGCATGACCGTTGGGCCGGAGATGCAGATCTCACCCTCGATTCCGGGTGCGGCCTCGTCCGTTGTACCGGTGAGGACGATTTTGTAGTACATGTCCGGGAAGGGAACGCCGATGGAGCCGTCTCGGGCATAATCCTTGGGCGTCAGGCAGCTTGCCGTGACGCACTCCGTCGTGCCGTAACCCTCGCGAATCTGGATTTTTGCACCATGCGCACGCAGAAAGGCGTCTACCTTGTGCTTCAGCTCCACGGAGAGCGTGTCACCGCCGGAGAACATGCCCATAAGGAAGGACATGTCCAGTTTGTCCAGATGCTCCGTGCGCAGCAGCGCTTCAAAGAGCGTCGGCACGCCGGGAATCAGATTCGGATGCTTTTTCCTTAGAAGCTCGGCGTAGCCCTTGATGGTAAAGGTCGGTACGAGAATGCAGCGCGCGCCTGCGACCAGCGCGGTGTGGATGCCGATGCCGAGCCCAAAGCCGTGGAAGATGGGCATGACGGAGAGCATTTTCAGACTCTCCAGGCTGGGGTAGCCGCTGGCGGCGATGGTTTGCAGCGCGAGGGCGTTGAAATTGTAGCTCGACAGACAGATGCCCTTTGTCGTGCCGGTGGTGCCGCCGGAATAGAGAATGCAGGCGCAGGAGGCATAGTCCTCGTCCGGTTCGGGAAGCTCCGTTTTCACACAGCGCAGCAGATCGCGCCAGAGGAAGTAGCCCCGCGCCCTGGGCAGGCGCGTCTTCTTTTGGGTAAGGGCAAAGCCCAGCTTCATTGGCGGGGCAAGCTCGTCCTGAATCCGGGCGATGAGCAGTAAGGGGCGGCGCTTAGCGCCCTGCATGGCCTGTGTGACCTTGCCGTAGAGCCGGTCGAGCGTCAGAATTGCCTTGCTGTCGGACTGATTCAGATAGAAGGTGATTTCCTCTGTTGCAGAGAGCGGATGGATCATGTTGGACACCGCGCCGATGCGGTTTAAGGCATAGAAGCAGTCGACCGCCTGCGGCGTGTTGGGCATACAGATGGTGACGCGGTCCCCATTGCGGATGCCGAGTGCATAGAGCGCGGCGGCGGCGCGGTCAATCCGGTGAAGAAAGGCGGAAAAGCTCGTTTTCCGGTTCATAAACTCATAGGCGCAGAGCGAGGGGACGTGCCTGGCCGTCTGCGCGACGAGCTGATACATCGTGAGCTTTGGATAGTCGATGGTATGCGGCATGTCGCCGTAAAAGTTGCGCCAGGGTGCTGATGCGGAAAGTGACATCTGCGTACCTCCTGATTATTAGCTGATACTATCATAACAAATCGAAGCGGAAAAAGAAACACAAAATTTTCGCTTTTTCGATTTTGAACAAAAAACCGGCAGGAATTCCGCAAAGACGCTTGCAATACCCCGTCGCCGCATGTAAAATAGGAACAGATTGAGAGAAAGGAAGAGGTTCTATGTATTGCGTAAAATGCGGCAAGGAAATCCCAAACGGCAGCAAATTCTGCGGCTACTGCGGCGGCGCGCAGCCGCAGCCGTATGCTCCGGCGGTGCAGCAACCGTACGTCCCTGCATCGCAGCAGCCGGTTCGCAGGCAGCCCATGCCCCAGCCGCCGTCCCGTCCGCCTCAGAGGCCGAAAAAGCAGAAGGGTAAAAAGGGAATCGTTATTTCGATTTGCTGCGTGTGGTCGGTCGTCCTGATTCTGGCGGGCGTGATCCTCTATCTGGAGCTTCACCGGAGTCCGTCCCATCCGGCCTCGGAAGCAAACCTGCAAAGCGAACCGCAGGAGAGCGTGCCGGAATCCGTTCAGCCGCAGGCGAGCAGCGAGGCCGAAACGGAGCCGTCCGAGACGCAGCCTCCCGAGACGGAACCGGCGACAGAGCCGCCCACGACGGAGCCATCCGAGAAGCAATACCATTTTACTTATAATTATGTGGATTTCGACGTTCCGGAATCCGGCTACATCCTCCCGGACAGCAGCACGAGGCTGATCTCGGAATCTGAGCTGTATTCTCTGACGGAGCATCAGTGCTGCCTGGCGCGCAACGAGCTTTTTGCACGCCACGGACGCAAGTTTACCATGCCGGAAATTGCGGAGTATTTCAACGCAATGGACTGGTATCAGGGTACGGTGGAGGGCGCGGCCTTTGACGCCAATATTGACGCCTATCTGAATGCAGTGGAGCGCGAGAATCTGAAAACCATCCGGGAATATGAAAAGAAAATGGGTTGGTAGCCTGGCGCTGCTTCTGTGTGCGGGGCTGCTCTGCGGCTGCGCGGCGCCGTTGCTGCCGGAGCCGTCGATAGTGTCTGGCACTGCGCCGGAGACTGCCCCGACGGAAACTGTTTTGCCCACGGAAACGACCGAACCGGAGACGCAGAAGCTGGATATGGTCGCCCCGGTCATGCAGAAGCTGAGCGCTGCGCTTGCCGAAGAGCTTGACGGGCTGGACAGCCGCTGGGCGGTGTATGTCGAGGATCTTGCCACTGGAAACAGCGCCCGCGGTGAGCGCGGCGCGACCTGTGAAGAGCCGATGGTCGCGGCGAGCATCATCAAGGTCTTTATCGCGGCGGAGGCCTACCGGCGCATCGAGTGCGGCGAGCTGAATGAGGAGGAAATCTATCCCGACCTTTACGCGATGCTGACCCGCAGCGACAATGACGCCGCAAACAGAATGACTACGCTTCTCGGCGGCGGAGACGCGGACACCGGAATGCAGAGCGTCACGGAATACGCCCGTTTCATCGGCTGCGATGCGACGGAAATGAATCGCCTGATGCTGGTTTACAACGGCAAACAGAATTATATTTCCGCCTGTGACGGCGTGCGTATCCTGCGCATGATCTGCGATGGCACCTGCGTCAGCGCATACGCCTCCGGAAGGATCATGCAGATGCTCTGCGAACAGTACTGGAACGATTATATTCCGCAGGGGCCGCCGGAGGGTACGCGCGTGGCGCACAAGGGCGGCGACCTGCCCGGCGTGGTGCACGGCGACATCGGCGTGGTGTTCTCCGAGAATGGAACATACCTCGTGAGCATCTTGTGTAATGACCCCGTGACGGACAGCAGTGCGGAGGATGAGATTCGCACGATCGCCAGGCTGATCGACAGCTATATGGCACAAAGACCGTCAAGCACGGAATAAGCAAAGCCCATGCCGCCGGCATGGGCTTTCCAGACTGTCAAAAAAGTCCGTAATCGTCAAAATCGATTCACAATTCAATGGATCTTTGCTCTCTGGATTTTATTTACAAAAGTGGGTGGATTCCAAACTTTATTGTCTGTAAACCAGCTTGCTGCGCAAGGATTTTGACTTACTGCGCAACTCACGCCCTACCGTACCTATGTACGCCGACGAGCGTGAGTTGCTTGTCTTCCGAACTTTTTTGCAGTCTGGCAGCGTGCCGAAAAGCGTTTTTCGTCACGCTGCAAAGCCCATGCGAAAGCATGGGCTTTGCTGTTGACAAAAAACAGCGGCGGCCCTATAATAATTGCAGTTTGCAGGCCGGACAAGACCCCGGAAAATGCACTTCAAAATGACGTATTAGAAACAGGAGAAACTATGACGCAGGAGTTGGAGCGGCGGTTTTTGACCGCGCGCAGAGCATACATAGAAAAAAGCTTTTCCCGCATGAATCCCATGCAGCTCGAGGCCGTCCTCACGACGGAGGGGCCGTTGCTGCTGCTGGCGGGCGCGGGCAGCGGTAAGACGACCGTCCTCATCAATCGAATTGCGAACCTGATTCGCTTTGGCTGCGGCGCGACCTCGCAGGAGCTGCCGGAGAACCTGACCGAGGATGACGTTGCCTTCCTTGCGCACGATGCGGATACGGATCCGGAACGGGCGGCGGCGCTGTGCGCCATGCACCCGGCCGTGCCCTGGTCCATCATTGCCATTACCTTTACCAATAAGGCGGCAAACGAGCTGAAGGACCGCCTTGCTGCCATGCTCGGCCCGGAGGCGAACGATGTCTGGGCGATGACCTTCCATTCCGCCTGCTGCCGCATCCTGCGCCGCGAGATCGACCGCCTGGGCTACGACCGCAGCTTTACGATCTACGACACGGCGGATTCCGAACGCGTGGTCAAGGAAATCCTGCGCGACCGCAATCTGGACGAAAAAACCTTCCCGCCGCGCATGGTGCTTGGAATGATCTCCAAGGCCAAGGACAAAATGTCCATGCCGGAGGATTTTGCGAAGGACGTGGGCGACGATTACCGCCTCAAGCGTATTGCGGAGCTGTACGCGGAGTACCAGAAGCGCCTGCGCGCCTCCAACGCGGTGGATTTTGACGACATCATTCTGCTGACGGTGCAGCTCCTGCAGGAGTATGAAGAGGTGCGTGATTACTATCAGCGCAAGTTCCGCTACGTCCTCATCGACGAATACCAGGACACAAACCATTTGCAGTATCTGCTGGCCTCGCTGCTGGCCGGACGCTATGAGAATATCTGTGTCGTGGGCGACGATGACCAGAGCATCTACCGCTTCCGCGGTGCGACGATCTCCAACATCCTGGATTTTGAAAAGGAATATAGGGGCGCGAAGGTCATTCGTCTGGAGCAGAACTACCGCTCCACGCAGTCCATTCTCGACGCGGCCAACGCCGTCATTGCCCACAACCGCGGCCGCAAGGGAAAAAAGCTCTGGACGGACAACGGCACGGGCGAAAACATCCTGTTTTATGAGGCGTACAACGAATCCGACGAGGCGAATTTCGTTGCTAACAATATTCTGACGGAATCCAAGGGGAAGGGCTTCAAGGATTTTGCCATTCTCTACCGCACAAACGCACAGTCCAACGCAATGGAATATGCGTTCAAGCGCTGCGGCATTCCTTACCGCATCATCGGTGGAACGCGCTTCTTTGACCGAGCCGAGGTCAAGGATATGCTGGCCTATCTCTGGGTCATCAGCAACCGCGCCGACGATCTGCGCCTCAAGCGCATCATTAATCAGCCGCCGCGCGGCATCGGCGCAAAGACCGTCGAGACGATCGAGCGTCTGTGCGCTGCTTCCGGCAAGCCGCTTTACAGCGTCGTCAGCGATCCGTATACCTATCCTGCGATGGAGCGCAGCGCGCAGAAGCTGATGAGCTTTACCGTCCTGATCGAGGAATGCGCGGAGCTGTCCCGGACGCTGCCGCTGCCGGACTTTTATGAGGAGCTGTTGATCCGCACCGGCTATGTCAAAATGCTGGAGGAAAAGGACGAGGTGGAAAACCGCACCCGGCTGGAAAACGTCCGAGAGCTGAAATCCTCCATCGTGAATTATGTGGAGAACACGGACACGCCCAGCCTGAGTGGCTTCCTGGAGGAAATCGCACTTTATACGGACATCGAGCAGTACGATAAGGATGCCGATGCCGTCGTTATGATGACGATGCACTCTGCCAAGGGCCTGGAATTCCCGAATGTCTACATTGTCGGCATGGAGGAGGGCCTCTTCCCCGGCATGCGCTGCATCGGCGACCCGGAGGAGATGGAGGAGGAGCGGCGGCTTTGCTATGTCGCCATCACACGTGCAAAGAGCCACCTGACGCTCACCGCCGCAAAACAGCGCATGCTCTACGGCCGCACGAGCACCAATCGCCCCTCACGCTTTATTGATGAGATTCCGCCGGAGCTGCTGACCGGCAAAAAGGCGGAGCTGCCGAAGAGCTATCAGAAGCCCGCGCAGCCGCAGAAGCGCCTCTATAACAACTGGACGAATTCTCTTTCCGGCGGGAAGCCGCAGGCAGCACTGCCGGATTTCCGAAAGGGCGATATGGTGGTGCATGATACCTTCGGCCGCGGCATGGTGCTCTCCGTCTTGAAAATGGGTAACGACGCCATGCTGGAAATAGCCTTCGATCAGGTCGGCACCAAGCGCCTGATGGCCTGTGCCGCCGCCTCAAGAATGAGAAAGCAGGCATAATTCCTGCACCGCCGCCATATCCTCCCTTACGGGGTGGTGCGGCATGACATTGGAACAAAGGGATCGTTTCCGGCTGTATGCCGCCGCGGCGCTGGTGCTGCTGGTGGGCTTTGTCGCGCTGGTGCGCATCCGCTTTCAGCCGATGGCGGACCGGCTTCTGCAAACGCAGGTGGACAATCAGGCGTCCACGGCGATCAATGAGGCAATACGGGAGCAGATCGAAACCGGCGGGATAGACTATGCGAAAATGGTGATCCTGGAAAAGGACGCAAACGGCAGCGTGACGGCGATGCACGCCAATATGGGCAGCATCAACGAGCTGCGCACGCGCATTTTATCCCGGATCGACGAAAAACTGATGGACTTTTCCATCGAGGAGCTGGGCGTCCCGGTCGGGAGCGTCGTTCTGCCGGAGCTGTTTTCCGGCAGGGGACCGAAGCTGCCCGCCCGCGTGATTGCGGTGCGGACCTCCGATGCCGCATTCCGCAATGAATTTCTGGATGCGGGAATCAATCAGACGCTGCATCGGATTTATTTTGATATCAACGTGACCATTTCGCTGATGACGGTAGACGGGAGCCATGAGGTTTCCGTGGATTCGAGCGTCCTGGTTGCGGAGACGGTGATCGTCGGGCAGGTACCGGCGGCATATTTTGGCTTGGAGGAGCTGCCATGAATCCACAAAAGGAAATTGAGCAACTGACGCGTGAGCTGGAGGAGGCAAACCGCCTTTACTATGTGCTCGACGCGCCGACGATGGAGGACTATGAGTATGACCGCAAGCTCCGCCGTCTGGAGGAGCTGGAGGCGGCATACCCGGAGTTTGCCTCGCCGCTTTCTCCGACGAAGCGTGTCGGCGGAGAGGCGCTGAGCAAGTTTGAAAAGGTGCAGCATGCCGTTCCGCTGGAGAGCTTACAGGACGTTTTCTCCGAGGACGAGGTGAGGGAATTTGACGCGCATCTGCGCGAGACGGTCGCCGATGCTGCCTACAGCGTCGAGCCGAAGGTGGACGGGCTATCCGTCGCGCTGGAATACCGGAACGGCGAATTCGTTCGCGGCGCGACGCGCGGAGACGGCCAGGTCGGTGAGGATGTAACGGAAAACCTCAAAACCGTCCGTTCCATTCCCATGCGGATTGAAGATGCGCCTGCAAAGCTGATCGTGCGCGGCGAGGTATTTATGCCGCGCGCGGTGTTTGAAGCCCTGAACGCCAAGCGCGAGGAAGAGGGCAAGCCCCTGTTTGCCAATCCGCGCAATGCCGCTGCGGGCAGCCTGCGCCAGCTCGACCCGTCCGTTGCGGCGGCTCGGCGGCTGGACATCCTGATTTTCAATTTGCAGCTGGCAGAGGGTGTGTCCTTTCAGACGCATGCGCAGACTCTGGACTATCTGGCGCAGCGGCACTTTAAGGTCATTCCGCACAAGCTTTGTGCCACCGCTGCGGAGGCGATCGAGGAAATTCGCCGGATCGGGCAGGGACGCTATGACTATTCCTTTGACATCGACGGCGCGGTCGTGAAGCTGAACACGCTTTCCGACCGGTCTGTGCTCGGCAGCACGGCGAAATTCCCGCGCTGGGCCTGTGCCTATAAATACCCGCCGGAGATCAAGGAAACGGTGATCGAGGACATCGTCGTCCAGGTCGGACGGACCGGCGTGCTGACGCCGAAGGCGGTGGTCAGCCCCGTGCGTCTGGCCGGAACGACGGTCACGAACGCCACGCTGCACAATCAGGACTTTATCTCCGAGAAGGACGTCCGCATCGGCGATACCGTCCGCATCCGCAAGGCGGGCGAGATCATTCCGGAAATTCTCTCCGTGGTGCAGGAAAAGCGCCCGGCAGAGACGCAGCCCTATCATCTGCCGGAATTCTGCCCGGTCTGCGGCGCGCCCGTGGAGCGCGACGAAGACGGCGCGGCCATTCGCTGCACCGGCGCGGAGTGCCCGGCGCAGCTTTCGAGGAACATCGCGCATTTTGTCTCGCGCAACGCCATGGACATTGAGGGCCTGGGCGATGCCATTGTTGAGCAGCTGATCGCCATGGGCGCGATTCGTTCTCCTGCGGATATCTATTATCTCACGCTGGACGAGCTGAAAAGCCTCTGGAAAAGCGGAACAAAGGCTGCGCAGAAGCTCCTGGCCGCGATCGAAGCCAGCAAGCAAAACGACGTCAGCCGACTGATTTTCGCCCTGGGCATCCGACAGGTGGGCGAGAAGGCGGCCAAGGTGCTGGCAAAGACCTTCGGCTCTCTGGATGCGCTGATGCAGGCGTCGGCGGAGGAGCTGACCGAGGTGCGCGACATCGGCGGCATTACGGCGGAAAATATCGTCTCCTGGTTTGCAAGCCCGCAGTCGCAGCATATGATCTCCCGTCTGCGCGAGGCCGGGGTGAACTTTGCAAGCACCGCGCCGCAGGGCGACGACCGGCTGGCAGGGATGACCATCGTGCTCACGGGTGCGCTGACGCTCTTCACGCGCGACGAGGCGACGGAGAAAATCGAAGCCCGCGGCGGAAAGGCCGCAGGCTCCGTGTCGAAAAAGACGACCTATGTCGTTGCCGGCGAAAACGCGGGCAGCAAGCTGAAAAAGGCCAACGAGCTGGGCATTCCCGTCCTGACCGAGCAGCAGTTTCTGGAGCTGCTGGGAGAGGGAGAAAACGCGAATGCCTGAAAAACCGGCGGAAGGAAATTCCTTCCGCCGGTTTTTATCACAGAATTCCACGCAGGTACAGGATCAGCACGATGCAGACGGCGAGCAGAATGGAGGAGACGCTCCACACCAGAAGCTTGCCGCTCTTTTTAACGGGCGCGGCGGTGCTCTCCGGGAAGAGCTTCGCGCGGCGCAGTCCCTGCACGACCGGACGATACAGCAGCGCCGTCAGCGCGGCGTTCAGGCAGCCCTTGAGCAGGTTGAAGGGCAGAATGATGGGAAGCAGCATCGCCGCAACGTCCGCGCGCGAGGTCTGCATGTACAGGGGCGTGATGAGATAGTTCCACAGCACCATGACGATGCTCATTGCCGCAACGCCGACGCACAGCCCCAGAACCGCGCCGCCCAGCGTGCGCTTTTTGCGGTAGATCAGCGCGGCGGTGCAGCAGAAGAAGGCAGAGGAGAGAACGTTCATCAGAAAGCCGATCCAGCCGGTGGTGCTGATGGACACCATTTCGATCAGAGAGACAATCAGGCTGATGACGAGCGCCGTGACCGGCCCGTAGAGGAAGCCGCCGATGGCGATGATGACGTCCTTCGGCTCATACTTGAGAAATTCGACCGGCGTGATGGGGACGCGCAGTGCCGCGACGGCGACAAAGGCGAGTGCGCAGAGCATCGCCGTGACGGTGAGTCTGCTTGTTTTTTCGTGCTTCATAGGTACCTCCAAAATAGAAAAGCTGCCCAAAGGATCCTCTTTGGGCAGCATAAAACACTGCATTTCTTCTTTCATCCAGACTATACTGTCGGTTTCGGAGTTACACCGAATCATGCGCCGGAGCGCTCGCGGACTTTACCGCCGGTCGGGAATTGCACCCTGCCCTGA
Source organism: uncultured Oscillospiraceae bacterium (assembly GCA_934622035.1). Lineage (GTDB taxonomy): Bacteria > Bacillota > Clostridia > Oscillospirales > Oscillospiraceae > JAZOXB01. Next base: position 31,533 of record CAKTVG010000024.1, read on the forward strand.
AGATCTCTTATGGAATTGCCCCTATTATAGCACGGGCGTGCGGAATGTCAACCCTTTCTTTCTGCGCGGAATTATGGTATACTTATGCTGCGGAGGGTTCGACGGATTCTGACGGAGCTTCGGATTCCGAGGGCTCCGCCGGTTCCGCCGGCTCGGATATGGACTCCGAGGCCGCTTCGGTCGGCGTAACGCCGGACAGCGCAAAGCCGTGGATTTTTCCCTCCGGCGCAGTGCTTGTGATGTCTCCGCCGATCACATGGCCGTCGTAGACAAGAATGCTGGCGTACACCGGCGCGGCGGCGTTGGGATAGTTCAGAATTTCGTAGACATAGCGCATGGCATCCCTTCCCGCAAAGGCCGTCAGATCAAAGCCCTGGCTGCGCTGCAATTCGTTGTAGCGCGCGAAGACCCGGTTGTCTGCATCCTCAGGAATGCGGACCTTCTGCACCTCCTTCGGCTCGGTGTTCACACTCCAGCCGTAGGATGCCAGGAAGGCGACACGCTCGTCATTGGTCGCCCCGGCGGGCGTCGTGTCGGCCACCGGCTGATTTCCGCCGCTGACGAGAAGAATGACCGCCACAATGACGGCGATTACCACGATTGCACCGGCAATCAGCTTGGTTTTCGATATTTTTGCAGTCATAACAAACATGAATTCCCCTCCAGATTGAGTGATTGGTGTTACACTGTATGTCCCCGCTGGGACAAATATACCGAGGAGGTCAGAGAATGCAGCGATTGGATAAATTCCTTTCCGACAGCGGCGCTGCGTCCCGCAGGGAGCTGCGCCAGATCATCCGTGCCGGACGCGTGCGGGTGGGCGAGACGGTCATCCGCGAGCCGGAATATAAAATCGACGAGACGCAGTGCGAGATCTATCTTGACGGCGTCCGTGTGGGCGGCGCAAGACGCGTCGTGCTGATGCTCAACAAGCCTGCGGGCTACGTTACCTCCACGGCGGATCCGCGCGATAAGACGGTAATGGAGCTGCTGCCGCCGCAGTACCGCGGCCTGACGCCCGTCGGGCGGCTGGACAAGGACACGGAGGGCCTGCTGCTTTTCACGAACGACGGGCAGCTGGCGCACCGCCTGATCTCCCCGCGGCACGGCATGGAAAAGTGCTATTACGCCGAGCACGAGGGCACGGCCGGTACCGCCGACGTTGAGGCCTTCCGTCAAGGACTGGTGCTTCGCGACGGGACGAAGTGCCTGCCCGCAAGGCTTGTGCCGCAGGGCGAGGGGAAGAGCCTCGTCTGCGTCCGCGAGGGGAAATATCACCAGGTGCGCCGGATGCTGGCCAGCCGCGGCAAGCTCGTGACCTATCTTCGGCGAATTTCCGAAGGCGGGATCGAGCTTGGGACGCTGGCAATTGGAATGACGCGTGAGCTTACCGAGAAAGAGATGGAGAGACTCTGTGCTGTTCAAATTGACGAAGCGAGCGCAAGCCGGTTTTAATTCAATGTGCAATAAAGCGCGGGGCCGCTTTTGGCGATAATGACGAACGAATTAGGAAAAATTCCTAAAAATCGGCCCGATTTCTGAAAGAAAATGCTCATCACCTATTGCATTCTGACGAAAAAGGATGTATTATACTAAGGAATATTGCCGAATCTCGACATTTTCTTCACAAGGTAAGGAGGACGACGCATATGTCCAGTCGTATTTTTCAGGGTGTTGTGACACAACTCAGCGAGGCTTCCGGGATCACCATGGGCGTGATCGACACGGAGGGCATCGTCATTTCCAGCAGCGACGCTGCTTTGATCGGTGAAAAGTGGAGCGCTGCGATGATCGCCATTGCGGCAATGCCGGACGCTCCCGTGCTCAGCGAGGGCTGTACCTTCATGACGCTGAAGGGATGGAACCCGACCTATGGTTTTTCCGTCTTTACAAAGGGAACGGACGCCGATGCGATCGCTACCTGCCGCATGGCGCAGGTGACGCTGAGCCTGACGAAGATCTATTATGAGGAAAAGCACGACCGTGCGACCTTCGTCAAGAACATCATCACGGACAATATCCTCCCCGGGGATATCTATATCCGCGCCAAGGAGCTGCACTTCCAGACGGAGCTGCCGCGCGTGGTCTTCCTGATTCGTCAGATGGGCCGCGCGGATGTGAGCGTTGTCGAGCTCCTGCAGGGCATGTTCCCGGATACGCAGCAGGACTTTGTCATCAACGTCAATGAATCGGACATCGCCGTCGTCCGTCAGGTGGACGCGGAGACGGAGGCGGACGAGCTGACGCAGTTTGCCCGCACCATCGAAGACCGCCTGAAATCCGAGCTCTTCGTCCGCACGACCATCGGCATCGGCACCATCTCCGAGCACCTGCGCGAGCTTGCCGACTCCTACAAGGAGGCACAGATCGCTATCGAGGTCGGGAAGGTTTTCGATACCGAAAAGACCATCATCAACTATGAAAACCTCGGCCTCGGCCGCCTGATTTATCAGCTGCCGACGACCCTGTGCGAGATCTTCCTGTCCGAGGTGTTCAAGAAGAACTCCATCGACTCCCTCGATCAGGAAACGCTCTTCACCATCAACATGTTCTTTGAGAACAGCCTGAACGTCTCCGAGACCTCCCGGAAGCTGTTCGTACATCGAAACACGCTGGTCTACCGTCTTGAAAAAATCAAGAAGCTGACCGGCCTTGACCTGCGCGAATTTGACGACGCAATCATCTTCAAGGTTGCGCTGATGGTCAAGAAATACCTCGCTTCCCGCGAGAACCATATGCTCTAATCGAAGGAATCTGGTGTCACTATGATCGATCTCATTAACGTTACCAAAACCTACGAGACCGGCACGCACGCCCTCAACGGCATCGATATGCACATTGACGACGGCGAATTTGTCTTCCTTGTCGGTCAGTCCGGTTCCGGTAAATCCACCATCATCAAGCTGCTGACGGCGGAGCTGAAGCCTACCTCCGGCTCCATTCTGGTCAACGGCTACAAGCTCGAGTCCATCAAGCGCTCCTCCGTGCCCTATATGCGCCGCACGCTGGGCGTCATCTTCCAGGACTTCCGCCTAATTGAAAACAAGACGGTATATGAAAACGTCGCGTTTGCGATGCGCGTCATCGGCGCGCCGACGCGTGAGATCAAAAAACGCGTGCCCTACGTTCTGGAACTGGTCGGACTGGAAAACAAGGCCCGCCGTCTGCCGAACGAGCTGTCCGGCGGCGAGCAGCAGCGTGTGGCCATTGCCCGCGCACTTATCAATAATCCGACAATGATCATCGCGGACGAGCCCACCGGCAACCTTGATCCCGCGCGCTCCTTTGAGATCATGCTCCTGTTGGAGCAGATCAACGCGCTGGGGACGACGGTCATGGTCGTCACGCACGAGAAATCTCTGGTCGATCGCTTTACCAAACGCGTTGTCGCCATTAACAACGGCAAGGTCATCAGCGATGGAATGGACGGGTACTACAACTATGAAGAACAATAATTTCAGCTTCCTGCTCAGCGAGGGCGTGCGTGCGATTTTCAAGCACGGCTTCATGTCCTTTGCGGCAATCTGCATCACGGTCGCCTGCCTCGTGATTGTTGGCAGCTTCGGCCTGATCACCTATAATCTGAATCTGATTGTCGAGGATCTTCAGCAGGAGAACGAGATTCTGGTTTGCATTGACGAGAATTACACCACCGCGGAGGCCAAGAGCGTCGGCTCGCAGCTGAACCTGGTGGACAATGTTGCAAATGCAGAGTTCATCTCCCGCCAGCAGGCGCTGCAAACCTTTATGGAGAAGTACGACAAGGCAATGTACGAGGGCGTGACCGCCGATACCATGCGCGACCAGTACAACGTCACGCTGGAGGACAACGGCAAGCTTGCCGAAACCGTTGAGGCGCTTCGCAAGGTGCCCGGCGTTGCCGATGTCTATGCGCAGCCTGAGCTTGCCGAGGGCCTGTCCACGCTGAGAAACGTCATTTACATTGCGGCGATCTGCATCACGGCGGTGCTTCTGATCGTCTCTTTGATCATCATCTCCAACACCATCCGTCTTGCGATGTTCGACCGCCGTGAAGAAATCGCCATTATGAAGATGGTCGGCGCGACCAACAGCTTCATCCGGCTGCCTTTTGTTGTGGAGGGCTTCCTGCTGGGTCTGGTCGGCGCGCTGTGCTCCTTCTTTATCGAGTGGGGACTGTATGAGGCGATCCGCAACGCGATTGCGAACACCGGCTCGCTTACTTTCCTCCACATTGTTCCGTTCACGCAGGTTCTTTGGCCGATGGCAGCGATTTGCACGGTGGTCGGTTTCCTGATCGGCATCGTCGGCAGCTTGATGTCCATCCGCCGCTTCCTCAAGGTTTAAGGTGACTCCAAAATGAAAATTCTAAAACTACGCGCCCTGTGCGCCATCCTTCTGACTCTCGCGCTGACGGCCTGCCTGTTCGCGCCTGCGTTTGCCGTCAGCTCCTCCGAGCTGCAGGATCAGCTGGACGAGCTGGAAAAGCAGGCGGACGAGCTGGACGCGCAGAGAAAGGAATTGCAGGAACAGATCGATGCCAACGACGCCGAGACCCTCTCCGTGGTCGATCAGCGGGCGAAGGTCGATCATGATGTGTCCCTGATTTACGATCAGATACAGAATCTCAATGCTCAGCTCAAGCAACACAATCTGCTGATTGCGGAAAAGCAGTCCGAGCTGGACGAGCTGCAAAGCAGCCAGACGGATCTGCTTGCCCGGTATAAGCAGCGCCTGCGCGCCATGCAGGAGCAGGGCGACATTTCCTATTGGGCTGTCGTCTTCAAAGCCAGTAGCTTTGCTGAAATGCTCAACCGTCTGGCGATGGTTGAGGAAATCGCCAAGAGCGACCAGCGCATGATGGACGAGATCCGCACGCTGGCAAGCGACGTTCTTGCAGCCAAGGAGGAGCTTGCCGCAGAAAAGGTGGGCCTCGAGGAGAAGAAGCTCGAGCTTGCCGCTGCGGAGGAAGAGCTTGCGGCGAAGCGCGAGGAGTCCGAAAAGCTCCTTGACGAGCTGATTGCCAATGCAGAGCTGCTCGATGCGGATATGGAAAAGTACGACGCGATGAAAAACGACCTCGCGCAGGAAATCGCGCAGAGGGAAAAGGAATACAACGATAAGCTTGAAGAGGAACGCCGCCAGAATCAGAACGGCAATACCGGCGGAAACACCGGAGGCAATACCGGCGGGAATACCGGCGGCGGCAGCAGCGACGGCTTCCTCTATCCGCTGCCGAGAAGCTGCGGCTCCTGGTGCACGTCTCCCTACGGCTATCGTTACCATCCGGTCAGCGGTACTTACACCTTCCACAGCGGCGTGGACCTTGCGGCTCCCGGCGGAACGCCCATTTACGCCTCCAAGAGCGGCACCGTGACGACCTCATCCTATGCGGAATACTCCTGGGGCAACTACGTGGTCATCAACCACGGCGACGGCTACTCCACGCTGTATGCACATATGCAGCGGCGTGCGGTCAGCGTCGGCGAGTACGTCAATCAGGGCGATGTGATCGGCTACGTCGGGACCACCGGCAACTCTACCGGAAACCACCTACATTTCAATGTCTACTATAACGGCAGCCTGCAAAACCCGTTTGATTACATTTCCGTGCCCTGAGGAGGGAAGCAGCAATGTATAAATACAGACGTGCGATTGTTTCCACCATTGCAATCATCCTGGCGCTTGTGATCGTCCTCGGCCTGATTGTCTCCGTATTTGCGGTTTCTTCTTCTGATATTCAGAATGAAATCGACGATCTTGAGGCCAAGGCGGATGAAATCGCGGCTGAGCAGGAGCGCCTTCAGGAGGAAATCGCTGCAAACAATCAGGAAACGCTTTCCATTGTGGACCAGCGTGCGCAGGTCGACAGGGAAGCGGAGCTGATCCGGCTGGAGGTGGAAAACATCAACAGCCAGCTTCAGCAGTATAACCTGCTTATCGCGGAAAAGCAGGCCGAGATCGACGGCCTGCTCGAGCAGCAGACGGATCTGCTTGCCCGGTACAAGCAGCGCCTGCGTGCCATGCAGGAGCAGGGCGACATCTCCTACTGGGCCGTCGTCTTCAAGGCCAGCAGCTTTGCTGAAATGCTCAACCGTCTTGCGATGGTCGAGGAGATTGCTAAGAGCGACCAGCGCATGATGCAGGAGCTGCGCGATATGGCGACCGGCATTCTTGATGCAAAGAACGCGCTTGCCGAGGAAAAGGTAGCCGCCGAGGAGAAGAAGCTGGAGCTTGCCTCTGCGCAGGAACAGCTGGACGCAAAGCGCGCCGAATCCGAGGAGCTTCTGGACAAGCTGATTTCGGACGCCGAGCTTCTGAAGGAAGAGGACGCGAAGTACGACAGCCTCAAGGCAGATCTGCTCGACGAAATCGCCCAGAAGGAAAAGGAATATACGAAGCAGCTCGAGGCAGAGCGTCGTGCGCAGGAGGAGGCCAACCGAAACAATGGCAGCTCCGGCGGAAACGGCGGCTCCGGCACCAATGAAAACGGCGAGCCCTTCACACCCGCTCCGTCGAGCGAGAATTTCATTTTCCCGCTTCCGACGAACATTGGCAGTCGCGTGACCTCTCCCTACGGTTATCGTTACCACCCCGTGACGGGCGTTTACAAGCTGCACAACGGTGTGGACTTCGCGGCATACGCAGGCCGTCCCATCTACGCCTCCAAGAGCGGCAAGGTGACGACCGCGACCTACTCCAATGCCTGGGGAAATTACGTGGTTATCAACCACGGCGACGGCTATTCGACGCTTTATGCGCACATGACGAATTATATTGTCAGCTATGGGCAGTATGTTGAACAGGGGCAGACCATCGGCTATGTCGGCTCCACCGGCTATTCCACCGGCCCGCACCTGCACTTCACGATCTTCTATAACGGAGAAACCGTGAACCCCAGCGACTATGTCTCTCCCTGACGCCCTATCCCCACAGCCCTAAGGGCTGTGGGGCAATTGAATTTATAGACACGGAGTGAACCTATGGAAAAGCAAAACAAAAACGGCTGGCGCTATGCTCTCTGCGCCGGTGTAACCGCGGTTGTCGTTTTCGGCATGACGATGCTGGGCTGTACGCTGGGCTTCCGCCTGCGTGAGCAGCAGTCCGCCGCAGATGCGCCGGCCTACCTGAATAAGCTGGAAGAGCTGGTCGGCATTTTGGATGAAAAGTATGTCGACGGTCTGGATATGGACGCGTTGGACGAGTACCTTTCTGAGGCTGCCGTCGCTGCGACCGGCGACCGCTGGAGCTACTATATCAGCCCGGAAAACCTTGCTGCCTATATCGAGTCCAACGCCAACGCCTATGTCGGCATCGGTGTTACCATCGCACAGCAGGAGGAGGGCGTTGAGCCGCAGGGCCTTGTGGTCAAGCTGGTGACGCCCAACGGACCTGCGGACAAGGCAGGAATTCAGGTTGGCGATGTGATTGTCGCTGTCGAAGGAGAGAGCACAGCGGAGCTTGGTATGACGGAAACGAAAAACCGTGTGCGCGGCCAGGAGGGGACGGACGTTCAGCTGACTCTTGTCCGCGACGGGGCGCCGATGGATGTTACCGTTACACGCGCGACGATCGAGATCGAGATCGTCAGCTATTCTCTTCTGGATGACGCCATCGGTTATGTGAAGATCAACAACTTTGACTCCAATTCTGCGCGGGATACTCTCGCTGCGATCGAGGAGCTGCGTGAGCAGGGCGCAGAGTCCCTCGTTTTTGATCTTCGCTTTAATCCCGGCGGTATGAAAAATGAGCTTCTGAAGGTGCTAGATTATCTGCTGCCGGAGGGCCCGCTCTTTACCTCCGAGGACTATCAGGGCAATGTTACTACGGACTATTCCGATGAAAACTATCTGGATATGCCCATGGCCGTACTGGTCAACGGCGATTCCTATTCCGCGGCGGAGTTTTTTGCGGCCGCTTTACAGGAGTACGGCGTTGCCAAGGTTGTCGGCACGCAGACCTGTGGTAAGGGGAATTACCAGCAGACCTTCCCGCTGAGCGACGGCTCTGCCGTTGCGGTCTCCACGGGGCATTACAAAACACCGAAGGGCGTTACCCTGACCGGCGTCGGCGTGACGCCTGACGTCATTGTCGAGGTGGATGAGGATACCTATGTGAAGCTGTACAACGACCTGGTGGAAAAATCCGATGACGCACAGCTCCAGGCAGCGATTTCTGCACTGAAAGCGGAAAATCCTTGACTTTGCGGCATCCATCCTCTATAATAGATCAGATCATTTGGCGATATAATCACCTTAGAACGCAGGAGGAACATGAAATGGCAAAAGAATTCAAATTAACCAGAGAACGTCTGAAGGAACTGGAAGCGGAACTGAATTACCTGAAAACAACGAAGGAAAAAGAGGTTGCTGAGCTGATTAAGGAAGCGCGTTCCTTTGGCGACCTTTCCGAAAATAGTGAATATGATGAGGCGAAGAACGAGCAGGCCAAGCTGTATGGCCGTATCGCTGAGGTGGAGAACATCCTCTCGAATGCCATCGTGATTGACGAGTCTGCAGAAGCGGCACACGCCGGTGTCGTCGGCCTTGGATGCACCGTGAAGGTCCATGATGTCGAGCTGGATGAGGACGATGTCTACACCATCGTCGGCTCTCAGGAGGCCAATCCCCGCGAGGCGCGCATTTCGGACGATTCACCCTTTGGCCGCGCAATGATCGGCAGAAAAATCGGCGATATCGTCGAGGTTGAAGCGCCGATCGGCGTTGTAAAGTTTGAAATTCTTTCCGTAGAGAGATAAACGAAGGAGAAATATAGTGGCAAAGTTTGTACCGCAGGAGGAGCTTTCCCTGACCGACCAGGTGCGCATTCGCAGAGAAAAGCTGGCGCAGCTCCGCAGTGAGGGGAAGGACCCCTTTGCGCAGACCCGCTTCGCGGCGGATTCTACCAGCGCAGATATCAAGACGCATTTTGAGGAAATGGAAGGCAGGACGGTTTCTCTTGCCGGCCGTATTATGACCAAACGCGGCATGGGCAAGGTCATTTTCTGTGATCTTCAGGATAATTCCGGCCGCATCCAGCTCTATGTCAAGTTTGATGAGATGCCTGAGGCCGATTTCGAGACCTTCCGCAAGTATGACATCGGCGATATCGTCGGCGTAACCGGCGATGTTTTCCGCACCCAGCGCGGCGAAATTTCCGTCCGTGTGCACGAACAGACTCTGCTTTCCAAAGCGCTTCTGCCCCTGCCGGACAAGTTTCATGGCCTGACCAACCTGGAAACCCGCTACCGCCAGCGCTATGTGGATCTGATCGTCAATCCGGACGTGAAGGAGACCTTCGTCAAACGCAGCAGAATCATGCGCGAGCTGCGCAGCTTCCTCGATGGCCGCGGCTTTCTGGAGGTTGACACGCCCATCCTGACGCCGTTTGAGATCGGCGCCTCTGCGCGTCCCTTCTATACCCACCACAACACGCTGGATATGGACATGGTTCTCCGTATCGAAACGGAGCTTTACCTCAAGCGCCTGATCGTCGGCGGGATGGACCGCGTCTACGAGGTTGGCCGCATCTTCCGCAATGAGGGCATGGATCCCAAGCACAACCCGGAGTTTACGACCATCGAGCTGTATCAGGCCTACACCGATTTTCACGGCATGATGGATCTGGTCGAGGATATGATGAAGCAGGTTGCGCAGAACGTCTGCGGCAGCCTTGTGGTGCCCTATCAGGGCCATCAGATCGACCTTGGTCACTGGGAGCGCCTGACGATGATTGAGGCGGTCAAGAAGTACAGCGGCGTTGACTTCCGCGACTGGAAGACGGACGAGGATGCCATTGCCTGCGCGAAGGAGCACAAGGTTGCTCTTCCGGAGGTTCCCACGAAGGGTGCGATTCTGGCCGAATTCTTCGATGCCTATGTGGAGGAAAAGCTCGTTCAGCCGACCTTCATTTATGACTATCCGGTGGAAATCAGCCCGCTTGCCAAGCGCAAGCCGGACGATCCTGCGTTTACCGAGCGCTTTGAGTATTTCATTAACGCGACAGAGTTTGGCAACGCCTTCTCCGAGCTGAATGACCCCATCGACCAGAAGGGACGCTTCGAGCGCCAGGTTGCAGAGCGTATGGCGCTCGACCCCGATTGCCGCGCACAGGTGGATTATGATTTTATCAATGCGCTTGAGTATGGCATGCCGCCCACAGGCGGCCTCGGCTTTGGCATTGACCGGCTGGTCATGCTGCTGACCGACAGCCCCTCCATCCGCGATGTGCTCCTGTTCCCCACAATGAAGCCCCTTGATACTCCCAAAGCAGAGAAAAAGCCCGAGGAGGCCGCTATCATCGGCGGTGCCGAGGGTACGGTCGAGATCGAGATCAAGGACGAGCCGATTGACTTTTCCAATGTTCAGATCGAGCCGCTGTTCACCGAATTCGTGGATTTTGAGACCTTCTCCAAGAGCGATTTCCGGGCCGTGAAGGTCAAGGAATGCGAAGCTGTGAAGAAGTCCAAAAAGCTCTTAAAGTTCATTTTGGACGACGGATCTGGCGTAGATCGGGTCATTTTGAGTGGTATTCACGACTATTATGAGCCGGAAGAACTGGTTGGAAAGACCTGCATCGCCATTACGAACTTGCCGCCCCGCCCGATGATGGGTATCGCCTCTGAGGGTATGCTCATCTCCGCCGTGCATCACGAAAACGGCGAAGAAAAGTTGCATTTGCTGATGGTCGATCCTCACATTCCGGCAGGCGCAAAGCTCTATTGATTGACCTAAAATTGTCGGTGCTTACGCCACAACTTACGCCA
>CAKTVG010000025.1 GCA_934622035.1 uncultured Oscillospiraceae bacterium
AATAATGTAGATAGCCCCTGCTAAATCACCCAATCAAACTTGTTTAAGATGATTTTGCAGAGGGCGAGTGGGAATGAGAAAAAAGTGAACATGAGGGGCTGCAAAGCCTTGAAAACACTCACTTTTTGAAAATCTCATTTCCTGTTTGATAGCAAAATGATAGCAGATACCAACGCCATTTTGTTTGTTCTTATTTTGGCGAGCGAATGGTTTGCAGGTTTGCTATCGCATCCAATCCTATATTGAGAGCGAAAAAGGCTCTGCTGACTTTCTGAAAAAGAAGGTCGGCAGAGCCTTTTGTTATTCTTCGCTATGTTCTTTGAGGTCGGCAAGAAGCAGGTCCCTCAGCTCCTGCGACGGCGTGATCTTGTGCCACTGACCAGAGGTACCGTACTCAGGATAGTAATAACGCCAGCGGTCATATTCTTCTTTGGTGATCTCGCCTGCTTTCAGCTTGGCGGCGACCTCGCCCCATGCGGCAAGCATCCTGTGAAGCTCCGCTGCGTCGCGTCCTTTGTGGATATGAACGCGCAGATGCACCTCATCCTCGCACTCGCAGACCTCAAGACCGTAGCGGTCTTCCAGCGTGAACAGCGTGTGCATCAGCCCCACATAGGAGTCAATGTCCGGTACATCCAGCGCCTTGGGCGAAACGTCAAGCGCCTGTGCCAGCGCAGCGGTCACGTCCGCTTTGGGCGTTCTGGAACCATTCTCGTACTGCGCAAGGCGGACATCTGCGGATTTCTCCGGGAAACCCAGCGCCATGCCAAGGTATTTCTGCGTCATGCCCCGCATCGTGCGGAAAAAGTGGATGCGTTCACCAATCGCCATAATAGCCATCTCCTGTGTCGGTTGTCTTTGATAACGAGTATAGCAGATATGTTTAATTTCGTCAAGAAAAATCTAAGCAAATTTATTTAATATTTTCCTGCAAACCGGCTTGACTTAAACTTATATGTATAGTACAATAGTTGTAAACTAAGCATATTAGCTTAATTCATAGAAATTTTACAATTAGGATAGTCAACAAATGCAGAAAAAATGTCCGTTGTAAGGTGAGAGGGGGGTGAAATCCAAAAGAGCCAAACTGAATGACCGTCCAAGGGATACTTTCTCCGGGGAAGCACGCGATGAGACGAGCGTGCCAAGGAGAAAAGAAAACGACACAGCGCCGAAAAGGGTTGCCTGCCAGAGTCCTGCGGATAGAACGGCAGAAGAAATCAACCACAAAACAGGAAAGGAAGGTATTTTTGCCTATGGCAGGAGAAATTTTTATGCGAGTAAATGAAGTTGCGGAAGAGCTTGGCGTATCGGTTCCGTATGCGTATAAGCTCAACCGTGAGCTGAACGAAGAGCTTCGAAAGACCGGCTGCATCACCATTGCAGGCAGGATCGACCGCAAGTTCTTCCACGAGAAGTTCTACGGGACGAGAGAACCGAAGGAAAGAAGGGAATCGAATTCTTCTGTGGGCACGCTCCGAATTTATCATCGTGGCATACTGTCCGCAGATCCTGTATAACTCCCGGTGGAAGGATAGCCGGAGGTCTCATCGTATTTCGGGTAGTTATAACGCCACTTATCGTACAACAGGACTGCTCGGCTGTGCAGACGGTTCTCTGCTCATGCAGAAGAAAAAGCGCCCAGCATTGGAGGCAACCATCGACGTGGTGGGGCGCGACCAGCAGGATCAGATTCTCTATCTGAAAAAGGACGCCGATACGCAGATTTGGAATCTTGAAAAGGTGGAAAACGAGCTGCACAAAGAGCCGCCCGATCATATTCTGGAAGCCATTGCCGAGCTGGTGTCCGCAGAACAGCCGGTATGGACAGGTTCGCCCTCTGCGCTTGCCGATGCTGTCCATGTCGGTATTGCGGCAAACGCCCTGAGCAAGTATCTAAATGTGAAGTCCGGCAGGCTGCTGGATGAATACCGCGTCCGCTATGAGAACTAGGTTCGACACGAAGGGCGGCGTATTACGCTGACCTTCGTAGCAGCAAACGAATAAGCTGCGCGACGGCTGCGACGGTTGCAACGATGAAAATGATACCTCCAAAACGACCGTCGCAATCGTTGCGACCGTTGCGGAGAAAGGCCGGCAGCACGACCTTCCACGTCCCCGTCGAAAACCCCGCAGGGTTTGAGATGGCTGTGGGCAGATGATTATGCGCAGGAGCTGTCTGCAAATAAGCTGCTGACCACGCCAGTCTTTGCGGTTTGTATCCACACTGCAAACCGCAAAGCCGGCAGAGGCTTCCGCAGAAGCCGCATACCCCCTCGGAGAGCCAACGATACTTTGCAGCCGCAGGATGAAAGTATCAAACCACCTCCGCCAGTGCACTGCGCATCACCGTAGCGCCCAAGGACGCCGCCGCGCCGGTGACGGCAGACATTCGCCGAACCTCCATCTACAACGCCAGCACCGTCGAAACCTACACGCTCAACAGCGGGACGATTTCCGCCCGCACGGCGCTGGATGATATCATCTACACGAACTCGCAGGAAACGCACAGCATGCGGATCCGGCAGCAGGATCCGGCTACAAAGCTCTGGTCCCTGTGCGAGATTCTGTCCTTCTTTTCCGCGGGCGGCGCACGCTGCTCTGTCCGCGTCCAGTGGTGGGAATATGACGTAAGCTACGAGGCGCCGGCCGAATAGCGGAGAAAGCCTCTGAAATCCGAAGATTTCAGAGGCTTTCTCATTCCTTTATTTTCTGGCCGCCTGCTCGATCAGCTCGGCGCAGAGCTGCATACCAAGAACGCCGCTGTTGAGGCAGATGTCATAGTTCTTCGCCTCGCCCCAATTGCGTCCGGTGTAGTTCTTATAATACACCTTGCGCTTCTGGTCCTTCTCGGCCAAGCGCTTCTCGGGCGATTTGTCCTTTTCGCCATAGTATTCCACAATGTGCTTCGCGCGGCTCTCCATGTCTGCGCAGATAAAGGCGTGCAGGCAATCCGTGCGTTCGCGCAGGATATAGTCCGCGCAGCGGCCGACGATGACGCAGTCGCCCTTGTCCGCCAGTTCTTCGATGATCTTCGTCTGCGCGATATAGATCTGATCGTGCATGGAGAGGTTTTCCATCGTGTGCTGCTTGGCGGTCGCCCAATAGAACAGCAGGCTGCTGCGTGCGTTAGCGTATTCGCCGTTCTCCTCGATGAATTCCTGAGAGAAGCCGCAGCGCTTCGCCACCTCTTCAACCAGCTCGCGGTCATAGAAGGCGTAGCCCAGACGTGCTGCCACGTCCTTGCCGATGGTTCTGCCGCCGCTGCCGAATTCACGGCTGATGGTGATGATTCGTTTCATAGTAAAACCCCCTTGAAGATGCTCAGTCCTCGGACATGATGCGCAAAATGGTATGATCCGTCTGCCGCATGCCCTGCTGGGCGAGGCGGCCGACATTGGCAATGGTATCCTCCACGCTGCACCCGACGATGCCCTCGCCGTGGTGGAACTCACGATGGTGCAGATACATGCGGTACCCCATGATTCCGGCGTCCACCGCAGCGGCGATCTTTGCCGCGCAGGAGGGCTTTGCCCCGTCGCAGATGGTGCCGGAGAGAATCGCAACGGCGTTGACAACCGTGTGCGCCACGGCGGAGAGCCCGCCGCCGAGCAGATAGCAGATGCCCGCGCCCGCCCCGACGCCTGCGGAAATCGCGCCGCAGTAGGCGGACAGGCGGCCGATGCCGCTCTTTTGCAGAATGGTGACCAGATCGGACACAATCAAAGCGCGGCAGAGCTGCTCCTTCGTCGCACCGATCTGCCTTGCGTAAACGACCACCGGCATGCAGGCGGTAATGCCCTGATTGCCGGAGCCGGAGAGAATGACCACCGGCAGCTCGCAGCCGCTCATGCGCGCGTCGGAGCCCGCTGCGGCGTAGGCCTTCGCCCGCTGCTTGAGGTCGTCGCCATAGTCCTCCATCAAAATGCGGCCGATCTGTGCGCCCCACGCGCCGCGGAGGCCCTCCTCAGCAATGGCGGAGTTCAGCTCCACCTGCCGCAGAAGCACGTCCTCGACCTTTTCCAACGGCACGGTGTCTGCATATCGCAGGATGTTCTCCACGTTCAGGCAGGATTTATCCGTCATGTGCTCCTCGGCCGCATCCACGACCGGCAGCTCGCGCAGCACCTCGCCGTCTCGCTCCAGATAGACCAGATTGGTATGGTGATTCGTAATGCGGGCGCGGGCCGTGTGCCCCTCGCCGCTGGCGCGGAGGTCAATGTCCAGGCGGCAGGGCGAATCACCGCAGGTAATGTCGACCCGCGTCGTATTCAGGAATTCCTCCAGCGCCGGAAGCTTTTCCTCCGGCAGCTCTGCGATCACCTGAAGCCCCTTTGCCGGGTCGCCCGCAACCATGCCCGCCGCGATGGCGGGGCGGATGCCCTTGCGCCCGCCGGTGTTCGGCACGACGACGCTCTTGACATTCTTCAGAATGTTGCCGCTCAGAACCGCCTCCACGTGCTCCGCGCGGCAGCCCAAAAGCTTTTGCAGCGTCGCGGCACAGTAGGCGATGGCAATCGGTTCCGTGCAGCCGGTGGCCAGCACCAGCTCCTCGTGCAGAATATCCGTATAGCTTTGCAGAATACCGGGATCAAGCATCGCGAGCGCCTCCCTTTTTTTGTATATTATAGTGCATGCAGGCAGAAAAAGCAAGGCAAAACAAAACGAGTTCACCGAATCCGGCGAACTCGTTTTGCGCAAGGCAGAAATCCCGCTCAGGCGCCGACCTGATTGCCGGTATAAAGCTGATAATAGCGGCCCTTCTGGGCGATCAGGTCGTCGTGCGTACCGCGCTCAATGATGCGGCCCTGCTCCAGAACCATAATGCAGTCCGCATTGCGGACCGTGGACAGGCGGTGCGCAATGACAAAGGTCGTGCGTCCATGCATCAGGCGATCCATGCCTGCCTGTACCAGTGTCTCCGTGCGCGTATCGATGGAGGAGGTTGCCTCATCCAGAATCAGAACGGGCGGATCCGCCACAGCCGCGCGGGCGATGGTCAGAAGCTGGCGCTGTCCCTGGGAAAGATTCGCGCCGTCGCCGGTCAAAAGGGTGTCATAGCCGTTCGGCAGACGCTCGATGAAGCTGTCCGCATTGGCGAGCTTCGCCGCGGCAACGCACTCCTCATCCGTCGCGTCCAGCCGGCCATAGCGGATGTTCTCCATCACCGTGCCGGTAAACAGGTGCGTATCCTGCAAAACCATGCCGAGAGAGCGGCGCAGGTCGGCCTTTTTGATCTTATTGATGTTGATGCCGTCATAGCGAATTTTCCCGTCGGCAATGTCGTAAAAGCGGTTGATCAGGTTGGTGATCGTCGTCTTGCCCGCGCCGGTGGAGCCGACAAAGGCGATCTTCTGCCCCGGCGTGGCGTAAAGGTCGATGTTGTGCAGGACGGTCTTTTCCGGCGTGTAGCCGAAGTCCACGTCGTTGAAGACCACGTCGCCCGCCAGCTTGGTATAGGTGACGGTACCCTCGGCCTTGTGCGGATGCTTCCAGGCCCAGAGGCCGGTGCGCTCCGTCGTCTCCGTCAGCGTGCCGTCCGGCATCTCGCGGGCGTTGACGAGCGTGACATAGCCGTCGTCCGTCTCAGGGGACTCATCCAGCAGGCGGAACACACGCTCCGCGCCCGCCAGCGCCATGACGACGGAATTGAGCTGCTGGCTGATCTGCCCGATGGGCTGGTTGAAATTGCGGTTGAGGGTCATAAACGCCGCGAGCGTGCCGAGAGACAGGCCGGCATAGCCGTGCAGCGCCAGCGCCGCGCCCGCCACCACACACAGCACATAGCTCAAATGGCCAAGCTGGGCGTTGACCGGCATCAGAATGTTTGCAAAGGTATTTGCCTGGCAGGAGCTGACGCGCAGGTTTTCGTTCAGCTCGCGGAAACGCTCAATGGAGGCTTCCTCGTGGTTGAAGACCTTGACGACCTTCTGCCCCTGCATCATTTCCTCGATGTAGCCGTTGACCGCGCCGAGATCCTTCTGCCGCTTGACAAAATACTTGCCGGAAAGGCCCGCCAGCTTTTTGGTCACAAAGAGCATCAGCGCGACCATGACCAGCGTCATCAGCGTCAGCGGGACGTTCAGGACGATCATACTCACCAGCACACTGACGATGCTGATGAGGCTGGAAAAGAGGTTGGGCAGGCTCTGGCCCAAAAACTGCCGCAGCGTATCCACATCGTTCGTGTAGATGGACATAATGTCGCCGTGGGAATGCGAATCAAAATAGCGGATGGGCAGGCTCTGCATGTGGCTGAACAGGCGGATTCGCAGATTGCGCATCGTTCCCTGCGCCACGTTCACCATCAGGCGGTTATAGGCCCAGGAGGCAAACACGCCGATCACATAAACCGCACCGATCTGAACGAGCTGCATCAGGAGCGGGTGGAAATCGGCGCTGCCGGACTCGATCATCGGGTCGATATACTCGTCATAAAGCTTCTGCAAGAACAGCGTTCCGTTGAGCTGCGCCGCCACCGTGAGCAGGATGCACACAACGACGCCGAGCATGTGCCACTTATAGTCCTTCCACGCGATGCCGAGCGTTCTGCCGAGGACCTTTCCCATGTTTTTCGGGCGTTCGGTCGCAACGGCCTGCGGGCCGCGGGGTCCACGCTGTGCCATTATTGCTCACCTGCCCTTTCATCAAAGTCGCCGCCGCCCTGGGTCTGGCCCTGCCAGACCTCCTGATAGATGCGGTTCGTTGCCAGCAGCTCTTCATGCGTGCCG
The DNA here is from genome assembly GCA_934622035.1 of uncultured Oscillospiraceae bacterium. Taxonomy (GTDB): domain Bacteria; phylum Bacillota; class Clostridia; order Oscillospirales; family Oscillospiraceae; genus JAZOXB01. Next base: position 6,732 of record CAKTVG010000025.1, read on the forward strand.
AAGCCATTGACCTTTCCGTCGTCCAGAACGAGAATCTTATCCGCATCCTGCACGCTGGAAATGCGCTGCGCGATCACCAGCTTGGTCGTGTTCGGAATCTCTTCGCGCAGGGCGCGGCGGATCCGCGCGTCCGTTGCGGTATCGACCGCGCTGGTGGAGTCGTCGAGGATCAGAATCTTCGGCTTTTTCAGCAGGGCGCGGGCGATGCACAGGCGCTGCTTCTGTCCGCCGGAGACATTCGTACCGCCCTGCTCGATGTGCGTCTCATAGCCGTCCGGGAAGGAACGGATGAAGTCGTCTGCGCAGGCAAGCCGACAGGCGCGTTGGCATTCCTCCAGCGTGGCGTTCTTGTCGCCCCAGCGGAGGTTTTCGAGAATTGTACCGGAAAAGAGCACATTTTTCTGCAAGACGACGGAAACCTCGTCGCGCAGGGCCTCCAGATCGTATTCCCGGACGTTGTGCCCGCCGACGAGCACCTCTCCCTGCGTTGCGTCGTACAGGCGGGAGATCAGGCTGGCCAGCGTAGACTTTGCGCTGCCTGTGCCGCCCAGAATGCCGATGGTCTGCCCCGCTTCGATGCGCAGATTGACGCCCTGAAGCACGGGCTTGCCGCTGCCGCTCGTGTTATAGGAGAAGGAAACATCCTTGAATTCAATGCTGCCATCCGGAATCTGCGTCAGCGCGTTCTCCGGGCTGACCAGATCGGCCTTTTCGTTGAGCACCTCGCAGATACGCTGCGCGCTGGCAACGCTCATGCTCATCATGACGAAGATCATGGAGATCATCATCAGGCTCATCAGGATGCTGGAAACGTAGCTGAACAGGCTCATGAGGTTGCCCTCGGAGAAGCTCTCGCCCACGCAGGCCTTCGCGCCAAGCCAGGACAGTGCCAGCATGCAGCCGAAGATTGTCGCCATCATGATAGGGTTGTTTAATGTAACATAGGATTCCGCCTTGACAAACATGCGGTAAACCGCCTCGGCGGCCTTGGAAAACTTGGAGCGCTCATAGTCCTCGCGGACAAAGGCCTTCACCACACGAATGGCATTGACGTTTTCCTGCACGCTGGCGTTCAGGTCGTCATACTTACGGAAGACGCGGTTAAAATGCTTTGTCGCGTTGACGATCACCAGAGAAAGCGCCAGAATCAGGAACGCCATCGCCACGACGAAGACCAGACTCAGCTCCGCGTGAATGGAGAAGGACAGAATCAGCGCGCAGATCAGCATCGTTGGTGCACGGACGCAGATGCGCAGAAGCATCTGGTAGGACATTTGCAGATTGGAAACGTCCGTCGTCAGGCGCGTGACCAGGCCCGCCGTGGAAAAACGGTCGATATTGGCGAAGGAAAACGTCTGGATATTCGTGAACATGGCGTCGCGAAGATTTGTGGCATAGCCGGTCGAGGCAATGGACGCAAAGCGCGCTGCCAGGATGCCGCTCGCAAGCGCAGCCAGCGCCACGCCCAGCATCAGAGCGCCGTATTTTATAATTGCCGCCATGCCGCCGCTGCCGTTGACGCCGTAATCGATGATCTTCGCCATCAGAAACGGCAGGATCATATCCGCTACCGCTTCCAGCGCAGAGAACACCGGCGTAACAAGCGAAACGGCCTTGTACTGCTTCACCTGTGCTTTCAGTGTTTTTAACATTGCACAGCCTCCCATCTATCTCAAGTCGTAATTAAATAATTATATTGCAGCCTTTACAAATAGTCAATGAACGGTTTGTAAACTTTTCCGCGTGTCGGCCGTGCATCGCCGTGGAAAACGCCGCGTCATCGAAGTCTTCCGCCTCTTTCGCACCCGCCGCCGCTGGCTGCCATCCGCAGAAACAGACAAATCTCAGCGATTATCCAGTACTTTTTCCTTGACTTCACGTTAAATGCAGGATATAATAGCCATATACCAGAAAGGACAGGTGGAAATCATGAGGATCAAGATCACAGCTGACAGCACATGCGACCTTTCCCCCGAGCTCGTCCGTGCAAACGACATTGAAATTTTTCCGCTGTTTATCAATAAGGGCAATGAGAGCTTTCTCGATGGCGTGACCATCCGGCCCGCAGATATTTTTGCCCACGTAGCAGCCGGCAACCCGCTTTGCAGCACTGCCGCCGTCCCCGTCGGCACCTATCAGGAGCGCTTCGAGGCGCTGTCCAAGGAGTATGACGGCGTTGTACATATCAACATCGGCTCCGGCTTCTCCGCCACGCACCAGAATGCCTGCATCGCCGCCAAGGGCCTGGACAATGTCCGCGTGATCGACTCGCGCAACCTCTCCACCGGCCAGGGCCACGTGGTTCTGGAGGCCTGCAAGCTGGCAAAAACCGCCTCCAGCCTGGACAAGCTGTGCGACCAGCTGAACGAGCTGACCCCGCGCGTGGACGCGAGCTTCCTGCTCGACCGTCTGGATTACATGGCCAAGGGCGGCCGCTGCTCCACCGTTACCCTGCTGGGTGCGAACCTGCTGAAGCTCAAGCCCTGCATTGAGGTCATCGACAACAAGATGACCGTCGGCAAAAAGTACCGCGGCAACTACGCCAAGTGCATGGAGCAGTACGTCCGTAATCGCCTCGAGGGCGTGGACGATCTGATCTACGAGCGTATCTTCATCACGCACACACCGGTTTCCGACGAGGTGCTCGAAACCGTCCGCCGCACCGTGGACGAATGCGGTCACTTCGAGCATATCTATGAGACAAACGCCGGCTGCACCGTCTCCTGCCACTGCGGCGAGGGAACGCTGGGCGTCCTCTACATCCACAAGAATCCCAAGAAGCTGAAATAAGGCTGTTTTTTCCTGTCCCTCCCGCATAAGCTATGCGGGAGGGATTTTATGATGGAACTGGATATTATGATGCAGGGCGCCCCGGCGGGCAAACTGCAAATGGAGCAGGACGGTCTGTTCCTGTATTTCCGCTGCACTCTGCGCTCCGCACCGGAGGCGCCGCTGCGGCTTTATGCGATTTCCGGCTGGCATTCGGAGTATCTCGGCATTCCCTATCCGCAAAACGGCACAGCGCAGCTTGAGGCTCGCCTGCCCGCAAGCCACTTCCCGCAGCTGCCGGAATATGCCGTTGCCGACACGCAGCCGCGGGGCGCATGGGAGCCGTGGTGCGGCAGGCTCGACGGCGTTCCCGTCTGGCAGTGCCGTCTGCGCACCGGCGGCGATGGTCTGGAGATTGCGCTGCCGCCGGAGGAGGCGCAGCTGTTTCCCGCCTGGCTTCCGTACATGAAGGAGCGGACGCTTTTCGGCGAGCCGACACTCATCCTGCACCTCAATGCCGACGGCACACCACCCTTCTCTCCGGAGGAGCCTCTGCCGGAGCCTGAAGCGGAGAATGCACCGCAGCCCGCAGAAAACGACGCAGAATAGAGCTCAGCCGCAGTTCATTGAACTGCGGCTGTTTTGTCGTTCATTATTCCTGCTTTTGCGGCAGCAGCTGCTTCCTCCGGAGAAAATAGTACGCATAGCCTGTCATATCCGCCAATACCCAGCCGATCGGGATGGCCAGCCAGATGCCCGTCTCCTTCAGCGGCCCGGCAAGAAGATACGCCAGGGCGACGCGGGTCCCCAGGGAAATCACCGTCAGAACTACAGACATTCCTGGCCGTTTTACCGCGCGGTAGAAGCCGTACAGCAGGAACAGACAGCCGATTCCGACGTAAAACGCGCCTTCAATGCGCAGATAATGCACACCGGCGGCCAGAACAGCCGTCTCCTCCGCCTTGATGAAAATGCGCATCAGCGGCTCGGCAAAAATCCACACGCCCGCGGAAATCACGAGGGAAAACAGGGTGGACAGCAGCGTGGCTTTTCTCAGGCCCTCGCGCAGGCGCGCGCTCTGCCCGGCGCCGTAGTTCTGCGCGGCGAAGGTGGAAAAGGCGTTGCCGAAGTCCTGCACGGGCAGATAGGCAAAGGTGTCGATCTTCACCGCCGCCGCAAAGGCCGCCATCGTCACCGCGCCGAAGCTGTCCACCAGACGCTGAATCAGGAGAATTCCGAAATTCATCACCGACTGCTGTGCACAAGTCAGGAAGGAAAGGTCGCAGATCTCCCGCAGGAGCTTCCCGTTGTATTTCATATGCCGTTTTTGCGGCAGCAGCTCCTTGCTGCGCAGCAGCACATAAATCAGCAGGCCGAGACCGGAAACATACTGCGCTATCACCGTCGCCGCAGCCGCGCCCGCGATTCCCCAATGAAACCGCAGGACGAACAGCAGGTCCAGCCCGACGTTCAGAAGTGCCGCAGCGCCGAGAAACCAGAGCGGCGTCAGAGAATTCCCCATCGCCCGCAGCAGGCAGGCAAGGAAGTTATACAGCGCCGTCGCCAGCAGTCCGGCAAAAATGATCTCGAGATACTCCCGCATGGCTTCGGTCAGCTCCGGCGGGATCTGCAAAAAACGCAAAATCGGATCCAGAAATACATAGACCGCAGCATTGACCAGCACCGTCACCGCCAGCAGCAGGACAAAGGCGTGCGCCGTCGCCGCCTTGAGCATATCGTGGTCATTTTTTCCAAGATAGATGGACACCAGCGCGCCTGCGCCCATGGACAGGCCGAGCAGGACGGAGGTCAGGAAGGTCATCAGCGTATACGCCGAGCCGACCGAGGCCAGCGCGTCCGTCCCCAGCGCCCGACCGACGATCAGCGTGTCTGCAATATTATAAAACTGCTGAAGCAGGTTTCCGGCAATCATCGGCAGGGCAAACAGGATCAGTCCCCTGGTGATGCTCCCCTTGGTCAAATCGCGATACATTTTTCTCTCCTCAAGCTGTCTTTCTCCTTCGGACAGATCATAGCATGAATCCACGCGAAATGCAAGTTTTCCGTCATAATTCTCCGTATTTTACGCAGGCATAAAAGCATCCCTGCATTTTGAAAATGCAGGGATGCAGATTCTCCGGTTACGCAAGATTGCCCGCGAGGGACAGCGCCGCCTCATCGGCAACCAGCGTGAAATCCGGATGCAGCTGGAGGATGGACGCAGGGACCTTCGGCGTCACCGGGCCGCAGAACGCATCGTGGATGGCCTTTGCCTTGTTGGCGCCGGTCGCGATCATGACAACGCGCTTTGCCTGAACGATGCCGAGGATGCCCATGGTGTAGGCACGGCGCGGCACTTCATCTTCGCTGTCAAAGAAGCGGGCGTTGGCCTCAATGGTTGCCTCCGTCAAATCAACGCAGTGCGTACCTTTGACAAACGCGTCGCTCGGCTCGTTGAAGCCAATGTGTCCGTTCGGGCCGATACCGAGAAGCTGAAGGTCAACGCCGCCCAGCTTTTCGATGATGGCGTCATAGCGGCTGCATTCCTTTTGTGCATCCGGCTCCATGCCGTTGGGGATGTTGGTATTCTTCGGGCCGATGTTGATATGATCGAAGAAATTGTGGCGCATGAACCACGCATAGCTCTGCGGATGATCCGCCGGGAGGCCGACGTACTCATCCAGATTTACCGCGCGAACCTGGGAAAAATCGATATCTCCCTTGTTGTACCATTCGATGAGCTGCTGATAGGCTCCGATGGGCGAGCTGCCGGTCGCAAGACCCAGCACGCAGTCGGGCTTCAGGATCACCTGCGCAGAGATGATATTTGCCGTGTTTCTTCCGGCCACTTTCGCGTCTTTTGTACGAATTACTCTCATGGTTACCATCCTTTTTAAGTCATCAATTGGACGTTCGGTCCGTCCGACCCCTCCATCTCCTTGAACACGGGAGACAGCAGCGTGCTGGCGATGTAGCTGGCAAACGCAAAGCCCAGCGTCAGCCAGAACACCAGCGTATTGACAAAAACCTTCATGGAAATGAAGGCAATGATCAGCGGCAGCGCATTCATCAGAAGCATACCGATCGTGCGCGGCAGCTTGACGATCATCAGGACGCCGGCATTCACAAAGTGCTCCTTGATCGTGTTCTCATAGCGCGCGATGAGCGGGAACAGATAGGCGCACAGCGCCAGCACAAGCACGCTGAGAATGCGAACCAGCCATTTGCAGACCAGCAGCATATTTCCCGTAAAATAGGTGCTCGCGAGCAGCAGATTGCAGCCCATTCCGGCGAAGAAGAACAGCACCAGCAGCCAAATGATCGTTGCCTGCTTAAAATTGGTGCGGAACGCCTGAAAAAAGGTCTTGAAAACGCCCTTGTCCTCATTGTAGGCGATATTCTGCGTCACCTTATTCATCGCCGTGAGAGCGGCGCCGCAGGTGACGACGGGAATCGAGCAGATGAGGAACAGGAAGTTGGCAAGGATCATCTCACCGACTCTTGCGAGAAACTGCATGAACGGATTGTCCATGCTGAACAGGCCTTTCATGGCGCACCACCTTATCGAATGTCGTATACGGTCTTATATACCGCGTTTTCCCGCAGCTCGGCTGCCGTTTTCTCCGTCTTCGCAAAGACGCGATAAGGCTCGCCGTCCGTCAGGCTGAAGAAATTGTCGGACAGAACACAGTCGAAGTCACGGAAGTCGATGAACACGCCGCGCGTGAATACATCGGAGGAAACCGCAATCTCCACGCCGCCCTCCACATCGGTGAACGCCACGGTGAGCGTAGGCTTCTGCCATTCGAAGTGCTTCGGCGGGACAAGCGTCTCCACACGGCGCGTGACAAAGGCGCCGTTCTCGTCGAACAGATCCACCGCAAAATAAGTGCTGTTGGGATCCAATTCCGGGAGCACATAGGTCAGCACGTCCTTAGAGCGCAGGCGCTCCACCTCTACGGTGCATTCTCTGCGGTCAAGCTCCGTCATATCTGCACGACAAACCGTGAGGCGCACACTGCCGCGGAAGGCGGACATCGTCTCGTTGGCGACGTTGACGGTCAGCCCGCCGTTTTCCAGGAACAGCCCCATGGCGATCGGGGCATAGAACCGGCGCGCAGCATAGTGCAGAGCCTTGTAGCGCCCGAAATAGTCCACACTGGACCAGGAGGCAACCGGCCAGCAGTCGTTGAACTGCCAGTAGATCGAGCCCATGCTGTAGCCGCGGTTCCGGCGGAAATGCTCCACACCGTACTGAATGGCGTCCGCCTGCAAAAGCTGGGACGCATAGACCAGATTCTCAAAGCTGCCAGGATAGAGGTAATTATTGGAGAGGTAGCGCAGGATGTTGCCGTTGCCGCCCTTGCACTTCTGGTGATTTTCCATCACGCGGGAGAAGCAGTTTTCGTCCTTCTCTTCGCAGAAGGTGCGGATGGTTTTCATCGACGGGAAGGCCTCAAAGCCGTATTCCGAGCAGAAACGGAAGCGCTCCTGACGGTAGGCCGTGAAGGGCACGCCGCCGTGCCAGACCTTCCAGTAGTGGGTATCGCCGCGGGCAAAATTGCCGGGGTCGTCGAAGCCGCCGCCGGAGGACGGGCTGGAGGGCCAATAGAAGGTGTCCGGCGCATACTCGCGGCAAAGCTCAGGCAGCAGGTGCTCATAAAGGCGCAGATAGTCCTGACGCACCAGCTCGTTATTCTGCATGCCGCCGAGGATCATATCCTCCATTTCGTTGTTGCCGCACAGCAGGCCAAGAGAGGCATGATGCTGCAAGCGGCAGAGATTGTCCGTCGCTTCTCTGGTGAACTGCTCCGCCATCTCCGCCGTCAGCCAGATATTGGCGCAGGCGACCATGAAGTCCTGCCAGACCAGAAGGCCGTATTCGTCGCAGAGGTCGTAGAAGGTATCCTCGGGATAGTAGCCGCCGCCCCAGACGCGCAGCGTATTGAAGTTCGCGTCCACCGCCTGAAGGATCAGCGCTTTCTGGCGCTCCGGCGTCACACGGCTGAGCAGATTGTCCATGGGAATATAGTTCGCGCCCATGGAGAAGATCTTCACACCGTTGATGACAAAGCAGAATTCGCTGCCCTTCTTATCCTCGTCCTTTGCCGTGCTCACGGTCAGGGTGCGCAGACCGATGCGCTTTTCCCGGCAGTCAAGGACCTTTCCGCCGGAGACCAGCTCCACCTTCAGATCATACAGCGGCTGTTCGCCGTAGCCGCGCACCCACCAGAGCTTCGGGTTTTCCACCCGGATGGTGCCCTCGCCGTCGACGAGACGAACACGCTGTCCGTCCAGCTCGGCATACAGCTCGCAGTCGCTCCCCTTCGCGGTGGAAACACGCAGATCGACATCGACGATGCCGTCGTGATGTCTCTGATTGACAAGCACATGCTCCAAGCGATCGGTATCATAGGCATTCAGCTCGATTTCACGGAAAATGCCCATATCCGGCAGCGTTGGACCCCAGTCCCAGCCGGACTGGTACATCGCCGTGCGCAGATGCGCCGTGCCGGGGATGGTGTCGCCGTCGTTCATATACAGATAGTGCTTGCGCTGCTCCTCGGTAAAATAGCGCACCGGGGAGGAGAACTCCAATGTCAGGGTGTTTTTCCCCGGCAGCAGGCGGTTTTTGACCTCGTAGACATAGGTGCGGTGCATATTCTTAACGCGGTCCAGGCGCTTGCCGTTCAGAGAGATCCGGCAGATCGTGTCCAGACCATGGAACACCAGCTCCACATAGTCATGCGCAAGCAGCGCCTCGCCGGCGGTAAACTCCGCGGAAAACGCGCAGTCCTTTTCGCCGAGATGCTGCAATTCTCTTTCGTTCAGGCCGCAGAAGGGATCGGGGATTTTTTTGTGCTCCAGCAGGACGCTGTACATCGTGCAGGGCGCCTGGCAGGGTAGATCCATGCCCTCGAAATGCATAGTCCAGTTACGGATATTCATAGCGCTTTTCCTTTCAGGAATTTTGAATTTCGATCGACCAGGCGTTGCAGTACGTGCCGCCGGGCGCAAGAGTGACCAGATCCTCCTGCTCCTCCAGAACAGCCGGACAGCCAGCGCGCGCAGGCAGAGAATACCACGGCTCGATGCAGACGTAGGGTGCATCCATCTTCGGCATATGCCAGAAGCCGATGTAATTCATCTGCGGGAAGGTGACGGTCACGGCGTGGGCATCGCCCTCCGTCTCCAGCGTCACCTGCTTGGCCATATTCTTCAGAACAATGGCATCGTCGTCAAAAAGGTCATGCCGCAGCGGAATATCCGTTCCGTTTTGCAGCGCATAGGGCCGATCCTCGCCGTTGACAAAGCAGTCCGGCGTAAAGCCGACGCGCAGCGGCCGGCAGGCCTCTGCAAAGCGGAGGCGATAATCCTCAAAGCGCTTGCCCGCGGCCAGAGGCACGCGGAAGCCGGGGTGGCCGCCAAAGCCGAAATACATCGTCCGCTCGTCCTGATTTTCCACGCGATAGGTCACATGGAGGCGCTTGCCCTCCAGTGCATAGCAGACGCGATAGGAAAACTGCCGCGGATACTCCTTCTTCGTTTCCTCATCACAGGGCAGCTCAAGCGTCAGGCAGGTCTCCGTCTTTTCCACGAGGGTAAAGCGGCGATAGGGCGCAATGCCGTGAATGCGCATGTGATGCTCCTGCCCGTCGAGCAGGTATTTTCCCTGCGGCAGCCGAGCCACATAGGGAAAAAGGTTCGGCGCACGGTCCGGCCAGTAGGCCGGATCGCCGTTCCAGAGATACTCCGTTCCGGCCGCGTCGCGGATGGATTGCAGCTCAGCGCCGTCCTCCGCAACGGTGACGGCCAGCTCGGTATTTTGAATCGTGTAGGTCATTTTCAGAGCTTCTCCATAACCTGATCGTATTCCGGCACGCTGGAAATGCCGCCGGATTTTGTGGTGGAAAGTCCCGCCGCCGTGCAGGCAAAGCGCACGGCCTCGCGCAGCTCGGCCTCATTCAGCTCCTCCGGGCGCTTGCCGGTCTGCAAAACCTTCCAGACCGCGCTGCCGCCGAAGATGTCGCCCGCACCGGTCGTATCGGCGACCTTGATGTTCTTCAGGCTGTCCACATGGCCGCAGGCGTTTTGATTTTCAAACCAGCAGCCGTCCGCGCCGCAGGTGGCAAAGACGAGCTTTACACCGTAGTCGCTCAGAATCTTCTTTGCGCCCTCCTGCGGGCTCAGGCCGAACAGGAACTCAATTTCTTCGTCGCTGATCTTGACCACGTCCGCCTGCGAAAGGCCCCAGAGCATCTGCTCCTTGGCCGCTTCCAGATCCTTCCAAAGCGGTTTTCTGAGGTTCGGATCGAAGGTGATGAGCTTGCCGCGCTCCTTGGCGTAGGCTACGGCGCGGTAGGTCGTCACGCGGGCAGGCTCGTCCGTCAGCGACAGCGTGCCGAAATGGAACGCCCGCGTATCGTCGATCAGCGACAGCTCCAGCTCGCTGAAGCGCAACTGCGTGTCCGCACCGGGCTTGCGAGAGAAGGCAAATTCGCGGTCGCCGTGCTCGTCCAGTGTGACGAAGGCCAGCGTGGTGAACACGTCGCTCGACGCGACGATGCCGCGCGTCTCAATGCCCGCCTTTTCCAGCGTGCCGGTCAGCAGGCGGCCGAAGGTGTCCGAGCCGACCTTGCCGAGAAGGGCGGTTTTTCCGCCGAATTTCGTCACGGCGGCAAGGAAATTCGCAGGTGCACCGCCGGGATGGGCGGCCATCGTGGGATAGCCGTCGGCATCCGCGGAAACGCAGGTGAAGTCGATCAAAAGTTCGCCTAAGGCGACAACATCATACGCCATGGCTCAGTCCTTTGCTGCCGGATACTCGTTGCAGAGCAGGCGGTAGGGGGCTTCGTCCTCCTCGATCTTCGGGAAGCGGCCGACGGGCGGGTTGAAGCGGTTATCGGTGTTGTCGTCGTTGCACTGGCTGACCTCGCCCAGAAGGACGGCGCCCGTGCCCGGCTCAACCTCAAAGTCATGATACATGTACTGTTGGATGTGGATGCTCTCGCCCGGCGTCAGTTTGACCTGCGTGCCGGCGGGGACGGTGTAGGTGCGGCCGTCGCAGTGGACGGTCACGTCAGATTTGCGGTCGATGGACTCGTCGGGCAGGCTGTTGTAGACGCGGATGAGAATGTTGCCGCCGCCGCGGTTGATGATGTCCTCGGTCTTGTACCAGTGGAAATGATTGGGAGAATACTGGCCTTCCTTCATGTAAAGCAGCTTTTCCGCATAGACCTTGGGATACTTGTCCTGCATCTTGCGGTTGCCGTTGCGGATGGTGATGAGAGACATGCCGACCTTGTCAAAATCGCCGAGGCCGTAGTCCGTGATGTCCCAGCCGAGCATACAGTCGCGCACCTCGTCGTACTCATGGCCGACATGCTGCCACTCGTCAGGTGTGAAATTGCAGAACGGCGGCAGGTAGCAGTGCTCGCGTGCGCACATGGCCTCCAGCTCTTTCAGAGCCTTGTTGATTTCGGAACGTTTCATAGTGAATTCCTCCTATATCTCGTTTATGCAAACGGGTTTTCCGTGGGATACGGTAGATTTTTGGGCTGATTGTAGGCGATATCCTCAATGCCGAGGAACTTGAAGACCTCAAAGAGCAGTTTGCCGTAATGGCCGAAGGCCACTGCGCCGTGGTGCGGATAGCGCTTCTGAATCAGAACATGGCGATAGAAGCGGCCCATTTCCGGGATGGCAAAGATGCCGATGCCGCCAAAGCTGCCCGTCGCAACCGGCAGAACCTCGCCCTCGGCAATGTAGGAGCGCAGCTTGCCCTCAGAGTCACATTGCAGGCGGTAGAAGGTAATGTCGGAGGCGGCGATGTCGCCCTCCAGCGTGCCGCGAGTGAAGTCCGGCGTGCCGCCGTTTTCCAGCAGACGGTTCTGGATGAGCTGATACTTAACCGCACGGTCCGCGCAGAGCTTACAGCTCGGCGTGTTGCCGCAGTGGAAGCCCATAAAGGTATCTGTCAGCTTGTAGTCAAACTGGCCCTTGATTTTCGCCTCGTAGAGGCTGGCCGGAACGGAATTGTTGATGTCCAGCAGCGTCACGGCATCGCCGGAAACGCAGGCGCCGATGTACTCCGACAATGCGCCGTAGATATCGACCTCGCAGGCTACGGGAATGCCGCGGGCCACCAGGCGGGAGTTGACATAGCAGGGCTCAAAGCCGAACTGCTCCGGGAAAGCCGGCCAGCACTTGTCGGCAAAAGCGACGTATTCACGCGCGCCTCTGTGCTCCTCCGCCCAGTCCAGCAGCGTCAGCTCAAACTGCGCCATGCGGACGAGCAGATCCTCATAATAGCGGCCCTCGCCCATTTCCTTCTTCATGTCCTCACAGACGGCGGGGATTCTCTCGTCGCCGGCGTGCGCCTTATAGGAAACAAGCAGATCGAGCTCGGAGTTTTCCTCGACCTCAACGCCCAGCTCGTACAGGCCCTTGATCGGCGCGTTGCAGGCGAAGAAGTCCTGCGGACGCGGGCCGAAGGTGATGATTTTCAGATTTTTCACACCGATGACCGCTCTCGCGATGGGTACGAATTCCGCGATCATCTTTGCGATGTCCTCTGCCGTGCCGACGGGGTATTCGGGAATATAGCCCTTCAGATGGCGCATGCCGAGGTTGTAGGAGCAGTTGAGCATGCCGCAGTAGGCGTCGCCGCGGCCGCTGATGAGGTCGCCGTCGCCCTCGGCGGCAGCTACGAACATACACGGGCCGTCAAAATACCTGGCAATCAGGGTTTCCGGCGTCTCCGGGCCAAAGTTGCCGAGGAAAACGACAAGGGCGTTGCAGCCCGCCGCCTTGACGTCGGTGACTGCCTTCAGCATATCCTTCTCATTTTCAACCGTGACGGGGCACTCATAACTGCCGCTGGCCTTTACGATGTTCGCGCGGCGCATTTCAGAAAGTGTGCGTGGAAAGCAATCGCGTGAGACAGCAATAATGCCGAGCTTCACCACGGGGATGTTATTTCTCATTTTTCTTTTCCTCCTTATTCGGCAATGTCGATATTGTTTCCAATCAGGCCGGCATGTGCGCCGCCCTTGGCCTCATCCGATTCCGGATGCGCCAGCAGCCACTTATTGCAGGCCGTCAGCCAATGATCCTCTTCGCACTGCGGCGTAAAGGCAGGCTTCTCCGTGTTCGTGCCTCTTGGCAGAACGACGGCAACGCGGAAGCCGGACGGCTCCGTCTGGCAGGGCGCATAGTGCAGCGTCGTGGCATAGACCTCAACGGCAGTCCCCGCAGGAACGCAGAAGGCCTTTACCTTTGCGGTGTCCAATTGGCCGTTTTCGATTTCATCTTCCTTTGCCAGCAGCAGAACAAAATCGCGGTCGCCGAGGTTGATTTCGCTGTCGCGGTGGTATTCCAGACAGTTCAGCTTCGTGTTATAGCCCCAGCACATGCCGATCTGGACAGGCATGCCGCCGTAAATACGGTTTTGCAGGGCCTCCATCGCGCCGCAGTCCTCAAGTGCGGCAATCGCCGGTTCATACGCCACGCCCTGCCCGGGCATGGGAACCGTCTGCATGGCTGCAATCAGTGTCTTTGCTTCAAAATGCTCCAGAATTTTACCATATGGTTTAAATTCCGCATCAAATACCGACAGAATTTTCATATACTTTCTCCTACCCCAGCTCTGCAAAGACCGGCTTCAGCGCCGGATACAGCAGCTTGAATTTCTGATAACGCGCCTCATATTTCGCCGTCAGCGCGGGATCCGGCTCCGTCGTGGACGCAGCCTCAACCAGACGCTGTGCCGCCTCCTGCACGGTGGCAAAGACTCCGCAGCCGACCATGGCCAGCATGGCGGCGCCATAACCTGGCCCCTGTTCCGTTTTGACCATGTCCAACGGGATGCCCAGCACATTGGCGAAGATTTTGCGCCACAGCGGGCTTTTCGCGCCGCCGCCGCAGAGGTTCGAGCGCGGGATTTCGATGCCAAGAGATTTTGCAACTTCAAAGGAATCGCGGATGGCGAAGGCTACGCCCTCCAGAACCGCCTGTACGAGATCGGCTCTCGTAGTATCCATTGTAATCCCTGTGAAGGTGCCGCGTGCGTTGGTGTCATTGATCGGGCTGCGCTCACCCATCAGATAGGGCAGGAAATAGACATGATTTTCTCCGAGCTTTTCGCCGGTAATCCCCTTCTGCTCGCCGGCATAGTCGCTTGTGTTCAGAATGTCCTCGCACAGCCATTTATTGCAGCTGGCAGCGGAGAGCATGCAGCCCATCAGGTGATAGCCGCCGTCTGCATGGGCAAAGGCGTGTAATGCGTTATTTGGATCGACACCGAAGCGATCGGAGGAGATGAAAATCGTCCCTGAGGTGCCAAGGGAAATGTTGCAGCCGCCCGCGCCGACCGTGCCGGTGCCTACCGCAGCCGCTGCGTTGTCGCCGGCGCCTGCCACGACCCTGACCGTTCCGGGAAGACCGAGCGTCCGCGCGGCCTCCGCGGTCAGCGTGCCGACGACCTCAAAGCTCTCAAAAAGCTTCGGCATCTGCCTCTGCGTTACGCCGCAGAGCTTAAGCATCTCCTGCGACCAGCATTTATGCTGCACATCGAGCAGAAGCATGCCTGAGGCATCGGAATAATCGCAGCAATGCACGCCGGTCAAGCGGTAGTTGACATAATCCTTCGGCAGCATGATTTTTGCAATTCTTTTGAAATTCTCCGGTTCGTTTTCGCGCATCCAGAGGATTTTCGGCGCGGTGAATCCCGCAAACGCAATGTTTGCAGTCAGTTCAGACAGTTTTTCTTTGCCGATCGTCTGATTGAGATACTCTACCTCGCGATAGGTTCTGCCGTCGTTCCAAAGGATTGCCGGGCGAATCACACTGTCGTTCTCATCCAGCGCGACAAGGCCGTGCATCTGGCCGCCCGCGCCGATACCGGCAACCTGTGAAGCGTCAAAGCCGGACAGCAGCTCAGGGACGCCGGTCACGACCGCGTCCCACCAATCCTCAGGATGCTGCTCCGACCAGCCAGGCTGGGGAAACAGCAGAGGATATTCCTTCGTCACAGTATTTAAAATCTCGCCGCTGCCGCCGACCAGCAGCAGCTTGCACGCGGAGGTGCCCAGGTCGATTCCAATATAATAGCTCATTCTGCTCTCCCCTATTGAATGAATTCACCCTGGAGCTTTGTCTCGCCGGAATCCGAAAGGAACCATTCGATACGTCCGGACGGCGTGCAGCGGTGCATTGAAGCGTCATACTGCATCAGGCTTTCCGTTGGAATCGCTATCGTCAGCGTTCGTGTCTCGTTCGGCTGTAAATAGAGCTTTTCAAAGCCGCAGAGCTGGCGAATGCGCGAGGTAACCACGCCCTGCGTTCTATGAATGTAGAGCTGCGGGACGGCCCAGCCGGGACGGCCGCCCGTGTTCGTAACACGGAGGGTCAGCATAAGCTCATCCTTCTGCGGTGCCTTTTCCAGTGCGAAATCGAAGGAGGTGTAGCTTAAGCCGCTGCCGAAGCCGTAGCGCGGGCGGGTCAGATTGTAATAAGTAACAGTGCGATAGGAGTCTTTCGCGTTGTAATAAACGGGAAGCTGCCCGGCATGGTCCGGAAGGGATACGCTAAGCCGTCCCGCGGGCTCTGCAAGGCCGAAGAGAAGCCGCGCCAGCGCATCGCCTCCGGTGGGCCCGGGATAGAAGCAGCAGAAGATTGCATCGGATAGCGCGTCAATTTCCGCCATTTCATAAGGCCTACCGCCAATCAATATCGCAACAACCGGCTTTCCGGTCGCGTGCAGCTCGCGCAGCAGCTCCAGCTGCTCGCCGGGCAGACGCAGCAGCGCGTCATCCACATTCTCGCCGCAGTCCATCGTGACGGTATGCTGCTTTTTGGCGGCGCCGTTGGCATCAAAATCACAGGCAGCAAAGCGGCTTGAGGAGCCGCCGAGCACCGCAAGAATCACATCGCTGTCCGCGAGGGCAGCCGCAGCCTGCGAGCGCATTGCCGGGTCGGCCTCAAACATCGGGCAGCCCTGATGATACGTCAGCTGCACCGGCGTGTTTTCCAGAAGCCGCGCAAGCCCCTGACGCGGGGTGCATCCGGCATCCGGCCGAAGCGGCGGTGTATAATCGCCAAGCTGATGATAAATGGCATCTGCATTCGGCCCGGTCAGGCCGAGACGCAGCGGTTTATCCAGCCGCAGGGGCAGAATGTTCTGCGTATTTTTCAGCAAAACCATGCTTTGTTCCGCGAGACGGGACGCCTGCGGAAATTCAGCATAGGAGTATTTCGGATCCGTTTCCGGAAGATACGGGTGGTCAAACAGGCCGCGGCGGAACTTCACGGTCAGGATGCGCAGCACCGCCTCGTCAATACGGCGCTCGTCCACCAGACCTGCGGCGACCGCTTCTTCCAGCTTGCGGAAGCCGGTGTCCCACAGGCCCATGTCAACGCCTGCATTCAGAGCAAGTGCACCGGATGCGGTGCGGTCGCCTGTAACGGCATCCAACTGGTCAATCGCAACACCGTCTGACATAACAAATCCGTCAAAGCCGTATTCTCCGCGCAGCAGATCGGTCAGAAGAGCGCGGTTCGCGTGACAATACACACCGTCGATTTCATTGTAGGCTGCCATGAACGCGGAAACCCCCGCCTCCACGCAGGCCTTCACCGGCGGCAGGTGGATCTCCCGCAGCTCGTGCGGGCCAATGCGGGCAGCGCTTGCATTCACGCCGCCAGTCGTTTCGCCCTGTGCGCACAGGTGCTTTGCGACAACATCCACGCCTTGCTTCTGAATTCCGCGCACCACGGCCTGCGCCATGCGCGAGGCAAGGTAAGGATCCTCGCCAAAGCACTCCTCGCTCCTTCCCCAGCGGGGATCGCGAAGAATGTCCAACGCAGAAACGAGCGCAAGGTCAACACCCGTAGCGCGGAGCTGCTGCCCGCAAATCTCCGCAGCATCCTCAAGAAGCTGCGGCGCAAAGGTACAGCCGCTCGCCAGATTCACCGGGAGCAGATAACCGTCCAGCGCCTGATGCCCGTGCGGGCACTCGCTGCTGAAAAGCGTGGGAATACCCAGGCGAGAATGCTCAATGACATAGCGCTGTACCTGATTGCGTGCGCGCACGGCCAGTGCGCCGGTCAGTCCTGTCTCAAAGTCCTTTCCGGACCAGGGATCGGCGCGATGCAGGCCGTAAAGTGTGCCGAGGCCGCTGTAATGCGCCACCTCGTCGGTAAACTCCTGGGTGAGGGTGATATTCTCACCCTCACGCCGGTAGATTCCGAAGCCGTAGAGGCGCTGGTTCAGCTGCCCCACCTTTTCCCGGAGGGTCATGCGGGAGAGCAGATCTTCCGCACGTGACTCCGGTGATAATGTTTGATCTTGATAAGGTTCCATATTCTTCGTCTGCTCAGCGGAGCAGGATCGTCTTAATCTCGTAAGGCTTCATCACGAAGTGCAGCTTACCATCCACAACCGGCAGCTCGGCTTCGATTTCTTCCAGGAGGTTCGTCTCGTAAGCCTTGGTAACACCCTCCGGCAGGGTCAGCGCGGTCTTCGTGCGGGCATTCTCGCTCTCGTAGAGACGCAGCACGGTGCCCTCGCCGTTTTCCGTCTGTTTGACGGTTTCCAGTACCACATTCGGCGTGTCAAGAGATACAAGGCTGTAGCTCTTGCCGGGCGTGCCGCCCAGAACAGTGTAGGCCGGGAGGTTGAGCTTGTAGCTCTCGCGCACCGTGCCCGCCTGCTTCCAGGTTTCTCCGTGCGGGTAGAGGGAATAGGTGAAGCTGTGCAGCTCGACGTCCGCATTCGGGTTCGGCTCAATGCCGCTCTTGACCAACGTCAGTGCAATCACGCCGTCCAGGACGCTGTGACCATACTTGCAGTCGTTAAGCAGGCTGACGCCATAATGCCCCTCGGAGTAGTCCATCCACTTCTGGGCGCAGCTCTCAAATCGGGCCTTATCCCAGCTGGTGTTGCTGTGTGTTTTGCGAGTTACATTGCCAAACTGGATATCAAAGGTCGCCTCATCCGTGTGGATATCCACCGGGAACTCCACCTTCAGCAGATGCTGATGCAGCTTCCAATCCACCGTGGTTTCAAAATCAATGCGGCGCGTATTCGCATAGAAATGAATCTTCTGGCGAATGGTGCTCAGGCTGCAGCGATATTCCAGCGCAAGGGTCGTGCGGACAGGGCCGTCTTCGATCCAGTGCATAGACACGAGGTCGTTAACGTCCCAGGATTTCTCCGTGTAGAAGCGGTCGATATCCCAGTTATCATAGTAAATCGGCTTGTCCTCATAGAGGCGGAAAAGATTTGCTTTCTTGCCGTCTTTGACAAGTTCGCGGTCAAATTTCTTATCAAAAATGGAGGTAAAGTGCCCATTTTCGTCAAATGCAACGCTATAGAACGGCGTTTCCAGGTGGCGCTCATCCGTGCGGCGGAAGGGGCTTTCCGCCTTTGCTTCGGCAACGCGGTAGGTGCGATAGCCCTTGGAGGGCAGATTCTTCAAATATGCAACCGCGCCGTCCGCCGTCTGCTGCACAGGATAGCGGTTGCCGTTTTCATCCGCAAGTGCGGAAGCCTGAACCTCGCCGAGGGAAACCACATCATCGCGGTCAAAGCCCAGCGTGTTGACCACAGTCACACCCTCGCCGCTGCCGGCGATGCGATTCAGACGATCACGAATCAGGGACTTGGCTTCGGAAGCCAGTGCCTCATATTCCGCCTTTGTCACGTCATAAACCTCAGCAATGGAGCTGCCGGGCAGAATATCGTGGAACTGATTCAGAAGGATGATGTCACGCCACAGGCGCGTGTCGGCCTCGGCGGGATAGTCCTTGGAAAGGACACCGAGAAGCTCAAGGTCCATCATCAGCAGTTCGCTCTTGCGGTTGCCCTTCTTATTGCGGGCCATGGAGGTATAAGTGCCGCGGTGGTACTCGAAATAGAATTCGCCCTCCCAGGTTTCCAGGCGCGGATTGTCTTTCACACGGGCATCGAGTTCATCAAAGAAGGTACGAGCCGGCTCCTGACGAACCATCGGCACGCCGGGAATGCCCTTTTCCATGCGCTCGGAGGTTTCGAGCATCAGGCGGGTCGGGCCGCCGCCGCCGTCGCCATAGCCGAAGGCAACGAGGACGTCGTTGTTGATTTCCTTATTCTGATAGCGATCCCAAGCACCCATGATGGCATCGGGATGCAGCATGCCGTTATACGTGGTAAAGAAGCTCTGCTTCGGATCCTGACCGATGCCGAGCGTCGTAATGAGATGGGTCAGGACCTCGCTGCCGTCTATGCCCTTCCAGAGGAAGGTGTCGTTCGGAATGCGGTTGATCTGATTCCAGGAGAGCTTCGTGGTCATGAAGTAGTCGATGCCGGACTTCTTCATAATCTGCGGCAGCGCGCCGGAATAACCGAAAACGTCAGGCAGCCAAAGGATCTTGTTGTCCTTGCCGAACTCCTCGCGGAAGAAGCGCTTGCCGTGCATGAACTGGCGGACAAGGGACTCGCCGGAAGTCAGGTTGCAGTCAGCCTCCAGCCACATGCCACCTTCCACTTCCCAGCGCCCCTCAGCCACGCGCTGCTTGATCTTCGCATACAGCTCGGGGTAGCGCTGCTTGAGGAAATAGTAGAGCACCGGCTGACTGGACATGAACTTATAGCTCGGGAATTCTTCCATCAGCTTCAGGACGGTCGCAAAGGAGCGGACGACCTTCTCGCGCGTCTGCGCGACAGTCCACCACCATGCAACGTCAATATGCGTATGGCCGATGCAGGTTGCAATGACATCCTGTACGCCGCACATTTTCTCGTACAGATTTTCCGTGATATACTGCTGTGCCGTATCGACGGAGGCATAGAAATCCTCGGAATAGGGCACACGCATATCGATAAGGTTTATGGTGTTATTCAGGACGGTTTGCAGCTCCAGCCGGGTCTTGCTGTCCTGTCCGAGACGCGGGAACGCCTGAAGCGGCACCAAGATATCATAATACAGGTGATTCAGCTTTTCGTCAAGTACATAAAGGTTCGCAAGAAAAGAAAATTCACGATGGAGGGTGCCGGTGTAGGCCTGAATGTCGATGGTCAGCTCTTCCCCACCGACGGCGCGCTTGCGCAGCAGAACTTCGCGGTGATTCATATCCGCGCCCTGAACGACCTCGTTATTAACGAAAACAAGGAACTGCGGATTCTTGCCGTCGTCCCACTCTTCAATCTGGGTGTGAATTTTGAACCAGACGGACTTGCCGTCCATGCTCAGCGGAATGGTAATGTGACTGCGGAACCAGTAATGCGTGCCGGGAATGCCGTGGAAATCCGTCGCCTGTCCCTGGAACTTGCCCTCGAACTGGTCGGTACCGGCATAGTCGGCGTACCAGTGCATATTCTGGCAGTCGAACTTCTCCCAGGGGGCGCCAGCCTCGTCTGCTTCCTGCGGGTGGAAGAACTGGCCCTTCTTATACTGCCAATCCGGAAGGCCAAGGCTGTCCGTGAAGCGCAGCATACCGAGCTGGTTGCAGATCACCTGAATTCTTTGATCGATAAAGTACATAACGTTACCTCACTTGCTTTGAAAATGTGCTGTACGCAGAAGGAAATTTCCGAAATGTTCAGAAATTTCCTCCCGCAAACAGCAGAAGCTTGCCACTTGACTGAAATGGGGACCGGTGCATGCGCATCGGTCCCCATGCCGGGAAAGTTTAATTATTTGGAAGCAACCCAAGCGTCGAGCTGAGTCTGAACCTCGGTGAGGATGTCATCGAAGCCGGCAGCACGCATTGCGGAGAGCATCGCGTTGATGGTCTCGGTGGGATCGCCAGTACCGGTCATCAGAGTGGGACGGTACTCCTTGAAGATAGCGTTGCAAGCATCGATCTTATCCTTCACGTTGGTCTGATCGAATGCGAAGCCCAGAGCCGGGGAAGCAACAGCCTGGCCGTTGAGTTCCTGAACCTCTGCCCACTGGTTGGAGTTGTCGTCCTCAAGGTAGGAAACGTTGAAGAATGTGCCCTGAGTGTAACCAGCCATGGTCCAGTCGCTGTTGTTCTTGTGAACCTTGCCGTCAGCAGTGTAGTCGAAGTTGTCGCCTTCGAGGCCATAGTACAGAGCGTCACGGACATAGGAGTCGGTGTTGACCAGCTCGAGGAGCTGCAGAGCCTTCTCCGGATGTGCGCAAGCAGCAGAGATGCTGTTGAGGGAGCCCTGAACGGTGGAGTTGGACATCACGGTGTTGCCCCACTGGATCGCGACGGCGTCAACGCCCATCTGCGGGCCCCAAGTGGTCTTTGCAGCTGCGGACCAGCCCTGAGCAACGAAGCAAGGACGGTACTGGGGAGCTTCTGCCAGAACGGCAGCGTCGGAGTTGATGTAGCCAGCCTGATACCAGGAACGCAGGGTGTCGAGGTCAGCCTTGATGTCGTCCTGCTCGAAGACGGAGACAGCCTTCGCCTCGGTGCTGTTGTAGGAAACGCCGATGCCGGGGAAGCCCAGGGACAGATCATCGTACTTGCCGCCATAGATAGCATCCAGGCCGCCGTTGTTGAGGATGAAGACAGCCTCGCCCTTCTTCTCGTACATAGCCTTGAGAATCGGGGTCAGGTCGCTCAGAGTGTGAGCATTGGCATAGTCAACGCCAGTGGACTCAACGAGTTCCTTATCATAGATGAAGTACTGGGTAGAAGAAGAATCCTTGTAGGTGGGAACACCATAGATTTTGCCGCCGACAGTAACGGAATCCCAATAAGCTTCAGGGATAAGGTCGGTCAGGCCGGGGGTGCTGCTCAGCAGGCTGCTAATATCAGCAAGAGCGCCCAGAGCGATGTCGCTGGTGTAGGTGCCGTTGTTGCCAAAGATGATGTCGAACGGCTCGTTGGTGGAGACGATCATGTTGCGGCGAGTATCCCAATCGCCCCAGCTGACGACTTCGATGTCCAGATGGACGCCGATCTTCTCTTCGAGGTACTTGTCGAGGTTGGCCTTCCACGCGTCGTAGTTCGCGGGCATGCCACTGCCGACGGTGACCCACTTCAGGTCAACGATCTCGTCGTTGGTGGGCTCGGATGCGGGTTCGCTGGTGGAATCAGCGGGGGTGCTGCTGGTGTTGGGGTTCTGGGGGTCCTTGGCGCAGCCGACAAAGAGGGCGGCGACCATAACGACGGCCAGAAGCAGTGCGAGAACTTTCTTCATTTTTGTTCCTCCTAAAAAATTTTGGGATGCGATTTATTGCAGCGACATTGTCGCTTCAATACGGTGTGTGATTCTTCATTAGCCCTTCACGGCGCCGATGGTCAGGCCGGAGATGAAGTAGCGCTGGAAGAAGGGGTAGACGCACGCGATCGGAACCGCGACGACAAAGGCAATTGCCATTCGCACGGATTCCTGCGGCATTTTGCGGATCATGTCGGTCTGGGAAAGGCCGGCAGTCGGGTTTTTCGTCAGGAACTCGATATCCTTCTCCATTGCCTGAAGCAGTGCCTGCAGGGACTTCAGATTGTCGCTCTTGATGTACAGCATGGACTGATACCAGTCGTTCCAGTAGCCGAAAGCAAGGAACAGTGCAATCGTTGCCAGAACCGGCTTGGAAACCGGCAGGACTATCTTAAAGAAGATCGTCCACTGTGACGCGCCGTCTATTCGTGCGGACTCAATCACGGAGTCCGGTATCGTTGTTCGGAAGAAGGTACGTGCGATAACGACATTGAAGCTGGAAACCGCCAGGGGCAGAATCAAGGCCCAAATGGTATTGCCGATTTTCAGGATCTGCGTATTGACCACATAGGATGCTGCAAGGCCGCCGCCGAAGACCATGGGAATGAAAACCATGATCGTCAGGAAGCCGTTGAGCTTATGCTCTCTTCTGGAAAGCACATAGCCAAGCAGAGAGGTCAGCGCAACGCCGAGCACCGTGCCAATTGCAGTAACCTCAACGGAGATCCACAGCGCATGCAGGATGGTCTTGCGCTGCGTCCAGAGGTACTGATAGGCGCTGGTGGAAACCGTTTTCGCAGTGACGTAGAACTGATAACCCTGGGTTCGAACCACCTGCTCATCCGTGATCGAAATGATAAAGATGAAAATAACAGGCAGGACGCAGGACAGCGCCAAAATAATGAACAAGATGTTGAACAGGACGTTCGTTCCAGGGCGGATCCGGTTCAGCCGCGTCATGTTGTCATTCGTTGTTACGGGATGTTTTCTTTTTGCCATGTGAGTCCCTCCCGTCAGATCAGTGCGCTCTGCTTATCGACCTTGCGGACGATCGCATTGGCGCACAGGATAGTGATGCATCCGACGATGGACTGGAACATGGATGCCGCGGCGTTCTGTCCGAGGTTTGTGCTCGTGGTAACCATCTGGAAAATCTTGACGTCGAAGGTCGCCACATACGGGGTCAGCGGCTGAATTGCGCCTCGCGTGACCTGATAAAACAGGCCGAAGTCGGAGGAGAAAATATGTCCGACCGCCATGATGAACATCATAATGATGATCTGCTTCAGGCAGGGCACCGTGACGTACCATGCCTGCTGAGCCTTTGACGCACCGTCCAGTGCGGCGGCTTCATAAAGCGTGGAGTCGATTCCCGTAATGGAGGCGAGGTAGACGACCATGCTGTAGCCCAAAACCTTCCAGACATGCATGAAGACCAGAATAAACGGCCAGTATTTCGGTTCAAAGTACCAGTTGATTTTCTCCCCGCCGAGGAGCGTAATCAGGCCGTTCAGCAGGCCCTTGTCCGTAACCAGCATTGCGTAGACGAAGTAGCTGATGACGACCCAGGACATGAAGTGCGGCATGAACATCAGAGTCTGGTAAATCTTGGATTTCCGCTTGCTGTAGATATTGCTGATCATAATGGCCAGCGTCACCGGCAGCACGATATCCAGCACGATAAACGCGGCGTTGTACAGCAGCGTGTTGCGCAGGATCTGGGGGAAGTCCCTCAGCTTCAGGAAGTACTCAAAATTCTTGAATCCGACCCACTCGCTGTGGAACAGATTGTAGAGAAAGTTTTTAGAGGCGTCAACGATTTTGAAGTCCTTCATTGCAAGGACAATGCCGAACATCGGCAGATAGCAGAACAGGATGTACCATACCGTCGTCGGGATGGCAAGAATTGTCAGCTCTGTATCGTCCTTCGTCCACTTCCAAAACTTCTTTTTCTTAACACCGGGGTTGCGGGTTTGCAGTTTGGACATATCTTCACCTTGCTTCCATGTTGTTTCCGATCGCATTCCGTTTACGCACATATTATAGCAGATACCACCCCAAAATTTATAGTCTAAAAACTTCGCATAGTAGTATGAAAAGGATACATTTTTATAAATTTGTTAATATTTTTTTTTTGCAGTTTTTGCCGGTTTCGGCGTATTGCACAAACAATCCGGTCGAATTTTGTACACCCTGCCAAAAATCAAAAATGTGCCATTTTCATACCGCAAAGTGTAGTTTTCAGACTAGCATTCGGCTCGTTTTTCTGCGATAATAAGGACGGCAGTTTGCCGCTTACTAAATTAAGGAGCCATTCCTATGAAGAAAAATGTACACATTCTCGGTCAGGCGCCCGCGAACTGGCAGAGCGCTTTAACGGAACTCCAGGAGGAGCTCGGCTATCTTCCCGCTGAGAACGGCATAGAGATCCGCTGTGTAAAGGGTGACGAGCTCAGCGTGGAAAGCGACGGTATCTCGGTCACGCTGATCTGGGCCGCACCGGTGCAGTTCTACCGCGCAATGAGCCTGATCCCGCAGCCGCTTGCCCCCTGCTCCATTCATGAAAAGGCCCGCTTCGAAACCTGCGGTGTCATGTTCGACTGCTCCAGAAATGCTGTTCTGAAGCCGGAGGACATGCGTTACCTTCTGCGCAAAATGGCGCTCATGGGTCTGAACATGGGCATGATGTACACGGAGGATACCTACGAGGTCCCCGAGCAGCCCTTCTTCGGCTATAAGCGCGGCCGCTATACCTTTGATGAGCTGAAGGCGCTGGACGACTATGCCGATCAGTTCGGCATTGAGCTTTGCCCGTGCATTCAGACGCTTGGTCACCTGAAGCGCATCCTGCACTGGCCCGCCTTCCACCGCTATCGCGAAAATGACGAGGTTCTGCTTGCGGATTACGAAGATACCTATGTTCTGCTCGATCAGATGATTCGCGCTGCCACCGCTCCCTACCGCTCCAAGCGCATCCACCTCGGCATGGACGAAGCCTACGGCGTCGGCCTTGGTGCACACCTGGTCTATCATGGCTATGAAAACCCGCACCAGGTCATCGGCCGCCACCTCAAGCGCGTGCTGGAGATCACCGATAAGTACGGCCTGTCTGCCATGATGTGGAGCGACATGTACTTCCACCTCGACGGCCATGACTACCACAACGGCGGTCTCCCCTCTCAGAGCGCAAGAGACGCAGTTGACCCGCGCATCACCCTGATGTACTGGGATTATTACCAGTCTGACGAGGCCATGTACGCCGACGCGCTGCACAAGCATGCGCAGTTCCCTGCCCCGACAGTTTTCGCCGGCGGCATCTGGACCTGGATCGGCCCGGCGCCGGATTACCCCACGGCCATAGCCAACTCCGTTGCCGGCCTGAGCGCCTGCATGAAGGCCGGCGTCCCGCTGGCGCTTGCCACGGCTTGGGGTGACAACGGCGGCGAGGCCAACATGGTCGCCTCCCTGCTCGCGCTCCAGCTCTACGCCGAAATGACCTACACCGGCGTATACGACGAAGAGGCGCTGCGCGCCCGCTTCCGCCGCTGCTGCAACGCCGACGCGCAGGCCTTCCTGGACATCAGCCAGCTCAATCTCGTCCCCGGTATGAAGAGCTGCCACAATGATCCGGTCAACGCCTGCAAGTTCCTGCTGTATCAAGATCCTCTGATCCAGCTCTTCGAGGCGGACACCGCCGGCTTTGACATGTCCGGTCACTTTGCCTCCCTCGTGCAGAAATTCGCACACTACGCGCAGGAGAACCCCGAATATGCGCTACTGTTTGACTTCTATGCCACGCTTTCCCACGCGCTGGCGCTCAAGTGCGCCTGGCACGAGCAGGCGGGCGACGTCGTCCGCCGCGGCGACCGCGAGGCAGCCGCTGCACTGGCAGACGGCATTCCCGCCACGGTCGAAGCGCTGAACACGCTGCGCGTGCTCTGGAGAAAGCTCTGGGAATCCACGAACAAGCCCAACGGCTTCGAGATTCTGGAGGTTCGCCTCGGCGGCGTTGCCGCGCGTATGGCCACCGCAGGCGAAAAAATGCGCGCCTTTGCCGACGGCACTGTCGATACCATCCCCGAGCTGCTGGAAACCTCGCTCATCACGAAGCGCCATCCGGACGGCCACATCAACTGCACCAACACCATGGACGAAATTGCCACCCCCGGCCGCATCGATTACTAAAGAAACCTCAAAGCACAAGCGCCCCATGCAGCATTGCTGCACGGGGCGCTTGTTTTACGGCAGAGCCTGGTTACTATCCTGGCTTTCCAGCCAATCGTCGATCTGCTGCTGCACAACCTGCCGCAGCTCATCAATCCCCGCCTCGGCAAGCTCCTTGTTCATCTGCGGTACGAACTGATCCGGCGCCACGGTGCCGGTGATCAGGGCAGAATAGTACCGCTCATAGATCCGTGCAATCTTGTCAAATTGCAGCGTGTGGCCGGAGTAATCCGGCACAAAGCCCAGCAGCATGGACTCCTGCGCGGAGTCGTTGAATTCCTTGAAAATCTCCCACCGGTTCGGATTTTCGCCCTCGCGGGTACGCAGGATAAACCAGTTGCCCTGCGTATAGGCCACGCCGGCATAGGCATCAGAAATGGTGTGCACCTGCCCCGCATCGGTCAGCGTATAGTGTTCACCCTCGATGCCGTAATTCAGCAAATTGCGGACATCCGGGTCCGTGTTCACCGCGTTCAGGAAGGCCACACATTCCTCCGGGTGTGCCGTCCGCGCGTTGACCACCATCAGGCCGCCGCGCGTGGAGTCCGTCGTAGCGATGCTGTCCGAGGCCTGCTGTGCAATGATGGGATAGCCGAAGGTGGTGCTGTAGCTGGCATCCGCATCCGGGCCGCCGCTGGAAATCCGCAGGAACACCTTCTCGTCGGCAAAGCGCGAGAGCGAGGTGCGGATGCAGGCATCCTGATTGATATAGCCTCTCTTATAGTACTTGCGCATTGTGCGCAGCTCCTGCATGACGGCTTCCGACTCGAAGGCGTTGACCACCTGACAGGTCGGATCATTCGAGCGGATCATCAGCGGCACAGTTTCATAGGTGATATACTCATAGCCCGCCGGGAGCATGAAATTGTACTGCGTGGAATCCAGGAAAAACGGCACATAATCCGGCTCAAGCTTTGCGATGCTTTGCAAAAGCGGCTCCAGTGAATCGAGCGTCGTATACTGCGTCACATCGATGCCATACTTCTCCACCAGCGTTTTGTCAAAGAGGAACTGCATCGGCGTGGCAAGCTCCTTATTCGTCGGCACGCCGAAAATCTTGCCGTCGATCAGCGTACCCTTCCAGAACTTGTCATTGACCGCCTCGTACATTTCCCTGCCGCTCGTCTGCATATAGGGCGTGAGATCCAGCCACTTGCCGCGCTTGGCGTTTGCCTGATAGTTCTCCGTCCAGGCAAAGGCAATGTCGAACTTCTGATTGGTATTGACCAGTGTAGCCAGCCGCGCCTCATATTCATTCCAGCCGATTTTAATATAGTCCACCTGAAAGCCGTAGCGTTCCGCCAGCAGGCTGTTGAGCGCGTCATTGACCTTATCGAGATCCTCGTCCGGCTCGCCGATGGTATAATAGATCAACGTGACCATCGGCGTTTCCTCAGCCGGTGGTTTCATGGAGCATCCGCTCAGGAGGGTCGCCAACAGAGCCGCCAGCAGAAAAAGTGCTGCAAGACGTCTCATTTTTGTTCCTCCTTCGGGCAGTCGTCCTCCTCCGACACATCGCCGTTCAGGTGTGCGCGCAGACTGTTCGGCGAGATGCCGAACATCCGATTGAAATGCACGTAGAAGTTATTTGCCTGAGAATAGCCCACTTTCTCCACAATATCCGAGATTCTTTCCTTTGTCGTCTCGATCATATGCTTCGCCGTGAGCATCCGGTAAACCATCAGGTATTCCGTGAATTTCAGGCCGGTATCCTTCAGAAAAACTCTGCCGATATACTTGCTGCTCATATTGAACATCTCGCCGACAGAAACCAGGTTCAGGTTCGCGCTGCAATCGTTACGGATGATCAGAATCACCTTGTTCGTAATGTTGGAAAAATCATGATACGGCCGGTTGGAAACCGGGTCGATCTGCGAAGACGGCAGCTTCAGCTGCGGCAGCGTGCCGCCCAGATCCTTGACGATAGTCTTGGCAAGGAATGCCTCCAGGTCGTTTACGTTGATCGGCTTAAGAATATAGTCCTTCGCCCCCGCCTTCATTGACCGCTGCACATGCACAAAATCGTCATAGCCCGAGATCATGCAGAACGTCGTCGTCAGCCCCATTTCGTGCAGGTGCACCACCAGCTCGTAGCCCAGGTGCGCGCCGAGATTGACGTCGACAAGCGCAATATGCGGCTTGAAGTCCATCGCAAGATCCACCGCCGCCTCAAAGGACGTCGCAGTGTAAACCGCAGAAATATTGAATTTTTTCCAATCGATCAGCAACTTCAGATTCTCGCAGATCTCTCTTTCATCATCTACGATCAGCAGACGATACATTTGCGTTTTCCTCCTCGTTCTGAATGAAAATCCGAATGCGGACACCGGCAGGTGTATTGTTCAGCAGCTGCATCTGCACACGCCCGCCATAGTAGAGGCACAGGCGCTGATACACATTTTGCAGACCGATTCCCTTGCCGGGGAGCTGGGTATATTCGCGAATTGCGTCAGGCGTCAGCTCCTCATTGATTTTCTGGAGCTGCTCCTCCGGAATGCTTCCGAGATTGTCAAAGAATTCCATCAGGCAGCCGTCGCGCAGCTTTCGCGCCGTGATGACCACAACCTTAATCTGCTCGTCATCGCGGAAATTGTGCTTGAAAAAGTTTTCCAGAATCGGCTGCATCCAGATTTTCGGCGTTTGCAGCGCTTTGACGTCCTCGTCCGCATCAATGTGATAGATCAGCTGGTCACCATAAAGGAAGGCCATCAGATCCAGATATTGCGCAGTAATATCCAGCTCGCGCTCGATGGTGATAATCGACTCGGTTTTCACGATATTGCGGTAAAGCTGGCCAAGGCTGGCCGTCGCCTCCGCAGCCTGGGACGCACCCTCGCGCAGCGCGCGGAAGCGGATGCGCTCGAGCGTGTTATAAAGAAAATGCGGATTGAGCTGGGAGCTGAGCATCTGCATTTCTGTGCGCTGCTGGTTGATGGTGAGAATATACTTCTGCTGAATCAGCAGCTGCAATTGGGTGTAAAGATCGTTCAGGTGTTCGGCAATCTGGCCGTATTCATCCGAACGGCCGGTCAGGTGCACCGGGACGAAGTTGCTGGACTGCGCCTGCGTCATGCTGTCGAGCAGCTCGCGCAGGAAGCCCGCATCCTGTGAAAACTGGCGTCCATAAAGAAGCGTGATATAGGCGAACGCGGCAATGACGCACAGGATGATCCCGACGACGGTATAAAGTGAGGATTGCAGATAGGGCTGCCGCGGCGCAACGCTAACGACGCTGTAGCCCGCCTCGGAGGTTTTTACGGAATAGAAGAGCGTGCCGCCCTGTAAGCGCGCGGTGCCGAGCTTCTGCGCCCGTCCGGCCAGATCCAGCCACTCCTCGTCGGTAAGGCTCGGCCCGCCGGCAGAAACCACCGCTCCGTTGATGACCAGAGCGACCGCCTCATCCGTCTTTTTGCCGTACTGCGAATTGAGATAGTCCGAAAGATCGATCAGAAAGGAGATTTCGCCGATCGCGCCGCTGGAGGCGACAATGCTCTTCGTCGACTCGATTCTGCCGACGCGCAGGCGCTCCGCGTTCTCGCGGTCCGTCAGAGCGTAGCGGGAGTAGCCCCATCCATTGTATTCCATGTTATAGATCATGCCATTTGCATCATAGAGAATGTTGCGGATGCAGTAGCCGCTCTCGGAAACAATGGTATGCGCTGCGGCGGTATAGGTTTCATAGCCGGAGCCGACGCGCTCCAGCAGAGACTGGACATAGTCCTCCGGCTTTGCGCCGAAGAAAAGATAGAAGTCCTGCTCCAGCGCTGGGTTGGAATAGATGCGGTAAAAGAGACGGTCGATGCTGTTCGTCACATTTTCCCGCTTCATCTCGATGTTGGTAAAGGTGCTGTCTGCCGTCGCAGAAAAGCTGTCCAGGCCGGTTTTATGCGCGTTCATGGTCAGAACCGTCGTAACGCCGGCAATCAGCACCAGAGTCACGATGATATATGTCAAGAAGGTGCGCCGGTAGATGCGAAAACTCAAAAAATTGAACAGCTTCGGTGCTTTCATATGACAACCCCGTTTCGCCCGGTTTCCGGGCTGCATTCTTTTGGGATACTGCATACGTGTATCTCAAAAAGAATTATACAATTTTTTTCTTTCCGCGTCCAGAATAAAATACGGGGATTTTCCCTCGGCTGAACGGAAAAATGGATTTTCCGCTAAGCCGAGGGACCGGCTTTCGCCGGTCCCTGGCGCTGGGGAATGGAGTAAAACGCTTAGTTGTCGTGCTTCTTACGCAGGAAGAGGTATGCGCCTGCTGCCAGAGCGGCAACCGCAGAGCTTGCAAGAACAACTGCCATCATCGGGTTGAAGGAATCGCCGGTGGTAGGCTTACTGGGATCGGCGGGCTTTGCAGGCTCAGAAGGCTTGGTGGCGACCTTCTTGAAGCTGGCCTCGATCTTGGTGTCGCCGGTGACGGTAAGGGTGCCCTTGTTGTCCTTCACGGTGACTTCCTGACCGTTCACGAGCACCTTGTCCAGCTCATAGCCTTCATCGGGCGTGAAGGTGTATTCGACCTCGGTGCCCTCGTAGTATTCCGCGGTACCCGGAGTTACCTTGCCGCCTTCGCCAGCGACGACGGTCACGGTATACTTCGCCTTGGCAGTGACGTTGACGGTAGCGGTATCGAACTTCGTCTCGTCCAGCGCGGAGGTGGCCTTGACGGTGAGAACGCCGGTGGGCTCATCGATGCCGATGGTCAGCTTGCCGTTCTCGTCGATCTTGGTATCGGCACTCTTTGCGCCCTCGACCGTCCAGAGAACCTTCTGGATGGGGTCAGCATCGGTCGGTACGGGCGTTGCAGCCGGGGCAATGTAGGTCTCAACGACGGAAGCGCCGGAGGCTGCCTTTTCGCCGTAGAGCTGGAATTCGTGGATACGAACTGCAGTGTAGTTGTTGATGCAGGAATCGTCGATGCGCAGGCGGAAGTAGCGGCCGGTAACGGGCGTCGCCAGCTTGTGGTCAACGACCATTGCCTGATCGGTGCTGTTGTCCACCAGCTCAACCTCGGTCCAGTTGTCCTTGTTGGACAGGTAGGAGGAGCTCGCCAGATCGGACGCAGAGGCGTTCGGATCCTTCAGAACCTCGAGTGCAAAGATCTTGGTGTTGAAGCCGGGCTCGCCGTCGCCCTTTTCGCCGTGGACGGTTCTCCAGCGGTCGATGGTGTAGGTATCGCCCAGGTCAATGGCCAGCCAG
Organism: uncultured Oscillospiraceae bacterium; assembly: GCA_934622035.1. Lineage (GTDB taxonomy): Bacteria > Bacillota > Clostridia > Oscillospirales > Oscillospiraceae > JAZOXB01. The sequence continues at coordinate 38,101 of CAKTVG010000025.1, forward strand.
CCGGTCTTGCCGCTGTGGCACCACTTGGTGTCTTCCTTGCCGTCGAGTGCCTTTTCCTTTTCCTCGTTGCGGTTGCCGTTGCCGGAAGCGCCGAGGATGTTTGCGCCGATGGAGACGCAGCCCTCGATGTTGACGGGGATATCAACCGTGATTGTCTGGCTGGCAGTCAGGTTGCTGTTCGTGCGGGAGGTTGCGGTGACGGTGAGCTTCGTGGAGGTTTCCTCCGCGCTGACGGTCAGCAGGCCGTTCTCGTCGATCTTCGTGTCTTCCGCCGCTGCGCCGGTCACGCTCCAGGCAATGATGTCAGAGCCTGCATCCTCGCCCTTATAGTTGGCGGTGAACTGCATGGTCTTGCCGGCGGTAACGGTGCTTGCGTTGGAGGCAATGCTCAGAGCAACATATGTTCCGAAATTACCACTTGTGTAGGAGACGTTAGGGTCTTCTTTACTTGTTGCTGTAACTTTAAGTGTCGCAGACCTTGATCTTTCAGCGGGGTCAACCGTCAAAAGGCCATTTTCATTAATGGTCGTACCAGCCTGTAATGTGTACCAGCTGTTATATGGTTCGACCTTCCAGGTATACTTGGTTGGATCCAGGTTCTCGCCCTTATACTGGACATAGAACTGCTGGGTCTCGCCAATGTAAACTTTGCCGGAATTGGGGAAGATCGCATAGGCCGGGAGAATGGTAATGCTCGTGCTGCCCTTGGCCGTCGGATCGTCCTTGGAGGTTGCCGTGACGGTAATGCGGGAAGCGCTTTCAGCTTCGGCGACGGTCAGCACGCCCTTCTCGTCGATCTTGGTGTCGCTGGACGCGTTGCCGGAAATGCTCCAGGTGACCTCGTCGGTCTTGCTGAAGTTCTTCACGGTAGCCGTAAACTTGAGTGTCAAGCCTGCCTGAACGCTGTTCTGGTCAGCGGTGACGGTAACGGAAAGTGCACCGGGAATGAAAACTTCCTCGGAAACGTTGCCCTCATAGTCCTCCAGCGTGACGTACACGCCATCGACATAGGCGGGAATCGAGTCGAAGTTCGCCCAGTCGTTCGTGACGCCGGAGCCGACGCCGCGGGTGATCTTCACCTCGCTGCCGCGCTCGCCGTTTGTAACAGCCTGATAGGTCAGGATGTGCCAGTCGCTGCTCGAGGGCTGCGTCAGGCGATTGTCGGACGTGAAGATTCTGCCGTCATAGGGCGCACAGTACTTGTCCGGCAGGCGGGTGTCCACAGTGGTGGAAACGCCGTTCTTTGTGATCTGGATGGTGACGTAAGCGCCGTCGGCATCCGCGCCGGTCGGAACGGTCACGGTGCAGCCGTTCGTGCCGGAAGCGGTCCAGGTGCGGGCCTCGGTCTCGTAATCGGTGGTGACGGTGACGTCAGCGGCGCCGCCTTCCCACGTCAGAACCAGCTGGCCGTCGGTGGAGTTGTCCACGGTGACGTTCTTAATCGCGTCGTCGTAGTTGTAGGTAGCGGTAGCGCCTTCGCTCTCGGTGCCATCCGCGGAGACGGCCTTCAGAACGAGGGTGACCTGACCCTTGGCTTCCCGATAGCCCTTCACGAGCGCTTCGAAATCAAGGGTGTCGCCCGCGACGGCATTGGTCTCCTTCGGGGAGACGGTCACGGACTCGATGTAGTCAGCAGCGGCCTCTGCAATCGCTTCGCTGACGTTCTTGATGTAGTAGTTCTCGTCGTAGATGCCGCCGAGGAACATTTCCTGGCCGCCGACGAGTGCGTAGATGTTGTACTGCTTGACCTCGTCGTAGGACTTCTTGTTCCAGGAAACGGTCATTTCGCCGTCTTCAAAGGCCTTCTCAATCTGGAAGCCGGTCGGAGCCTCGGGAACGATATCCTCACCGGAGGTGAAGCGCATCTGGCCGATGTGCATCTGGTAGCCGGTCGCCTCGCCATCGAAGACCAGGCCGAAGGCTGCAATCTGCTTGCCCGCATAGGCAGAGAGATCGACGACAGAGGTAACCCAGTTGTCGCTCTTCTTCGCGGCATTCGCGATGTCGAGCTTGACGACCTCGTCGGTGTTGTCCGCAAAGATCAGGCCGAGCTTCATGGTCGCTTCGTCCTCGGAACCCTTGCGGAAGGTGATGGACATCTTGGAATCCTTGCTCACGTCGAGCGCGGACTTATAAAGATGCATGAAGTTCTCGGCGTCGATGTCGCCGTAAACAGCCAGAGAGGAGCCGCCGTTGTAGGCGCCGATGAGATCGAAGCCGAACTCGCCCTCATTGCCGTTGTAGTAAACCTTGCGGTACTTGGAGCCGTAGTCAAACTCAGCGCTGAGCTTGGTGCCGGTCGTTTCAAACCACCACTGCCAGGTCGGCAGGATGTCCTGAATGTTGATGTTGGACCACTCGGAGGTGCTGGACAGCTCGCCGTTCAGGCGGTATTCCAGACCGTGGCCGGTGTTGAAATTGGTGTAGAAGCTGCTGCCGCGGACGACGGAGCGCTCAGCGATGTAGTCCGCAATGCCGGTGAAGTCGCGTGCGTCGACGTCGCTGGCAGTGCCGGTCAGGCCGGCGTTGACGGCGGTGGTACGGCTGTTCTTGTTGCCGGTCCACCACAGACGCTCACGCTCGAAAGCCATCCACTGGTACTCGTCCAGCTCGCGGGAGAAGAGATTGTAGCCCGTCTCCTCATCCTGACGGATGGTCTTTTCCAGGCCGGTCTGCACGAAGTCAGTGCCCAGAGAGGCAATGGAGGCGTTCATGACGCCGTCCTTCAGCAGGCGGCTAAAGCTGTTGCTCCAGCGGTGTCCGCCAGCCTCGAAGCCGTTGAACGCAACCTGATACTTGTCCAGGCCGTAGGGAACGGTCTTCTCGTCTCCCGCGACGGAGGTGCCGTACTCCTGGAAGATGGAGTTGGCGTACAGCGTTGCATTCTCATAGTTGTTCTCCGTTGCGGAGGTCAGCATCTTGGTGCTGAAGCCGCCGGCGTTGTACCACTGAATGTACATGCCATCCTTACGCATCTGCGCGATGAAGGCCTTAAGTTCTTCTCTCGTCGCGCTGTCGAAGGAGCGGCCTTCCATGTTGAAGAAGTAGCCGTCGAAGCCGTAGTACTTCGCGATCTCAACGAACTTATCCGCGACGGGATAGCGGCCGTTTTCATCCTTGTAGAGCATGACCTGGAAGTTCTGGTACGCACGGGGCTGGAACATGCAGCCAAGGGACAGAACGCCATTCTTATGCGCGGCATTGGTATACGCCGGATTCGGAAGGTTGATCAGGCCGAACTCGAAGTTGCGGCGCTTCCAGGCGTTGCCGTCGGTCGCGTTGCGCTCGTCCTTGACGTCGTTCAGCTCTTCTGGTGTGCCGACGGAGGGCATGCCGTGCCAGGAGGCGTACTGATCGACATACTGCCAGAAGTTGAACACGTGCGTGCTGAACTCGTTGGTGTAAGCGTCAGCGTTGAAGAAGCTGTTGCCGTAGTCTCCCGTCAGCGTCAGGTACTG
>CAKTVG010000026.1 GCA_934622035.1 uncultured Oscillospiraceae bacterium
AACACCCGACCTACCGCTTAGGAGGCGGTCGCTCTATCCAGCTGAGCTACGGAAACATCTTTAAAATCTATTCAATTTTAGTCTTAAACTTACTCAATGTCAATCGCCTTTGCCCGAAAGGCGGTCGTTATAACATATTCTTAGGAGGCGTGTGCTCTATCCAGCTGAGCTACTGGGACGTATACACAAAATATGAAGAAGTATGCTGGGTTTAGACTCGAACGATCTGCCTCTTTGGCGGCGGAGGCTCTAATCCGGCTGAGCTGCTGGCACAGATACTCTCTTCTGTCGGTGATACCCGGCGGAGGAGCGTATTTATTATACTCGCCCGCCGCAAAAAAGTCAAACAAAAAGGCACAGGCAGTTCCGGCGAAAAATCGTCCCGTCCGCGGGTTTCGTTTTTCCGGCATATGTGGTATAATCAGAAAAACACGCAGGGAGGGACGCCGCTTGAAACGAAACACGGAGCTTCGGTCGGTCAGTGGCGTTCTGCTGATTCTGCTCCTCGGAAAAGTTCTCTCTTTAGCAGCAAATCAGGCATATCTGTCCTATTTTGGCGCAGATAATGAACATCTGAACATTTTCTCCTGGGCACTGCAAGTTCCGGGCTACCTTTTGCAGAGCGTCGGGACGGCGCTGGTCAGCGTGGTCATCCCGGTCTATGCCGCTCTGCGCGCAAACGGAAAGCCGGGCGAAGCGGCCCGTTTTTCTTCGAATCTGCTTGGCGCAGGCGCGCTGCTGGCAGCGCTTACCTGTGCACTTGGTCTCGTGTTGTCCTTTTTCCTGCCCGGACTGACGGAATTCTCCGACAAGAGCTATGCTGCGCTCTGTCTGCGGCTGGCGATGCCCGCGGTGCTGTGCTATGGTCTGACCTATATTATGCAGGGACTTCTGCAATCGCATGGGCGCTATGCTGCAGCCGCAGCGGTCAATCTTCCCGGCGGGCTTCTGATTCTGGCCTATCTGGCGCTTTTCGCCGGGCGCTTCGGCGTGACCGGTCTGCTTGTAACCGTTCTGATTGGGCTGGCGGTGCAGGTTGTGATGCTCTGGCTCCCGGCGCGGCGGGCAGGGATCTCCTGCCGGCTGCGGTTGGATCTGCACGACGGCGCGATACGCACTGCCGGGCGGCGAAGCCTTCCCGTGCTGCTCGGCGCCTTTGCCTATCAGCTTGACCTGTTCTTCTGCCACACGCTCATGTCCCGCGTCTCCCCTGCCTCTCTCAGCCTTTATCTTTTCATGCAAACCATCCTGACGGGTCTGGTCGCGGTGCTGACCTCGGCGGTCAACTCCGTTGCCTACCCGCAACTCGCCGCGCTGGCGGCACAGGGAGAAACAGGCGCCTTTCGCACCGCTCTGCGGGAAAAACTGGAGCTGCTGTTTTTCCTGTTTGTCCCGCTGACGGCAGCGCTGGCCGTTCTTGGAAAGCCCGCGCTGCGTCTGCTCTCCCTCTACGGAAAAATGACGGAGACGGACCTGCAAACGGAATACGTCTTCCTGCTTTCCGGCGGCGCATGTCTGGTTTTCTTCGGCTGGAAGGAGCTGGCGGACCGCGCGCTCTTTGCTCTGCAAACAACGAAAACCTCTGCACAGGCAAATTTTCTGATTCTTCTGCTCAATGTGCCGCTGGCGCTGCTGCTCACCCCCGTTTTGGGTTCCGCAGCAATCCCGCTGAGCTGGGCGCTGGCAATCATCGCCGCCTCGTTTTTCCTTCTGCTTGCGCTGCGGAAGCGCCTGGGCAGATTCGGCGGGCTGACGGGAGCGCTCTTTAAAACACTGCTCGCCGCAGCGGCAATGTGCGCCGCAAGCTTCGGCGTACTGCGTCTGCTTTCCGACCGCCTGCCGGATACCGTCGCCGGGCGGCTGCTGACGGTCGGCCTGCCCGCGCTGGCAGGACTGGGCGTCTATCTGGGTGCTGCGTTCGCACTGCGCACGCCGGCGCTGATGCGTCTGCGAAAGGAGAAGACATGAACGTTCTCTTTTTGATCAACTACGCCGGAAGCGGCGGGACGGAAGCCTATGTTGAAGCGTTGATCGCTGGTCTGCCCTCCGTGCGCTGCGCCCTGTGCTGCAATGTTGACGGGCGGCTCGCGCAGCGTCTTCGCGCGAAGGGAATTCCGGTTTTCCAGCTGCGCATGCGCCACCCCTTCGACCGCCGGGCGGCAAAAGCGCTTGCGGCCTATTGCCGGGCGCAGCACATTGACCTCATTCATGCGCAATACCCGCGAGAAAACCGCATCGCGCTGCTTGCCCGTCGTTACGGCAGCGGCGCAAGGGTGGTCTACACAGCACATTTGTCCCTGCATCAACCCCTCTGGTGGCGCGTTTTAAACCGAAGCAGCAAAGACGACGCCGTCATTGCACTGACGGACACACAGCGGACGCTTCTGATACAAAACGGCTTCTCTGCGGAGAGAATTTACGTCATTCCCAACGGCGTCGCCCGCCGGAGCCGGGAAAAACGAACGCCGGACGGCGTATTTCGCATGCTCACGGCAGCACGGCTCTCGCTGGAAAAAGGGCTGCTCTTCCTCTGCGACGCGCTTTCCGCACTGCGAGGGAAAACCACACTTCCCTTCCGCCTGGAAATATTTGGTGAGGGTCCGCAGCGAAAGAGGCTGGAGCGCAGAATCAAAAAGCTTGGTCTGAACGGCATTGTGTCCCTGCGCGGATTCTGTGAAGACGTCCCGTTTGCACAGGCCGATCTCTACGTCTCTCCCTCTCGCAGCGAGACGATGAGCCTCGCGCTGCTCGAGGCGATGGCGGCGGGTCTGCCCGTCATGGCAACGAACGCCAGCGCCGCGCTCGTGAAAGGCATCTGCGGTCTGACCGCCCCCTATGGCGACGCGGACGCCTTCTCCGACGGTTTGCTGCGCCTGATGACGGACCGCCCGCTGCGCGAACGCTTCGCCGCTGCCGCGCCGCACTATGACATTGCCGAAACCTGCCGCCGTACGGCAGAGCGATACCAAAGGAGTTTACACCATGGAACAGAAGAAACGGAAATTTAATATCATCGACCTCATTGTCCTTCTGGTTATTTTAGGAGCGCTCGCCTTCGCCGCCTACCGCTTCTTCGGCAGCTCCGGCGGCAAGACGGCGACCGGCACCACCGAGCCCTACCGCATCACCTTCTTTTGCAGCGAAACGCCGGAAAAGGTCGCGGATATGATCGCGCTGGGTGACAGCGTCACGGACGATTCCTGCTATATGGACCTCGGCAAGGTCGTGGATTTCACCGTGGGCGACGCCCAGGTCTATGGCAATTCCGCCGACGGCAAGGTCATCCTGAGCGATAAGGAGGGCTACCGCAGCGTCAGCGTGACCGTAGAAGCAGAGGCCGTACCGGAGGAAAACTGCATCTACGTCACGGGCTGGTCGCTGGGCTGCGGCCATTCCATGGTCATCCGCGTGGGCTACGCCAAGCTCTACGTCTGGGTCAGCGACATCACGCCGGTTAAATGATCGCGTCGCTGTTTTTGGAAGCCCTGCCTGCGCTCTGGCGCAGGCTGTGCGCACTGGCAGAGCAAAGCGCGGCCTATCGCCTGCTGCGGCGTCTGTATCACCTGCTGCGCGGTCTGTTGCAGGAGAGTCTTCTCTGGGCGCTGCTGACAAGGCAGCCGCGTTCCGCCTCCTCCGGACGCCTGCGCAGTGCCGTGACGCGCTGGCTGCACGCCATCGGCCGCCGCCTGCATCTTGCAGAGGCATTGGATGGGCGGCGCTGGAAGGCGCTGGACTTCGCCGCGCTCAGCGGCGCGGGCGTGCTTCTCATGTACCTTTGCCCGGCTGCACGGTGGAACAATCGCTATGCCCTCGCGTTTGCGCTCGGACTCCTTCTTGTTTTGCTGCTCCTTCTCGCATCAAACCGGCGCAGCCTGCTTTCTGCGCGGGAAATCGGTTTTGGTTTTCTTCTCTTCCTTCCGGTCAGCCTGAACGGCATCGTCGCAGCGCAGGATGTCCCCGAGGCGCTGCGCGTCTTCGCCTTTTACCTGACCGCGTACCTGCTGGCGCTCACGCTGGCCTGCGGCCTGTCTGACCGGCAAAAGCTGCAAAAATTTCTCGGCTTTGTCTATCTTACCGTGCTCTGCACGGGCGCATATGCCATCTGGCAGCGCATCGTGGGCGTCCCGGTCAACAGCTCGCAGACCGACCTCGTCGCCAACGCGGGCATGCCCGGCCGCGTCTATTCCACCATGGAGAATCCCAACAATTTCGCAGAGCTTCTGGTCATGCTCCTGCCGCTGGCCTTCGCCTGGACGACGATGCTGCCCCGGCAGCGCACGCGCCTGACGGCGACGCTCCTGCTGAGCGTCCCCCTGGCCGCGCTGCTGATGACCTATTCCCGCTCCGGCTGGATCAGCTTCGCGCTGGCGGTGCTCGTCATGCTCTTTTTCTGTCAGAAGCGTATGCTACCGCTGCTGGCGCTGGCTGCCGTGCTGGCACTGCCGCTGCTGCCGGGGACGATTCTGCGCCGCATCCTGACCATCGGCTCGGCGAGCGACTCCTCCAACCGCTACCGCGTGTATATCTGGCAGGGAACGCTGCGGCTGCTGCGCCGCTTCGGCCTGACCGGCGTCGGCTTCGGGCCGGGAAACTTTCACCCGGTCTACACGCTCTTCTGCGGCGGCCACGCGCAGGAGGCGCAGCACGCGCACATGCTCTATCTGGAGCTTTGGGCGGAGCTGGGCATCGGCGGCCTGCTGGCCTTTCTGGCGTTCCACTTCGGTTTGCTGCGCCGGGCAGTACTCCGGAAGAGCCGCGCCAAGGGCGGCGTGCGCATGACGCTCATCGCCGCTGCCGCTGCGCTGACAGGTATTTCCTTCTCCTTCGCCGTGGAATACGTCTGGTTTTACCCGCGCGACCTGTTTTGCTATTTTCTTCTCGCCGGAGTGACCCTGGCCGCCGCCCGGCTGGCGGAGACGGACAGCCCACAGGCGACGATCCAACAGAAGCAGTAAGCTGTTCCGGAGATTGCTATGGTTGTAATTGGAGTGTCTTTCATGATATGCTGCGCGGCGAGATCGATGCACAATATATTGAAGTTTATGGAGAGCATACTCTGCCGGTTCAATGGCAGGACCAAATCGCAATTCTTCATGATATTTTGGAGTATACTGTGCAAGAGCGGCTTCAGCTCGGCGAAACCTTCGGTTATACCATTATTGATTAATTCACAGGAGGCAAGTGTCAACGTCACTTGCCTCCTGTGATTTCATGCCGCCGCATCGAGCATATTCTCAATGAAAATGCCATAGCCCCGTTCCGGTTCATTGACGAGGACATGTGTCACTGCGCCGACGAGCTTGCCATCCTGCAAAATCGGGCTGCCGGACATCCCCTGCACAATGCCGCCGGTCTGCGCCAGCAGCGCCGGATCCGTCACCTCGATCAGAAAATTGCGCCCGTTCGCGTCGCGTAGGTCGATTTCCAGAATCGTAATCTCATATTCGCGCACCGTCTGCCCCTTCACACAGGAATAGATCTGTGCCGCGCCGGTGTGCACCTCGCCCGCCCGCGCCACGGCGACCGCCTTTTTCTGCACAGGCGGCTCGATCTCCCCGAATACGCCCCGCTCCGTGTTCTTTTCCATGCTGCCGCAGCGCTCCCCCGCCGCCGCCGCGCCCTGCAAGGCGCCGGGATCGCCCGCCTTTCCGGGTGTGACGGAAACGACGCTCGCGCGGAACACCTCGCCGCTGCGCATTTGCAGCAGCTCGCTGCCGTCCATCACGCCGTGCCCCAGCGCGCCGAACGCGCCGGTTTCCGGTTCGTAATAGGTCACAGTGCCGATGCCGCTGACGCCGTCGCGGACATAGACGCCCAGCCGCCAGCCATCCTTCGTCTTCTGCGGTGCAAAGCGCAGCGTCTTTTCCGCGCCGCCGCGCCGTACCGTCACCGTCAGCAGCTGCCCCTGCGACTGCTCGACCAGCTCGGAGATTTCCTGCGTCGTGACGACCTCCCTGCCGTTGATCTCACAGATACGGTCGCCCTTTTTCAGCCCGGCATTCTTCGCACTGGGATTGTCCCCCGCAAATTCCACAACACTGACGCCGTCCGCCTGCAAATGCAGCCCGATCGTCTCGCCGCCGGGAATCAAAAATTCCGTCCGCGCCGCGCCCGCGCCGCCCGACAGCAGCAGCGCCGCCAGGAGCGTTACCGCCGCCGTCTTAAAAAAATGTTTCATCTTTCCTTCCTCCCACCGATTTCTCGCCCGAAACAAACTCCCAAGGAGCTTCCCTCTTAATATGGCCGGATTCCTGCGGCGGAGGATTAGCAAAACTTTGCCCGTTTTCCTTGACAAAAAATGAAAGCCGTTGCCGCGATTGATTTTTTTCGCGGCAACAGGCTTATTTTTTCTCGTTTTGCAAAAATTAATATTGTATTTTTGTTATGGTTCCTTTTCCCAGTGCGCGTAAAGCGTTACAGGAAGCTGCGTTCTCCAATCCGTCTCACCGTTTTCCTCGCCGTAAAACGCAGTCGCGGGCAGCCACACGACCTGCTCGCCGCCCTCCTTTTCGCGATACCAGCCGGTAAAGCGCCAGCCGGGGCGCGCAGGCACCGGGAACGGCGCGAGATAGACCGTCGTGCCGGAGAGCTTCGGGGAAGAGGCGTCATATTGCGCAGTACCCTCGCCGCCGTTTGCGTCCAGCGTCAGCGGTAAAAACGCGCGTCCGCTGCCGTCGCCCCGCCAGACGCCGCACAGATTCACCTGAACGACCCCCTTCTCGTCCGGCCTGCACTGTGCAACGTCCTCCAGACGCAGAGTATCCGAAACGGATCTGCTGATCCAGTTGTCCTGCCGGTCGCGCTGGACGAGCGCATAGCCCAGAAAGACATAGCCCGCCTGCGGTTCCGGCTGCGGAATGGCGGCGGAGGTGAAATCCTCATAGTTCTCCTCCAGGAGCACTGCCTCCTGCTCTGCCTCGAAATAGCCCGCATAAACCGTAAGGTGCACCCGGCGAGCCGGCTCCTCCGTCGGTTCGGTCGACGTCTGGCTGTCCGGCTCCGTCGGCGGCACATCCGGCCTGGACGGCGCTGTGGAGGGCTGCGGCTCCGCCGGCGGCAAAGGCAGCGTTTGACCGGCAAAAATCAGCATGACTAACAGCGCCAAAAAGGCGATCAAATAGCGCTTCGCCCGCTTTTTCTGCGGCTGCGCCGGAACGGACGCGCCCACCGGTGTAAATTCCGGCGCGGGCGGGGTGAATTCCCGTCCGGGCGCAGGGAATTCCTCGCCGGGCGGCGTGATCTCATTTTGCGGAAGTGGGGAAAATTCCATAGCCGCTTACCTGGTGTGAACGTCCACCTGCGGATAGGGGCATTCGATCCCCAGCCGCCGCAGGCCGAGCAGCAGCTCGCGATTCAGTCTGCGCTGCGTCGTATAGATATTCTCCTCGGACACCGCCGCGGTAAAGCGCAGAACGACGGCAGAGCTGTCCAGCGCCTGAACGCCCAAATAGTCCGGCGCCTGCTGCATCAGCTCCGGGTACTTTTCATGAATTTCCTCCAGCAGTGCCGGGAGCTTCTTTTCCAGCTTTTCCAGATCCGCTTCATAGGGAATCCCGATGTCGCAGACGGCGCGCGACGCCTTGTCCGAGCGGTTCAGAATGTTTTTCATCTCGGAATTGTTAATAATCTTCACATTATCGCCGCCGTCGACCACGCAGGTGGTGCGGATACCGATTTTCTGGATGGTACCGCGAAAGCCGCCGACCTCCACAATGTCGCCCACGTTGCACTGGTTCTCAAACAGCATGAAAACGCCGGTCACAACGTCGGCAATCAGGCTCTCCGCGCCAAAGCCGACGATCAGCGCCAAAACGCCGACACTGGCGACGATGGCGGACACGTTCACGCCGAGGATGGAGAGACCCCAGCAGAGAATCACCAGCGCCGCTGCGTACTGAAGCAGGCTGGCGATGATGGTCAACATGGTCTTTGCGCGGTGGCTCTTTGGCTTTGGAAGGCTGAGCAGCACGCTCAGGAGCTTTGCCAGCAGCAGAACGCCCGCCGCCATGGTCAAAAGCTTCAAAATTGCCGCAGCGCTCAAATCCCACTCTGCCTTAAAATCCACGCCCTGCCAGATTCCGGCAGCCTTGCAGCCCCAGAGCAGCGCGACAAGGGCCGCCGCCAGCAAAACAATGCCGAGAAGGCTCTTTTTCTTTTTCATAGAGAGAATCCACCTTTCTTATATTCTACTTGAATTATAACAGAACTGTCCAATTTTGCAATTCCCGCGCCGCCGAAATACTAACCAAAAAACGCTCCGAAAAATTGTTCAAGCTGCTAAAAAGTTGCATTAGAGCGTAAAATGCGGCCCCCTTGCGGGGGCCGCTGCTGCTTTGAAATGTTATTTTGCGCTGCTGCGCTTCTTCAAAAGGGCCAGGACGGCCAGCGCCAGAAGCGCCGTACCGCTCATTGCTGCCCAGATGAACAGCTGCGCATCGTCGCCGGTTTTCGGGGAGAAGGCGACGCTTTCCTTCTGCACATAGCCGCAGACGGTGCAGGTGCGTTCACGTTCGCCCGCTTCCTTCTCGGTGGCGGTCTTTGTGACGGTCCATGCGCCGTAGGTGTGCGGCTGGGACTCCGTTTTCTCACCGCAGTCGCAGACGCTCCAGTGTCCGTTCTCATCGAAGGCGGGCAGGTAGCCGTGCGTATGGCCGCGCAGCTCCACGTCCGTCATGTCATAGAGGGCGTTGCGCTCGTCGAGCATGCGGAAGTAGGCCGCCAGTGCATAATAGCTCTGCTCCGTCGCCATCTGATTGGCCTCCATGCCCTCGGTGTAGAGGAAGGTGCCCTTGCCGGTGTAGAAGCCGCACATGGCCTCAATCACGCTCACGCCGTTCTTCACAAAGCGCTTGTCGGTGCGGGCATCGATGCCAAGGGCAGAGAGCGCCGTGACGACCTGCGCCGCGGAATTGCTGTTGCTCGCGCCCCAGGCGGAATAGCCGCCGTCCGCTTCCTGCACGTCGGACAAATAGATCAGCGCCTTTTCGATCGCCGCGGCGACCGCCTCGTCAGAGCGGTAGGGCGCCAGCGCCTGAAGCGCCATGGCCGTCAGGTCAACGTCGGCAGTGTCGGTCAGGGACCAGCCGCCGTTTTCCAGCTGAGCGTTCAGGATGTAGGCAATCAGCGCCTCGCGCGTGGTCTGCTTGGCAGGGTTGCTGTTTTCGGGGATGTCGTAGGCGTGGCTGTCCAGCGCCAGCAGGGCGAAGATCGGGCCGTTGATGCCCTGCTCCTCGATGAAGCTCTCGTCGCTCAGGCCCTGAAGGAGGTTGTGGCCGCCGACGTCCGTGACGTCATAGCCTGCGGCGGTCAGCGCCAGAATCAGGCGGGAATTGTCCGTGGAAGCGCTGGGATCGAGCTGCTCCTTCTCATTCGCATGTGCGCAGACATAGCGCACGACGTTCTGATAGTACTCATCGGAGATTTCGTAGCCGCTGCGGGCAAGGCCGAGCACCAGCCATTCTCCGCCGACGGAGCCGACCTGCGGCGCGTTGGCCTGCGCGGCGGCATTCTGCGTTGCGCCGGTCTGCTCGTAGATCTGGCGGATGCTTTCCACTGCCTTCTCATCGGGAGTCATGCCGCGCATGATCTTGAGAAGCACGATGGACGGCTCTGCGTCGCCGTTCTGAACGATCACGCGAACCAGACGCTCGCCCTCTTCGGGGATCTCGAAGCGCACGCCCTCGCCGGAAGCGACGCGCTGATTGTTGATATAAATGTTGTCATTCTCGCTGGTACCGTTGACGCTCAGCGTGACCTCGGTAAGGTCGCCCGTGCCGATGGTGTAGACCTGCTCGTCTTCATTGAAGAAGACGGTCTTGGAGATTTCGCCGTCGGAGATCGTCACGCCCGTGGGCAGCGCGGTCTGGCCGACTGCATCCTCCTGCGCCGTGGTGCGGATCAGCGTCGTGACCTCGGAGGACTTTTCCTTGAACGCGCCGGCCCAGATGTTGGAGGCCGTCGCAACCTTGACATAGTGGACCTCCGTGAGCTTCACGGGGCTGCCGTTGGCGTCTACCGCCCAGGCAAGGTCAAAGCCGTTGCTCTGCGTGGGCTTTTCGACATAGGGGTTGACGTCCGCGCCAAAGGTGCCGTTTGCGAAGTAGTCGGCGTAGCCGAACTTCGCACGCGCCGCGAAGGAGCTGGTCTGACTCGTGCCCATGACGGTGTCGTCCTCCTGGGACTTGAACAGCACGCCGGTGAAGCTGTAGCTGTCGCGGCTGCCGACGTCGTTCATGTAGTAGAGCGACTGCTTCGGCCAAGTCACGGCGGCGGCGCTGATCATGGAGTTGCCCTGATTGTCCGTCCACTCGGACATGCCGTCCGCGCGCTTGGTGTAGGTAATGGTGTAGTCCCAGATTGCCTTGTCTTCGTAGTGCTCGGAACCGGCCAGTGCGAACCAGGTCTTGCCATCCTCGGAGACGTAGACCTGACCCAGCTCTGCCATGCTGTCCTGATTGTTTTCCGAGCTGTTGCCATAGACATAGAAATCGATGCCGTACTTGTTGTTCGGGTCGTCCTTGATGGCGTTCTCGAAATAATAGGTGATGTAGCCGCCGAAGTTGCCGAGAGATTTCAGCGAGCCTGCCAGCGTGGTCTCCGGGTTGATGCCGAAGCCGCCCCAGCCCGCGCCGTTGGTGTACTGGCTGCCGATGCAGAGGTAATCCTCCACGCGGTCGGGCACATCGTACTTGCTCTTGGCCAGCAGCTTGACGCTGTAGGTGTTGACAATGCCGGAGGGCGCGGTAATAGTCAGCGTTTGTGCGCTGGTCTTAAGCGCCAGGGTGTAGACGCCGTTTTCGTCCGGAGTCTGCTCCGTATTGCCCAGCTTCACGGTCGCGCCCTCGCTCACGGTGTAGGTCAGAGTGCCGGTCGTCGTACCGTTGGGAACAACGATGTTATAGGAATACAGCTCCGGGCTGAATTTGGGATACCAGTCGCCGGTTTCGGTTTCCGCCGTCAGCAGCTGCGCATCGGCTGCGGAGACGTCGAGCTGCACGACCTCAACGGTGTAAGCTACAGGCTCACTCTCTGCAAAACCGTCCTTTCCGGCCTTGACATTGTCGGAATAGGTCTTGTCGTCGAGAATCTGGAGGGTAACGGTCGCCTTGCCGTCGGTAAAGCCAAGCTTTTCCGTGGTGCCTTCGCCCTGCGGAAGCTCGATCCAGGTCTTGCCGTCCGTGCTGTAGCGCAGGTGCTGATAGGCCGTGCTGCCCTTGAAGGTGAGGGAGAAGCTCTTCTCGTTTTCAAAGAGGAAGGTACGGTAGCTGTAGTGCGTCGCGTTCGGGCCGGTGGTACGGTTCGCGCCGGAGGTGACGTAGCTGCCGTCGTCCTTCAGGCGGAAGATCGTGCCCTCGGCATAGTTTTCATACTTTGCGGTTTCCAGCGCACGGCCGTCGGGGACGAGGACGATGCCGCCGGCATCGCTGTAGCTGCTGGCCTTGATGGCCTTGTTGGTGTCGCGCGGGCGCGTGACATGGAAGGTATAGACCGTCTTGTTTTCCGGATCGGTCTTGTTTTCCAGCGTGATGGTAAGCGTAGAGGCGTCGAACGGCTGGTTTTGCAGCATGGTCATTTCGCCGTTTTTGACCTCAACGGTCTGCTTTTCGCCGTTGACGTCGGTGTATTCCGCCGTTGCGGTGTATTTTTCAGCGTTATAGAGTGTGGTCTTCTGAAGCGTCAGCGTGCTCGTGCTGTAGAGCTTGATGGGCAGGTCATATTCCAGCGTAGTGGGCTGGAAGGTCTTGCCTGCGGTCCAGCCGGTAACGGCGTTGGCGAGGAATTCCAGAGACTCAAAGTAGGGCGTGTCGGCGTCCGTCACGACGACCTTGATGCCGCCCTTGGTGCCCTCGCTGTCCGTGACGGTAATGAGCGCGGAGCCGACCGCCTGCGCGGTGAGCTTGCCGTTTTCATCGACGGTCACGACAGACGTGTCGCTGCTTTCCCAGGAGGCGACACTGCGGCCCTCTTCCAGATACGCCGTAAGCTGCGCGGTGGGATGCGCCTGATCCTTGCTGATTTCCAGATAGGTCTTGCCCTGCGTGCCCTGCGCATCCTCGACGGCTGCGCCGGTGATCGTGATCGTGGCGGAGGAGGTCATCGTCTTATCGATGTCCAGCGCCAGAGTGACCTGAATCGTGCCGGGGCGATAGAGGTTGAAGTTGATCTGCGTGCCGTTTCCGGGGTCCTGCGCCAGCGCGGCAATGCCCTCAGGCATGTCGTAGCTCCAGATCGTATGATCCTTGACGCCGCCGGAAATGTTGGCAGTCTTTGCCGTCTGGCCGTCGGCGGAGAGGGCGACGGTCTTCGTGCGGTTGTACTCACTGATCTCGTAGCCGGTGATTTCCAGCTTACCCTCGTACTTCACGCTGCTGTCTGCAACGGAGGCAGCGGTGTAGTAGAAATAGGAGGTGCTGCCGGCGCTTGTGGCGGCAGTGAGTGTGATCAGGCCGTTCTGGCTGATCGTGCCGGTCCAGCTGGAGGTGGTGGACCAGGCGGCGGGGGTTTCCTTGCCGTTCTGATCATAGGCCTTGAGCTGGAAGGTATCGCCCTTCTTGCCGACGAGCTGGCCGTTTGCCTCATGGCTGCCGACGTATTTCACCGTGATGGACTCAGGCGCCGCGACGACATCAAAGGCAACGGGGTTCATCAGGCAGTAGAGCTCTTCCTCCGCGTCGCCGGTAGCGGCGAGATAATAGGTGCCGACCTTCTCCGGCGCGGTCAGCGTCGCCTTGCCGTTTTCATCGGTCGTAACATTGGCAATGGCAGTCGCCTCGCCGGTTTCGGCATCGATCCATGCAAGGCAGCTTCCCTCGATGGCCTTGGCCGCTGCGCGCAGCTCGGCCGGCGTCTTATAGCGGTAGCCCTCCATGGCATAGAAGCCCTTCAGAGTCACATCAAACTTCTGGCCGGCGCCTGCACCGGCAGGAGCGTCGATCCAGGTATAATAATCGCTGTAGGCCGTGTCGTCGCTCATGATATAGAAGTCCACGACATCGCCGCTCTTCAGCTCCTGCGTGGTGACGTAGGTGCCGTTGTAGCCGCCGTAGCCGGATTCCGTGCCGTCATTGGGATATCCCTCATTGACATAGAAGCCGCAGGCATAGGTCGCCGTGCCGAAAAGCTTGCTGATCCAGCCGGAGGAGCTGACATCCAGATATTCCTTCGCGGTTGCCTTGGTGAAAGCTTCGCCGAAGGCCAGCTCATGCGCGCGAACCAGCGCGTCCAGCGCGGAAACGCCGTCCACACTGTCGGTGTAGCCGTAGCTCTCCGCGAGGTCGGCCGTGACGGTTTCCTTCGCCAGTCCGTGCAGATATGCACCGGCTGCCTGGCTGCGGATGATCACATTCGCACTGTCCTTCTCCTCTAAGACGGTGACGGTGTAGGTCTCCACGGTCGCCTTGGAGTCGCTCATGGCGTCCCAGTTTTCGTTGCCGCAGGTCACGGTGATGACAGTGCCCTTTACAAGGTTCAGGGCCGTGCTGCGCTTGACCTCCTTGCCGTCCACGGAGATGCGCACCTGATACTGCTTGTTGGAGGCAGTGGGGGTGACGTAAATCCCGGTGGCGTCTGCCGGAACGGTCAGCGTGTAGCTGTGGGTATCCTTATTAAAATTCGGAGAGAGGATACCGTCGCTGAACTCCAGGGATTTGAGTGTGCGGTCGGTGTTCGTCCAGTCGTTGCCGAGGTCGACGCCCCAGTTGCAGGTGTACTGCACATGCACTTCGTCGCCCGCGCTGAGCTTGCCGTTGGCGGCGGTGTAGTCCGTCAGCCCGGAGCCGGTGAAGAAATCGTTCAGCGTCGCCATCCAACCGGCCTGTGCGCCGCCGTCGCGCTCCTTCAGGCCATTGATTTCCGTGATGTAGCCTGCCGATGCGCCGGTCTGGCTGTAGTCGCCCAGCGCGTCGACGATGCAGGTCATAATGGTGGAGGTCGAGGTCAGATCGACCCACTTATCCACCAGAATGCCCTCCCATGCCGCGCCGTCGGCCTTGGCATAGGTGGCGTTTTCAACAATCACGCGAACCTGGCCCGCGTGGTCCTCTGCAACTGCCGTTGCCGGGAGCATGCCAAGCAGCATGACCAGCACAAGCAGCCAGCTCAAAAGACGATTTTTCATGATACCTTCCTTTCACGCCGCATCGGAGAAAGCAGAAAGCCATGGCAGAGGGCATACCTCTGCCATGGCCGATTTTTCCATGTTTCCCAATCTGTCCGCGCGAAGCCGCGCCTTCAGTCTCGAGCATCGTTGACCTTCTGGCTCATGCATTGGGGATGTCTCCTGCGCCCTTTGTCCTACCTTCTCAGTTTCCCAATGGCCGGCTCACGCCGCGGACAAAACGCTCCTGCACTTACAGCAACGGGATATGCTCCGGACTCCAACCGGATTTCCTGATTCCAGCGTCTGCCCGAAGGCAGTCTTCACGTGGAACACGATGCAGCTTATTTGATTATGTGTTTAGAATATCACTCTTTTGCCGGGAAGTCAATACATTTTTAGCGATTCATTGTGCCACAATTCTCTTTTTCACCCACCAGCGTTCCTGCTCCGCTGCCGAAGGCGGAACGGACCTCGATCGTGACCCGATAGCGCCGCGCCAGCTCCACGCAGCGGTCATGCAGCACCTGCGCCCCGCCGCGTGCAAGGGTCAGCATGTCGTCGTAGCTGATCACGTCATATTTCACCGCGTCAGGGTACCGGCGCGGGTCGCGGTTGTAAACGCCGTCCACGTCGGTGTAGATGCGGCAGCAGTCCGCATGCAGGAAGGCGGCAAGCGCGACGGCAGTGGTGTCCGAGCCGCCGCGGCCGAGGGTAGTGACGTCATTGCGGCTGTCGATGCCCTGGAAGCCCGCCACAAGGACAATGCTTCCTGCCGCAAGCGACCTTTCAATGCGGTCGCCCTCCAGGCGCAGGACACGCGCACTGCCGTACCGATCCTCCGTTTCCAGTCCCGCCTGCCAGCCGCACAGGCTCACGGCGGGCATGCCCAGCCGCTGCAGGGCCATGGCGCACAGGCTCACCGAGCAGATCTCCCCCGTTGCCAGGAGCTGATCCAACTCCCGCCCGCCGCAGTCGGGGTCGATTTCCCTCGCGCGTGCAAGCAGCGCATCCGTCGCGCCGCCCTGCGCCGAGAGAACAGCGACGACCTCGTGCCCCTCGCGGCGCAGGGCCGCCATGGTGCGCGCGGCGGCGTACAGACGCTTTGCATCCGCCACGGAGGTTCCGCCGTATTTCAGCACATATCGTGCCAAGGAATTCCCTCCTTTCCGGCATAGCGCTCTATGCCCGTTCCCATCGTATGCGCCGCGCCGTACTTTCGACACATTTTTTGATTTACTTTTTTCTATCTGCGTGGTAAACTAGGCGGAGAACGCATACGAAAGAAGGATTCCATGTTCACAGGTTTTTCGCCCGAGGCGATCGATTTTCTTTGGGGCATTCGCTTTAACAACAACCGCGAATGGTTTCAGAAGCATAAGCAGCAATACCAGACCGCGCTCTATGAGCCGATGAAGGCGCTGTGCCAGGATTTGTCTGACGCACTGCCGCAGGAAGACGGCGTGAAAATGCATCTTTCCAGGATTTACCGCGACATGCGTATGCACCCGCCGGTTCCCTATAAGGAAAGCCTTTGGATGTGCTGGCGGCGCGACGGTGGCAGTTGGCTGGAGCATCCCGGCCTGTTTTTCGAGCTGACCTCCGAGGGCTACAGCTACGGCTTCCTGCTCTGGGGGCCAAAGGCCGAGGCGATGAACCGCTATCGTGAGCAGCTGAGCGACCGCACGGAGGATTTCCTGCGCATTGCGCAGGAGCTGGAACGCAGCACAGGACTGCAAATTTCCGGCAAGTCCTACGCCCGTCCGAAGCCCTGCCCGGACGCGCGGCTTGCGCCCTACTTCAGTCTGAAAAATCTGTACGTCATTGTGGAGCGCCCCGTGGACGATCTGCTGTTTTCTCCGGAACTGGGCACCCAGGTTCGCGATACGCTGCGCGCTCTGGTGCCGCTGAATGATTTCTGCCTTGGGTTTGCTTATTAATGAAATGCGCTCTGAGGAAATCTCCAAGTGATTTCCTCAGAGCGTTTATACTTCCGGAAAAATACAAAAACTGCCGCAGCAATTGCTGCGGCAGTCGTTTTAGAAATTACTCGTTGATCTCGATGACAACGCCGGAACCGACGGTACGGCCACCTTCACGGATAGCAAAGCGGAGGCCCTTCTCGATAGCGATCGGGGTGATCAGCTCGACGTCCATGTCGATGTTGTCGCCGGGCATGCACATCTCAACGCCCTCGGGCAGGGAGATGATGCCGGTAACGTCCGTGGTACGGAAATAGAACTGCGGGCGATAGTTGTTGAAGAACGGGGTATGACGGCCGCCTTCTTCCTTCTTCAGGACGTAAACCTGACCCTTGAACTTGGTGTGCGGATGAATGGAGCCGGGCTTGGACAGAACCTGACCACGCTCGATGCTCTTCTTGTCAACGCCGCGGAGCAGAGCGCCGATGTTGTCGCCAGCTTCTGCGAAGTCGAGCAGCTTGTGGAACATTTCGATGTCGGTAACGACGGTGGACTTCTTCTCTTCCATGAGGCCGACGATTTCGACAGCTTCATTCTTCCTGATCTGGCCACGCTCGACACGGCCGGTAGCGACGGTGCCGCGGCCGGAGATGGTGAAGACGTCTTCGACAGGCATCAGGAACGGCTGATCGGCCTTGCGGTCGGGAGTCGGGATCCAGGTGTCAACAGCCTGCATGAGGTTCTCGATGCAAGCATACTCAGGAGCCTTGGGATCGGTGGAGTCGGAAACCAGAGCGTTCAGAGCGGAGCCACGGACGATGGGGGTGTCGTCTCCGGGGAAGCCGTAGAAGTCCAGAGTCTCGCGGACTTCCATCTCGACGAGCTCGAGGAGCTCTTCGTCGTCAACCTGGTCAACCTTGTTCAGGAAAACGAGAACGGAAGGAACGTTAACCTGGCGAGCCAGCAGCAGGTGCTCCTTGGTCTGAGCCATGGGGCCGTCGGAAGCAGCGATAACGAGGATCGCGCCGTCCATCTGCGCAGCGCCGGTGATCATGTTCTTGATATAGTCGGCGTGGCCCGGGCAGTCAACGTGAGCATAGTGACGGCCATGGATCTGGACGCCGTCCTCACCGGTCTTGTAATCATGGCCGATGCGGTCGTTGGTCTCGTATTCGACGTGAGCGGTGTTGATTGTGATACCACGAGCCTTCTCTTCGGGGGCCTTATCGATGCTTGCGTAATCGGTGAAGGCAGCGTCGCCGAAGAAGGACAGGTACTTGGTGATCGCAGCAGTCAGCGTGGTCTTGCCATGGTCGATGTGGCCAATGGTGCCGATGTTGACATGCGGCTTGGTTCTTTCAAATTTCTGCTTTGCCATTGAAAAAATCCTCCTGTTTGATTTATGAATGGTAAATTGTTCACGAATTGTGCTTACATACACTATACACTAAAAAGTGAATAATGGCAAGCTTTTTTTCACAGAGAGCTTCGTTTTTCAACGATTTCCTGCTGAATCTGCTTCGGCAGCTCGGTGTAATGGCTGGGCTCCATGGAATACTGGCCTCTGCCCTGGGTACGGCTTCTCAAATCGGTCGCATAACCAAACATCTGAGAAAGCGGTACGTTCGCATCGATCTGCGTGGAGCCGTTTCTGGGTTCCATGCCGAGGATGCTGCCGCGGCGGGAGGAGAGGTCGCCGATCACGTCGCCGGTGTATTCCTCCGGGACGATGACGCTGACCTTCATGATCGGCTCGAGAATGACCGGCTGCGCCTTGCGGCAGGCCTCCTTGAAGGCCATGGAGCCAGCAATCTTGAAGGCGAGCTCGGAAGAGTCGACCTCGTGATAGGAGCCGTCATAGAGCGTGACCTTGACGTCCACGACCGGGAAGCCGGCAAGCACGCCGGCGGTCATGGCGCCCTGGATGCCCATATCAACCGCGGGAATGTATTCCTTGGGGATGGCGCCGCCAACGACCTCGTTGATGAACTCGTAGCCCTTGCCGGACTCATTGGGTTCCACCTTGATCTTGACGTGGCCATACTGGCCCTTGC
Organism: uncultured Oscillospiraceae bacterium; assembly: GCA_934622035.1. Taxonomy (GTDB): domain Bacteria; phylum Bacillota; class Clostridia; order Oscillospirales; family Oscillospiraceae; genus JAZOXB01. The sequence continues at coordinate 18,072 of CAKTVG010000026.1, forward strand.
CGCCGGACTGGCGGGCATACTTGGTTTCCACGTTCGCCGTGCTGCGGATGGTCTCCTTGTAGGCGACCTGCGGCGCGCCGATGTTTGCCTCGACCTTGAACTCCCGGAGCAGGCGGTCAACGATGATCTCCAGATGGAGCTCGCCCATACCGGCGATGATCGTCTGACCGGTCTCCTGATCGGTGTAGGTCTTGAAGGTCGGATCCTCCTCGGCGAGCTTCATCAGGGCAATGCCCATTTTTTCTTGGCCCGCCTTGGTCTTCGGCTCGATGGCAACGCGGATGACCGGCTCGGGGAACTGCATGGACTCAAGCACGATGGGGTGCTTTTCGTCGCACAGCGTGTCGCCCGTGGTGGTGTTTTTCACGCCGACAACTGCGGCGATGTCACCGGAATAGACCATATCGAGGTCTTCGCGGTGGTTGGCATGCATTTGCAGGATTCTTCCGAGGCGCTCGCGGGTCTTCTTCGTGGAGTTGAGAACGGTGGTTCCCTTGGCCACGGTGCCGGAGTAGACGCGGAAGAAGCAAAGCTTGCCGACGAAGGGATCCGTCGCAATTTTGAACGCAAGCGCGGAGAAAGGCGCTTCGTCATCGGCCGGACGGAAGGTTTCTTCTTCGGTGTGAGGATCGATGCCATGGATGCCCTTCTTGTCAAGCGGAGAGGGCATATAGTCCACGATGGCATCGAGCAGCTCCTGCACGCCCTTGTTTTTGTAAGAGGTGCCGCAGGTAACGGGGATCATGCGAACGCCGATGGTTGCCTTGCGGATGGCGGCGCGAATCTTCTCGGCGGGAACGTCCTCGCCGGAGAGATACAGCTCCATGATCTCGTCGTCCTCATCGGAGACGGATTCAAGCAGCTTTTCGCGGTATTCCTGTGCGAGATCGGCAAGCTCCTCGGGAATCTCTTCCTCGCGGACGTCCTTGCCAAGCTCATCGTAGAAGACGTTGGCCTTCATCTTGATGAGGTCAATCACGCCCTTGAAATCCGCCTCGGCGCCAATCGGCAGCTGGATGGGGACTGCGTTACACTTCAGCCGTTCATGCATCATTTTGAGAACATTGAAGAAATTCGCGCCCATGATATCCATCTTGTTCACATACACCATGCGCGGCACGTTGTACTTGTCGGCCTGGCGCCAGACGGTCTCCGTCTGGGGCTCCACGCCGCCCTTCGCGCACAGCACGGTCACGGCGCCGTCGAGCACACGCAGGGAACGCTCGACCTCAACGGTGAAGTCGACGTGACCCGGAGTGTCGATGATATTGATCCGGCAGTGACGCCAGAAGCAGGTCGTTGCAGCAGACGTGATCGTAATACCGCGCTCCTGCTCCTGCTCCATCCAGTCCATGGTCGCGGTACCCTCGTGCGTTTCGCCGAGCTTATAGGTGCGCCCGGTGTAGAACAGGATACGCTCTGTCGTGGTGGTCTTGCCGGCGTCGATATGCGCCATAATACCGATGTTTCTTGTATTCTCAAGTGAGTATTGTCTCGGCATTGAGTAACTCCTTTGTTACCAACGGAAATGGGAGAATGCCTTGTTTGCTTCTGCCATCTTGTGGGTGTCTTCACGCTTCTTCACAGAAGCGCCGGTGTTGTTGCAAGCGTCGATGATCTCGCCTGCGAGGCGCTCTTTCATCGTCTTTTCGCTGCGCTTGCGGGAATAGGTCGTCAGCCAACGCAGGCCGAGGGTCTGACGGCGTTCGGGGCGAACCTCCAGAGGAACCTGATAGGTGGCGCCGCCGACACGACGGGACTTGATTTCCAGGGACGGCATGATGTTTTCCATCGCCTGCTGGAACGCGTCCAGACCGTTCTTGCCGGTCTTCTTCTCGACGATCTCAAAAGCTTCGTAAACGACTCTCTGGGCAACGCCCTTCTTGCCGTCGAGCATGACGCTGTTGACAAGCTTGGTCACCAGAGTGGATTTGTAGATAGGATCCGGAAGGACCTCTCTCTTGGGAACATTACCTCTTCTGGGCACTTTGCTTCCCTCCTTCATAAGAATGATTTCATAGGTACTTCGGTAGGCCTGTCCTACCGTTGGTGCCTGCCAAGAGTTTCCCACATAATACATATATTATATAAAAAACGCATGGCAAGGCGGTGCCTTGCAATAAGGCGTTGGAATGCGGGATTACTTCTTCTTGGCCTTCGGGCGCTTCTGACCGTACTTGGAGCGAGACTGCATACGTCCCTGCACGCCCTGGGTGTCGAGCGTACCGCGGATGATGTGGTAGCGAACGCCGGGGAGGTCCTTGACACGGCCGCCGCGGATCAGAACGACGGAGTGCTCCTGCAGGTTGTGGCCGACACCGGGGATGTAGGCGGAAACCTCGTAGCCATTCGTCAGACGGACACGGGCGATCTTACGCAGAGCGGAGTTCGGCTTCTTCGGGGTCGTGGTTCTGACTGCGGTGCAGACGCCTCTCTTCTGGGGAGAAGAAAAATCGGTAGCACGGTTCTTCAGAGTGTTGAGACCTTTTTGCAGTGCAGGAGCGGTGGACTTGTAGGTAGCCTGTTCTCTGCCCTTTCTGACCAACTGATTAAAAGTAGGCATGTGGTTCTCCTTTCTTCAAAATTTGCTGTTTTCCAGCTTTTATATTATCCCGAAATATTGTAAAATATTCCGCAGGATACATATTTATACGAGCGCGGCGGCCGCAGCCTCAACGGCAATCTCGCAGGCCTCGCCCAGAAGGCGCATCGTCTCGACCAGCTCGACCTCAATCTCGTATTGCTCGCACAGCGCCGTGATGGGATCCGTCAGCATGGGATCGGCGTTCTGCGCAACATAGACCTTTTTGACCCGTCCGGTCGGCAGCAGCTTTCGGATCTGTTTCGCGCCGACGACTCTGGGGGAAGTTTTCAATTCCGCGAGCACGGGATTTACACCTCCGATTTTGCTCGAATTGTATGCTCACGCAAAAAAGAATTATAGCAGAATCCACGAAATTAGTCAACATTTTTTGATGGTTTTGCCGAAAAAAATTTCTATTTTTTCCGGTTTTCCACGTTTTGTGTTGCGGTTTCGCGGACAGTTGTCGCTTCTCCGAAAAACTCCCGCAGCTGTGCGGCGATCGGGCAGGCTCCCGCATGGGCGCAGCCGGGAAAATCGCAGTCCGCCTCGCCCTCGTCGTTGTCTGCAAGGACCGTGCGCGCCGTATCGCAGGCGCGGCAATAGCCGGTAAAAAATGCTTCCATCTCTTGACTCCTTCGGCAGAATGTGAGATGATTATAGCGTATCGGGCGCAAAAATTCCAGCGGGAATGCAGAAATTTTTCCGTCGCGACAATTAAAAGGGCCCAACCAACACGCTGCTTCTGCGTGTAAGAAAAGAGTTAGGGAGGCGGCACTTCCCGTACACAAGAAAGAAAGGCGACATGTATGTGGGTACTCTTTGCATTTGGCTCGGCACTGTTTGCCGGTTTGACGGCAATCCTGGCAAAATGCGGCATTAAGAAAACGGATTCCGACGCGGCGACGGCAATTCGCACCATCGTGGTGCTGCTGTTCTCTTGGCTGATGGTCTGGATCGTCGGCTCGGCGCCGACAATCACAACGCTCAGCGCAAAGACCTGGATTTTCCTGATCCTGTCCGGTCTTGCCACCGGCGCCTCCTGGCTGTGCTACTTCCGCGCCTTGCAGCTCGGCGACGTAAACAAGGTCGTCCCGATTGACAAATCCTCAACCGTTCTGACCATTCTGCTGGCGCTGATTTTCCTGAACGAGAAAATCACTTGGCTCAAGGGTGCGGCCGTCGTGCTTATTGCAGTAGGCACCTTCCTGATGATCGAGAAAAAAACCGTCACCGGAGAGAAAAAGAGCAAGGTCAGCTGGCTGATCTACGCCATCCTCTCGGCGGTCTTTGCCAGTCTGACCTCGATTCTCGGCAAAATCGGCATCGAGGGCGTGGAATCCAACCTCGGCACAGCCATCCGTACCGGCGTGGTGCTGGTCATGGCGTGGCTGATCGTTCTCATCAAGGGCAAGCAGCACACGCTCAAGTGCATCCCCAAAAAGGAGCTGGCCTTCATCTGTCTGTCCGGTCTCGCCACCGGCGGCTCGTGGCTGTGCTATTACAAGGCGCTTCAGGACGGTCTTGCCAGCGTGGTGGTTCCCATCGACAAGCTGAGCATTCTCGTTTCCATCGGCTTCTCGGCGCTGGTGTTCAAGGAGCGGCTGTCGAAAAAGGCCGCCATTGGCCTGGTGCTGATCGTCGCGGGTACGCTGATGATGCTGATAAAATAATGCTGACCGGGGCTGCACGGCAGTCCCGGTTTTTTGCTTGCATTTTCTAAAACCAAGTGCTATACTATGTTTATAAGCAAAACAGGAGGCAGAGCTATGCTTGTTTCAACAAAGGGGCGCTATGCCCTGCGGATCATGCTGGAGCTGGCGCAGGAGGAAAAGGGGAGCTATCTTTCCCTGCCCGCCATTGCGAAGCGGCAGGACATTTCCGAAAAATATCTGGAGAGCATCGTCTCCGTTCTGGTCAAGGCCGGTCTGGTCGAGGGTATGCGCGGCAAGGGCGGCGGCTACCGGCTGAGCCGCCCGCTGAAGGACTATTCCGTCGGAGAGATCCTGCGCCTGACGGAGGGCTCTCTCGCACCGGTTTCCTGCCTGGAAACGGGAGAAAACGCCTGCCCGCGCGCCAACTGCTGCCAGACGCTCCCCATGTGGGAAAAGCTGGACGGTCTGATCAACGGCTACCTCGACAGCGTCACGCTCGAAGAGCTGGTGAAATAAAAAACCTATTGACAAAGTAGGTAAATTGAGGTACAATAAACCCAGAAAAGAAATATGTTTATAGAAAGAAGGAATCGATATGCAGGTCTATGCAGATAATGCGGCGACGACCAAGATGAGCCGGACCGCCATCGAGGCCATGCTGCCCTATCTTGACGAAATTTACGGCAATCCTTCCAGTCTCCATTCCGTCGGCCAGCGTGCCGCCGAGGCGCTGCAAAGCGCAAGGGAAACGATTGCCGAATGCCTGAACGCCACGCCCCGCGAGATCTACTTCACCTCCGGCGGCAGCGAGGCCGACAATCAGGCGATTCTCTCCGCCGCCCGCATTGGCGAGCGGAAGGGCAAAAAGCACATCATCTCCACGGCGTTTGAGCACCATGCCGTGCTGCACACGCTGAAAAAGCTGGAAAAAGAGGGCTTTGAGATTGAGCTTCTGCCGGTCGGCCCCATCGGGACCGTCACGGCGCAGCAGGTAGCCGACGCCATCCGCGAGGATACCTGCCTTGTGACGATCATGTACGCCAACAACGAGATCGGCTCCGTGCTGCCCATTGCGGAGATCGGCGCGGTCTGCCGCGAGCGCGGCGTGCTGTTCCACACGGACGCCGTCCAGGCAGCCGGGCATCTTCCCATTGACGTGCAGGCACAAAGCATCGACATGCTCTCCCTCTCTGGCCACAAATTCCACGGCCCCAAGGGCATCGGCGTTCTGTACGCGAGAAAGGGCGTCGCGCTTACCAGCCTGATCGAGGGCGGCGCACAGGAGCGCGGCAAGCGCGCCGGTACGGAGAACATCCCCGCCATCATGGGCATGGCCGCCGCGCTGCGCGAGGCCGTGGATCACATGGACGAAAATGCAAAAAAGGTCTCCGCGCTGCGGAACAAGCTGATCGCCGGTCTGTCGCAGATTCCGCACGGCGCCCTCAACGGCGACCCGGTGCACCGCCTGCCCGGCAACGTCAGCTTCTGCTTCGAGGGCATCGAGGGCGAGAGCCTGCTGCTTCTGCTGGATGCAAAGGGCATCTGCGCCTCCTCCGGCAGCGCCTGCACCTCCGGCTCGCTGGATCCCAGCCATGTGCTGCTGGCCATCGGGCGGCCGCACGAGGTCGCGCACGGCTCGCTCCGTTTGAGCCTGAGCGAGTGGAACACGGAGGCGGAAATCGATCATATTCTGGCCGAAACGCCGCAGATCGTGGAGTATCTGCGCAACATGTCCCCCATGTGGAAGGACTTGGTCAGCGGCAAAAAGCAATTCATTCTGTAAGGAGGAATCGAACATGGCTTTGTATACGGAAACGGTAATGGATCACTTCATGCACCCGCGCAATGTGGGCAGCATTGAAAATGCTGACGGTGTCGGCGAGGTCGGCAACGCCAAGTGCGGCGACATCATGAAGATGTACCTGAAAATCAAGGACAACGTCATTGAAGACGTAAAGTTTGAGACCTTTGGCTGCGGCAGCGCCATCGCCTCCAGCTCCATCGCCACGGAGATGATCAAGGGCAAGACGATCGAAGAGGCGCTTGCGGTCACGAACAAGCAGGTCGTTGACGCACTGGGCGGACTGCCCGCGCACAAGCTGCACTGCTCCGTCCTTGCAGAGGAGGCGGTCAAGTCGGCGGTCAAGGATTACTACGACCGCAACGGCATCGAGTATGACCACACGAAGTTCCCCGATTGCGAGAACTGCGCCAGCTGCCATATGGTATAATCGTATTTCAAGGGGCGCTGAACCGTTTCCGGTTCAGCGCCCCTTTTTGAATATTTCGCCGCGGTGATTGTAAAATCCGTCGTTTTGTATTATAATGTACTTAGGGAAACTTTGAATAAATCGTCTGCGGCCGAGCGGCGAATCTTTTGCCGATTTAATCGGAGCTTCCCGAGAAAAAGGAGGCGGTGCAATGATCGCGCTTTGGATCGTTCTCGGCATTTTTGCGCTGATCGCGCTGCTGCTGTCGCTCCGGCTGCGGATTTTCCTGCGCTGGACGCCGGACGGAACGCTGGACATTTACGCCAAATATCTCTTTTTGACCTTCCGCGCCAGCGATGAGCCAAACGACGAGCTGGTGCAGCAGATTTTCACGTTTCTGGGTCTGCGCGACGTCGGCAGCGTTGCGAATGCAAAGCACGCCATTGACACCAAGGGCGTCAGCACCACCCTGACAGAGCTGGGCAGCGTCGTAAAGCTCCTGCTGGATCGGGTCTGGTGGCTGCTGCGGCGTGGCGTGTTCCACCGGTTCGACCTGCGCATCGTTGCGGGCGAGGCAGACGCCGCGGATGCCGCCTACGGCTATGGTCTGATCTGCGCGGCGGTGTATCCTCTGATAGGAATGCTCGACGCCGGACTCCGCTTCCGGCGGCGGAATGTGGATATCCGCTGTGATTTCGATTCCCCGCACACGACGGTGGAATTTTTTGCACAATACAACATTCGCCTCTGGCCGGTGCTGCGCGCGCTGCTGCATGTGATCCGTGAAAACACGAAACGCATGCTGGCCAAGGAGAAACAGGGAGGAAAGGGCAATGAATGAAAATATTCTGAAGGTTTTGGAATTTACCGCCGACAAGGCGCTGGCCATCGCCGGGCAGCAGTCCGTAGCGGGAGAGCCAATCGTCATCGGAGACGTAACGGTGATCCCGGTCTCCAGCGTTTCCTGCGGCTTTGCCGGCGGCGGCTCAGACCTGCCCGCCAAGCAGAAAAGCGACGCTCTGATGGCCGGCGCAGGCGCAAAGGTCAGCATGACTCCCCTGTCCTTCCTCGCCGTCAGCGGCGGAGAGGTACAGCTGCTGCGCGTGCCGCAGGAGAGCGCCTCCGGCAGCCTGGTCGATACGCTCAAGGGCATGGTCGGCCAGCTCGCAGCCACCAAGCTGGAGCGCAAGCCAAAGAAAAAAGAGTAAACAAATCGCCGGAGCGGCTGTCGGTCCGCCCCGGCGTTCGCTTATTTACAGTCCGAGTCCCTTTTGCAGGTTGACGACGAAATCCTGCACATTCGTGACAATGCCGCGGGCAGACAGGCTGCCGCGGTCGGCCAGCTTGTTGACCACAAATTCCGAAACGTCCACGCAGTAGAAGTACACCTGCCGCACGGTGCCGTCCGGCAGCACGCGGTAAGAGGGCGTCATGTTGCCCGTGGCGATGGTGTGCAGCATGGTCGCCATGCTGATAACCGTCGTTGCGCCGCGGATCTCATTGCGCATCGCATCCTGCGCAGCGTAGACATCACCGTAGACCGGCGGCAGCGGCCCGTCGTCGCGGATGGAGCCGCCGAGGACATAGGGCACGCCGTATTTTTCACAGCTGTAGATAATGCCGTTGTCGATGTGCTCGTTTTCGATGAAGGCGCGGATGCTGCCGTGGTAGCGCACGCGGTTGATCGTGTCGAGGTGGTGATAGTGTCCGTTCGGCACGGAGCGCTGGGTGTAGATATCCTGCCCGAGCGCTGTGTGCAGATAGGCGCCCTCAAGATCGTGCGTGGCCAGGGCGTTGCCCGCAAGAATGGCATGCACATAGCCGTTTGCGATCAGCTTGGACATTGCCGCGCGTGCGTCATGGTCAAAGGCGAAGGCCGGGCCCATGACCCAGACGATCTTGCCATGATCGCGCTCATAGCGCAGCAGATCGTAAATTTCGTCGTAATCGCGGGAGAAGGCCGTTTCACGGGAACGATTCTGGCGGAAGGCGAACGTCTCCTTCTCGGCAGATTCCTCGCGGAAGCCGTTTGCATGGACATAAATGCCCTGGGAGCCATCCTCCGTCCGACCGACGACGACAAGGTCGCCCTTCTTCAGCAGACGGAACTCGCGCACGACGATCCGCCCGCCCTCATAGACCGCGATGCAGTCCATGCGGCTCTCCTTGGCCAGACGCCAGGCGCCCTCCAGCTTGAAATACTCCGGGAAGATGCTCATGGCGTGGTAGCCCTCCGGGGCGACGCCGTCCATGGGCGCAGGAAGGCAGCGCGCCTCGGGCGCGGCTTGGAATTTCTGGGCGGTAAAGTCCGGCGCAAAGTAGGGCCTTAACTGAAACATATTTACAGCTCCCTTTCGTTTTTTCTTCAGTATATCCCACCTCTGCCTTTTTTGCAAGCATTCGGGAGGAAAACCATGAATTTTCAGCACCTTGTCGCCGGAATCTTTGCTCAGGTCGATGCCGGAAAAACCACGCTCTCCGAGGCGCTGCTCTACAGCGGCGGCCAGCTCAGAAAGCTCGGCCGCGTTGACCACGGCGACGCCTTTCTCGACCATTTTTCGCTGGAACGCGTCCGCGGCATCACCATTTTCTCCAAGCAGGCGCGTTTCCCGTTGGGGCAGGCCGCCGTCACGCTGCTCGACACGCCCGGCCATGTGGATTTTTCTCCGGAGGCTGAACGGGCGATGCAGGTGCTGGATTACGCCATTCTGGTCATCAGCGGAACGGACGGCGTGCAGGCGCACACACAGACGCTCTGGCGGCTGCTGCGTCGTTATGGCATTCCGACCTTTCTCTTTTTCAACAAGATGGATCTCCCCGGCGCGGACCGCACGGCGCTTTTGCAGCAGGCGGCGCGGCTGTTGAGCGACCGCTGTCTGGCGCCGGACGACCTGGAGGCCATCGCACTGTGCGATGAAGCAATTCTGTCCGAATACCTTGAAAACGGAACCGTCGCCGACGCCACGATCGCGCAGCTCGTGCAGCAGCAGGCACTGTTCCCCTGCTATTTTGGCTCGGCGCTGCGCATGCAGGGCGTCACGGAATTCCTGGACGGCCTGCGGCGCTTCACGCGCTGCCCGCAGTACCCACCCGAATTTGCTGCCAGAGTCTATAAAATCTCGCGCGACACGCAGGGAAACCGCCTGACCTGGCTCAAGGTGACGGGCGGAAGCCTTCGCGTGCGCGCCACGCTGCGCTATACGCCCCGCGGCGGCGAGCCGCTGGAGGAGAAGGTCACGCAGCTGCGGCAATATTCCGGCGCGAGCTTCCAAGCGGCGGAGGAAATTCCGGCGGGCGAGGTCTGTGCCGTGCTCGGCCTGAGCGGACTGTGCGCAGGCGATGTGCTTGGTGCAGAGCCGGAGCGGCTGCGGCCGCTTCTGACGCCGGTCATGACCTACCGGCTCAATCTGCCGCCGGAGTGCGACGTGCGCACGGCTCTGGGCAAGCTGTGCCAGCTCGAAGAGGAGGAACCGCAGCTTCACATTGCATGGAACGAGCAGCTCCGCGAGGTGCAGCTCCAGCTTATGGGCGAGGTGCAGCTGGAAATCGTGCGCAGCCTGATCGCCGAGCGCTTCGGCTGGGAGGTCACGATCGACTCCGGCCGCATTTCCTACCGCGAGACCATTGCCGCGCCGGTCGAGGGCGTCGGTCATTTTGAGCCGCTGCGGCACTATGCCGAGGTGCATTTACTCCTTGAACCGCTGCCGCGCGGCAGTGGTCTGATCTTCTCCAGCATATGCAGCGAGGACGTCCTGGACCGCAACTGGCAGCGCCTGATTCTGACGCATTTGAAGGAAAAGACGCACCGCGGTGTCCTGACCGGTGCGCCGATCACGGATATGAAGCTCACACTGGCCGCGGGACGCGCCCACTTGAAGCACACCGAGGGCGGCGATTTCCGGCAGGCGACCTACCGCGCCGTCCGGCAGGGACTGATGCAGGCACAGAGCGTTCTGCTCGAGCCGTATTACCGTTTCACGCTGACGGTTCCGCCCGAGCAGCTTGGCCGTGCGATCAACGACGTCCGCGCCATGTCCGGCACATTTTCCTCCCCGGTGGAAGCGCCGGACGGCATGTGCCTGACCGGCAGCGCCCCGGTCTCGGAAATGCAGGGCTACGCCTCGCAGGTCGCAGCCTATACCCGCGGCAAGGGCCGCCTCGGCTGCATCGTCGAGGGCTACGCCCCCTGCCACAACGCGCCGGAGGTCATTGCGGCGGCAAGCTACGACCCGCGTGCCGATCTGGAAAACACACCGGACTCCGTTTTCTGTGCCCACGGGGCGGGCTTCTCCGTCGCCTGGGACAAGGTGCCGGAATACATGCACTTGGAGAGCGTCCTGAAGGCACGCGAGCCGGTGGAGGTTGTCCAGCCGAAGCTGCGCCCGCGCAACCTCGATCTGGATGAAAAGGAGCTGCAAAAAATCATCGAACGGGAGTTCGGCCCGCAGAAAACCACGCTCTATCGCCCCATCCCGGCGGCAAAAAGCGAGGAAATCTCTCTGCCGCCGCGCAAGCAGGAGTACCTGATCGTTGATGGCTACAACATCATTTTTGCCTGGGACGGCCTGCGTGAGCAGGCGCAGACGGATCTGACCGGCGCGCGCGAACGCCTTCTGGATCTGCTGAGCAACTACTGCGGCTACCACCCCTGCGAGCTCGTGGTCGTGTTCGACAGCTATCGCGTCAAGAGCGGCACCGGCTCCCGCGCAAAAGAACGCAATCTGCGCGTGGTCTACACGGCCGAGGGCGAGACGGCCGACCAGTACATCGAGGCGCTGACGGGAAAAATCGGCAAGAATTATGCCGTCCGCGTTGCAACCTCCGACGGTCTGATCCAGCTTTCGGCACTGCGCAGCGGCGTTCTGCGCATGTCTGCCTCAGAGCTGCTGTCCGAGGTGGAGCGCGTCAACGAAAAAATCGCGCAGGTCATCCGCCAGCTGCACGAGGAATCCCGCCGCGCCGCCATTCGGAATAACCCGCTGCGTGATATTCCGAAGCCATAGCGGCCCGCGCGCCCCCTCCCCTGTTTTTTCTCTTTGCTGCCGCGCCCGGCAGGCGCGGCAGCTTTTTTACAAAAAACGAAAAAAGGGCTTGCAAAACAAGAAAAGCTGTGATAATATAGTTGAGCAAAATGAAATCCGGGTGTGGCGAAGTTTGGTATCGCGCTTGAATGGGGTTCAAGAGGCCGCTGGTTCGAATCCAGTCACTCGGACCATAAAAGAAACCTCTTTTGTCTACCAAGACAAGAGAGGTTTTTTCTTGCTTTCAGGGCAAAATACAGAGCAAATCATAGAAAAACGGGCTTTGGAGCGGCGATCGGCTGTTACGGAGCCCGATTTTTTGCTTTCAGCGGCAGAAACAGGTCGAAAACGCCGGTGTACACATAGAATTTCTTTGCTTTGCAAGCAACTACTAAATGTGTTTAGGAGATAGGACTTGAACCTGATGTTTGCGAAAAATCCAGTTCAGGTAATGATATAATTACGCGGAAGCCTTGAAAAATCGGAAGTTTGTGTTATACTTAATCAGTATTATTGTACCCATTTCAAAGAGGAGGCACAGCATGGCTGCCAATATGCAAAAGATTAAGTTGCTGAAGCTTTATGAACCACTGCGTAAAGAGACGGATGAAGCACATCCCATCTCCCGCGTCGAGCTCTGCAGACGGCTGAATGAGATGGGCATTTCCAGTAATGTCAGGACGCTGAGTTTGGAAAACTTGTACCATAAGCGATTTAGGAACGGTTGTGGGCGGTGCGACACCTTCAACGAAAAAAGAGGAGAACTATGACGGCGGTACAGTTTTATGGATCACTCCAAAGGATTTAGCGGGCTTTTCTGGTCGCTTTATCTCTCGCGGCGAAAGAAATATCACGGAGCAGGGACAGAAAAGTTGCTCCACCCAGCTTATGCCTGCGCATACAGTACTGTTTTCATCAAGAGCCCCCATCGGCTTATATCGCTATTGCCGAACGAGAGGTTTGTACCAATCAAGGATTTAAGAGCGTTGTTCCCAATGAAAATACAGATTATATGTTTCTGTATTACTTGTTGAAGTACAACAAGGAAAAAATCGAAAATCTCGGCAGTGGTACGACTTTTAAAGAGGTTTCAGGCAGTACGATGCGAGGAGTCGAAGTATCCGTTCCCGAAAAAATTGAGGAACAACATCGAATTGCCTCTGTGCTCTCTGCATTGGACGATAAAATTGAAGAGAACACCGTGATAAACGAGAATTTACTTCAGCAGGCAATCGCTCTGTATGAACATCTTCTCCAAGATGCCGAGTGGCCAACAGCTACAATTCTTGATGTAGCGGAGAAAGTAGCTATGACGATGAAATCGTCTCGGCATTCACAGAATACGGTCAGGCGCAGGAGCAGATAAAACGCCTTCAGCGGGGGCTGGCAGCTCTGCAGTCATGATATAGGAGGAAGCCATGGCAATCAACATTGCACCGAAGTCGTTGGATACGGATTTGAGCGAGCTGATGCGTGACGTTGCATCCGGAAAAGCGCAGCTCCCGGAATTTCAACGTAGCTGGACTTGGGACGATAACCGCATTATCGGCATACTGGCTAGTCTGTCGCAGGGCTATCCGATGGGTGCTATCATGCGCCTGACATACGGAAATGAGAACGTGAAGTTCAAATACAGAACGATCGAGGGTGTTACCGTACACGGTGTCGTGCCCGATTATCTCGTGCTCGACGGCCAGCAGCGCCTCACCTCCATGTTCTGCGCCACGTGCTGCAAAGATCCGGTTAATACGACAACGGAAAAGGGCAAAAACATCAAACGGTACTATTACCTCGATATCAATAAGTGCCTCGATGACGGCGAAGACCGCGAGGATGCCGTGTTTTCCGTTCCGGCAGACCGAAAGATAAAAACGAATTTTGACAGGGACGTCATTCTTGATCTGTCCACCAGAGAGCTGGAGTACGAGCACGAAATGTTCCCGCTGAACATCGTATTCGACAGCAGTATACGCGAAGACTGGGCTGATGGGTATAAAGAATACCATGGCTACAGCAGAGAGTTCATGGAAAAGTATAAGCGCTTCCGCGCAGACGTGCTCGACACGATCACCGGATATAAGCTGCCCGTAATCACGCTCGGCAGAGAGACACCCAGAGAGGCCGTCTGCAAGGTGTTTGAAAACGTCAATACCGGCGGCGTTCCGCTGACAGTATTCGAGCTCGTTACAGCGACCTTCGCCACTTACGAATTTGACCTTCGCAAGGATTGGGAGGCCTGCCGAGATGTCATCTGGGGCAAGAACGAACCGCTGAACACGGACGTTATGTACGGCGTGGATGAAACGGCGTTCCTGACGGCGGTCACGCTCTTCACCACCTACCACGCGGAGACGATGACGACCTGCAAAAAGAAGGACGTCCTGTCACTTGCTTTTGAGGATTATCAGGCAAACAAAGCCGCGCTGCTTGAAGGCTACAAAATGGCACGTAAATTCTTGTTCAGCCAGTACGTTTTCAGAATGCGCAACCTGCCTTATACCACACAACTTATCCCACTGGCTGCTATCTGCGCGGAGATCGGAAGATCCGCATTCAATCAGCCGCAGACGCAGAACATTTTGAGCCGGTGGTTCTGGTGCGGTATCATGGGAGAGATGTACGGCGGCGCGAATGAAACGCGCTATGCCAATGATATGGAAGACGTGGTCGCCGCGATCCGTGGCAACGAAAGCCAGAATCGAACCATCAACGCAGCATACTTCTCTGCAACCCGCTTGATCTCGCTACAAACGCGAAACAGCGCAGCGTATAAGGGCATCATGGCGCTCGTATACAGAGGCCGCTGCCACGATTTCGTACAGGGCACCACGATCGACATCGTTAAGAGCATGGACGAAGCGCCGGACATCCACCACATTTTCCCAGAGGCCTACTGCGTCAAGATGGGCTATAAAAAGGAAAAGTGGAATTCCATCGTAAACAAAACTCCGCTCCTGCCTGAATCGAACCGGCAGATCGGCGGTGAAGCGCCGAGCGTGTACAGCAAGCGTGTTATGCGTAAGGCAGAGATCGACGAAGCAGCATGGAGATCACGCGTTGAATCCCACCTTGTGGATTACGACCCCTTTATCACTGATGATTTTGACGGGTACTTCATTGCACGCGCCAAATCCATAATGAAGGTGATCGAAGCTGCGATGGGAAAAAACATCGCCGATAAAGGATCAGAACAGACCATCAGCATTTATGGCGTTTCCTTGGAAGATCAAGCTGAGGCGTGATTATGGATAAGTGCGACTCAGAGCAGCACACCGCTGCTCAGACAGCCACAAACCCGATGGTTTAGCTAATGCCAGCAAGAACCTAAAAGGCCCTCGTACCCCACAGGTGCGAGGGATTTCTTTTCACAAAGGCGTGTAACGAAATCATTACTTCAAAGCTGCAAACCGGGAATTTTGTCTCAAACTCCTTGACGCATTCTACCGTCGTGAGTATAATTTAGTTGTAAATGAGACACAGGTTTCATTTAGGGGGAATTTCGCATGAGAAGCAAAGATAAGACCCTGATGGCGGCTATCGAGAAGTTCGTGAATGACTACACAGACAGCACCGGTATCTCGCCCACTATGCAGGAAGTAGCAGATGGGGGTCGGATCGTCAAAGGCCACGGTGCAGCGCTACATCGCTCAGCTGTGTGAAGATGGCATTCTTGACTACTCCGGTTACCGCACGATGACCTCTACGAAAACGAAGGCTGCAGCAATCCGAGTCCCCGTTCTCGGCACCATTGCCTGCGGCATTCCGAAATTTGCAGAGGAAAACAAGGATTGTCCGGCTCCATTGAAGATAACGGTGATGAAGCGGTCAAAGCTGCAGAAGGAATGGCCGAGGACATCAACGGCGTCATGGGCGACCTCGCCCA